>CAVTYD010000003.1:0-1015234 GCA_963738945.1 uncultured Acidobacteriota bacterium
GTGAGCTGGTACTGGTAGCCGGTCGGACCGAGCGTGTAGGCGGGCCCGAGCGGGATCGCTATCCCGTCGTCCCCGTTGTACAGGTTGACGTTGTCGACGCCGTGATTCTCGAAGGCCTGATCAGGCCAGAAGAAGGGCAGGGTTTCCGGCGGCTGCTGGGCCGACGCAGCGCCTGCAACTGAGAGAATCGCCGCGACTAACGACACCGGAATCGACAGGAACCGCCAGGAGGAGCCCAAACCCGAGTCGCGCTGAGGCCACCATACGACCCTCCCACCTTCGCCCGATTCGCTTTCGCCGCATGCCGGCGCCGTGATGGGCGATCCGTCTGTAAGAAGGGTGGCCACCAGCGGTGAGTTCAGGGACATCCTGTGTAAAACTTTTTTCGGCAGCTTCTCGGCCTGTACTGCCTTGCTCAATCGCGCAGAGAAGCGAATCGCCGGCACAGTGCTCCCACTGGCCGGCGATCGCTACTGCACCCGGAGACAGGAAATCTTTACATCGGAATGGGGCCTTCGATCTGGACCACACAGACCTCCTTGTCGGCTCGGTGACCGAACCGACGCGAGGCGGGTGTGGAGCGCTCCTCTTCGCCTGAACTCGCTCATTCAGTGGCGAGAAGAGGGCGAACTCGGGACAATCTAGTAATAGAGGAGTGAGACGAGGGGAAAGACGCCGGTCGGTGGGAACGCTACGCGAGAGAGCGGGAGAGATGATCGCGCAGCGATGCAAGGTCCGATGCCCGGGGCTTTGTGGTGGCCGACAACCGCGCCACCCGCCGCCGGATGGCGGAATCCAGCGGCCGGCCGAGAGCCGACACCTGCCTGGCGACGTCGGCGAGAAACGACGATTGCAGGCGCTGACCGCCACGAACTCGACATTCGGCTTCGGCGATTCGCGACAGCAGCGCGCTCGACAGCAGCTTGCTTTCCTCGAAGCGAGCCGTCGCGCGGCCAAACGCCTGCGCCGCATCGGACGGTCGAGCCGCCGCCAGGAGCAAGTCGCCGAGGCCGTAGTGGAGATAACCGACCCACGAGAGGTGAGCAGGGCGGGAGAGACGCTTCAGAGCCCGGGCAAATTCCTTGCGCGCCTCGTCGGAACGTCCGGCCCGAAAGAGCGCGGTCGCGAGGCTGTTGACCGCGCCCACGTAGTTGCTCCAGAGACCTTCCCGTTCGAATACCGGCAGAGACGACCGATACGCGGCAGCCGCTTCATCAAAGCGGGCAAGATCCGCGAAGGCCATCCCCTTGGCGACCGCCGCTCGCGCCGCGACACTCGCGAACCCGCATCGTTCGAAATACAGCCACGCGCGGTGAGCCAGAATCAGGGCCTGGGCGGCCCTTCCAACGAAAAAGCGGCGCTGGGCTTCCGCGAGCTCGACCATCGCCAGGCCAGACTCCTCGCCGGAGTCCGTGAAGATACGAAAGGCCGCCCGCAGGTGCGATTCCGACGCCGCATATTCGCGAGACCAGAGATGGGCCTGGCCGGCGAGCATGTGCGCCTGGGCCTCGATCCGAGCCCAAGGCAGCCCGCCATCGGCGCCGGCCGAACCCGGCGAACTCACCTTCAGTACGGCACGAGCAAGGTTGAGGACGCCCACGGGATCCTGCGCAATCTCGAGACCCGCCTGCTGAAGTGCGTAGAGGAGCCCGAAACGATCGGCCGTCGACGCCCGGTCGAGGCTTTTCAGCACCTCCAATGGCGCTCGTGGCCCTCTGAGCGCGGCGAGGAGTTGCTCCCGAGCGGCCCAGCCCGCTCCGGATGCCTCGACGAGACCGGAACCATCCATTCGGGCAGGTCGCCGGGGCTTCCGCCTGGCCACGCGCCGCCGAAATCGGTCGTTCGAGGGGAGATCGGCGATCTCGAGATCCCGAGCGAGGTCCCCGGTCGCGGCAAGGGCTCGAAAGTCGTCATCGAGCTTTCTGAGCTCCTCCAGCGCGTTCGCGCAGACCGCGCAGTCCGCAAGATGGGACTCCACCGGGGACGCTCGAGACGGTGGAAGAGCCGCCTTCGCGTAGCGGAGGAGCTCGACCTCGTCGACGTGCCGCCTCACGCGAGACATTCTCGCAGCTTCTTGAGGCAGCGGCTCAACGTCTTCGATGCGCTGGAATATGCGAGCGACAACCGTCGCGCAACCTCGCGCAGGTCCTCTCCCTCGATGTAGTACGCGCTCAGGAACCGCCGACAGGCGGACGAAACGGTCCAGATCGCCTCTCGAAGCGCCATTCGACGCTGGAAGTCGTCCGACTCGAACGGGTCGGGAAAACTATCCACATCGACCGCCGCTGGAAGATCCGCGACGAGCTGCCGTGCCGTCACAACGCCGGCGATGAATCGCGCACAGCATGCCTTGAATACGGCGAGCACGAAGGCATCCGGATTTCTGATGTAAGACCTGTAGCAGAGGACCTGGAGCGCGGTTTCCTGCAGAATCTCCTCGGCGTCGCCGGAAGCGATCTGATATCGAGCCCAGGCGAGCTTCAGCAATCGCCGCCGGCGGTCGGGGTCAGTGAGTATCGACTCCGCGATCTCTGGCTGCGTCACCGCGCCACCCGCTGGATGGTGTTCATCCTGAGTATCATTTGTCGCCAGGTCGGGCGCATCTTAACGCGTCCGGGAGGACGCATAGGCTCTACGGAGCGGCGGCTCGCGGTGTTAGTGCGTTCTCGACCTTCGGCTTCGAATCAGAACAAGCCAGGTGTCTCGGACAGCGGAGCCGGTGCTGGGGGCGCCGCAGCGATTGCCCTCTCCCGCCTCCCCGCAAGCAGCGCGGCGGCGGCGACCGCCAATCCGACGAGCGCCCAGCCGCCCGCGGCGCGGTCCGCCGGAGCCGTCTGCGCGAGCAGCTCGATCACGCCACGGCCTCCGAACGTGAAGACCCCGAAGAGCGCCCACGCGGCGGCGTGATCGCGGAGCAGGCCGAACGCGCAGACGGCGACCCAGCCGGCGGCGAGCAGGCCCGTGGCGTATTCGAAGGCGAACTGGCCCGGCGAGTGCAGGTCCGAGGGAACGAGCGCGAGTGCGAGGGCGGCGAAGCCGAGGACGCGGCCGGCGGTGCTCCGGAAGAAGGAGCTGTTCCAGGCGAGCGCCGCGGTCGCGGCAAGCACGGCGACGGCGAAGGCGCCGCGCGCCGCCCCCCAGACGACGTCGACGGGAGGCAGCGCGTCCGCGAGGCTTCCCGGCAGCGACGGGTCCGGGTCGTAGAAGGCGGGAATCCGCGCCGAGAGCACGTGCAGCCACCGGGAGAGGCCGAGCACGATCGCGGCCGAGAGAGCCGCCCGAAGAAACGCGTCCGAAAGCGTCCCCTGGCGCCTCAGCGCCCGCGTCCATCCGGGGCGCGCGGCGCCGAGTAGGACGAACCCGATGCTCGCGACGAGGAGGAGACCCAGAAGCGACACCGTGAGCGAGACGATCAGGCGGAGGCGGAAGAGGTTCATCGGCTTCTCGGTGTCGTAGACGCGGAAGAGCGCGGGCCAGGTGTTCCAGAGGGCGGCGGCCGCGATCGCAGCGGTCCAGAGAAGCGGCCGGACGAGCGCGCGCCAGCGGAAGCCCGGCTCTCGCACGCGTCTCAAGAAGAGGATGACCGCGAGGCCGAGAAGGCTGCCGGCCGCGACGATGCGGACCCCCGTCAGGACGACCTCGGCCGACGAGCTGCGGCGCTGCTCGCGCATGAAGCTCTCCGGAATCTGGATCGTGGGCAGAAACGCGGCCAGCCGCGGCCCGTGGAAGACGGCGGTCAGCCGCGGCCTCGCCTCCCCGACGCCCGGCGGTTTCGCTTCGAGGACGACCGTCGTGTCCACGCGGTTGGGCCGCGCCTCGGTGCCGACCTCGAGCACGGTGTAGTCGGAGCCGGGATAGCCGAGCTTGTTCGCCGTGGCGGCGGCGCGGCGGCTCGCGTCTTCCGAGGAGACGGGCGGTCCGGCCGGCGCGTCCTCTCCGATCGGGTGGACGAAGGCCACGACGCGGGCGCGCCGCGCGTCGACGAGAACCTTCCACTCGTCCTTCTGCTCCGGCCGATAGAAGCGGACGACCCAGTACGCGAGCGGGAGCGAACGGTCGGCGAGCCTTCGCAGCGCGCGCGGGCCGCCCTTCTCGATCACGTAGCGCGCCGCGCCGTCCGAGAAGCCGGGGATCATCGCGTGCTCCTGGGGCCGGGCCTCGCGCACGCTCTCGTCGTACGAGAAGCCCGTTCCCGTGTAGGCGACGCTCGACCAGGCGTCGGGGTCGGCGCCGTTGACGCGGAGGAACCGGCGGGCGAGCGACACGGCGGCGGCGCGGCCGGTCGCGTCGTCCACGAGCGGCCCGTCGGCGTCCGCCGGCACGAGAAACGACGCGGCGAGAAGCACCGCCGCTCCGACCGCCAGCCATCGCGCCGGTCGGGACAGCGGGCGCACGGGCGCCGACGGCTCGGCGGACGGCTCGGAGACGGAAACGGGATCCGGAACGAACCCGGCGTCGGCGTTCGACAGGCCCGCCGACGGGAGAAAGCCTCCCCGGCGCAGATAGAGCACGAGCGAGATCCCGAGCGGCAGAAGCAGGATCCCCGCGGCGACCGCGCCCGAGACGACGTAGTACGTGTTTCCCGAGCGCAGCAGCAGCAGCGCCGTGTAGAGCGCGTCCACCGTGAAGTGCCAGACCAGCAGCGGCACGACGCCCCAGCGCAGCATCACGAAGCCGATCGCGACGCCCGCGCAGCCGACCTCGACGCCGCGGATGAAGAACGGCTGGTTCGGATAGGTCGAGTGGCCAAACCCCCAGATGAACGCGGGGATGACGACGGCGAGGACGCGCCCCGCGCCGAGACGGTCGAGAAACGAGATCGAGAACATCCGGCTGATGCCCTCCTCGGTGACCGCCGGAAGGAACCCGATGAAGAGCACGGTCGCCCAGGGAAACGACGTGTTCAGCATGTCGCTGTACGGCACGTCCGCGGGGGCCCAGGCGCCGAAGCGCGCGGCGACGACGTAGAAGACCGCCTGGTACGCCATGAAGAAGGCGACCAGCGCGTAGCCGAGGACGACGCTCCGGAGAAACGCCTTGCTCTGGATCCCGCGGGCGGAGAAGGCGCCTGCCAGCGAGAGCTGCCGCGGGAAGCGCTCGCGGTAGATCGGCTCGGCGGCGGCGACGACCAGGGCGATGCCGGCGCCGGTCGCGATCGCGGCCAGTACGCCGAGCAGGATCTGGTTCGTCATGTAGGCGGACAGCGGGCTCGCGGTGTCGTAGCGGAAGAGCGTCAGCGGCAGCTCGTTCCAGCTCGACAGGAGCGCGAGCACGAACGCGATCGCGCCGAACGCCGCGACGAGGCCCCACCGCACGTCCTTGAGGACGATCTTGCGCACCAGGACCGCGAGCATCGCGAGGAGGGTGAGGAAGAGGCCCGCGGTCGCGACCTCGCCCGCGGCCTCGTTCTTCGACCGCAGCTTCTCGTAGTCGCGCTCCCACTGCTCCGGCACGTGGACGAACTCGGACCAGGCCGTGACGCGGTCGCCCGAGACGGTCGTCTCGAAGCGGACCGTCGCGCCGGCGAAGCGGACGTCCTTCTTCTCGTCCACGAACTTCCAGTCGGAGCGGTGGGGCCGCGCGACCGGAGTCGCCTCGACCGGCGTGAGGGCGGACGCGGAGAGGCCCCGCGTCGCCAGAAACGCGAGGGCCTTCGCGCGAGCCTGCTCCTCCGTCAGGCGCGCCCCGGGGGCGTCCTCCTTCAGGACGGACTGGAACCCGATGAGGTCGCCGAGAGGCGAGACCGCGACCAGCTGCTCCTCCTTGACGCCCGACCGGAACCAGCGCATCCGCCACTGCCACACCTTGGCGGCGCGGCCATAGATCGCGCCGGCCTTCTCGAGGCCGAGCTCGCGCTCGAGATAGACCTTGGCCGTCTCGTCCACGTCGAACTCGCCCGCGAAGTGGGCTCCGGCCGTGGAGTAGCCCTGCCCCGCCAGGAAGCGCTCCGCCACGACCCGCGCCTGGTCGCGGTTGACCCGGAACTCGATCGACGCCTCGGGAAACGCCTTCTTGAAGAGAGAGCCGGCGACGAGCGCGCCGGCGGCGATCGCGAGCAGGCACGCGCCGAGGAAACGGAGATCGCGGCGGTCGAGCTTCTCCATCGGGGCCGGGGGCTTCAGCCCGCCAGCACGCTCCCGCCGTTGACGTTGACGATCTCCCCCTGGAGGTGCCGCGCGAGGTCCGAGACGAGGAAGAGCACCGGGCCGGCGATGTCTTCGGGCGAGGCGACCCGTCCGATCGGGATGATCCGCTCGATCTCGGCGCGCGCCCTCGGATCGCCGAGCGACGACGCCGACATGTCGGTGTCCACCCAGCCGGGGGCGACGCAGTTGACCCGGATGCCCCGCGGGCCGAGCTCCGCGGCGAGCGACTTCGTGTACGAGATGATCGCGCCCTTCGAGGCCGCATAGGCGGAGTGCTCCGCCTCGCCGCGCTGCCCGGCCGTGGACGAGACGAAGACGATCGCGCCGCGGGTCTTCTCGAGGTGAGGAATCGCCGCGTCCGTGACGAGGAAGGCGCCGCGCTGGTTGATCGCGTACGTCCGGTCCCAGACGTCCACGCGGCCGTCGCCCGCCCGATCCTCCTCCCAGATGCCCGCGTTGTTGACGAGGATGTCGAGCCGCTCCCACGCGGCGACGACGTCGCGGACGAGCTGGCGCGCCTCGTCCGGCTTCGAGAGATCGCCGGCGAGCGCCATGGCCTCGCCGCCGGCGGCCCGGATCTCGCGGACGGCCCGGTTCGCGGCGGCCTCGTCGCGGACGTAGTTGATCGCGACGCGGGCCCCGGCTTTCGCCAGCAGGTCCGCGACCGCCCGGCCGATCCCCCGCGAACCCCCTGTAATCAGGGCGGTTCGAGGCGACAAATCAATCGTGAAACGGTCGGCCATGCTGCTCCGTATATTAAGTTAGAGAACGACACCCACCACCTCAAGACAGGGCGGCTGCCGCGCAAGCGGCGCCGTCCCCCGCGTTTTGGCGCGGGATCGCATCGCGCTACCCGTCGGGCTTCGCGCTGAAGGATCCCCTTTTGCGCCGCACTCTCCCCTGTCATCCCGAGGAGCGCAGCGACGAGGGATCCCTTTCCGAGCCGCACCGTGACTTCAAAGGGATCCCTCGCTGCCCTCAGGATGACCGAGGACCGGCCCCGGCGCGACGACACAGGCCGCGATCAGCTTCCCGCGATCAGCTCGCCGACGTAGACCGACAGCGTGTCGAGCGCGGGAGACGACGACTTCAGCCGCACGTCCACGTCGGCCGCACGCGAAAGGGCCCGGGCGAGCTCCCGGGCCGAGAACCGCGACGCGCGCATCGCCGCCTTGTAGAGCGCGTAGGGGTTCGTCGGGCCGCGAGCCCCCTCGAACGGAGAGCGGCCGAAGGGAGCGACCGGCGCGGTCAGGCGCGGCAGGATCCGGGCCTGGAACGCCGGATAGGACATGCCGGAGTCGAAGCCTCGGGGACCCGCCTCTTCCATGCGCGCGCGGAGCAGGAGCATCCGCCGTACTTCCGCCGTGACCAGCCCGAGCAGCTGCATCGGCCAGACCTCTTCGACCTTCTCGTAGGCGCGATCGCCCTGCCGGACGTCGCGCCCGTCGAACAGGCGCTCGAGGCGAGCCAGCGCGTCGCCCGCATCGCGGCGTCCGATGGCGTCGAAGAGGCCGTAGACGTCCTCGGAGGCTTCGTCCTCGACGTTGGACTCGACGTCGGCCGCTTTGACGCGGCCACCCTTCCCCGCCCAGTCGAGCAGCTTCTCGAGCTCGGCCGCAAAGAGAGCCGGATCGGCGTCGGTCCGGGTCATCAGGCGCTCGATCGCGGCCGGCTCGACGACGACCTCGCGCTCCTTGGCGAGCGCGCCCGCGAGGCGGCGCAGCGCCGGCCCCGGCTCGTCGCCGACCGAGGTCTCGAGCACGAGGCCGCGGGAGGCGATCTCCTGCAGGAGGTCGACGCCCGCCGGGGGATCCACCGCGGTCAGGAGGGCAACGGTGCCGTCGTTCTCCCCGCGTTCGAGGAGGGACCGGAGCGCACCCTTGAGCACGGCGAGCCCTCCGCTCTTTTCCTCGGGCAGCTCCTTCAGGATCTCGGCCAGCCGCGGCGCATCGTCCTTGCGGCGCGCGCGCCGGGCCGCGGCCTGGGCGTTCTCCTCGGGATCGCCGCTCGTCGGAAGGTCGAGTGCGGCGAGCAGCGCGCGAGCGGCCTTGAACGCCTCCCGGCGGCCGGCGGCGCCGCCCCGGTCCCAGGACTCGACCGCCTTCGCGACCAGGCGCCCCGGCGTCTCGGTGCCGAGCAGGCGCGAGACGTCCAGCTCGACGATGCGCCGCGCGGAGAAGAGCGACCGGTTGAGAAGGGCGTCCGAGACCGCCTCGGCCGGCGCGTCGTCCTCGAACCGCAGGACCTCGGCGCCCCCGGCCGAAAGCGCGTCCCGGACCCGGGCCGCCGCTTCCTCGACGAAGAACTCGACGTCCCCGGAGACGAGGACCGCCGACGGCGCGTCGTCGAAAGAGGGAATCGCCTTTTCGGAGAACGCGACCTTGGGCATCCGGCGGCAGTGTAGTGCTCGGTGACGAAAGTCGCTACACGGCGAAGGTCCCGGGCGGCCGCAAGGGCCGCCCCTACGAAGAGAGAAAGCCGGCCGATAGAAACCCCTTCTCCACCCGTGAGGGGGGAGAGGGTTGGGGTGAGGGGGCGCTCTCGTTCTCCGTCGTAGGGGCGGGGCTCGTCCCCGCCCGCGGGCGGCCGCAAAAGGCCGCCCCTACAACGCCACGAAAAAGAGCCTCCGTCGGCGAAACCGGCGGAGGCTCGAGAGAGCGAGAGAACCGTGAAGGCGAGGCTTAGTTCTGGAGCAGCCCCTTCTCGGCGAGCTCCTGGCAGTCGAGGCAGTAGGACGCCCATGCCACGGCGGTCAGCCGCTTGTCGGCCATCAGGCGGCCGCAGTTGAGGCAGAGCCCGTACGTGCCGTCGTCGATCCGTCCGAGCGCGTCGTCGATCTGAAGGAGCGTCGACCGCTCGCCGTCCGTCAGCGAGTACAGAAATTCGCGCGTGTAGGACGAAACGGCCTTGTCGGCGATGTCCTGCGTCGACTCCTCGGTCGTCTCTTCCTCCGCGCTGCGGGTCTTGGCGATCTCGGCGGAAAGCGACGCCTTCTTCTCGTCGAGAAGACGCCGGAATTTCTCCATCTCCTTCTTCGGCATCCGCGCGGGCTTGGTGGCTGTCGAAGCCATGTGGTCCGTCTCCTTTAAGTCCGGCGCCCCGATCCGTTGTCGGAGCGGGGCCGTTTTTTGGATGCGGGATGATACCCGAATCCGTCCAGAAGTCCAGCCGATTCCGTGATTTAACGCACTTTCAACGCTATTTCTTCGCCCTCTCCCAGAGAAACTTGCGCGAAACGCCCAGACGCTTGGCGGCCAGCGACCGATTCCCGCCTGCGCGGCGCAGAGTCTCGGTGATGTACGCGTCGGTGAGCTGCTTCAACGTCCATCGGTTTTCGACCGCCGACTGCAACAGCGACTCCGGGGAGCCGAGCGCTCCGGCCGGCATGTCGCTCGAGGCGATCTCTGCAGATTCCGCGCCAAGCACCGCGCGCTCGACGACGTGCGCGAGCTCGCGCACGTTGCCCGGCCACGGATGGCGCGCGAGCGTGGCCTCCGCCTCCTTCGTGAAGCGCCGCGCCGGCCGCGAGTACGCCCGCGCCGCGCGTCGAAGAAACAGGCGGGCCATCGGCAGGATGTCCTCGCGGCGGTCCCGCAGGCGCGGAAGCCGGATCGACACCACGTCGATGCGATAGAAGAAATCGTCGCGGAAGGCGCCCTTCTCGACGAGCGCCGCGAGGTCGCGCCGCGAGGAGACGATCAGGCGCGCCCGAAACGGGTGGGTCGTGACGCCGGAGAGGCGGCGGAAGGTCCTCTCCTGCAGGACGCGCAGGAACTTGGCCTGCGCCGCGGGCGAGAGCGAGGACACCTCGTCGAGATACACGGTGCCGCCCTCGGCCACCTCCAGCAGTCCCTTCTTGGCCGTGACGGCGCCCGTGAAGGCGCCCTTCTCGTGGCCGAAGAGCTCGCTCTCGAAGAGCTCGTCGGAGAGGTTGGCCGCGTCCACGCGCACGAAGGGGCTCGCCGCGCGCGACCGAGACGTCGTGAATGGCGTGCGCCAGGCGATCCTTGCCCGGTGCCGCTCTCTCCGAGGATCAGGAGCGTCGATGGCAGGTTCGCCGCCCGGCCGAGCGCGTCGATCTCGGCGGCGAGCGCGCGATTGCGCGTCGGAAAATGGGACCGGAGCGATGCCGTCCCCTTGTCCGCCATGTTTTCGACTAGGAGGGACGCTTGCTCTCGCCCGACATCGCCGGGACCCCGCCGAAGACGCCGGTCTCGTTCGGCGCGTCGCCCCAGAGCCGCTCGAGGGCGTAGAAGCGCCGCGCCTCCTCCTGGAAGACGTGGAACACGACGTCGCCGTAGTCCATCAGGATCCAGCTCGCCGTCTGCATGCCTTCGACCGAGGAGGCGGGCCCGAGCTTCTCGGCGATCGCCTCGGCGATGGCGCGCGCCTGACGGTCGGAGCTCGCCGTCGAGAGGACGAAGTAGTCGGCCATCGTCGTGAGCTCGGTGAGGTTGAAAACGAGGACGGCGGCGGCTTTGCGGTCGAGCGCCGCGGTGAGACCTTCCCGGACCTTGTCCTGGGAGGAGAGGCCGGGCTTCAACGCTGCGGCATCCCCGGTTCGTACAGTCCGTGCTTCGTCATGTACTCCGCGACGGGCCCCGGGACCATCCCCGCGATGCTGCGGCCCGATGCGACCGCGTCCCGAACCTCCGTCGCCGAGATTCTAACCGATCCCGCGTCGAAAACGGACAGCCGATCCGCGAGCCCCGGCACCTCGGGCACGCGCACGCGCGTTCCCGCGAAGGGCTCCCGCTCGAAGGAGGCGATCCGGGCGAGGCCGAGGATCGCCTCCGGCTCGCGCCATCGCGCGAAGCCGGCCAGGATGTCGGTTCCCATGAGCAGCCACAGCTCGTCGCCGGGCCGCCGCGCGGCGATCGCGCGCAGCGTGTCCACGGTGTACGAGGGAGGCTCGCGGTCGAGCTCCTCGAGATCGATCGACCAGTCGGGCCGTCCCTGCAGGGCGAGCGCCAGCATCGCGACGCGATGCCGCGCGTCGGTCGGCGCCGCGTTCTTGTGAGGCGACAGGCGCGCGGGCACGTAGAGCACGCGCCGCAAGTCGAACTTCATCGCGGCCGCCTCGACGGGCCGCAGGTGCCCGTCGTGGACGGGATCGAAGGTTCCCCCGAAAACGCCGATCCGCATGAGGCGAGGTTACTCCGGGTCGCCGGCGGGCGGATCGCTCGTGACTTCCGGCCGGGCCGGAGCCTCGCGGGAGAGCGCCTCGGACACCTCGTGGAAGAGGAACCCGGTCAGATCCTTCAGTCCGGCGCCCGTCGCCGCCGAGATCTCGAGAAACGGCAGATTCCGGCGCGAGGCAGCGCGGCGGATCGACGCCACGCGGCCCGGATCGGAGACGGCGTCGGTCTTCGAGGCGACGACCACGCGAGGCCGCGCCGCGACCTCGGGAGAGAAACGCTCGAGCTCCTGCTCGATGGCGGCGACGTCCTTCTCGGCGTCGCCCTCCGCCGAGGCGTCCACGAGATGGCAGAGCAGGCGGCAGCGCTCGACGTGCTTCAGGAAGCGGATCCCGAGCCCGGCGCCGCGGTGCGCGCCCTCGATGAGGCCGGGGATGTCGGCCACGACCAGCGTGCGCCGGTCGTGGTGGGACGTCACGACGCCGAGGTGCGGGACGAGCGTCGTGAACGGGTAGTCGGCGATCTTCGGCTTGGCCGCCGAGATCGCGGCGATCAGGGTGGACTTGCCGGCGTTCGGAAAGCCGATGATCGCCACGTCGGCGAGGAGCTTGAGCTCGATCGAGAGACTCCGCTCCTCGCCCGGAAGCCCCGGCTTGGCGAACCGCGGGGCCTGTCGCGTGGGTGTGGCGAAGTGCTGGTTGCCCCAGCCGCCGTTTCCGCCGCGGACCAGGAGCACGCGCTCGCCCGAGCGTGACGAGATCGGCGAGCTTCTCGCCGCTGTCGGCGTCCGCCACGATCGAGCCGAGCGGCAGGTGGACCTCGACGTCGGCGCCCGTCTTGCCGTGGCGGTTCGACCCCATTCCGTGCTCGCCCCGCTCGGCGCGGAAGCGGTTCTGGTGCCGCAGGTGATACAGGGTGTTGTAGGCGGGGTCGGCGACCGCCCAGATGGATCCGCCGTGGCCGCCGTCGCCGCCCGAGGGGCCGCCCCTCGGGACGAACTTCTCCCGGCGGAAAGCGATGCAGCCGTTGCCGCCGTCGCCCGCCTTGACGTGAATCTCGGCGGTGTCGATGAACATCGGTGGGAGGACGCGGAGGCGGGGCTCGTCACCGCGGCGAGCGGCCGCCCGGCCGCCCCGGCTCGGCGCGGTTAGGAGGTGACCGGCTCGACCGAGATTTGCCGCCCGAGGCGGCCCTTGTCGTGGAAGACGATCCGGCCGGTGACCTTCGCGAAGAGAGTGTCGTCCTTGCCGCGTCCGACGTTGACGCCGGGAAGAAACTTCGTGCCGCGCTGGCGGACGATGATCGAGCCGCCCGGCACGACCTGGCCGCCGAACGCCTTGACCCCGAGCCGCTGCGAGTTCGAGTCGCGGCCGTTGCGGGAGGAACCCTGACCTTTCTTGTGTGCCATGGAACCTCCTCCCTAGCCTTCGATCGCTTCGATGCGGACCTGGATCATCGTCTGGCGGTGACCCTTGGTCCGGCGATACTGCTTGGTGCGCTTCTTCTTGAAGACGATGACCTTGCGGGTCCGGATCTCTCCGAGAACCTTCGCCGAGACCTTGACGCCCTTGAGCGCTTCCGCGCCCGTGCGCACGTCGCCGTCGCCCGAGACGAGAATGACGCTGCCGCCCGACAGGGCGAGGGTCTCGCCCTTCTTCAGGGTCTCGCCGGCCGGCCTCTCGATGCGGACGACGTCGCCCGCGGAGACCTTGAGCTGCTTACCGCCGGTGCGGACGATCGCGTACATAAGAGCCGCGAATCATAAGGGTTTTCGGGGCAAAGTCAAGCCTTAGAAGAATCAGTGACTTAGCGAAGGGTCCGCCGGGTCGCAGTAATGCAGAGTGAGGAGGGACCCTCACCCCTGTCCTCTCCCCTCACGGGGAGAGGGGGACTCGTCGCCGCGGCCGCTGGAAGGGGGGCTCGATCACCGACAGGGTGGCTGGCCGCGGCGACGCCGGGAATCAATCCTCGTCGATCGTGTCGGGAAGCTCGTTCCTGTCCTTCGCACCGCGCGGAAAGTGCTTCGCGAGAACCTCTCCGACCCTCTCGACGCCCCGGACGATTCCTTCGGTGAGCTCGCCCTTTCGGAAGGACTCCTCCATCGCCGCGGCCACGTCCTTCCAGAAGGACTCGCCACACTTCTCGTGGATCGCGACGTCGCCGAGGATGCGGAACACGCGGGCGCGCGGCGCGACGTAGATGAGCACGCCGTTGCGCTCCGCGGTCTTCGTCATGCCGAGCAGCTCGAAGCGCCGAGCGGACCGCCGCTCGAGGTCCTTCGGAACGTGCCTCGTGACGTGGACGCGGATCTCGCCGGAAGTCTTCTTCTCGGCGGCCCCGATCGCCGCCACGATCCGATCCGAGTCGAATTTCGCGAAATGGCTCGCCATCTATTTCCTCAGACGCGGCGTTCTCCCGCCGCGGATTACCAGCTTCCCGAGGCGCCGCCGCCTCCGAAGGAGCCGCCGCCCCCGGAGAACCCTCCGCCCGAGAAGCCCCCGCCTCCGCCGCCCGAGAACCCGCCGAAGCCTCCACCGGAGCCGAAGCCGCCGCCTCCCATCCACCACCCGCCGCCGCCGTGGCTGCGAAAGCGGTTGCGCCGGAAGATCATCGGCAGCACGATGAAAACGCCGAAGAAGATCGCCAGCGTCAGGCACGAGCCGAGCTTCTCCCCCTCCCGCTGGCCGCGGTCGTTCACGGTTCGCCCGTTGCCCTTGTACTCCCCTTTGATCGCCGCCATCATCGCCGAGGCCCCCGCGGCGACGCCCCCGGGGAAGTCGCCCTGCCGGAATCGCGGCACGATCTCGCCGTCGATGATCCGCTTCGCGGTCACGTCGGGCAGCGCTCCCTCGAGGCCGTAGCCGACCTCGATGCGGACCTGGCGGTCTTCGGTGAAGACGAAGAGGATCGCGCCGTTGTCTTCCTTCTTCTGGCCGGCGCCCCACTTCTGCGCCGCGCGCACCGTGAAGTCCTCGAGCGTGAACCCCTCGGGAATCTTCTTGTCCACCCAGACGAGGACCTGGTCGGACGTATCGCGCTCGAACTGCTCGAGGCGAGAGTTCAGCGCCTCGGCCTCTCCCGGCCCGAAGATCCCGGCGCGGTCGGTGACGTAGCGCTGCGGCTTCTCCGGGATCTGGGCGTCGTAGCGGTCGGCGAGAGCGGCCGCGGACAGAAGGATTGCCAGCGCGGCGAAGCCGGCCGCTTTACGCCGCATCGCCGTGCCGCCGTCCGCCGCCTGCGGTCCGCCGCCCGTCGTCGGACCTACTGCGCCGGTGCCGCCGTCGGCGCCGGGTTGTTGAAGTTGAACTGCACCTTCGGCGCCTGCTCCGCTCCCGGAGTCGTCGCCTTGAAGTAGGGCTTTTCCTTGAAGCCGAAGAAGCCCGCGATCATGTTCGTCGGGAACTTTTTCAGGACCGTGTTGTAGGCCTGCGCCGAGTCGTTGAAGCGGCCGCGCGCGACGGTGATCCGGTTCTCGGTGCCTTCGAGCTGAGCCTGCAGGTCGCGGAAGTTCTGGTTCGCCTTCAGCTCGGGGTAGTTCTCCGACACGACGAGGAGTCGCTGCAGCGCGGAGCCGAGCTGATCCTGCGCGGCCTGGTAGCGGGCGAGCGATTCGGGATCGGTCGGGGCCTTGCCGGGCGTGACCGTCGCGCGGCCGACCGAGGCGCGCGCCTCCGTCACCGCCGTCAGCGTGCTCTTCTCGAACGTCGCGGCGCCCTGCACGGTCTGGACGAGGTTCGGAACGAGGTCGGCGCGGCGCTGGTACTGGTTCTCGACTTCCGACCAGCTCTTGTCGACGTCCTGCCCGAGGGTGACGAGGTGGTTGTAGGTGCCGGCGAACGAGATCGCCGCGATCACGACGACGACGATCAGGATCCCGAGGCATCCGAGTGCGAGCTTGCCCATGACGCTCCTCCTCACGGAATCGTTGGGGGGCCGAACGAGGCGGAAGTCTACAGGATTGGTCCGACCGCAACGCCCAACGTAGGGGCGGGGCTTGCCCCGCCCGCGGGCGGCCGCGAGGGCCGCCCCTACGAGATGGGAAGCTATTCCTCCGCGGCCCCGACCAGGGCCAGGATCCGGGCCGGCAGAAGGGCGCGAAGCGAGGCTGGCCCCGAGCCTTCCCACTCGAGCCGGGCCACGGCGGCCTTCTTCATGGGGATCGCGAAGCCGGGGCGTCCGAAGACCAGGCGGCCGAGGAGCGCGCCCAGGTGGGGCTCGTGGCCCACAAGCAGGACCGATTCGACCTTCTCCGAGCGCACTTCGCCGAGCACCTCCTCGGGATCGCGGTCGGGCTCGAGCGCGGCGGTCTCGCGCAGCCGGTCGGCCAGCTTCAATGCCCGGGCCGCGGGCTCGGCGGTCTGGCGCGCGCGAGCGAACGGAGACGTCAGCACGAGCTCGATGCCGGGGTCGAGCGCCGCGAGACCGCGCGCGACCTCGCGCGCCCTGCGGTGGCCGTCCTCGGTCAGCGTCCGGTCGGCATCGCGCCCGGACGACGACCGATCCTCCGCGGAGGCGTGCCGCAGCAGCCAGATTTCCATCGGCGGCTAAGTCTAGCTCGACCTTCCCTGTATCCTTACGCCCGATGGCCCTCTCCCCCGGAGAACAGCTCGGCCCCTACGAGATCATCGCGCCGCTCGGCAAGGGCGGAATGGGCGAGGTCTACCGGGCCCGCGACACGCGGCTGCGGCGCGAGGTCGCGTTGAAGCTCTTGCCCGACGCCTCGGCCCACGACGCCGACAGCCTGCACCGGTTCGACCGCGAGACGCGCGCGGTCGCGACGCTCAACCACCCGAGCATCCTCGCGATCCACGACACCGGCTCCTTCCACTCCGTCCCCTATGCCGTGACGGAGCTGCTCCAGGGCGAGAGCCTCGCCGACCGTCTCCGCACCGGCCCCCTCCATCCCCAGAAGGCCGTGGAGGTGGCGAGCCAGGTCGCCGACGGCCTCGCGGCCGCGCACGAGAAGGGCATCATTCACCGCGACATCAAGCCCGACAACATCTTCCTGACCAACGAGGGCCGCGCGAAGATCCTCGACTTCGGGATCGCGCGCATCGAGCAGCCGGCCCGCACCGCGGGCCTCGCCGACACGATCACGAAGAGCCGCACGTCGAGCTCCCAGTTTCTCGTCGGAACGGCGGGCTACATGTCTCCGGAGCAGGTGCGCGGCAAGCCGATCGACGGACGCACCGACGTCTTCTCCCTCGGAGCGACCTTCTTCGAGATGCTGACCGGCCGCCGCGCCTTCATGCGCGACAGCCCGGTCGAGACGCTCGGCGCCGTCCTGCGGGACGATCCCCGCAAGCACGCCGAGGCCGAGAAGATCCCCGACGACATCAAGGGTTTCGTCTTCCGCTGCCTCGAGAAGGACCCCGCGGACCGCTACCAGTCGGCCCGCGACCTGCTGCTCGACCTGCGCTCGTACCAGGCCGAGCAGCTGCGGCAGGCGTCCGAGCGAGTGACGTTTCGCACCGAGCCGCCCTGGAAGCACCGCCGCCCCCGCGTCCTGATCCGGACCGCCGGCGCCGTCCTCCTCGCCGCGGCTTCGTTCTGGGCCGGGTCCTGCTGGGAACGGTCGCGCGCCGACCTGGCGAGAACCGCGCCGACGGCCTCGGCGCCGTAGATGTACTCGGCGCCTTTCACCCCGTAGGGTAGGGGCGGGGCTTGCCCCGCCCGGGCGGCCCAAGGGCCGCCCCTACGAGAGCCGAATCGTTCGCAGGATCCAGGGTCAACGCTGAATTCCTGAATTCAGCTTTTCAGCGTTGACCCCCTTGCCCCCCGTACCCCGTAGGGGCGGGGCTTGCCCCGCCCGGGCGGCCCAAGGGCCGCCCCTACCGGAGTCGAATCGCTCGTTCCCCCTCCGCGCGCGCTTACGCCGACGCCAGGTTCGAGTCGAGCGCGGCGCCGACGACCGGGAGACCCGCGCGCGGCTTCGCCGCGGGGATCGGCGCGGCGCAGCAGGGGTCCGGACAGGCGTCGTAGAGCGTGCGGCGCTGGACGGGTTCGTACCCCGCGTCCGCGATGATCCGCCGCATCTCGTCCCCGGTCATGCGGTTTCGCGCGCCGGCGGCATAGACGACGTTCTCCTCGATCATGATCGACCCGAGGTCGTCGGCACCGAAGGACAGCGAGACCTGGCCGATCTTCGGCCCCTGCGTCACCCAGGATCCCTGCACGTGCTTCACGTTGTCGAGGAAGAGGCGCGAGACGGCGAGCGTCTTCAGGTACTCGAAGCCGCCGGCCTCCTCCACCTTGCCGTCGAGCTCGGTGTTCTCCTTCTGGAACGTCCAGGGGATCCACGCCGTGAATCCGCCGGTGCGGTCCTGCAGGTCGCGGACGACCTCCATGTGCTCGACGCGCTGGGCGTAGGTCTCGCCGACGCCGAACATCATCGTCGCCGTCGTCCGCATGCCGAGGCCGTGCGCCGATTCGTGCACGTCCACCCACTTCTCGGTCGGCGCCTTGGTCAGCGACCAGATGCGCTTGCGCACGGAGTCTTCGAGGATCTCCGCGCCGCCTCCCGGGATGGACTGGAGGCCGGCGTCGCGCAGGCGCGCGATGACGTCGCGCATCGGCCACTTCGTCACCTTCTGGAGGAAGTAGACCTCGGGCGCCGAGAGCGCGTGCAGATGGATCGTCGGAAAGGTCGTCCGGATGTAACGGAACATCTCCTCGTAGAAGGAGAACGGAAGCCCCGCGTGGACGCCGCCCTGCAGCAGGACGCCGGTGCCGCCGAGATCGATCGTCTCCTGGATCTTCTCGCCGATCCGCTCGTGCGAGAGGACGTAGGCCTCGGGATGCTCGTCGGACGGACGGTAGAACGCGCAGAACTGGCAGCGGTAGACGCAGACGTTGGTGTAGTTGATGTTGCGGTCCACGATGTAGGTCGCGACCGCGGGGTCGGTGTGGCGGCTTCGAACCGCCGCGGCCGCGGCGCCGAGGGCGAGGAGGTTGCCCTCCTCGAGGAGCGTCACCGCGTCGGGAGCCGAGAGGCGCTCGCCCGAGAGCGCGCGGTCGATGATGGAAGTCGTCCGGGAGGCAGTCACGGTTCGATTCTAGTGCTGCGCAACGAGAGCCGCCACACGGCGAGGGATCGTAGGGGCGGGGCTTGTCCCCGGCCGGGCGGCCGCAAGGGCCGCCCCTACGTGGACTGAGCAACGCGGCGAAGGAGTTGCCCGAGCTGTCTTCCCGACTACGCCGGCTTCCCCTTGCGCTGCGCCAGGTCCCGCAGCGTCAGGTTCTCGAAGGCGAGCGCCACCTGGCGGGCCAGGGCGACCAGGGCGCGCGCATCGGGCGCGCCGGCCACGGCGGTGCGGCAGACGAGGATCAGCGTGACCGAGCCGAGGACCGTCATCGGAATCATCAGCGCCGCGACGACGCCGGCGGAACCCTTCGACGCCGGGACGATCGCGCCCTCGCTCGTGCGCCGCACGAGCCCCGCATACGGGCGCCCGGCCGTGCGCACCATCTCGAGCACCGGGCACTCCTGCTTCGCGAAGAAGTTCTTTCCGGCCTCGTACACGTCCGCGCCCCACACCAGCGGCGAGCCGAACTGGCCGAGGACCTTGAAGCCCGTGGACTGGCAGTGGACGAGAGCCCCGTCGGAATAGAGCTCGCTCGCGTAACGCAGCAGAACGAGGCCCATCTCGCCGCGGCCCTGCACCGAGAAGAGCTCCTCGGACAGCGACAGGAACTTGCGCGCCGCGCGGATCGCCTCCGGCTCCGACGGATCGCCCGTCCCCGCGGACTTCGTTTCGTTCAGGGAGACGAGCAGGGCCTGGACCTCTTCCTCCGCCTGCTCCTCCGGCGTCTTCGGAACGCGGCGGGACAGCGGCGCGGTCTCGTCGGCGTTCCGCCGCTCCGCCAGGTCCACGATGATCCGCTGCGGCTCGACGCCCTCCTCGAGCACGAAGTCCCGGGCGGAATCCGGCTCCTCCGGGGCCGGCCACAGCACGCCGACGCGAAACTCGAACTGGCCCTGGCCCCACGCCATCAGCGTCTGGACGGTGTCGGCCATCATGGCCCGGACTTCCGCCTCGACGTGTCCGCGCGTCAGGAACGCCAGCTCGACGAGCGCGTCCCCGAAACGCATCCCCGGAAACGACGCCATGTACGTCGAGGCCTCGTCGAGCTGCGCGCGGGTGATGACGCGGCGCTGCTCGAGCCGCTCGCCGAGCGGCTGGTAGTTCTCCGCTCCCGTGACCTGCACGATCCGGCCGTTGCGGAAGAAGACCGCCGCGCCGCGCCCGTCCGCATGCGTCAGAAACAGTCCGCCCGTCTTCCCGCTGACCTGGAGGATCTGCAGGATGTCGCAGAGCGGAAGATCCTCCAGCCGCCCCTCGAGGGCGCGGGCGTCCGGCGAGGGCGGGTCCGGCAGGGCGGCGGCGTCCACTCGCGTCATCCCTTCTTGATGAAATCCATGACCCGCTGGACCGTCTTCAATTTCCGATCGATCGAGGCGAAGGAGCGGGACGACACGAGCGCCACCGCCGCCTGCCCGGACAACAGCTCGAGCAGCTCGCGATCCAGAGGCGTGAAGGCGGCCTTGTGCGCGAGCAGCGCGTAGATCGAGAGCAGCCCGACGAGGCGATCCTCGTGGAGCAGCGGCACGCAGCAGATCGGCCCCTCCTGCTTCTCGACCGCGAAGAGCGTCCTCTTCTCCGTGAGCGCCGCCTGCTCGAGCGGATACACGGGATCCGGCAGGTGCGTGATCTCGGGCGGCATCTCCCCTTCCCGCACGCACAGGGTGAGATTCCCGGACCCTTCCTCGAGCAGGTACAGCGCGAACTCGGCCGCACCGATCAGGTTCACCGAGATCTCGACGATGCATCGGACGACGGCCTCGGGATCGAGGGTCGCATGGAGCTGATACGTGGCCGCGTAGAGGTTGGCGAGGTTGGCGGAGTGCTCCTCGAGCTGGGCGCACCGAGCGGCGAAGTCTCGGTTCTCGCGCTCGAGGTCGGTGGACGGCCGGCCGCCGCCGTTTCCGTTGCCTCGGTCGGGCGCCGCGGCCGCCGGCGAGGCGGCGATCAGCGACTGCGCCGCGCCGAGGTCCTGCTCGAGCTCGCGCGCCCTCCGGGCGAGCGCCTCGGCCTGTTCGGCGAGGCCCGAGGAAAGATCGCGGCTCTTGACGGCGATCTCGCGGACGAGCGCCTCGAGGCTGGTCGAGCGAGTCTCGCTCACGCCCGGCCTCCGGAGCCCGGCGCGGCCGCTCGCGCGGAACGCTTGAGAATCGCGGCGGGAAGCCGGTCGAGCCCGACGACCTCGTCCACGGCTCCCCGCGCGATCGCCTCGCGCGGCATGCCGAACACGACGCACGAGGACTCGTCCTGCGCGAGCGTCGCGGCGCCCGCCTCCCTCATCTCGAGGAGGCCCCGCGCCCCGTCGTCCCCCATTCCCGTCATCAGCAGGCCGATCGCCCCCGCCCCCGCGGCCTGGGCCACCGATCGGAAGAGGACGTCGACACTCGGCCGGTGGCGCGAGACCAGGGGGCCGTCGGACAGCTCGATCTCGTAGCCGTCGCCGCGCCGGCGAACGAGGGTGTGGCGATTGCCCGGCGCGACGAGCGCGAGGCCGGGCCGCACGCGGTCGCCGTCGGCCGCCTCCTTCACGTCGAGCGCGCAGAGGCCGTCGAGGCGCGCGGCGAAGGCCGCCGTGAAGCCCTCCGGCATGTGCTGCACGACGACGATGCCGGGGCCGTCGTGGGGCATGGCCTGGAGCAAAACCGTGAGGGCCTCCGTGCCGCCCGTCGAGGCGCCGACCGCGACGATCCGATCGGACGGCACGCCGGCCGCCGGCCCCGGGCGCGGCGGCAGCACGGCGTCGGCCGTCAGGCGCGGCGAAGGGGCGAGGCGGCGGCGTTCGACGCGCGCCTGGGCGGCTCCCCGCACGGCGTCCACCAGCACGACCGCGGACTCGTGGAGGAACTCGCGGATGTTCAGGCGCGGCTTCGGGACGACGGCGAGCGCCCCCTGCTCGAGCGCGCGCATCGCCGCGTTCGTCCCCTCGCCGGTCAGCGCGGAGCAGACGACGACGGGAATCGGGTCTTCGGCCATGAGCCGCGCGAGGAACTCGAGGCCGTGCATGCGCGGCAGCTCGAGGTCGAGGACGATCACGTCCGGCCGCTGCCGCGAAATCTTCTCCATGGCGATGTACGGGTCGGCCGCGGCCGCCGCCTCGATGCCTTCGAGCGCGAGCAGCGACGTCAGCGTCTGGCGGACGACCGCCGAATCGTCGACGACGAGCACCTGCAGCGGCCGCGCGGACGGGGACGGCGCGGACGAGGGCGATCCGGATCGCGGCCTGCGGGCGCTCATCGGGGGTTCCCCGCCGCGACGGCGCGGCTGCCCGCCACCGGGGCCTTCGCATGCGTGTAGACCGTGGGGACGACGGTCGCGACGCGGTCCGTGACGGCGTTCAGGCTCTCGGCGTGCCCCAGGAACAGCAGGCCGTCCGGAGCGAGCGCGTCGAGGAGGCGATGGATCACCTTCCGCTTGGTCTCGGTCTGGAAGTAGATGAGGACGTTGCGGCAGAAGATCAGATGAAAGGGCCCGCGGACCGGATACGGCTCCTCGTTCAGGTTCAGGCGCTCGAAGCGCACGAGGGAGCGGATCTCCGGCGCCGCCTTCATCTTGCCCTCCTGGGAGGCGGTTCCCCGAAGCATGAACGCGCGGCGGTAGGCGAACGGGATCTCCTCGGCCTTGTCGATCGGCCAGACCGCCGCCTCGGCGCGGGCGAGGGCGCGGGTCGAAAGGTCGGTGGCCAGGATCTCGATCTGCCGTCCCGTTCCGGCCGGGAAGCAATGCAGCAGCAGCATCGCGAGCGAGTACGGCTCTTCGCCCGTCGAGCAGCCGGCGCTCCAGATTCGCAGCGCCCGGGGACCCTGCTCCTTCCAGCGCGGGATGACCTGGCGCTCGAGAAAGTCGAACTGCCTCGGCTCGCGGAAGAAGTGGGTCTCGTTCGTGCTGATGCAGTCGAACATCTCGACACGTTCGCTTCGATCGTCCTCGTCGACGATGCGCTCGTAGTACGCGCCGAACGACGTGAGACCGAGCGCGCGCAGGCGCTTGGTCAGCCGGCCGACGAGGAGCGCCTTCTTGGCCGGAGCGAGATAGATCCCGGCCTCCCGCAGGATCAGGCCCTGGAAGAGGGCGAACTCGCGGTCCGTGATCGGGCGAATGCGCTCGATCGCGTCGAACACCGAGGACGCCTCGCGGCGGACGGCGAGCGTCACGCGCGCGCTCCCGGGGATTCGGCGGGCTTCCCGTCCGAAGCGTCTCCGGCGTCGGCCGCCTCGGCCAGCTCGCCCGCCGACAGGACCCGGTCCGTGTCGAGGATCAGGACGAACTCGCCGCCGAGCTTGCCGAGACCGCGGAGGTAGTCCACGCGCACCGGCGTCCCGAAGGACGGCGGCGGCTCGATCTCGTCGGGCTTCAGGTCGATCACCTGGTTGACGGCGTCGGCGAGCACTCCGAGCACCATCCTTCCCGCCTCGGCGTCGACCTCGACGATGACGATGCAGGTCCGCTTCGTCACGGGAGTCGCGGAGAGACCGAACTTGCTCGCCAGGTCCACGACCGGGACGACGCTTCCGCGGAGGTTGATGACGCCGCGAATGAACGGCGGCGTCGACGGAACCCGCGTGATCGTCTCGTGCTCGATGATCTCGCGCACCCGCAGGACGGCGATCGCGAACTCCGCGCCCGAGAGCGCGAACGTCAGGAACTGGGCCCGGTCGGGCGCCTTGACGGCGGACGGCATCGGCATCATGGTTTCGTCCCTCTCTCAGAACCGCCGGAACTCGCGCTCGGGCGAGCCGGCCCGGGACGCCCGGATCCGCGCCGGGGCGAACGCGGCGACCGCGGCCGGCCCGCTCGGGGACTCCGGCGCCGGCTCGCCGCCGGCCGGCGGTTCGACCGGGCCCGGCGTTCCCGGCCGCAAATCCTCGGCCGACGGCGCGCCCGCGGCCGCCGGGGCCGGCGTGGGATCCGTGCGGAAGAAGGCCACGACGCGATGGAGCGCTTCGGCCTGGCGCAGGACCGCTTCGGCCTGCTGGCGCATCGCGTCGGCCTGGCTCGCCATCTCCTCCGCCGTCGAGGACAGCTCCTCGGCCGACGAGGCGTTGCGCTGCGTGATCTGGTCCACGTGTCCGAGCGCGCGATTGATCTGGGCGACCCCCGAGGACTGCTCGAGCGAGGCCGCCGCGACCTCCTGGACGAGGTCCGAGGTCTTCCGCATCGCGGGCACGAGCTCGGCGAGCAGGCCGCGGGAGCGCTCGGCGACCTTGACCGAGGTGGCGGCCAGGCCGCCGATCTCCCGGGCCGCGGCCTGGCTGCGCTCGGCGAGCTTGCGCACCTCGGCCGCCACGACCGCGAAGCCGCGGCCGTGCTCGCCCGCGCGCGCCGCCTCGATCGCCGCGTTCAACGCGAGGAGATTCGTCTGGTACGCGATCTCCTCGACGATCGAGATCTTCTCGGCGATCGAGCGCATCGCGTTGACCGTGTCGTCCACCGAGCGCGCGCTCTCGCCGCCGTCGCGGGCGCCCTGGAGCGCCATTCGTTCCATCTCGCGGCTGTTCTCGGCATTCTGGGTGATCGACGCGCTCATCTCTTCGAGCGACGAGGTCGTCTCCTCGACCGACGCCGCCTGCTCGCTCGTGCCCTGGGAGAGAGTCTGGGCCGAGGCCGAGACCTGGCTCGACGCGGACGACACCTGCCCCACCACGGTCACCACCTGGCCGGAGGTCCGCGCGAGGGCATCGGCCCCGGAGCGCACCTCGCCGACGACGCCGCGCAGCCGCGCCGCCATCCGGCCCATGGCCGCGAGCAGCTGACCGAGCTCGTCGCCTCCCGAGGCGGGCACCGCCACGGCGAGCTCGCCGCGCGCGATCGCCTCCGTGATGCGCACCGCTTCGTGGATCGGGCCGGTGACGCCGCGCGTCAGGCGCACGGAGAAGACCGTCCCGAGGGCGATCGTCAGGAGCATCACCGCCGCCATCGCGCGGGCCGTCCACCGCTTCTGGGCCGCGAGGACCTCCTCCCGGTCGCCCATGCGCTTGAAGTTCGCCGCGGCCAGATCCGCCGCCGACGTCTCGAGCCGCTCGACGGCGTCCTTGTACGAAGACATCTCCTTGTTCACGTCGGGCGTCGCCTTCAGCGAGCGCTGGCGGACGAGGCCGACGACCCGGTAGAAGCCGGTCTCGTAGGAGCCGAGATCGTTGCGCATGCTCCGCGCGGCGTCCCGGTCCTCCGCCGACTCCGTGTCCCGCTCGAGGGTTCCGAGCCGCTCGTTCAGGCGATAGCGCTGATCGTTCCAGCGCGCCAGGTCCTCGGCCTCCTGGTCCGCGTTGCCGACGTGCACCGCCAGCTCCTTCTCGAAACGGCGCATCGCCTGGACGTCGGCGCGGGCCGAGGCCGACACCGAGGCGAGCTTCGCCTCGTGCGACAGCATCGAGGCGGTCATGTTCGAGACGCGCGCGACGCCGCTGTAGCCGAGCGCGGCGATCACGACGGTGGTGCCGAGACCGAGCGCCACGGCCGCGCCGAGCCGGGTGCCGATCTTCACGTGGCGCAGCATGACGTCCTCAGGACTCCCACGACCGCCGGAAGTCGCCTTCCGAGCCGCCGTTGGACCGGGCCGCCAGGAAGGGCGCGAAGGCCGCGGCCTCGGTCGCCCCGGCGACCGCCTCCCAGGGGTCCGCGGGCTCCGGCGGAGCCGCCGGACGCTCGGCCGGCTCCGCGGGCGGCGCGGCGGACGCGCCGATGCGGAAGAAGGCCATGAGGCGATGCAGGCTCTCGGCCTGCTGGAGCACGGCCTCGGCCTGACGGCGCATCGCGTCCGCCTGGCTCGCCATCTCCTCCGCCGTCGAGGACAGCTCCTCGGCCGACGAGGCGTTGCGCTGGGTGACGTGGTCGACCTGGCCGAGCGCGCGGTTGATCTGCGAGACCCCGGAGGACTGCTCGCGCCGACGCCGCGGCGACTTCCTGGACGAGGTCCGTCGTCTTGCGGATCGAGGGCACGAGCTGCTCGAGCAGCGACTCCGACCGCTCGGCCAGCCGCACGCACGACGACGCGAGCCCGCCGATCTCCTTGGCCGCGGCCTGGCTGCGCTCGGCGAGCTTGCGCACCTCGGCCGCCACGACCGCGAAGCCGCGGCCGTGCTCGCCCGCGCGGGCCGCCTCGATCGCCGCGTTCAGCGCGAGCAGGTTCGTCTGGTACGCGATCTCCTCGACGATCGAGACCTTCTCGGCGATCGCCTGCATCGCGAGCATCGTCTCCTTGACCGAGGCGGCGCTCTCCTCGGCGTCCTTCGCGCCCTGGAGCGCCATCTGCTCCATCTGGCGGCTGTTCTCGGCGTTCTGCGTGATCGACGCGCTCATCTGCTCGAGCGAGGACGTCGTCTCCTCGACCGAGGCCGCCTGCTCGCTCGTGCCCTGCGACACGACCTGCGCCGAGGCGGACACCTGGCTCGAGGCCGAGAGCACCTGCCCCGAGACGGCGACGACGTGGGACGAGGCGCCCGTCACGGCGCTCGCCCGGCCGCGGACGTCGCCGATGATCTCGGCCAGGCGCTCGACGAACCGGTTGAAGAGGGCGGCCATGTGCCCGATCTCGTCGCGGCTCGTGACCGGAATCCGGCGCGTGAGATCGCCGCCGCCCTGGACCATCTGCTCGAGATGGAACGTCATCGCCGACAGAGGCGCCGTCACCGCCCGGGTCACGACGAGCGCGACGCCGACCGACACGACGAGGCAGATCAGGGCGATGAGAGACATCGCTCCCCAGCGCCACTGCTGGCTCGCCCGCGCTCCCGCGAACGCCGTCTGGACGGCGTCCCGGTCGTGGCGCGTCCGGCCCTTCAGCGTTTCGGTGATCTGGTTGAACTGGGCCGTCATCGCGGTCAGGCTCGACGTGAGGTCTTCGCCGGCCTTGGCCGTGATCAGCCGGCGGCTGACTCCGCTCGCGAGCTCCCAGTAGTCCTGGAACGCGCGGGCGAGCCGGTCCCGCTCGTCGCGGTCGATCACGGGGTTGTCCTTTTCGTCGTCGAGGCGCTTCAGGAACCGGTCGCGCAGCGCCGAGGCCGAGGCGAGGGCCTCGGCGTCCTGCGCGGCCACGGCGTCCTGAAGCTGCCGCTGGAGCGCGGTCAGCGTGTCTTCCAGGTCGCGCGAAAGCTCGAGCGAGGGGACGAAGCCCGTCTCGATCTGGCCGAGCTGCCTCTGCTCCTTGCGGCCGAGCACGAAGTTCACGGCGAGCAGGAGGAGAAAGCCGATCGCGGCAAAGCACGGAAGGAGGATCACCTTCCATCGGAGCGTCAGGTTCTTCAGCATGGCTTCTCCTCGGCAATCTCGCGGGTCAATCGGTGATCGCGACGACGCGAACGCCGGAGACGTCCGCGCCGGACCAGACGTATCCGATCGCCCCCGGGGTGTCGCGGACGAAGGCGACGACGTCGGCGTCGCTCGGCCTCTCGGGAGGCGGCACGCCCTTGCCGCCGAAGATCATCTGCTGCCAGTAGGCCGAGATCGCGATGACGGGCTTGCCGTAGACCTCGAGCGAGAAGCGCTGGCGGATGGGCGACTTGCCCGACGGCTCCACGGGCGCCACCGGGTGGCCGTCCGGCCACCGCGGCATCTTCTTGAGGAAGATTTCCCCGACCTTCAGACGGCTGATCTGCGTGACCGGGTTGGACGCATTCACGATCAGCTTGTAGGCGCTGGCGTCCTGGGCGCCGGCCGGGACGGCCGGCAGCGCGAGGGCGGCGAGCAGGAAGATGCGGGCGAGACGTTTCATGGTCGATGCTCCTCAGGCCGCCGTCGCGGCCGGATTCGGGCTCAGAAGGTTTTCGAGAAGTCCCGGCACGTCGAGGATGAAAGCCACTTTGCCGTCGCCGAGGATCGTCGAGCCGCACAGGCCGCGGACGCCGCGGAAGAGCTCGCCGAGCGGCTTGATGACGGCCTGGTTCTGACCGTGGAGGCGGTCCACGACGATCCCGGCGCGCACGAGGTCGTGGCGGACGACGACGACGCTCTCCCGCTCGGGCTCGGAGCCGTCCGAGCCGAACACGCCGCGGAGGCGGACGAACGGAAGCGCCTCACCGCGCAGACGCAGGATGCCCTGGCGCTCGCGGGCGCCCGGGCGCTGCGGCAGCTCCATGCACTCGACGACGCGGTCGACGGGGATGACGTAGGTCTCCGGGCCGATGCCCACGCCGAAGCCTTCGATGATCGCGAGCGTGAGCGGAAGGCGGATCTGGATCGACGTCCCGGCATCGGGCCAGCTCTCGATCGCGATCGATCCCCGCACCGCCGCGATGCGTTCCCGGACGACGTCCATGCCCATGCCCCGGCCCGACCACTCGGTGACGCTCTCCGCGGTCGAGAATCCGGGCTCGAACACCAGCCGGTACAGCTCCGCGTCGGGCAGCTTCTCCGGGTCCTCGGCGAGGCCGCGGCGCCGCGCCTCCTCGACGATGCGGCGGCGATTGAAGCCGGCTCCGTCGTCGGCGAGCTCGATGACGATCGATCCGGCCTCGCGCCAGGCCGAGAGCGCGATGGAGCCGCAGGGGTCCTTGCCCTTGGCGCGGCGGACCTCGGGCGTCTCGATCCCGTGATGCAGGGCGTTGCGGATCATGTGGGTCAGCGGGTCGCGCAGGTGCTCGATGATGGTCGTGTCCACCTCGACCTCTTCGCCCTGGATCGCGACGCGCGCGAGCTTGCCCTGGGCGGCCGCGAGGTCGCGCACGGAGCGGACGAACTGGCGCAGCGTCGGACCCACCGGCACCATCCGCACCTGCATGACGAGCTCCTGGAGCTCCGCGTGGAGCTGTGCGGCGTCCTGGTGCGCCTCGAGGGCGCCCGGCACGGGGTGCTCCTCGAGAAGCTGCCGGAGGCGGCCGCGGGAGATCGCGATCTCGCCCGCGATCGTCATGAGGCGGTCGAGCTTGTCGATGGCCACGCGGAGCGTGCGGGCCGACTCGCCGGTTCGCGCCGATCCGTCGGCCGCGGGCGTCGCCGCGCCCGAGGAGCCCGCGCTCAGCCGGCCGAGCACCTCCCGGTGCTTCGGCGAGATCTCGTGGTTGCCCTCGACCGCGACGGGCAGCATCTCCCGCACGGCGTCGACGGCTTCGAGGAGCGCGCTCACGAGGCCCGCCGTCACGGGAAGCGCCCGCTGGCGGAGCTTCTCGAGCTGGTCCTCCAGGGCGTGCGCGAACTCCGCGACGCCGGTGAATCCCAGGGAGGCCGAGTTTCCCTTGAGCGTGTGCGCCATGCGAAAGATCGTCTGCAGGACCTCGGCGTCGTCGGGCTGCCTCTCGAGCGAGAGCAGGCCTTCCTCGATCGTCCGGAGGTTCTCCTCCGTCTCGGCGATGAAGGTCAGCAGCAGGGCCTCGGCGTCGAATTCCATCGTCTTCAGAGCTTCGCGACCCATGCGCTGCCGAGGTCGGTGTGGAAGATGAGCTTGCGGCCCGAGCGTCCGCCGACGTCCCGGGAGACCACGGGCACGCCGAGCTCCTCGAGCCGCTTGAACGCGACGCCGGAGTTCTTTTCGCCGAGATGGCCCTCCCGCCCCTGAAACGCCTCGAGGACGCACGCGCCGCCGAAGACCTTGGCCTGGAGCCGCCCGCGCGCGGCCCCGAGCGCGACCAGGCGGTCGAAGAGCTGCGCGACGGCGACGTTCCCGAAGCGCGGCGAGCCGTTTCCGGCGCCGGCCGAGAACGGCAGGAGGTAGTGATTCATGCCTCCCACGCCCGTCAGCGGGTCCCACAGGCAGATCGCGACGCAGGAACCGAGAACCGTCGTGACGGCGCTCGGCTGACTCGACGCATACAGCTGTCCCGGCTGAAGGTAGACGCGGACCCGTTCGCGATCCTCGTCGAGCGGCGACGGGATCTCGCGGCCCTCCGCGAGCTCCTCCGTCGACGCCGTCCAGGCCGCGCCGGGACGCGGGATCGTCATCGCGCCGCTCCCGCCGCGCGCGACTGCAGCTCCGTGCAGTAGAGCGCGCGCGCCGCGTGCGTGGCGATCAGCTCGAAGAGCTCGTGGTCGAGGGCGACGAGCCCGTTCTTCTGCGGCAGGAGGCGGAAGATCGCCACGGCCCCGAGCAGCCGCCCGTCGAAGTGGAGCGGGATGCAGGCCGTGAGCGCCGCCTCCTCGGCGCGTCGGCAGGCGTCGTCGTCCCGCCCCGCCAGATAGATCTGGCCGGTGCGGGCAGAGCGGCCGATCACGCCCCGGCCCAGAGGCACGCTCCGGAAGGGCGTCGGCTCGACGCCGAGCGAAGCGACCAGCGACAACGACGCGCCGGCGCCGTCCGCCTCGAAGAGCGCGATCTCCTCGGACCCGATCAGGTTGCAGATGATGTCCTGGACGATCGAGAGCGCCTCGCCGCGATCGAGCGTGGCGTGCAGGCGGTAGCTCGCCACGTAGAGGCTCGCCAGATCGGTGTTCTGCTGTTCGACCTCGACGTACTGTTCGGAGAAATGAAGATTCTCCTCTTCGACGGCGGCGAGGTTCTTCTGCAGCCGGTCGCGCTCGAGCCAGTGGCTCTCGATCTCCTTCTGCAGGCTCGTCACCTGTTCGTTGAGAAACCGGTTCTCGCTCTCGAGCGACGCCGTCAGCACCCGCAGCTTCCCGTTCTCCTCCAGCAGGGCCTGGACGTAGCGGCGCGTGTCGTCGCGGACTTTCTCGACGTAAGACTCGGGATTGCCTCCCGCGGGCTTCATCGCTTGTCCTCGGCGAGGTAGCTTTCGATCTTCGTCAGGAGCTCGAGGCTCGAAAACGGCTTGGTGATGTAGTCGCTGCACCCGCTCTGGAAGCCGTTTTCAACGTTCTCGCCCTCGCCGCGGGTCGTCACCATGATGATCGGGACGCCCTTCATTCCCTCGTCTTCGCGGATCTTCTTGCAGACCTCGAAGCCGTTCATGCGCGGCATGATCACGTCGAGCAGGATGAGGTCGGGCTTCTCGGCGAAGGCGCGCTCGACCGCCTCGGACCCGTCCTTGGCCGTGACGAGGTCGTACGATCCCTTGTTCAGGATCATCCGCTCCATCATCAGGACCGTGCTCGAATCGTCCACGAGGAGAATCTTTTTCCGCGGCATCGTGTCCCTCACTGTTTCCGGACGGTGGTCAAAGACTCGTCACGCCCCGCCCATCAGGCCCGAGGCGATCTGTGCGACTTCGGCGAGAGGCTTGGGTTTGTGGAGAAACGCGTCGGCGCCGCGCCGCAGCGCCTCGGCTTCGATCTCGCGCGACCCGTAGGCGGTCAGCAGGATGATCCGCGTCCGCGGCGAGCGGGCCCGGACCGATTCGATGAGCTCGAGCCCCTCGGCGCCCGGCGTGCCCGAGAGCCGGAGATCGAGGATCGCGAGGTCATAGTCTCCGGCGGAGAGGAGCGCCTCCGCTTCGGCAGTTTCCCGGGCGCAATCGACGGCGTAGCCCTTCATCGCGAAGTACTCGCGCATCGCGAACAGGATCGGCTCCTCATCGTCGACGATCAGAATTCGGGTCGTAGTGATCGAAGACAGTGCAAGGCCGCGGCCATGGGAGGCCGATCCGGACAAGACATTTCGATGCAGAGAGTTACGTGTGTTTCCGTGCCACGCCGAGTGACGCGTTCTGTCTGGAAGCCGGACGAATCACGTCCGAATTCTGAGATTCAGACGGCCGTCAGCTCCTCTTGCCCGCCTCGATCCCGAAGCGCTTGATCTTCTGATAGAGCGAGCTGCGCGGGATGCCGAGGCGCTTCGCGGCGGCTTCGACGCGGCCGCCTTCGGCGCGGAGGACCCGCTCGATGTGCTGCTTCTCGACCTCGATCAGGGTGCGGTCGAGATCGTACGGCGCCGCGGCCGCCTCCGCCGCTTCGAAGCGCAGGTCGCGCAGGCCGAGCGCCGGCCGTCCGGAAAGGAGCACGCCGCGCTCGAGCACGTTGCGCAGCTCGCGGATGTTTCCGGGCCACGAGTGCCGCGCGAGCGCCGCCGCCGCTTCGGGCTCGAGGGTGATCTTCACGTGGCCCCATCGGGCCGCGAGCGCTTCCAGGATCTGCTCGGCCAGCGCCGGCACGTCCTCCGCGCGCTCGCGCAGGGGCGGAACCGAGAGCGGAACGGTGTTGATGCGGAAGTACAGGTCGCTGCGGAAGCGCTTCTCGCGGACGAGCTCGTCGAGGTTCTGGTGCGTCGCGGTCAGCAGGCGGATGTCCACGCGCCGGTCACGGACGTCTCCGATCCGGCGGAACTGCTTCTCCTCGAGCACCTTCAGGAGCTTCGGCTGGACCTGCGGGTCGACGTCGCCGATCTCGTCGAGAAAGATCGTGCCCCGGTGCGCGACCTCGAGGAGGCCCGGGCTTGGCGGCCACCGCGCCCGTGAACGCGCCCTTCTCGTGGCCGAAGAGCTCGGTCTCGAGGAACTCGCGCGACAGTCCCGCGCAGTTCAGGTCCACGAAGGCCTCTTCGGCGCGCGGGCCGTTCTCGTGGAGCCAGCGCGCGAGGACGCCCTTGCCCGCGCCCGTCTCGCCCTGGATCAGGACCGGGCTGTCGGAGGCCGCGACGCGTGCGCGCCTCGTCCGCGAGGGCCCGGATCGCCGCGCTCGTTCCGAGGAACGGGTCGCGCAGCTCGCGGCGCGAGCCGCGTTCGCCGCGCCATCTGCTGCTGCCGGTTGCGCTGGTTCTCGATCAGGCGCTCGAGGATGACGCGCGAGGGCCTCGCAGCTGGACCGGCTTGGTCAGGAACTGCTCGGCGCCCTCCTTGATCGCCCTGACCGCGAGGTCGACCGATCCGTGCGCGGTCAGGATCAGGACGGGCACCGACGGGTCGGCCTCCTTCAGCCGCGGGAGCAGCTCGAGCGCGTTGCCGTCGGGCAGCGAGTAGTCCACGATCGCGACCGCCGGCGGCGGACTTGCGGAAGGCCTCTTCCGCCTGGCCGGCAGGTCTCGGCCTCCTCGACCGCGAACCCCCGGCCGCGCAGGAAGTCGCCGACGCCGAACCGAACGGCCGGCTCGTCGTCGACGAGGAGGACGCGCCGCAGGGGCGCCCGTCCGCCGCTATCCACGCGCCCTCCCGCCCGCCTCGACCGGCACCGGCAGGCGGACCGTCAGGACCGCGCCGCCGTCCGCGCGGTTTCCGGCGAAGATCCGGCCTCCGTGATCCTCGACGATCCGCTGAACGATCGAGAGACCGAGGCCCGTGCCGCCCCGCCGCCGCGTGAAGAACGGCTCGAACACCCGCGGGAGATCCTCCGCCCGGAATCCGGGCCCCTCGTCCCGGACGCGGCACTCGATCCAGGCCTCGCCGTCGGTCAGGGCCCGGCCGGCCTCGACGACGACCGCGCTCTTGGGCGGGGCGTGGCGCACGGCGTTGTCGAGGAGGTTCTGAAAAACCTGGAGGAGCCGGCGGCGGTCCATGCGGATCCGGGGCAGGCCCCCGTCGACCGTGTTGCGAACGGCCACGCCGGAGGACTCGGCGAGCGGCCGGCAGCCGAGCACGGCCTCCGCGACCACTTCGGAGAGCGATCCATCCGAGAAGCCGAGGCTCGTGGGCTTGCCGTACTCGAGCAGGTCGCCCATCAGGTGCGAGAGGCGCTCGAGCTCTCCGCGGAGCACCGCCACGTACTGCTGATATTCGGGGCGGCTGCCGAACCTCGCCTCGAAGGCGTCGAGGGTCGCCGAGATTCCGAAGAGCGGATTGCGCACCTCGTGCGCGACGCCGGCCACGAGCGAGCCCATCGCCGACATCGTGCGGGTGTGGTGAAGCTTCTCCTGGAGAAGCACGACCCCCGTGATCTCGCGGGCGACGAGGATGATGCGCTCCGACTCGGTCGAGACGGCCCGCAGGAGGCTCGCGCCGACGTCCCACGTCCGGCCCGTCGCGACGTCGCGCGCCTGGCCCGAGATGGCCGAGCCCCCGGCGCGCACCGCCTGCGCGAGATCGGCCGACTTCTTCCAGGGCTCCCCCGGTCCGAGGCCCTCGATCGCGAGGCCGATCGTCTCGCGGTACGTCTTCCCCGAGAGAACCTTGGCCGCGCGATTGAGCCGCCGGATGCAGCGATTGCCGTCGAGAACGAGGACCGGCGACTCGATGGCGTCGAACGTGCGCTGCCACTCCTTCGCCGCGTCCTGGATGGCGAACTGGAGCCGGGCCTGGTTCTCGTCGGCCGTCTTGCGCTCGGTGACGTCCCGCAGCTGGACGAGCAGGCCCGCCACGCTCGGCTGGTGCGAGAGATCGCTGCCGACGGCCTCCATGTGGCGCCAGGATCCGTCGCGGTGCCGGAAGCGGAAGTCCGCCGAGGCCGAACCCGAGCCGGTGACCATCGTCGCGAACATGCGGCGCACGGTCTCGGAATCCTCGGGATGGATGGCGTCGAGCAGCGGCTCGGCCACCAGCTCCTCGGGCCGATAGCCGAGCAGGCGCTCGAGCGAGGGGCTTCCGAAACGGATCCGCCCGTCGCTGTCCACGATCATGATCACGTCGGCGGCGTTGTCGATCAGGGACCGGAAGTATTCCTCGCTCTCGCGGAGCGCATCGGCCGCCCGCCGCCGGTCCGTCACGTCGATCAGCGTCCCCTCGATGACCGTCTCCGGCGGCCGGCCCTCTTCGATCCGGCTCGCGCTCTCGATCACCCAGGCGGATCCTCCGTCGAGGCGCCTCAGGCAGACCTCCGAGTCGGCGCGGGCCCCCGGCTCCGCCAGGCGCGCGGTGAACGCGTCGCGGACCGACGGGTCGGAGTGGAACTCGCGCAGGTTGCGCCCGCGGGCCTCTTCCCGCGAAGCGAAGCCGAGCAGCCGGGCGAAGGCCGCGTTGCAATCGAGGATCCGCCCGTCGCGGGTCGTGCGATAGACGCCGGCCGGGCTGCGCTCGAAGTGATGCCGGAATCGCGCCTCGGAGGTCCGGCGCGCCTCCTCGACCTCGCGCAGGCCGGTGACGTCGGAGGCGATCCCGGTCATCCCGAGCAGGTTTCCGCGGGCGTCGCGGACGGCCGCCGTCTTGAAAGAGAGCGTGACGGGCGTTCCGTCCTTGCGCCGATGGCGGGTCTCGTGATGCACGTAGCGCTCGCCCTCGAGAATTCTCTCGAGTGCCCGGAGATCCCCCGCCGCTCCCTCCGGGGTCATCCAGTCGGTCATCGGCCGGCCGATCATCTCCTCCGGAGCGCAGCCGTAGATCCGGCGGGCCGCGCCGTTGACGAACGTCCAGCGGCCGAACGCGTCCGCCGACCAGATCAACTCGTTCGAGTTCTCGACGAGGTCGCGGTAGCGCTCTTCGCTCGAGCCGATGGCCGCGCCGGGTTCTCCGTGTTCGATGAAAACATTATGAGCCGCCGCGAAAGGTCCAACAAGCCCCGCCGGCACGAGCTCAGCGCACCGCGAGAAACGCCGCCGGAGCGAGAAACGCGGCGACGATCACGGCGACCCAACGGCGCTCGCCGGTCAGCTTCGAAAGGGCCATGCCCGCTCCCGCGGCGATGAAAATGGCGAGATCGATCGAGTGACGCGTGCCTCCGTACGGGTAGACCGAGAGCAGGCCGCCCGCCGCGCCGAACGCCACGGGAAGAAGGAGCAGCCCGCTCGACGGGCGGCGCATCCACGCGAGGAGTCCCACGCCGGCGAGAAAGAGGGCGAGCCCGATCGCGCCGGCGACCGTCGAGGAAAAAACGTAGTGGAAGAGCGAGATCGTCTGGCGCCCGACGAAAGCGAAGGGATGGCCGTCGCTTCTCCGGTAGTAATCCTCGGCGAGCCAGGTCGAACGGACCTCGGACTCGAGCGGGCCGCCGAGCAGATGCGACAGGTGCGTGGCCGCGAGAAACGCGGCCGCGGCGGCCAGCGCGGCAAACGCCCCCGCCCACGCGGCGACGAGACTCCGCGAGCGCGGCCCCGCCGCGATCCGCAGGGCGGAGTAGACGAAGGCCGCCGCGACGAAGCGAAACGCCGCATAGTGGCTGAAGAGCGCCAGGATCCCGAGCGCGGCGAAGACGAGCAGCCCGGCGGGAGACTCTTCGTCGAGCGCTCTCTCCAGGCACGCCAGCGCAGCGGCGATGCAGCACATCAGGAGGGCATATCCGCGCAGCTCCGCCGACACCATCACCACCGACGGAAGCAGCGCCAGGAAGGCGAGCGCGAGCAGGCCGGCGCTCTCCCCCAGCAGCCGCCTCGTCCAGGCCCAGGCCGCCCAGAGAGACAGCGACCCGAGAAGCACGGGCAGCAGGCGGAGCGTCCAGTCCGAATGCGCCGCCGCCTTCCAGAAGTGGAGGAGAAGGACGAACAGGGGCGGATGCGCGTTGTAGAGCGATTGCCGGTAGACCTCGGCGACGGTGGCTCCCGAGGCGATCTTCAGGTGCAGGACCTCGTCCGGTGCGAGGAACGGGCTCGAGGCCGAACGGAGACGGGCGGCGGCTCCGACGGCGACGAGCCCGGCCGCCACGGCTCCGGCATGTGCGGCGAGCCAGCGCTCGATCCGGGCCTCCGCGCCCGAGGAACTCACGGCTGCGGCGTGAAGGCGAGCGGCCGGGCCGACGGGATCAACCCTTCTTCGGCCGCGAGACGATAGAACAGGCGCAGGCCCTCGAGGTCCCCGGCGTCGAGCTCGAAGTGGAGCGCGTGGCGAAGATAGTCCTCGACGACGGCCTCGGAGAGCCCCGACGCCGCGGCCTCCCGCCGCACCATCTCGGCAAAGCTCCCGAGGCCCGCGGCATACGAGCGCCGCAGGAGATCCCCGATCCCGGCGGAGGCGCGATCCTCCCGCACCGCCCAGAACGCGAAGACGAACGGATGGCCCGAGAACGCCCGCCACTCGGCGGCGAGATCGAGAACGACGTGGCCGTTCAGGCGGGTCTTGAGCGCCGGATCTCCGATGATGAGGCGGGCATCCCCGCCGGCGCCGGCGCCCTCGCGGTAGTCGGGCGACAATCCGTAGACGCGGCGCAGCAGGATTCGCGTCAACGCGGCCGAGGTCCGCGAGGCGGGATCCAGCGCGACGGAGCGGATCCGCTCCCTCGACACGTCCGACACCAGCAGGACCGAGCGGACCTCCGACGAGGCGGCTATGCCGAGCCCCGGAACCACCCGGAGACCCGGGATGCGCTGGTACTCGATCGACGGGATCAACCCGACGTCGGCCTCTCCGGACGCGAGCTTCGCGGCGCAGACCGAGGGAACGTCGCGCGAGACCTCGACATCGGGTGGAGCGTCGTGAAGAAGGCCCCAGGTCAGGGGCCGCGCGTTCAGAAAATCGACGACGGAGACGCGAAGCGGTCTTGTCATCCCGAGCGGAGGGGTCTCGTCATCCCGAGCCAAGCGGTCTTGTCCGCAGACGCATCATCCCTGGCTCATCAGGTTCAGGAACTCTCCGTTCGTCTTCGTCTTCTCGAGCTTCTCGGTCAGGAGCTCCATCGCCTCGACGGTCGAGAGCGGGTTCAGGACCTTGCGCAGCACCCACACGCGGTTGAGCTCCTGCTTGTCCATGAGGAGCTCTTCCTTGCGCGTGCCGGACTTGTTGATGTCGATCGCCGGGAAGACGCGCTTGTCGACGAGCTTGCGGTCGAGGTGGACTTCCATGTTGCCCGTGCCCTTGAACTCCTCGAAGATGACGTCGTCCATGCGCGAGCCGGTGTCGATCAGGGCCGTCGCCATGATCGTCAGCGAGCCGCCCTCCTCGACGTTGCGCGCGGCGCCGAAGAAGCGCTTCGGCCGCTGCAGGGCGTTCGAGTCGACGCCGCCCGACAGGACCTTGCCCGACGGCGGCACGATCGCGTTGTAGGCGCGGGCGAGGCGCGTGATCGAGTCGAGCAGGATCACGACGTCCCGCTTGTGCTCGACGAGGCGCTTCGCCTTCTCGATGACCATCTCGGCCACCTGGACGTGCCGCGCGGCCGGCTCGTCGAACGTGGAGGAGATGACCTCGCCCTTGACCGAGCGCTGCATGTCGGTGACTTCCTCGGGCCGCTCGTCGATCAGCAGAACGATGAGCGTGACCTCCGGGTGGTTCGTCGAGATCGAGTTCGCGAGCGACTGCAGGACCATCGTCTTGCCGGTGCGCGGCGCCGCGACGATCAGGCCGCGCTGTCCCTTGCCGACGGGCGCCACCAGGTCGAGCACGCGCGAGGTCATGTTCGGCGTCTCGAGGCGGATGCGGTCCTGCGGATAGAGAGGCGTCAGGTTGTCGAAGAAGATCTTCTCGCGCGCCACGTCCGGGTGCTCGAAGTTGACGGCCTCGACCTTGATCAGGGCGAAGTACCGCTCGCCCTCCTTCGGCGGACGGATCTGGCCCGAGACCGTGTCGCCCGTGCGCAGGTCGAACTTGCGGATCTGCGACGGCGACACGTAGATGTCGTCGGGTCCGGGCAGGTAGTTGTACTCGGGGGCGCGCAGGAAGCCGAACCCGTCGGGCAGGCACTCGAGCACGCCTTCCGAGAAGATGAGCCCCTTCTTCTCGGTCTGAGCCTGGAGGATCTTGAAGATCAGATCCTGCTTGCGCATTCCGGTCGCGTTCTCGACCTCGAGGTCGCGGGCGATCTTCAGGAGCTGCGGGATCTTGATGTCGTGAAGAGCGCGGATGTCGAGCGTGTCGCCATGCTCCACGTCGACGGCGGCCTCTTCGCCCGTCGTATCCGGGAGCCCCTCGGGCGGAGCCTCGAGGGTCTCGACGTCGGAGTCGCTCGGTCCTTTTCGTCTGGCCATGTGTTTGATCCTCTTACTGAGTGATGCGTCGGCGGAAGCGCCGTGAGCTCGCGGATGGGTCGGGTAGCCGGAGCGGAGCCGGGAGACTCTCGATTTCAGACTATCCTATTTTTTCAACGTCCAGAGGCCGAGGACGCCGCCGCCGTCAGTTCGCGACGACGCCCCCTTCCGCTGGTTTGCCGTCCGAGACGACGCCTGCGGCGGGGGCCGGCCGCGGGCCTTCCATGGCGATCTTGATCACCTCGTCCATGATGCTGACGAGGTGGAACTCCATCTCGCTGCGGATCTCGTCGGGCAGATCGTCCAGATCTTTGTCGTTTTCGGCGGACAGGATGATGGTGCGGATCCCCGCGCGGTAGGCGGCCAGGACCTTGTCCTTGATCCCGCCGACGGGCAGGACCTTGCCCCGCAGCGTGATCTCGCCCGTCATCGCGACGTCCTTCAGGACCGGGATCTTCGTCACGGCCGAGAAGAGCGAGACCGCCATCGTGATGCCGGCGGACGGCCCGTCCTTGGGAATCGCTCCCTCGGGCACGTGGATGTGGATGTCGAACTTCTCGTGGAAGTTGGGATCGGCGTCGTACATCTCGGCGCGGCTGCGCACGTAGGAGACGGCGGCGCGCGCGGACTCCTGCATCACGTCGCCGAGCGAGCCCGTGATGGTCAGGTTCCCCTTGCCCTTGAGCAGGCTCGTCTCGGTCATGAGGATCTCGCCGCCGGCCTCCGTCCACGCGAGACCCGTCGCGATGCCGACCTCGGAAACATCGCCCTTGAGCCGCTTGCGGAACCGCGGCTTGCCCAGGAACTCCTTCAGGTTCTCGGACGTGACGCGGATGGGCGTCTCGGCCTTCTTCTGGACGATCCGGCGCGCGACCTTGCGGCACACTCCGCCGATCTCGCGCTCGAGATTGCGCACGCCCGCCTCGCGGGTGTAGTGCTCGATGACGCCGAGGACGGCGTCGTCGCCGATCTCGATCTGCTCGATCTTCAGTCCGTTGGCCTCGCGCTGCTTCGGCACGAGGAACTGGCGGGCGATGGCGACCTTCTCGTTCGGCGTGTAGCCCGAGAGCGGAATGAGCTCCATCCGGTCCTTGAGGGCGGCCGGGATCGGGTCGGCGACGTTCGCGGTGGCGATGAACATGACCTTCGAGAGGTCGTACTCGACGTCGAGGTAGTGATCCACGAAGGAGTGGTTCTGCTCCGGGTCGAGGACCTCGAGCAGCGCCGACGCCGGGTCGCCCCGGAAGTCGGAGGACATCTTGTCCACCTCGTCGAGGAGGAACACGGGGTTGACGGTCCCGGCCTTCTTCATCATCTGGATGATCTGCCCCGGGAAGGCGCCGATGTACGTGCGGCGATGGCCGCGGATCTCGGCCTCGTCGCGGACGCCGCCGAGCGAGAGGCGCACGAACTGGCGATTCAGCGACCGCGCGATCGACTTCGCGAGCGACGTCTTGCCGACGCCCGGAGGGCCGACGAAACAGATGATCGAGCCCTTCGTCTTCTGGACGAGCTGACGCACGGCCAGAAACTCGAGGATTCGCTCCTTGACCTTCTCGAGCCCGAAGTGGTCCTCGTTCAGGATCTTCTCGGCCCGCGACAGGTCCTTGGACTCGCGCGACGACTTCTTCCAGGGAACGCCGACGAGCCACTCGATGTAGTTGCGCGAGACGGTGGCCTCGGCCGAAACCGGCGGCATCGCCTCGAGCCGGCGCAGCTCCTGGTCGGCCTTCTCCTTGACTTCCTTCGGCATTCCGGCCGTTTCGATCTTCTTGCGCAGGTCCTCGACCTCGTCGGTCCGGTCGTCCTTGCGCCCGAGCTCCTGATGGATGGCCTTGATCTTCTCGTTGAGGTAGTACTCCTTCTGGGCCTTCTCCATCTGCTTCTTGACCTTGTTGTTGATCCGGCGGTCGATGTTGACCTTGTCGATCTCGACCTCCAGCAGGTCCTGGAGCTTCTGGAGACGCTCGTAGGGAGACTCGGCTTCGAGGAGGGTCTGCTTCTCGGCGGTGGCGACGGACAGGTGCGCCGAGAGCGTGTCGGCGAAACGCTCCGGATCGTCGATCTTCAGCGACGCCGCCAGCCCCTCGAAGGCCAGGTGGTGCGAGAGCTTCGCGTACTGCTCGAAGAGCGAGAGGACCTTCGCCATGTAGTCGCGGAGGCTGTCCACGTCCGAGGGCCGGATGGGCAGCACCTCGACGGCGACCGAGAGGTGGTCGGGCCGGCGCTCGAACGCCATGATGCGGCCGCGGCGCACGCCCTCGACCATCACCTTGATGTGACCGTTCGGCAGCTTCAGGGACTGGGCGACCGTCGCGACGACGCCGACCTCGTAGATGTCTTCCGGCTTCGGCTCGTCGAGCTGGGGGTCCTTCTGCGCCGCGAGGAAGAGCCGCTTGACGGGAGTCGCGAGCGCGGCCTCGAGGGCGCGGATGGAGGACTCGCGGCCCACGACGAAGGGCTGCATCATGTGCGGGAACACCACCATGTCCCGCAGGGGGACGAGCGGAAGGCTTTCCAGCCCGCGCCCGGCGTTATCGACTTTCATCTGGTTTCTGCCACCATGAGGGTAACCCGAAATCCGAATTCCGGAATCCGAATTTCGATGTTCGGTTTTACCCTGCCTTGCGAAGGATCGTGATCGGGTTGGTGTGGTGCTTGACGACGTCGCGCGTGATGACGCACTCCTCGATGTCGTCGTCCGACGGGATCTGGTACATGACGTCGAGCATCAGGTCTTCGATGATGATCTTCAGTCCCCGCGCGCCGACGTTGCGGGCGAGCGCCTCCTCGGCGATCGCCTCGATGGCATCGTCGGTGAAGCGCAGCTGGACGTTCTCGAACTCCAGCATCGTCTGGTACTGCTTGACGAGGGAGTTCTTCGGCTCGCGAAGGATCTCGACGAGGGCGGCCTGATCGAGCTCCGAGAGCGTGGCCACCACCGGCAGGCGCCCGACGAACTCCGGGATCATGCCGAACTTGATGAGGTCCTCGGGGTGGACCTTCTCGAGGAGAATGCTCGACCGCTTCTCCTTCTTCGTCGCGATCTTCGCGCCGAAGCCCATCGTCTTCTCGGTCATCCGGCGGTTGATGATCTCCTCGAGGCCCACGAACGCGCCGCCGCAGAGAAACAGGATGTTCGTCGTGTCGATCTGGATGAACTCCTGGTGCGGGTGCTTGCGGCCGCCCTGCGGCGGAACGTTGGCGACGGTGCCCTCGAGGATCTTGAGCAGCGCCTGCTGCACGCCCTCGCCCGACACGTCGCGGGTGATCGACGGGTTCTCGCCCTTCCGGGCGATCTTGTCGACCTCGTCGATGTAGACGATCCCGCGCTCGGTCTTCTCCTTGTCGTTGCCGGCGGCCTGGTAGAGCTTCAGGATGATGTTCTCGACGTCCTCGCCGACGTATCCGGCCTCGGTCAGGGTCGTGGCGTCCACGATCGTGAACGGCACCGAAAGCAGCTTGGCGAGGGTCTGCGCGAGCAGCGTCTTGCCCGTCCCCGTCGGACCGATCAGGAGGATGTTGGACTTCTGGAGCTCGACGTCGAGCTTGCGGTTCTTCTCGAGGTAATCGATCCGCTTGTAGTGGTTGTAGACCGCGACGGCGAGCTTCTTCTTGGCCTGGTCCTGGCCGATCACGTAGCCGTCGAGGAAATCCTTGATCTCCTTGGGCTTGGGAAGCTTGGTTTCCGGGGCCTGGGTTTCGAGGACGCGGTCCTCGGCGATGATGTCGAGACAGATGTCGACGCACTCATCGCATATGTAGACCGTGGGCCCCGCGATGAGCTTCTTGACGTCGCGCTGGCTCTTGTTGCAGAAGGAGCAGCGAAGGACGTCACCGTTCCCGGTTTTCTTCGACATTCAGCCTCCGGAGGGATCAGTGAATTCTAGGATCGCCCATCCCTCCCCGTCAATCCTTGCATGTGCGAATCTAGCACACCCATTGCATCTAACGCCTGCGGGGTCAGGGTATTCCGCCACCGCCAGACTGCAGTACGCAGACGGTGGGCGGCAGGATTCTTAAGCCGCTGGTGGCGCCGATCCGCCGTTCCGACTCCTGGCCGTCTAGCCGGCCGCCTTCAGCGCGAGGTCGTCGCGGCGGTGATAGATCGAATCCACCAGACCGTACGTCTTCGCGTCCTCGGCCTCGAGGATGAAGTCGCGGTCCGTATCCTTGGAGATCTTCTCGAGCGGCTGGCCCGTGTGCTGGGCCATGATCTGGTTGAGTCTCTCCTTCAGGCGCACCAGGTCGCGGGCGTGGATCTCGATGTCGGTCGCCTGTCCCTGCATGCCGTAGGCGAGCGGCTGGTGGATCAGGAAGCGGGCGTTCGGCAGCGAGTACCGCTTTCCAGGCGCGCCGGCCGCCATCAGGACGGCCGCCATCGACGCGGCCTGGCCCACGCAGATCGTCGTGACGTCGTTCTTGACGTACTGCATGGTGTCGTAGATCGCGAGGCCCGCCGTGATCGAGCCGCCCGGCGAGTTGATGTAGAACGCGATGTCCTTCTCGGCGTTCTCGGACTCGAGGAAGAGCATCTGGGCGATGATCAGGTTGGCGATCGTGTCGTCGACCGGCTGGCCGAGGAAAATGATGTTGTCCTTCAGGAGGCGCGAGTAGATGTCGTACGCGCGCTCCCCCCGGCTCGTCTGCTCGATGACCATTGGAACCAGAACCATGCCGCCTCCCTCCCAGTCGTCGTCCATGTCGGAACTCACCTGGCTACTCCGCTTCCACCCGCACCGGCATTCCCGAGGGTAGCACCTTGGCGCTCCCGATCAAGAGGTCGGCGGCCCTGGCCAGGCGCATCTCGTCGCGCAGCGCATCGATGCCGCCCGCCCGGGCCATCTGCTCGCGCAGGGCCGCGGGCTCGACACCGCGCTCGGCGGCCGCGCGCTTGAACTCGGCCTCGAGCTCGGTGTCCGAAACCTGGATGCCCTCGCGTTCGGCGATGGCGTCCAGGAGAAGGTACTCGCGGACGCGCCTCTCGGCTCCGGGCTGCGCCTCGGTCCGGAGCTTCTCCCAGTCCTCCTTCTCGGGGTCCACGCCGCTCTGGGCGAGGTACCGGGCATAGTCGCGCAGCGCCGCCGTCGTTTCCGACTCGACGAGGATCTCGGGGGCCGGGATGTCGGCCTTCGCGACGAGCTTTTCGAGGATGGCGCGGCGGAAGTGGCGGCGGCGCTCGACCTCCTTGTCGTGGCGAAGCCGGCCGCGCACCTTCTCGCGAAGCGTGGCGACGGTATCTCCCTCGGAGACGGCGCGGGCGAACTCGTCGTCGACGGCGGGGAGCCTCTTCTCCTTCAGAGCGGCGAGGGTCACCTCGTAGTCGATGGTCTTTCCCTTGAACTCGTCGTTCGGAAAGTCGTCCGGAAACGTCTTGCGGAAGCGGCGCGTCTCGCCCGGCGTCGCGCCCCGCAGCGCTTCGTTGATCTCGGGCATCGAGTCGGCATGCCCCACCTCGAGCGTGAGCTTCTCGTCGCGGAAGGTCCGCGGGTTCTGCCCGGGCGCCAGGATCTCGACGAACGAGCCCGCGATGTCGGCCACCGCGAAGTCGCCCGGTGCGGCGGCGCGGCCCTCGACGGGATGAAACTCGGCGTGCGCCTCGCGGATGCGGTCGACGACGCGGCTGACCTCCTCGTCCGTCGGCTCGACGAAGACGTCGTCGACCACGACGCCGCGGTACTCCCCCGGATCGACGGCGGGCTTCAAATCCAGGTGCGCGGCGAACCGGATCGGCCCCGGCGGCTCCCATTTCAGCTCGTCGATCTGGGGGCGGCCGAGGATCGAGAGCTTGCGCTCCTCGATGGCCGCCGCGACGGCGTCGGGCACGACGGCCTCGAGGACGTCGCCCTTGATCTCGTCGGCGAACCGCTTCGAGATGACGGATTCGGGCGCCTTGCCCTTGCGGAAGCCCGGAATCGCGGCGCGCTTCGTGTACGAGCGGGTGACGGTGTCGAGGGCCTTCCGGACGTCTTCGGCCGGGATCTCGATCTCGAGGATCGTGCGGGTGGAGGATTCGTCTCGTGCGCCAAGAACCACCATAAGGCGGGAGATCCTATAACGCGGCCAGGAACCTGACGAGAGCGGCGCTTCCGCGAGCTCAGGGGCGGGCCGGGACGACGCGGGTTTCCGGATCGTGGCCGTGCACGACGGGCTCGACGCGATCGTTGATGATGCGCTCGTAGGCGGCCTCGACGTCGAGGCGGCCCCAGCCGTACACGGGATTGGGCACCTGGTCTCCCGAGTAGCCGCCGCAGGTGATCCCCGGAGCGGTCCGCGGCACGGCTCCCGCCTCCAGCGCCGACTCGGTGCGGTCCACGTCGCCGGCGAGGCCCGAAACCGCCGACCAGAGCAGCGCGATCGCGCCCGCGACCTCCGGCGACGCGGCGGAAGTGCCGGTGAAGGAATCCGCATAGCCGGCGGACAGCGCCGCCGTCCGGAGGCCGACCCCCGGGGCCGTGAGATCGGGCTTCAGCCGGTTCGATCCATCGACGGCCACGGGCCCCACGCTCGAGAAGGACGCGATCGTGTCGTCGAGCCAGGTGGCGCCGACGGAGATGGCGGCCGAATAGATCGCCGGCGGCTCGTCCACCGTGAAGCACGCCGGCATTCCGGCGGGCTCGGTGCCCTCGTTGCCCGCCGCGAACACGACGGCCACCCCGGCCGCCCGGACGTTCGCGACGACGGCCTCGAGCACGTTCGGGTCCGTGCACCCCTCGCTCCCCGGACAGGACCATGAATCGTTGATCACGTCGGCGCCGAGGTCGGGCCTCGGGTTGTTGCCGGAAGAATCGGTCGGCGCGAGGAGCCACTCGAAGCATTCGGTGTAGCGGGCCGGCGTCCCGTTGCCGCGATCCATGTTGCGGCAGCCGATGAGCGTGGCGCCCGGGGCCATGCCGATGCGGTTTCCGGGACCCGCGTCACCCACGGAGAGGCCGGCCGTGCCGGTGCCATGCCCGTCGTCGTCGCACGGCGCCGGAGAATCCGCGCCGCAGGGATTCCCGGGAGCCGGATCGTGGATCGCGTCATGCCACGCGTAGTCGTGCGAGCCGTCCGTGCCGCGATACCGGCCGCGAAGCGCCGGATGGTCCCATTCGAAACCCGTGTCCGCGACGCCGACCACGATCCCCTGGCCGCGGAATCCGCGGCTCCAGAGCTCCGGCGCGCGGACCTTCTCGACGTTCGGCTCGTTGATGTCCGTGAACGAGAGCCTCGGAACGAGCCGCGGCTCCCAGGGAAGCGGGCGCGAGAGCGGCGCGCCGCGGTTGGCGGCGATCGCGGCGACGTCGCGGCGCGCGGAGAGCTCCGCCGCCACCGACGCGTTGCCCTCGACCTCGAGCATGTTCACCAGAAAGTGTGGACGGTATCGAACCCCCAGGGCGTCGAGGCGCCGGCGAAGCGGAGCCTGGGCCGCCTCGGCGCGATCGACCAGGGCCTGGTAGACGAAGCGCCGCCGCTCGGCCCGATCGGGGATGGCGGCCGCCTTCGAAAGATCCGCCTGGTCGCGAAGGACGACGAGCATCGTCGCGGACTGGCTCGCCGCCACATTCGCGAAAATCCGCGGGTCGACCGGCGCCCTTCCGGCGGCCGAGGTTTGCAGCGCGACGAGCAAGAGAGGCAGCACGCGCGGATTACACCATGCCAGCTCCGTGCCAACGGGTGACGGCCGTTGCTTCGACGCGTCGGAGCGACCTCTCAAGCGACGGCATCCCAACGAGTTGCCCCCCTCACCCCGACCCTCTTCCCCGTAAACGCCGACCTTCGGTCGGCGTTCCCTACTGCCGGGGGTCTGCCTTGCCTTTGGTGGTCGGGTGCGGGGGGCGAGGGAGTGAGACTCCGACGCGCGGCACTGTCGGTGAAGCTCGCGGCGTGAGAAGTCACCCGAGCGAAGCGAGGGTGGAGGCTCACGCCGCGGGAGCCGGAGCGGTGCTGGTGCGAGAGGAGGGACTCGAACCCTCAAGGGTTTCCCCACGGGATCCTAAGTCCCGCGCGTCTGCCAGTTCCGCCACTCTCGCGTAGACGGCAAGGGCAATGGTAGGCGCAAGGATTGCGGGATTCAATGAGTCGGCCGTCCCGCGCGATGATCGGAATCGCACCCGGCGGCGGTCAGGCGCGCAACGCCTCGATCGGGCGCAGACGGGACGCCTTCCAGGCCGGATAGAAACCGGCGATCACGCCCATCGTGGCCGACAGCGCGAAGGCCAACGCAACTCCCGCGAGCGAGACGACGACGGGCCAATCGCCTCTCCAGGCCAGAATCCTGGTGGCCGCGATGCCGACGACGATGCCCGTGAGTCCGCCGGCCAGTGACAGCGCGAGCGCCTCGACCAGAAACTGCGCGAGAATGTCGCGCTTTCTCGCTCCGATCGCGAGCCGAAGGCCGATCTCGTGCGTCCGCTGGGTGACCGACACGAGCATGATGTTGACGATGCCGATGCTCCCCACGAGCAGGGAGATCGACGCGATCGAGCCCAGCAGAAACGACAAAGTCGAGGAGGCCTGGTCGGCCATTGCCCAGATCTCGCTCTGAGATCGGATGAGGAAGTCCGAATCCTGTCCAGGACGCAGGCGATGCCGCTGGCGCAGGAGGCCTTCGATCTCTCCTTCGGCCGCGTCGACCACGTCCGGGGAGGCGGCGGAGGCGAGGAAGAAATCGATCTTGCTCACACCCTTCAGCAGCCGCATGACGGTCGTGTAGGGGACGAGGACCACGTCATCCTGGTCCTGGCCCGTCAGGCTGCTTCCCTTGGTGCTCAAAACGCCGGCGACGCGAAAGGGGACGTTCTTGATCCGCACCATTCCGCCCACCGGGTCCTCGTTGTCGAAGAGCGCGTCTGCAACGGTGGTGCCGAGCACGCAGACTCGGGCGGCGGATCGGACGTCCCGTTCGTCGAGGAAGGCGCCGCGCTCGACGTCCCAGGAACGAATGCAGGTGAAGTCGGCGTCGACCCCGAGGATGCTGGTTCCCCAGTTCACGTCTCCGCGCACGACCTGGGCGCCGGTTCGAGAGACGGCGCTGACGTAGGCCACGGAAGGGCACTCTTCCCGAACCGCCGCGACATCGTCTTCCGTGAGGGTCTGCTGGCCCGTGAAGATCCTCGCACCGCCCTGCGTTGCGGTCCCCGGATAGACCACGAGGAAGTTCGACCCGAGAGTCGAGATCGCGCTCTCGACCGAGGCGCGCGAGCCGCCCCCGATGCCTTGCATCGCGACGACGCACGCCACCCCGATCGTGATGCCGAGGGCGGTCAGGCCGGACCGAAGCTTGTTCTTGGCGAGCGCCTCCAGGGCGACGCCGACCAGAACGCCGACGTGCACCCGCCGTCCGGGATCGGGGACCTTCCCGCGCCCGGGTGATTTCTCGTTCTTTCTCTCGGTGCTCATCGGCGGCTTTCGGCCGCGAACTCCCACGCCGGCAGCGCATCTCGCGACGCGAGGGATCGCATGGGGAGGATAGACCGAGGAAACGGATCCGGGCCATTCTCTGAGGCGGCGAGAAAAAGCGGGGCGCTCTTTCGAACGCCCCGCTCATCCGACCTGTCGACTTTCGTCTTTACTGTGGAGGCTGAGTCTGCGCGTCGTGCTTCTGGTCGTAGATGTTCCTGGAGAGCTGGTTCTGCTGCTGGTTCACCGCCGCCTTGTCCCCGGGGGTCAGCTTGCCCCCGTCGAGGGCGCGCATGTCGCGCGTTTCCTGATTGACCGCCGACTCCTTGGTCTCCAGATGGGCCGTCTCGCGCGCGGTCAGCTGGCCGCTCTGAACGCCCTGGGCAATCCGATCCTGCTGGTTCTCCTTGCGCTGGGCGACCTCGCCGGTCCCCTGGCCCTGAGTCTGGCCGTCGTGCTTCTGCGCGTAGATGTTCGTCGAGAGCCGGTTCTGCTGCTGATTGACGACGGCCTTGTCCTGCGATGTGAGCTTGCCGCCGTCGACCTTGCGCATGTCGCGCACCTCGGAGTTCAGGCGGGTCTCCTTGCGCTCGAGGCGGGCCGTTTCGCCCGCGGTGAGCTGACCGCTCTTCACCCCCTGCGCGATGCGGTCCTGCTGATTCTCGGCCCGCTTCTTGATCCGGCCGGCGGCCTGCGCCGAGGACGGGATCGAGAGGAGTGCCGCGAGGGCCAGCGTCGCGACCCCACCACCGATGCGTTCGAGTCTCATGTGTCACCTCCACTCGGGAGACGAGCGGCGGCGCGGCCGGGTTTACGTCTCGGGCCCTTCCGGCCGGTCGAAACTCTTTTCGCTGCCGTTCATTTCGGCATCTCCATTCCCCAGTAGTACCGCTCGAAGAAGGGCATGAAATCCTTCCTCGTGCGCTCCTGCAGGAGCTCGGCGAGGCTCCTCGTGGATCCGAACTTCCAGGCATGAGACTCCTGAAAGGCCTTCAGGAAGTCGAGGAAGCTCTGGTCGCCGAGCTCCCGGCGAAGCGCGTCGAGCACGAGCGGACCCTTCGCGTACAGAAGCCCGCGGCGGATCTCCGAGCGGCGGATCGCGTCATTGGCGACGTAGACGCGGCTCGCCATCGGAATCGGAGCCGCATCGACCGCGAATGCCGCCTCGCGCTTCCAGGTGCTCTCGAGCGCTCCGTACATCGCCTCGCCGCGGCGCATCTTCAGGAAGAGGGCCGCGCAATACTCCGCGAACGACTCCGCCAGCCACTGCTCCGAATACGCCGGGATCCGCACGGCGATGCCCCAGTACTGATGAGCGATCTCGTGGGTGAAGGTGCGGGCGATGCCCCGCGCCGACAGCTGGGTCATGTCGCCGATGAGCGGATCGAACGCCTCCTGCGTGATGAACAGGATCCCCGGTGGCGCCTGGCCGAAGCCCACGTCGTTGATCTCGATGATGTCGAACTGGTCGAACGGGAACGGCCCGAGGAAGCCGCGGTAGAACGCGATGGCCTCGGCGGCCACGTTGGTGAGCTGTTTCATCGAATGCTCGTTCTCGAGCGCGTAGGTCGCCACGCGGATCGTGACGCCGTCGCGACTCTCCTCGTGGATCTCGTACTTTCCGGCGAGCACGACGGCGCTCTGCACGGGATGGTCGATTCGCGTCTCGAGGACGTTGCGCCCGTTCTCCGAGCTTCGATGGATCGTGGCTCCGGACGCGAATGGAACGAACGGCGGCGGCACGCTCACGGCCGCGTGGAAGGTGTACGCCTGCTCGGAGAGGTAGGGCTGAGGAAACCACGACGAGACGCCGAGCTCCCAGTAGTTGTCGCCCCCGGGGCGGATCAGGAAATCGCCCTCGATCTCGAAGCGAAGCCGCAGCGGCCGGTCCGCCGGGGCGCTCTCGGCGAGCGCCACGACGACCTCGTCGTTGCGGTGGTCGAACTCGAGGCGGCGGCCGGACTCGTCCGTGACCGACCGGATGTTCTCGGCGCGCGTGGACAGGTTGGCTCCCGACTGCGCGTACCAGAGCCCGACGAGATCGAGGCGCAGGGCCGCGATCGGCGACCCGACCGGGACGAAGGTCTCGTTGACCGTCAGCGTCGCGTCGTTGCCGGCCGTCGCCGCGAGGTCGAGATCGACGGCAGTCAGCAGGAAGCGGGGCGGCGAGGGATCGCGAGGATCCCGGTCGATCGGCTGGAACGAGAGCGCGACGGGCCAGAGAAACTTGCGCAGCTCGTTGTCGCGGGACTCGCTCGGATGGAGCATCAGCAGTCCCTCCGACGGATGATCGACGCGGTCGAGCTCGTAGACGAGGTCCTCCTTGCCGCCGTCCATCTCCGCCCAGACCAGCGGCGAGGACGGCCCGTTGAGCTCCTGCAGCGCGAAGTCGTGGGAGAGCGGGGCGGCGTGCATCCGCCCGAACTTCTCGCGCTCCCTGCGGAAGGAGTCCGAGAGCGGCGGCGCGGGCGCGCCGGACAGATCCGAGACCGGCGTCCCCCGGGCGATCCACAACAGGTGCCGGAAGGTGTCGCGCACGACGACTCCGCGCCCCGTCTTCTCCGCCTTCAGCGAGGAGCCCTTCCGCGCGTCGAAGAGAACCACCGGTCCCTCGACCGGGTCGGTGGAGGTGTACTCCATCGAGCCCTCGCCCTCGAAGAACAGGCCGACGACTTCATCGCCGGCACGCACGGGCGCCGCGCGCCCCGATTTCAGCGATGCGGTGAAGCGCCCGGCGGAGAGGGTCCGGTCCTGCACCGAGAGGGCGTCGCCCACCCGCAGGTGGTCGAACCGGTCGATCACGGAGGCCAGCCGCTCGGGGGCGCCCTCGGCCGCGGATTGTCCGGCCATGGACAGCAGGAGGAGCCCGAGGGCCGGACCGGTTCTCATACGCTCATCTTATTGTTCGGGGGCAAATCGAAATAGAATCGGGACGACTCCCGATGACCCTGCAGCCCGGCTCCCGCCTCGGCGGCTACGAAATCGTCGACCTCCTCGGCGTCGGCGGCATGGGTGAGGTTTACCGCGCGCAGGACCGCAAGCTCGGCCGCGCCGTCGCCATCAAGGTCCTGCCCGAAGAATTCGCCCGGGATCCGAGCCGCGTCTCGCGGTTCGAGCGCGAGGCGCGGATGCTCGCGGCGGTCAACCACCCCACGATCGCCGCGATCTACGGCGCCGAAGAGGACGGCACCACGCGCTACATCGTCATGGAGCTCGTCGAAGGCGAGACGCTCGCCCAGCGGCTCTCCACGGGACCGCTCGCCGTCGGCGATGCGCTGCGCATGGCGTCGCAGGTCGCCGAGGCCCTGGAGATCGCGCACGAGAAGGGCGTCATCCACCGCGACCTGAAGCCCGCGAACATCAAGATCACGCCCGAGGGCAAGGTCAAGGTGCTCGACTTCGGCCTCGCCAAGGCGATGGAGCTCCCCTTCGCCGGCGACATGTCGCGCTCCCCGACGCTCGTCATGTCCGACTCGCGCCCGGGAGAGATCGTCGGCACGCCGGAGTTCATGAGCCCCGAGCAGGCGCGGGGCAAGGAGACCGACCGACGCACGGACATCTGGGCCTTCGGCTGCATCCTCTACGAGTCTCTCTCGGGTAAGCGCGCCTTCTCCGGCGAGACGGTTCCCGACGCGATCGGCGCGATTCTCCATCTCGATCCCGACTGGACCGCGCTGCCGGCGCGCACGCCCGAGCGTGTGCGCGAGCTCGTGCGGCTGTGTCTCGAGAAGGACTCCGGCCGTCGGCTGCGCGACGCGGGAGACGCGCGCCTCGAGCTCGAGGCGGCGCTTGCCGGCATGTCGGGATCCGGCGTCGCGGCGGCCCCCCGCTCGCCGGGGCGCCGGAGGATCGCGGCCGCCGCCGCGCTCGGCATCGCGATCGCCGCCGGAGCCCTGATCCTCTGGCGCGCGCAGGCGATTCATCGTCCGGCGCCGAACGCGGGAATTCGCCAGCTCGCGGTGCTCCCCTTCCGGAACCTGACGAACGCGGTCGAGGGCGAGCTCTGGGGCGTGGCCCTCGCCGACACGGTGAGCGCCCGACTGGCCAACGTCAATGGCCTTCAGGTCGTGACGCCGCGCGCCGCGATCGAAGCGTCCGACGCGACCGGCAACATCGCCGCCGTGGCCCGGAGACTCGGCGCGAACACGCTCCTCGCGGGCTCGCTCCAGCGCGAGAACGACCAGTTCCGGATCACCTACCGGCTGCTCGACGCCACGGGCTCGCAGATCGCCGCCAACGCGCTCGATGGCTCGGAGCTCTTCGCGCTCCAGGACCGCGTCGCCGACAGCGTCATGAAGGACCTGAGCCTCAAGCGAGGACTGCAACGCACGCCGACGCCCACGGGTCTCGACACACCGGCGCTCCAGGAACGATACCTCGAGGCGATCGGGCTGCTCCAGCGGTACGACCGCCGGGACGGGGTCGAGAAGGCCATCGTGATCCTGGGGAAGCTCTCGGACGAAAAACCGAACTCGGCGCTCATCCAGGCGGCTCTCGCGCGCGCCGACCTCGCCATGTACCGGTTCACGAAAGATCGCTCCTGGGCGGATCGCGCCATCGCGGCGAGCAGTGCCGCGCGGTCGCTCGATCCCGGACTCGCGGAAGTGGACGTCACGACGGGAGAGGTTCTCCTCGCGACCGGTCAGGCCGCGAACGCCGTTGCGGTCTTTCGGCAGGCGCTGTCGGCGCGCCCCGGCGACGTCAGCGCCCTCCTCGGCCTCGGCCGCGCCGAAGAAACGGCCGGCGACGCGGCGGCGGCGGAGTTGGCCTTGCGGCGGGCCGTGGCGCTCGAGCCGTCGTTTGCCGCCTTCAACCAGCTCGCGGCTCTCTACTTCGACCTCGGCCGTTACGGCGAGGCGGCGGAGGTTTTCCGCCGCGCCAGCGCCGCCGCGCCCGACAGCTACAGCGCCCTGAGCAATCTCGGCGGAGCCGAGACGATGCGCTGCGGGTTCTCGGCAGCCCTCGAGGCGTATCGAAAGGCCCTCGCTCTCGACGCGAAGAACGGCGACGCGGCGGCCAACCTCGGGCTCACCGAGCTCTGGATGGGCCGCGAAGAGGACGCGACGAAGCACCTCGAGCTCGCCTCCCGGCTCTCGCCCAACAGCTTCGCGGTCTGGGGCAACCTGGGCGACGCGTATCGGCGGACCAGGGCCTCGGAGAAGGCGGACGCGGCCTATCGCCGGTCGATCGATCTCGCCCGGGAGCAGCTCCGCGTCAACCCGAACGACACGGAGGCGCTCAGCCTGCTGGCGACCGGGCTCGCCAAGACCGGCCATGCGGTGGAGGCCGCCGACCCGATGCAGCGATCCCTCGCTTCCTCCGCGAAGGATCCGGTGGCCTATTCGGACGCCGCCACGGTGGCGGCGCTCGCGGGCCGCGATGCCGACGCGCTCGCTCTGCTCCGACAGGCGGTCGCCCTCGGGTACTGCGGCGAGATCCTCGGCCGGCAGCCCGAGTTCGAGCGTTTTCGCGAGAATCCCGAGTTTCGGTCTCTCATCGCCGCGCCGCAAAAAGCGGCGCGGAGTTAGGCAAGGAGGAGATCATGGACGACAAGGGGTCGCTCCGGACACCTCTCTCGATTCTGGCCATCGTCATCGCCGCGCTTCTGGGTTGGATTCTGAAACCCGTCAGGCCGCTCTCCACGCAATTCGAGATCGGCGTCGCTCCCCCGGACTATTACGCGAACCCGGAGACTCAGCCATTGAGCATGAGCAAAGGCGATTCCGCGCGGTGGGTCCTGAAAGACGGAAGCGGCACGAACGACATGCTGAACGACCTGTACATCGAGTTCGAAAAGCCCGAGGTCTTTCCCACGTCCAAAGTCGTCGCCGGCTCGAATCCGCCGCGCTACCGGGTGCCTTGCTCCGGCCCCTACTGCCTTTCCGGACCGATCGGATCCGACGCGCACATCGGCGAGAAGTACAAGTACTGGCAGGTGATCTCCGGTCCGGGAGGGCCCAAGAAGGTCGACGGCCACATCATCATCAACCGCTGACGCCGCAGGTCAGGCGCCCAGCTTCAGCCCGAATCCGTTCGCGACGAGCAGCAGCGTCAGGGCGATCATCACGACCGTCGTGACCCAGGCGACGGCGTTGAAGGCGCGGCCGTTGACCTGATCGCCCATCAGGTCCTTTCGGTTGACGAGCAGGAGCATGAAGACGAGGACCAGCGGCAGGGCGATGCCGTTGGCGACCTGCGACCAGAACATGACGCGGATCAGGGGAAAGCGCGGCCAGAGCACGACCGCGGCGCCGAGGACGATCATCGCCGTATAGATTCCGTAGAAGGCCCGAGCCTCCTCGAACTTCTTGTCGACCCCGGCCTCCCAGCCGAAGGCCTCGCAGACGTAGTACACGGTCGAGAGCGGCAGGATGGCGGCCGAGAAGATGGACGCGTTCAGGAGGCCGAAGGCGAAGAGTCCCGAAGCGTAGCGCCCCGCCAGCGGCTCGAGCGAGCGGGCGGCGTCCGCGGCGCTCTCGATCGCGATGCCGTGGGCGTGCAGCGTGGCCGCGCACGCCACGATGATGAAGAACGCGACGACGTCGGTCACGATGCAGCCGACGATGACGTCCCAGCGCGTGATCCAGTACCGGTCCTTCCGGATCCCCTTCTCGACGACGCTCGACTGCAGGTAGAACTGCATCCACGGCGCGATCGTCGTCCCGACGAGACCGACGAGCATGCCGATGTAGCCCGAGTCGTAGGAGATCCGGGACGGCACGATCGTGTCGTGGATGACGTTTCGCCAGTTCGGATGCGCCAGGAAGGCGGAAACCGGATAGACGAAGTAGAAGACGCACGCGACCAGGAAGACGCGCTCGACCATGCGGTAGGTTCCCCGCACGACGAGAAACCAGATCCCGACCGCCACCAACGGCACCGAGATCCATTTCGCGATGCCGAAGAGCTCCATGCTCGCCGCCACGCCCGCGAACTCCGAGACCGTGTTCCCGTAGTTCGACGCGAGCAGGGCGAGCATCAGGTAGAAGGTCAGCTTGACGCCGAAGCTCTCGCGAATCAGGTCGGCGAGGCCCTTGCCGGTCGCGGCTCCCATCCGCGAGGCCATTTCCTGCACGACGATGAGGGCGATCGTGATCGGAACGAGGGTCCAGAGGAATCGCGTGCCGAACTGGGCGCCGGCCAGCGAGTACGTCGTGATGCCGCCGGCGTCGTTGTCGACGTTGGCGGTGATGATGCCCGGCCCGATCACCCCCAGGAAGAGGAGGGCCGTCTTCCATCCGGCCCACCTCCCGGCGGCGGGCCGCGGGCTCAGAGCTGCAGCTTTTTCTTCCATGCCAGCGGCAGGACCTCGGTGAGGACGTCGTCGACCGTGATCGTTCCGACGAGGACGCCGTCGGCGTCCACGACCGGCACGGCGGCCTGGTTGTACTTCTCGATCACTTCCGCCACGTGCGACGCCGAATCCTCCGGATGCACGCAGATCGACCAGGGCGCCATGACGTCCTTCAGGAAGTCGGTCTCCTTTCCGAGGAACAGACGCCGGATGTTGATGATGCCGACGAGCCGGTGCCGCTCGTCCACGACGTAGAACTGATAGAGAAACTCGACGTCGGCGGCGATCGACCGAAGCCGCGCAAACGCATCACCGACCGTCATGTCCCCGGAAAATGTCACGAGGTCCGTCGTCATGAGACCGCCGGCCGTGTCCTCCTCGTGTCCGAGCAACGTGGTCACGGCGCGGGCCTCGTCCGGATGCATGCGGTCGATCAGGTCGCGCGCGTCCTCCTCGGGCAGCTCGCCGAGCACGTCGGCGGCGGCGTCGGGAGGCATCTTCTCGAGCAGATCGGCCGCCCGCTCGGGATCGCTCTCGGACGGGAGCAGGTCCTGCTGGACCTTCGGGTCCACCTCGGGCAGGACGCGAGCCGCCGTCTGAAACTCGAGCGCGTCGAACACGGTCCGGCGCTCTCCGGCCGGCAGCTCCTCGAGGATCTCGGCCAGATCCGCCGGGTGGAGGAGTCCGATCGACTTCTGCGAAAACGCCAGGCGCAGTCCCGCCGGATCGCCGAGCGTCGGAAGGACGTACTTCCATCCGATCAGACCCTCCTCCTTCCCCAGGTAGCGGGCCCCGGGATGGACGGCGCGCACCAGGGCCTCGATACCCCGCTGCCACCCGAGCCGGCGAACCAGGCCGCGCAGGCCGACGTCGATGTGCGCGAGCACGAGCTGCCCTTCCCGCACGATCAGGAAGTGAAGATCGTTGACGCGCTCCACCTTGGCCCCCGAGACGTCCACGACCTGCTTGTCGAGGAGCGCCTCGCGCAGGAGAATCTCGGTGTTGTCGCGCCGCCGGCTCGGACGCAGCTCCGGCACGCGCGCCGACAAGGCGATCGGGTCCTCGAGCCACGAGCGCACCTGGCCTCCGTCGGCCACGAGCAGAAGGTCCGCCTGTCCGGGAGGCCGGATGATCAACTGCGACACGGGCGGAAACGCCTCGGGGAGGCGGATCGAGAGATCCCAGAGCCTTCCGATCGGCGCGCCGTCCGAGTCGACGACGGTTCGGGAGAGCAGGTCCGAGAAATAGACGAAGCCTCCGGGCTTCGCCTCGGCGGCGGCCGTCCCTGCGCCGTCGGTCACCACGGAGCACAGTCTTGGCGAGAACGATGTGCCGATCAATCGGTTTCTCTCGGCGCGATTCCGCTTCGACGATCGGGCGCGATGGGGCGCGGCGACGCGAAAGGCCGGCCTCTGTCGAAACGCCTCGAACCGACTGAAAGTGACAGCCTTCGTCTTTTTGGTGGACGATTTGCGTCAACTGGAGATCGCGGCGCTCCCACAACCTCCATGAGCACAGGGAGTTAACCGAATTGGCTCCGGCCTTGCTCTTCATGGCCACGAAAGGCATCGAGAAAATGTACGACGTCACGATCAACCGCAACGCCATGCGGCAGGAGCTTCTCGGACCTCTCTTCCAGCGCCACGTCGTCAGCCTCGGCGGCACGGTGGATGCGGTCTGGCTCGACTCCTTCGAGAAGGTCTCGCGCGATTCCGATGCGTTTCAGCGTTACCGCCTCGAAGCGGACAAGGGCCTCGTGTCCTTCACCTGCCGCGCGAGCGACGGGCCGAAGGTCGTCGAGACGTTCCTCGAGCGCCTCGCGCTCTTCGTGGAGATGGTGAACCTCCACGCGACCTGCTCCTCCTCCGCCACGCCCGCCGCCGCCGGCGCCCAGGGCCTCGAGCTCTAGGAGCGCATCGAGGGTCTCAGGGCGCCGGAGAGTCGGCCCGAGACCGAAGCTTCGCGTCGTCCCCCTCGCCGGACAGCAGGACGGGAGGGTGCTTTTCCCACTCGTGCCCTTCGGCGGCGGTCTTGTACGCGAGATCGTAGAGGGCCCGCATGTAGGGCGTGTCGAAGTCCTTCGTGTGGGGAGTGTCGAAGGTCGGCGGGATGTACGCGAGATTGAAATCGACGTGATCGCGTCGGGCGATCGAATAGATGCGGTAGAGGTCGCCGATCCCCTGGTACTGGATGAGGCAGTTGATCGCCCGCATCGCGATCGGCAGCGTGCGCCGGTCGACCTGGGCCCACTCCGGATCCAGTCGCGCGTTGCGGATGATGTAGAGCGTCCGCTGACGCGCGGCGTCGTTTTCCTTGGCGAGCTTGGCCAGATCGGACGCCGCCGGATAGACGAAGACCTGGTTGGCCGTGCCGCCGTCGACGTGCATCTCCTCGTATCGCTTGCCGTCGAGCTCGACGTCGATCATGACCGGCGGGAACGTTCCCGGGATCGCGGCCGACGCCATGAGGATCTTGTGGACGAGCTCCAGGGCTCCCGGACGGCGCAGGGCGGCGATCTCCGTGACGTTCCAGACGACGGCGCGGCGGGCGTCGAGATCGGTCGTGCCGATCAGCAGCATTCGGCCCTTCTCGTACTCGCCCGCGATGGCCTCGAGCATCTCCTGCGTGACGGCTTTCTTCACGAGGGTCGCGAGCGGCGTCGTATCGGCCATTGCGTCGCTGAAGAAGGCCGCGACGACGGCCCGCATCTTCGCGACGTCCTTGAACGAAATGCTGGTGTAGAGCTCCTTCAAGCGCTCGTCGTAGGCCGGCCCGAGAAAGGCGAACGGGGCGATGAGGGCTCCCGTGCTGACCCCGGTGACGAGCTTGAAGGTCGGGCGGGTGCCGGCCTTCGTCCAGCCGTCGAGCAGGCCCGCGCCGAAGGCGCCGTTGTCTCCTCCGCCGGAGATCGCGAGGTAGGCGGCGGGAGGAAGCGGCGCTCCGGGGGCGAGCCCGAGCGCGGCGCGCTCTCTCGTCCACGAGACGACGAAATCCTCCTCGAACTGGCGGACGTCCTCGAAGTCCCGGGGGAAGTAGCGGATGTCGTTGGGGTAGCCGGCGACGTCGGCCCGGGGCGCCATCCCGGCCGGAACCGCCGGCTGCCGGGAAGCCGACGTGCAGGCGATCGACGCGAAGAGGCCGATCGCCGCCACGTTCGCGGCCGCGCGCCGAAGCCGAAGGGACCGCGAGGTCATCTGGGCCGCGGATGATACCTCGTCGCCGTTTTCCCCTCCGCATGCCAGTCGTACTCTTCGCCTTCCGCCACGCGGGCCGCCGCCTCGTCGCCTTGCATGGTGGCGACGACGTGGAGGGCCCCGTCGATCCCGGCCGAGAGACCTCCCGCGGTCACGATCTTGCCGTTGTCCACGAAGCGCCGATCGTTCACGACCTTCGTCTTCGGAAACTCGGCGCGGAGCTCGTCGATCAGCCCCGCCGTCGTGGTCGCCGTGAGGCCGTCGAGCAGACCGGCGCTGGCGAGGATGAAGGCCCCGTTGCAGACGGAGAGCGTGTGCTTCGCCCGGGCGGTTGCGCTCCGCACGAAGGCGAGCGTGGCGGCGCTCGTGCGCGGGCCCTTGACTCCTCCCCCGGGCACGACGAGGACATCGAAGGCCGGGGCGTCGGCGAACGTGTAGCGCGGAACGATCGTCAGGCCCATCGAGGTCGTGACGGGATCCGCCGTTTCCGCGACGGTCGCGACCTCGAAGCCGGCCGCGCCGAAGATCTCGTACGGGCCCATCGAGTCGATGACCTGGACCCGGTCGAACACCAGGATGCCGACCCTCTGTTCGGGCGGTCCAAACGCCGTCGAGGCCCGGGGGATGCCGAGACCGGCCGCGACGGCGCCGACGAGGATCGCGAGACGGACGAAGCGCGGAACGGTACGCATGGGCTCCTCCTGTCGTTTGTCTACAGGAGTGAGTACGTGAACCCCGTGGAGAAGGTTGCGTGAACCCGGATCAGGGCGGAAACGCGGAGGCGTCGATGCCTGGAATCACCTTCAGGGCGTTCTTGTAGTAGACCTTCTTCAGGACCTCGTCGGGCAGAGCCAGGCCGTACATCTTCCAGAAGGCGTGCCGCTTGCGGTAATAGTCGAAGTACTCGTCGTCGGTCTCGAGGACCCGGAAGTAGACGAGATATTCGTCGGCCGCCCACGCGTCCTTTCCGAACATCACGCGGTCCTGGTACTTGACGAACCAATCGTGGGCGAAGCGGGGTTGGCGGCCGAGCTCGGCCAGCACGGCGCCGATCTCCGTGTAGACGTTCGGCAGCCGGTCGAAGAGCGCTCCGAGCCGGGCAAGGTCGCCTCCGAGCCAGCCCAGGTGCGCGTCGATGAATCGAGTCTTCGGGTGGCTCGCGAAGAGATGGTGCTGCTCCTTCAGGATCTGCTCGAAGGGCGGATATTTGTCGGGAGGACGGGCGCGGTTCGGGAACTGCTTGAGCTCGAGCCAGCGCTCGTTGAACCTGTCCTGCGGGTCGAAGAAGGAGCGCGGCTCCCCCGAGTGGATCAGCACCGGGATTCCGAGGGCGGCGCACTTCTCCCAGACGGGATCGATGCGGGGATCGTCGACCGGGACGCGCTTACCGCCCGCGTCCGTGACGGTCAGGCCCAGGTTCTTGAAGATCTTGAGCCCCCGCGCTCCGTTCCTGTAGTCCCGCTCGAGCTGCGCCGCGGCGCGCTCTCCCCAGCCGGGCTTCTCGATGCCGTCGAAGTCGAGATTCGCGAAGACGGCGAACCGTCCGGGGTAGCGGCCCGGAAGATTGCGGTAGCCCTTCTCGAACTCGGCGCCCTGGCCGCCGCTCAGGTTGACCATGACGCGCAGGTGAATCCGGTCCATGTCGGCAACGAGCCGGGCCGCGTCCTGGGCCGACATGTCGCGGTCCTGGTGGTTGTGGACGTCGATGAAGGGGTACTTCGCATGGGACGGCTTGTGCTCGGGGACGACGAGCGTGGACTTCGGCTCGTACTCCTCGATCGACATCGTCTGCGCCGCCGCGCCCGCAGCGACGACGCCGGCGGCGAGCGCGAGGAGCAGCGCCCGCGTCCGAGGCCGCTCAGCGCTTCGCACGCCTCGCCTTGCCATTCAGGATCGCGGCGATCTGCCCGCGGTGGTTCACGTCGTGTCCCGCGAGCAGGCGGGCGATGCCGAGGATCGTCAGGCGGCCGAACTGCGTGTGCCGGCCCCACCGCTCGAGCGTCCGGGGCGAAAGCCCGGAGAGCAGCTCGACGAGCACGTTGCGGAGCGCCGTGAAGGCCGCGAGGCTCTTTTTCGGATCGCGCCGCGCGTATCGGCCGGCGCGCGCCCAGACCTCCTGATCCATCCCGACGATCTCCGGAGCGTCGCGCTCGAGCATCGTGCGGATCCGATAGCCCCAGAGCATTTCGATCTCGGAGAGGTGCGCGAGGATCTCGCCCACGGACCACTTGCCCGGGGCCGGCCTCGCCGTCAGGCGCCGGCGCGGCACTCCCGCGACGCAACGAGCGAGCGCCCCTGGCGCCGCGCGGAGCATCGCCAACGGGTCCCGGTCGCCGACATAGCCGTCGATCCTCGCGACGTACTGCTCGAAGGTCTCTGCCATCGCCTGATTCTCTTCTACGAGGGAACGAGAGCCCGGTTGCAGGCGGCCGGCGGCGGAAGACTCGCCCCTCGAACGAAGGATTCTCCCGATGCCCGCCCGCAGGGACCCCCCGTCGATTTGGTGGTGGAACCGGGCCCGCGCGGGCATAAACTGCGCGATTCGAACCCGGGGACGGACGAATCCGGCGAGAAATGGAATCCCCGGGACGAATCGAGGCTTATTTCGTATCTGAGTCCGGAGGCGGGAGTGTCCTCGTCTGGTCGTCCGGGCCATCGGCCCTGAACGGCGCCGGATCAAGCGGAGGTTGGGATTTCATGAAGAAGCGGATGACGCTGATGGTCGTGGCGATCGCGGTCTTCCTGACGGCGATCGGCGCGGTCAAGTACGGCCAGATCAAGAAGGGCATGGCCCAGCAGAAGTCGTACCATCCTCCCCCCGAGGCCGTCACCACGGTCGTCGCGAAGGCGGAGCAATGGCCGACGACGCTCTCGGCGATCGGGACGGTGACGGCCGTCCAGGGCGTGGTGGTCAGCGCCGACCTGCCCGGGATCGTCGAGAAAATCTCCTTCGAGTCGGGACAGCAGGTCCGCGCCGGCGACGTCCTCGTGCTGCTCGACATGAAGCAGGAACGGGCGCAGCTGGCCGCCGCCGAGGCCCAGCTCGAGCTCACCCGGCTCTCTCTGGACCGCCAGAAGCGCCTCGTGGAGACCGAGATCGGCTCCCAGGCCGACCTCGACACCGCGGAGGCGAACTTCAAGGCCGCCGACGCGAAGGTCGGCGAGCTGCGAGCGACCATCGAGCGCAAGACGATCCGCGCCCCCTTCACCGGCGTCCTCGGGATCCGGGAGGTCAACCTCGGCCAGTATTTGCAGAGCGGAAGCCCCGTGGTGCCCCTGCAGGCGCTGCAGCCGATCTACGTCAACTTTTCCGTCCCCCAGCAGGAGATCGCGAGGCTGCGGGTCGGCGGTGAGGCGAAGGTCACGAGCAACGAGAAGGGCGTCTCGGCGAGCGGAAAGATCAACGCGATCGATTCGGTCGTCGATCCGGCCACCCGCAACGTCGCCGCGCAGGCGACGCTCCAGAACGCCGACGGCAAGCTGAGGCCCGGGATGTTCGTCGAGACGAACGTGGTATTCGGCAGCGTGAACAACGTCATCACTATCCCCGCGTCCTCGATCAACCACGCGCCGTACGGAGACTCGGTGTTCGTCGTTTCCGAGCTCAAGGATCCCCAGGGCCAGACCTATCGGGGCGTCCGCCAGCAGTTCGTCAAGGTGGGGGCCGGGCGCGGCGACCAGGTCGCGGTCCTCTCGGGCCTCAAGCCCGGCGAGGAGGTCGTGACCTCGGGCGTGTTCAAGCTGCGCAACGGCGCGGCCGTGCAGGTCAACAACAAGACGCAGCCCGGCAACAACCCGGCGCCGAGTCCCGAGAACAGCTAGGGAGCGGCCCAGGAACGCCATGAAATTCACCGATCTCTTCATCAAGCGGCCGGTCCTCGCGATCGTCGTCAACCTCGTGATCCTGATCGCCGGGCTCCAGGCGATCCGGACGCTGTCGGTCCGTCAATATCCCCGCAGCGACATCGCCGTCGTCCAGGTGACCACGGTGTACGTCGGCGCCAACGCCGACCTCGTCCGCGGCTTCATCACGACGCCGCTCGAGCGCGTCATCGCCAGCGCCGACGGCATCGACTACATCGAGTCCTCCAGCGCCCAGGGCGTCTCGACGATCACGGTCCACCTGAAGCTCAACTACGACACCAATGCCGCCCTGACCCAGATCCAGGCCAAGGTCGCGCAGGTCCGCAACGACCTGCCGCCCGATGCCCAGATCCCGGTGATCGACCTGCAGACCGCGGACACGCAGTTTGCCTCGATGTACCTGGGCTTCGGCTCCAACGAGCTCGACCAGAACCAGATCACCGACTACCTGACGCGCGTCGTCCAGCCGAAGCTGTCGGCCGTCAGCGGCGTGCAGCGAGCCGACATCCTCGGCAGCCGCGTCTTCGCCATGCGCATCTGGATGAAGCCGGAGCGCATGGCCTCGCTCGGCATCTCGCCGACGAACGTCCGCGACGCCCTGGCCGACAACAACTATCTCTCCGCCCTCGGCGCGACCAAGGGCTCGATGGTGTCGGTCAACCTCGTCGCCAACACGAACCTCCAGACGGTGGACGAGTTCAAGAAACTCGTCGTCAAGCAGAAGGACGGCGTGGTCGTCCGCCTCGGCGAGATCGCCGACGTGGAGCTCGGCGCCGAGACCTACGACGACGACGTCCGCTTCAACGGCCAGACGGCGACCTTCATGGGCATCTGGTGCCTGCCGACGGCGAACTCGCTCGACGTCATCAAGCGCGTTCGCGCGACCCTGCCCGAGATCCAGCGGCAGCTGCCGGCCGGCATGACCCTCGGCATCCCCTACGACTCGACGGCTTACATCCAGGACGCGATCGACGAGGTGCTCCACACGCTCGCCGAGACGCTCCTGATCGTCGTCATCGTGATCTTCCTCTTCCTCGGCTCGTTCCGCGCCGTGGTCATCCCGATCGTCGCCATCCCGATCTCCCTGATCGGGGCCGTCTTCCTGATGCTGATCGCGGGATTCACGATCAACCTGCTGACGCTGCTGGCGATCGTGCTGTCGGTCGGACTGGTCGTCGACGACGCCATCGTCATCGTCGAAAACGTGGAGCGCCACCTGCAGCTCGGCGAGAAGCCGATGGATGCCGCCCTGCGCGCGGCGCGGGAGCTCGTCGGGCCGATCATTGCGATGACGATCACGCTGGCCGCCGTGTACGCGCCGATCGGTATCCAGGGCGGGCTCACGGGCGCGCTGTTCCGCGAGTTCGCCTTCACGCTCGCGGGCGCGGTCATCGTGTCCGGTGTGGTCGCCCTGACGCTCTCTCCGATGATGGGCTCGCGCCTGCTGCGCTCCGGCGACGCGGAGCGCGGATTCGCCGGCGTGGTCAACCGGAACTTCGAGAGAGTCCGCAGACTGTACGGGCGGCTCCTCTCCGGCAGCCTGCGCTACCGCCCCGTCGTCTTCACGCTCTGGGTCATCGTCGTCGCGCTGATCGTGCCGTTCTACATGTTCTCGGCCAAGGAGCTCGCGCCCCAGGAGGATCAGTCGATCGTCTTCGGCGTCGTCCAGGCCGCGCCCAACTCGACGCTCGACCAGACCAAGCTCTTCTCCGACCAGGTCTATGACGTCTACAAGGCGATGCCCGAGCACCAGAGCGTCTTCCAGATCACCAACCCCACCGGAGGCTTCGGCGGCATGGTCACGAAGCCCTGGAGCGAACGGAAGAAGAAGACCTCGCAGCTCCAGGTCGAGGCATCCATCGGCCTCTCGAAGATCCCGGGCGTGCGCGTGATCTCGCTCATCCCTCCGGCCCTTCCGGGCGGCGGCAGCTTCCCCGTGGACTTCGTCATCGCGTCGACGGCCGAGCCCCAGCAGCTCGTCGAGTTCGCCAACACGCTCGTCGCCAAGGCGTACGCGAGCGGACTGTTCATGTACGCCGACTCGGATCTCAAGTTCGACCAGCCACAGGCCGAGGTCGTCTTCGACCGCGACAAGCTCCGCGCCCAGGGCGTGAGCCTCTCGGACGCCGGCAAGGACCTCTCCTGGATGCTCGGCGGCAACTACGTCAATCGCTTCTCCATCCAGGGGCGCAGTTACAAGGTCATCCCCCAAATCCGCCGCGCCGACCGCCTCACGCCCGAACAGCTCGAGACGATCTACGTCACCGGCGCCGGAGGAAAACTCGTTCCGCTCTCGACGTTCGCGACCATCAAGACGACGACCGAGCCCCGCGACCTGAAGCGCTTCCAGCAGCTGAACGCCGTGCGCGTCCAGGGCGTCATCCCGCCCGGCGTCTCGCTCGATACGGCCCTGAAGTTCCTCGAGAAACAGGCCGCCGCCATCCTGCCCCAGGGATTCACGGTGGACTACGCCGGCGAATCGCGACAGCTCCGGACCGAGGGCGGAAAGTTCCTCTTCACGTTCCTGCTGTCGGCGATCCTCATTTACCTCGTGCTCGCCGCGCAGTTCGAGAGCTTCCGCGACCCGTTCATCGTTCTCGCGGGATCGGTACCGCTGGCCCTCTCCGGCGCGCTCCTGTTCTCCTTCCTCGGCCTGACGACGCTCAACATCTACAGCCAGGTCGGCCTCATCACGCTCGTCGGTCTCGTCGCCAAGAACGGCATCCTGATCGTCGAGTTCGCCAACACGGTCCAGGAGCGGGGAAAGGCCAAGGTCGAGGCCGTCATCGAGGCATCCCAGACGCGACTTCGCCCGATCCTGATGACGACGGCCGCGACGGTCATGGGCCACATGCCGCTCGTGTTCGCCTCCGGGCCGGGCGCCGGCGCCCGAAACTCGATCGGCATCATGCTCGTCACCGGCATGATCATCGGCACGACGTTCACCCTCTTCGTCGTGCCTTCGATCTACGTCCTCGTCGCGAAGACGCACCACGCCGAGCCGGCGGTCGCCGAAACGGACCGCCCGCGCAAGGTCGGCGAGCTGGAGGAAGCGGCGGTCTAGCCGGGGCCTCAGAAGGAAACCCGGACGGCCGCGCGGAACGAGCGCGGCGCCTGCCGGCTCGTGAACTTGCCGTAGAGGTCGGGGTTGTTCGTCGGCACGGTCGGGTCGTAGATGTTCGCCGGATAGCCGGGGGTCGGACCGGTCGTCCAGTCGTCGTCGCGCGTCAGGGCGATCTGGTTGTTGAAGACGTCGAGAAGATATGCCTGGAGGGTCACGGTCGCCGGCCCGAGCGAAATCGGGTACGACAGCGTCAGGTTGGCCTCCCACTGCGTCGGGAGCCGGCCCTCCGAGCCGCGCGGAACCAGGAAGACGCTCGCCGATCCGTTGAAGTAGCCCAGACGATCGAGCGGCGGTCCGGACACCGCGTAGGCCTGGAGTCCGATCGACACGCCGAGCGGCGTCGTCCAGTACGAGTCGAGCCGGAAGCGGTAGGGCCGATCGAGGAACAGGAGCCCGCCGGCGTCGTGCCACTGCTGCGGCCAGTCGAAGTCCGGATTCAGGCCCGGCGTCGTGCTCAGGAGCGTTTCGTTGACGGCGCCGTCGTAGTTGCCGGTGAGCGAGGAGTAGACGAAGCTGCCCTGCGCCCAGAAGCGTTCGCCGACGGTCTTTCGCAGGACGAGCTCGAGACCGCGGTAGACGCGCCGCGCGGGCGGCGTCGGCGGCCCGGTCGGCGAGCACTCGCTCCGGCCGACGTCGGCGTAGCCGTTGCAGACGGGCGCGCCGCCGCTCGCGTAGGTCTCCCCCGAGCCGGGGTTGACGATCGCGCACCGCGTGTAGGTCGCCCCGTCCACGATTTCCCCGAAGTCGCAGCGGTCCTCGACGACGTTGCCGAGGCGGCGATACGTCGCCTTCACGCCGACCGTCAGCGTCGCATCGAGCAGGCGCTCCGCGCCGAGGGAGAGCTCGTCCTGATAGGTGCCCCGCAGGTTCGCGTCCACGAGATCCACCGGCGCGGCGCCGTTGCCGGGACCGCAGCCGTACGGGCAGAACGGCGGCGGAAATGCGGGATCCGGCGCGGTCGAAACGGGATCCGCGTTGAAAACCTCCACCGCCGTGAACTCGTGAAACGCCCAGGCGGCGCCGGCCGTGGGGAGCTCGTAGGCGAAGCGGCCCGCGAACGGCGGAGAGCTTCGTGCGGCCGTCCCGACCCGGGTCCCAAACGAGCCCGACCCGGGGCTGCCACTCGCTTCCGAGCGAAAACGCCTCGTCGCCGCGAAAGTCGTAGAGACGCTCGGAGTCCCAGCGCAGCCCGACGTTCACGGTCAGGCTCGAGGCGACCCTCCACGAATCCTGGACGTATGCGGCCGACTCGCGCGCGCTCGCATGGAGCGGCACGACCGGAACCGGCGTCGAAAGATCGTCGAAGCTCGGGACCGCGAAGAAGTGCGCGTAGAAAGTCTTCCCGGTCGCGGGGTCCGTCAGGATCGTGACCTGCTGCCCTCCCGTGAAAATGTAGTCCTCGTCGCTCGACGCGGCGGCATAGGCCGCGCCGCCCTTGACCTCGTGCGCTCCGAAGGAGAACGCCGCGTCGGCGCGGGCCTCGTTGCGGTGCGAGCGGTTGTGGTCGAGCTGCCCGTCGATGATGCCGAATCCGCCGGTGACGGCCGTCGGAACGGCCGGCGGACAGAAGCCGACGGCGCGGCAGTCGAGATACCGCACCTCGTCGGCCGCCGTCAGGAGGTTGCGGTCCTGATGGTGGGCGGCCTGGGCTGACACGAGCCCCTCCGAACCCAGGATCTGCGTCAGACGGAGTCCGTAGTCGGTGCCGCCGACCGTCCGCTCGGAGTACCACGTCGAGGGATCCGGGTTGACGATCGCCGTGCCCTGGAACCGGCCGAGATCCTGGTCCTGCCTCGGGTCCGCGCCGGCCGCGCCGGAGCTCGACGACGGGTCGGCGAAGACCGAGGCCACGACCGAGGTCGAGGCCGCGGCGTTCCACGTCAGCTTTCCCGAGTAGAGATTGTCGGTGCCCTGGAGCGGAAAGCGCTCGTCGGTCGAGACGAGGGGGCTCGCGACCACGCGGGAGACGTCGCCGCTCTGGCTGATCCGGTCGTAGGCGCCGAAGAACCACAGGCGGTCCGCGAGGACGTATCCGCCGAGATCCACGCCGTAGTCCCACCGCGAAAAGTCCGCCGCCCGCATCTCGTCCACCGCCGCGTCCTGATCGGTGAATCGCTGCTGCGCCGACGTCGACGACCCATCGAAGTAGGCGAACCCGCCGCCGTGGAACTGATTCCCGCCCGATTTCGTGACGACGTTGACGACCCCGCCGAGCGCGCCGCCGTACTCGGCCGGGTATCCGCCGGCCTTGACCTCGATCTCCTGGACGAACTCGGTGTTGATCGTCTTGCCCTGGATCCCCCGCTGCGCGTTCGTCGTGTTGACGCCGTCGATCCGCCACTGATTCTCCGCGGAGGTGGCTCCGTAGATCGTCAGGCCGAGGGCCCGTCCCTGCGTTTGGCCTCGATCCACGTCGACGGCGGGGTTCGCCCGGACGATGTCGGCGTAGTTGCGGGCGGTCGGCAGCTTCGCAACGGTGGCGCTGTCGTAGGTCGTCCCGCCGGTCGTGGACGTGAAATCGATCGGCGGCGCCCCCGCGGAGACGACGACTTGCTCGGCGGTCCGCATCGAGAGGACGAAGTCGGCCGTCACGGTCCCTCCGAGCGCCACGGTGACGGACCGGTCGCCCGCCGCGAGGCTCGCCATGCTCACGACGACGCGGTAGTCGCCGGGAGGAAGCGCCGGCAGACGAAACCGCCCGTCGCGGTCGCTCCGGACGGCCCGCGCACCCTGCAGGCTCGGGCTCGTCGCCTCGACCTTCGCGCCGGCGACCGCCGCGCCGGAGGCCTCGGTCACCCGGCCCGAGATCGCGCCCGTCGTCTGGGCGGCCGCCGCGGCCGCGCAGAGCGGCAGCACCGCGAGGGCGATCCGGAACGATCGGGGCATGTCGGGGCCGAATACTGCGGTCCGGCGCGGACTCCGGTCAAATCGCGGACGCGGGCCATGTCGGCGCGACGGCGAACACGACGACTGGAATTCGCCGAACGCCGCCATCATCAGCGAAGCGCTGGCCCGCGATCGCTGGCCCGATCGCGACCCGATCGGCCAGGTGATCAACTTCGGAAACACGGACGGCAACCTGAGGCCCCTGACCATCGTCGGCGTCGCGGCCGACGTCCGCGGGCGCGGCATCGACCGGCCGCCGAATCCGATCGTCCACGTGGACTATCGCCAGCGCGGCATGACCGCGAACTCCACGCCGACGGTGGTCGTCCGCAGCGACGCACCGGCCGGAGAGATCGTTTCCGGGGCGCGCGGCATCTTCCGCGCGATCGCTCCCGACGTGCCGGTCCGGTTCTCCACGTTCGACGACGAGATGGTCGGCTGGCTGGCGGACCGACGCTTTCTCCTCCTCCCGGTCGGCTCCTTCGCGGCGACCGCGCTGGCCCTCGCCGCGACCGGCATCTACGGCGTCGTCGCGTTCTCCGTCAGCCGGCGCACCCAGGAAATCGGCATCCGCATGACCCTCGGCGCGGAGCGGAGCGACGTGCTGCGTCTCGTCGTGGGCGAAGGCGCGCGTCTCGCGGCGATCGGCGTGGCCGTCGGCGCCGCCGCCTCTCTCGCGCTGACCCGCCTCCTTTCGAGCCCTCTCTTCGGCGTCAGCGCGACGGACCCGATCACGTTCGCCGCCGTCGCGGCGCTCCTGCCCCTCATCGCCCTGCTCGCCTCGTACCTGCCGGCGCGGCGCGCCATGCGCCTCGATCCGAACGCGGCCCTGCGGCGCGAATGAGCGGCCGCGCGCCGGTTACGGAGCGGACGCGGTCACGTCCTTGAGGCGGACGGGCTCGCCCTGGTAGTTGGAGATCTGGACCTTCCCGTCCTTGCCGACGGACGCCTTGCCCGCGAGGACGATCTTGCCCTCTCCCTTGCCGCCCGGCGGAATGTGCAGCTCGATCACGGTGGCGTCGTACTTCGAGAGCTGGGGCGCCCTCGTCGCCATGCCGATCGAGCGATCGGTTCCGATGACGACCTGGCGCGTCCCGTCCGGGAGCGTCGTCGAGCGCGCATAGAAGAGCGCGACGCCCATCGAGTTCGGCATCTTGATGTAGCCGACCTGCGGAAGCGTCTGGAGGTGAGCAATCATCGCCGGCTGTCCCTGCTCCTTGAGAAGGGTCAGGAGCTGCTCGCGTTCGGCATCCGTCGACCAGCGTGTGATGGCGATGTCCACGACCCCCGCCCGTCCGCTCTGCATCTGCACGGCGAAGGCCTTGAAGATCTCGATCGGCTTGTTTCCCGGCTCCGGTCTCGTCTGCGGCGGGCGCTGGGCCGACGCGGGAACCGCGAATGCTCCGAGCAGGGCGAGAATCGAAGCGACGAGGCGTAGACGATGGTTCACCGCAATCTCCTTTCGCCGCGACCGAGGATGGCTCATTCGGCGGCGGCCCTCGCGGCGCATTGTAGAACGATGCTCGCGGGGCTTGCCCGTATGCTCTCCGATCGGGTATCTTTCGCGCTCCCGAGTGGGCCGTTAGCTCAATTGGTAGAGCAAGAGACTCTTAATCTCTAGGTTGTAGGTTCGAGTCCTACACGGCTCACCACTCATTCCTGCAGCTTTGCAACGAGTGCAGCTGCGAATTCGGCGGACGGCTAGCGCTGGGTGCGGCGGGCGGAGCGGGCAGGAGCGGCGCCGGGAGCCGTGGCCTCGGCCTCTTCACGCGCGCCACGCGCGACCGCGTCACAGACGATCGCGCAGATGCGCTCGAGGGTGGGGTCGGCAATCGAGTAGACCGTCTTGAGACCGTCGCGCCGCCGTCGGACCAGGCCCCCCGCGTGGAGAACAGCGAGATGCTTGCTGACGTTGGCCTGCGTGCCGCCAACGGAACCCAGTATGTCTCCGACCGAAGCGGGTGAGCGAAAGAGGCGCTCCAGGATCTTGAGGCGCATCGGCTCACCCAGAGCACGAAAGCGCTCGGCGATGCGCTCGCGGGCACGCTCTGAGAGCGGGCTGAGAGTTGCCACGGGCAGAGGGTAGCCGAAAACTGGGGGTTTCATGGCGCTTGACTATATAGCTATATGCTCATATAGTCAAGATCGCCATGCTTCTTGGAGTGCTCTTCGCCGTCGCGACCATTTCGGAGCCGTTGACGCTCCGGGAGGCGGCGGCGCTCGCTGCAAGCGGCGCACCCGCCGTCGAGCGGGCGCGCGCCGACAGCGAAGGCGCGCGGGCCCGGCAGGCTGAGGCGCGGTCTCTGCTCGGTCCCTCGCTCTTCGCCAATGCCGGCTTCCTCTCCTCGGACAATCCCGTAACGGCCTTCTCGCTGGCGCTCGAGCAGAAGCGGTTTTCGGCGGAGGAGTTCTTTGCCTCGGATCCGAACCAGCCCCCCTTCACGAGGGACTGGAGCGGTTCGGTCGCCGCCGCTTGGACGGTCGATCTCTTCGGCGCCGCGCGGGCCGGTGCGCGCTCATCTGCCGACGCGGCCGGAGCGGCCGACCTCGCCTCGCAGCGGGTCCGAGACGTCTCCGTGTTCCAGGCCATCGCCGCCTTCTCGGAGGCGAGGCGGGCCGAAGATGCCCTTGGAATCCTGCGCCAGCGAGAGGCCGACGCCGAGAAGGATGTCGAAATTGCCACGGCCCTGGCCGAGGAAGGTCTGACGACGGCAGCCGACCCGGCACGCGCCCGGGCGGCGCTGGCGGAGGTACGCGCCGACCGCGCCGGGCAGCAGGCCGCCCTCGAGGCTTCGCGGGCGGCTCTCGGCGCGCTCATCGGAGCCGATGCCGTCGCTCGTCCGCTTGCACCCTTGCCGCCGACACCTCCGGCCCCTAGAGAGGCGACGTCCGAGCGGGCCGATGTTGCCGCGGCACTGCTCGCCGCGTCGGCGGCGCAGGAGTTGGAGCGCGCGGCGGTTGCCTCTCGCTGGCCGACACTCGTTCTTTCGGGCCTGTACGAACTGCACGCGCCGACGCCCGGAGGCCGGTACGGCACCTCCGCCACAGTTTTCGCCGGCGTCCGGGTACCGCTCTTTGCCTCGGGCGGGATCGACGCCCGCGTCGCCGAAGCCCGGGCCTCCGCTCGCTCCGCCGAGGCCGCCGCGCTCGGAGGGCGTCGTGCCATGGAGAGCGAAGTGGCGCGCGCCCGCGCAGAGCTGGTGGCTGCGGCGGCGCGACAGAAAGCGTTCGAGGACGCCGAGGCCGCTGCGCGGCAGGCCCGCGAGATCCAGCAGGCGCGCTACGGGGAAGGGGTGGCCACGCTGTCCGATCTGCTGGAGGCGCGGACGGCGGAGCTTCGGGCGCGGATGGGAGTCGTCGCGGCCGGCGCCGATGGAGTGATCGCGAGCGCGAATCTGCGGCTGGCGCTCGGCCTGCCGCCGGAGGGAGACCAGGGATGAGACGCATCCCGGGAATCCTGACGGTGGCAGCTCTGGCCGCGGCAGCGGTCGGGTGCGGGCGCAAAGTGGAAGCACCAGCCGCATCCAAGCTTCGCGGCCTGGCCACGGCAACGGTCGAGCGGCGGGAGGCGGCGAGCGAGGTCGAGGTCGAGGGCGCGGTGGTGGGGCGCACGGAGTCAGCGCTTGCGAGCCGACTGTCGGCACCGGTGGTCGAGGTCCATGCGATCCCGGGTCGAACGGTGCGCGCCGGGGAAGTGCTCGTCCGCCTCGAGCAGAGCGAAGCCGACGGCGCCGTCGAAGGAGCGCGGGCCGCGGCCGCCGCGGCGGACTCGGCGCTCGCGCTCGCGCGCAAGAACCTCTCCCGATTCGAAAGGCTCGAGGGCAAGGGCGCGGCCGCCACCCTCGAACTCGAGCGCGCGCGCCAGGACGAGGCCATGGCATCCGCCGCCCGTGCCGGGGCGCGGGCCGCGCTGCGACGCGTAGAGACCGATCGCGCGCAGGCCGTCCTCGTCGCTCCCTTCGACGCGGTGGTCATCGAGAAACTCGTTTCGCCCGGGGACCTCGCGTTGCCCGGGCGCCCCCTCGTACGGCTGGCGTCGGTCGGGGGCCGGCGCGTCGAGGCGGCGCCCAGCGAACAGGAGGCGGCACAGCTCGCCGTAGGAGAGGAAGTGGCCATCGAGGTCGGTGGCCAGTTGGTCACCGGCCGGGTCGTGGAAATCGCCGGGGCGGTCGATCCGGCAACGCGGCGCCGTACGGTGCGGGTGGACCTCCCGCCCGGCGTCCAGCCCGCGGTCGGGACCTTCGTACGCCTGCGGCTGGCCGGGCCAAGAGAGACGCGCCTGCTCGCGCCGGAACGAGCCATCGTCGCGCGCGGCGGGCTCGAGCTCGCCTGGGCCGTAGAGCCGGGCGGCACCGCGTTGCGTTACGTCCGCACGGGCGCGCACGCGAAGGCCGGCCTGGTGGAAATCCGATCCGGCCTCGAGGCGGGGGAGCGTGTGGTCCTCGATCCTCCGGCCGATCTCGAAGCGGGTACGCGGGTCACGCCGTGAGCTCCGACCTTCCCGGCCGCCAGGGTCCCGAGCCGCGACGCTTCGGCATCGCGGGCCGCCTGGCCGCGGCCTTCATCGACTCGAAGTTGACGCCGCTCTTCGTTCTCTTTGCCCTGGCCCTCGGCGCTCTTGCCGTCATCGTGACGCCGCGCGAGGAGGAACCTCAGATCAAGGTGCCGATGATCGACGTGTTTGCGTCGGTGCCGGGGCGCAGCCCTGTCGAGGTTGAGCGCCAGGCCGCCGGCCCTCTCGAGAAGGCGTTCTGGTCGATACCCGGCGTCGAATACGTCTACTCGACCTCCTCGCCGGGAAGCGCGATGCTGGTCGTGCGCTTTCGCGTGGGGGAGGACCCCGACCGAGCGCTCGTTCGCGTCCGAGCCAAGCTCGACGCCCTCGTCGGCGATTGGCCCCGCGATCTGGCCCCGCCGCTCGTCAAGGCCCGCTCGATCGACGACGTGCCGGTCTGGGCGATGACGTTTTGGAGCGGCACCCAGGATTCCGCGACGCTGCGACAGATTGCGGCCGAGGTCGAGAATGAGGTCAAGACAATCCCTGAGGTCTCAGACACGGCGCTTATTGGCGGCCTGCGCCGCGAGTTCCGAGTCGAGCTCGATCCCGCGCGGCTATCCGCCCGAGGGCTTTCCGGGAGAGCGGTCCTCGACGCCCTGGAAGCCGCGAGCCGGCGTTTCGTCGTCGGCTCGCTCGTCGCGGGCGACCGCGAGTTCAACGTCGAGGCCGGCGGTTTCGTGAAGAGCACCGCGGAGCTCGGCGCCGTGGCGGTCGCCGAAAGCGGCGGCCGCCCCGTCCGCCTGGGCGACGTGGCCCGCATCGTCGACGGGCCTGAAGAGCCGTCGTCGTACGTGACCCACGGGCAGCCGGGCACATCGGGGCAGTATCCCGCGGTCACACTTTCGGTGAGCAAGCGGCGTGGCGCCAACGCGATCACGGTCGTTCGCGCGATCGAGCGCAAGCTGGAGCGCCTGCGCCCGCGCCTGATTGCCTCCGGGGTCCGAACGACGGTGACGCGCGACTACGGGGAGACCGCTGCGGAGAAGTCGAACGAGCTTCTGAAGCACATGGGAATTGCCACGCTCTCGGTGGCGCTGCTCATGGCGCTCGTCCTCGGACGCCGGGAGGCCGGCGTCGTGCTGCTCGCCGTGCCCGTCACGCTCGCTCTCACGCTCTTCGTGTTCTCGCTTCTCGGATACACGCTCAACCGCATCACGCTCTTCGCGCTGATCTTCTCGATCGGGATCCTCGTGGACGATGCGATCGTGGTCGTCGAGAACATCGTCCGGCACCTGCGGCTGCCGTCCGCGCGGGGCCGCACGCTCGCCCGCGTCGCGATCGAGGCGACCGACGAGGTGGGCAACCCGACGATCCTGGCGACCTTCGCCGTCATCGCGGCGATCGTGCCCATGGGGTTCGTCGGAGGCCTCATGGGGCCCTACATGCGGCCGATCCCGGTGGGAGCCTCGGCGGCGATGCTTTTCTCCCTCGTGATCGCGTTTACCGTCTCTCCGTGGGCGACGCGCCGTCTCTTCCGAAGCGTTCCTGCGGACAAGCTCGAGCACGGCGAGCCCGGGAGTGGAAAGCTCGGCGCGCTTTACCGGAGGGCAATGACCCCGCTCGTGACGGAGGGTGGTGGCCGGGCGCGGATCCTCTTCTTTGCTGCCATCGGGGCTCTCCTCGCTGCGGCCATGGCGCTCGTGCCGCTCGGCGTCGTCATCGTCAAGATGCTGCCTTTCGACAACAAGAACGAGTTCCAGGTCGTCGTCGACTTTCCGGAAGGAACAACGCTCGAGACGACGCACCGGGCCCTGTCCGAGATGGCGGACGCGCTATCGGGGCTCCCCGAGGTCGCCGGCACCGAGGTCTACGCCGGCACCGCCGCTCCTTACAACTTCAACGGGCTCGTGCGTCACTATTTCCTGAGGACGGGTTCGCACCAGGGCGACGTGCAGGTCTCGCTGGCGTCGCGCGGTGAGCGCCACCGTTCCTCGCACGCCATCGCCCGCGCGGCCCGCCCGATCGTGGACGCGATAGCCCGGCGCTACGATGCGCGAGTCAAGGTGGCCGAGGTTCCGCCGGGGCCGCCAGTGCTCGAGACGCTCGTGGCGGAGATCTATGGCCCGGACGACGCCGGCCGGCGCGAGGTCGCGCGGCAGGTGCGCAAGGTGTTCACCCGGACCGAGGGCGTGGTGGACGTCGACTGGTACGTCGAGAGCCCTCGGGACAAGGCGGTGTTCCGGCTCGACCGCGAAAAGGCCGGCCTCTCCGGGATCCACGAAGCGGACGTGGCCGCGACCCTGCGGCTCGCGCTCGGGCGCGAAGCAGTGGGCGAAATCCAGGTGCCGGACATCCGGGAGCGGATCCCCCTCGTCGTGACGCTCGCGCCAGAGCGCCGGAGCGACCTCGCGATTCTGTCCGCTCTCCCGGTGGCGGCCGCGGACGGACGGCTTGTGCCACTCTCTGAGATCGGCCGCTTCGAGCGGGAGCCGGAAGAGACGTCGATCTATCACAAGAACCTCAAGCCGGTCGTCTACGTCGTCGCGGACGTCGGCGGGAAGAAGGAAGCACCCGTGTACGCGATTGCCGCGCTCGAGAAGGGCATCGCGAAAATCCCCGTAGCTGGCGGCTACCGGATCGAGACAAGGACGGCGAGCGCTCCCTTCGATACGGCGCGATACGGCCTCAAATGGGACGGCGAGTGGCACGTGACCTACGAAGTCTTCCGCGACCTCGGCCTGGCGTTCGCCGCGGTGCTCGTGCTGATCTACGTCCTGGTGGTGGGCTGGTTCCGCAGTTTCACCGTCCCTCTCGTCATCATGGCGCCGATTCCCCTCACGCTCGTCGGAATCCTTCCGGCCCACGGAATTTTCGGCGTCTTCTTCACTGCCACATCGATGATCGGCTTCATCGCCGGCGCCGGGATCATCGTGCGCAACTCGATCATCCTTGTCGACTTCATCGAGTTGCGCCGCCGGGAGGGGATGGGCCTCTCCGAGGCGGTGCTCGATGCCGGTGAGGTGCGATTCCGCCCGATGCTCCTGACGGCCGCCGCCGTCGTTGTCGGGTCGTCGGTGATGCTGCTCGACCCGATCTTCCAGGGGCTCGCCGTCTCGATGATGGCGGGCGAGGTTGCCGCGACGCTCCTGTCGCGGGCGGCGGTCCCTGTTCTCTATTACCTGCTCAAGCGCTCGGAGGAAAAACGGGCCGCGGCCGACGCCGACGCCGACGCTTCCTCTTCCCAACTCGAAAGGAGTCTGGCATGACCAAGAGACCTATCAACGAATGGCTGCGCGGGATTGCGGGAGCACTTGTCCTGCTGTCGGTGGGGCTCGGATGGTTCGTCCATCCGGCGTTCTTTCTCTTCACCGCATTCGTCGGCGCGAATCTTTTGCAGTCCGCCTTCTCGGGCACCTGTCCGATGATGTGGTTCCTGCGGCACCTGGGCGTCCCGGAGTCGGCGACGAAACGATAAAGCGCTGGAGCGGGGGAACAGAACTCAGCGTTCCGCTTGGGGTGGACCCGCGTATGAAGGGCCGCCGATCGTGTGGAGGCCCTGCGGAATGACTCGGATCACAAACTCGGACACGCGGCTCCAAGTGATTGACCTGTTGTGAACTTCTAGTAGGTTCGAGTCCTACACGGCTCACCACTCTTTCCTTTTTACGGTTTCCAACGAAATCCGATAGCGCCGCCGCTGAGGTTGTGCCGGCTTCTTGCAGTTTTCGGGTGACCGATGCTTGGCTGGACTAAGGTGTGTCGCGAGCCAGAGGGCAAGGATTGACCGACATCGCGCGGCGCGCCTCAGGGTCGAACGTATTTCTCGACAACCTGCTTCCACCGAGCCTCCCAGTCGGGGTAAAACCCGAACGTTCGGTCGACTACGGTCCGATTCGGGTCCAGGATGACGGTGGCAGGGATCCCACCCTTTGTCAGAACGGCTACGTCCGACGGTGACGGAAAGTAGACCGGCAGGGAAACACCGAGCTTGTTCAGGAACGGCCCGACGAGATTCCGATCGGTGTCCACGTTGAGGCAGATCACGACGAAGGGTCGATCGCGATAAAGGTCAGCCATTTTCTGGATGATGGGGAGCTCCTTCCCGGAAGGGCCGTTCCACGTCGCCCAGACGATGATCATGATGACCTTGCCCTGGAACTGGGAAAGCCGGATCGACTCGGCATCGCCTCGAACAAGCTCGAGATCTGGAAACGGCTTCGGCTCCTGGCTGCGCGGCGGCCCGGGCGATTCCCCGGCCGGCGGCGGAGTCGGAGCCGCAGAGACATTGGCCGATGGCGTCGGGGTGGCCCTCTTCGCGACGCGCTCGAATATCGCGGCGATCACCACGTCGCTGACCTTCTGGTCGTGGAGGGCGACGAGTGCAGCGGTCGAGACGTCGAGATTCTCGCTCGGGGCTTGCCGGATTTTCATCACGATCAGGTCCGGGTTGAGGCCGGCTCCCGTCAGCCTGACGATTTCGTCGTTGGTCAACGGCGCCTCGAGGGCGGTGGGCTGGGCGGGCGTTGAGGGAGCGGCGCTGGCCGACAGCCAGGCCGCGCCGATCAAGGCGGCCAACGCGACCAAACACACGACTCGGCGCGGACGCGAAGGCACGATGCCCGGAATCATACGTCGCACGCTCGTCGTCACGACGCCCCTCTCCGCAATGCGCGAGTCCATGGCGACTGAGTGAAACGCGTCAGGCGTGGTCTCCGGTGCCGGTCTAAGATCGAGGCTGTGATCCCCAAGCCGCCTTTCGGGCAGGATCTCTCGCCCGAGCAGGAGATCGCCGAGTTCGAGCGGCTGAAGCCCCGCCTTCGTGATCTGTGGAGTGCACTATCGGCGCGCGAGGAGGAGCCCTACACGTCGGTCGTGATTCCCTCGCTGACGCTCGACCAGTCCGAGCTCGCGAAGCTCGAAGCGGCGAGCTTCTACGAGGAGCGCCTCCTGTTCCTGCTGATTCGTCTGCGCAACCCGCAGGCGCACATGGTCTACGTCACCTCGCAACCGATCCATCCCCTGATCCTCGAGTACTACTTCCAGCTTCTCGTCGGCATACCGGCGAGCCACGCTCGCGCCCGCCTGACGCTGCTCTGTGCCAACGACGCTTCCCCGCGTTCGTTGACGGAGAAGATCCTCGCCCGGCCGCGGCTGATCCAGCGGATTCGCTACGGCATGCCCGACCCTTCTCGCGCCTTCATGACCGTCTTCAACTCCACGAAGCTCGAGCGCAAGCTGGCCGTCCTTCTCGGCATCCCGTTGAACGGGGTCGACCCGGCGCTGGCCCCTCTCGGGACGAAGTCCGGAAGCCGGCGGGTATTTCGCGAGGCCGGCGTGCGCCTGGCGGAGGGGTTCGAGGACCTCCACTCGGGTGACGACGTCGTTGCGGCCCTGGACGAGCTCAAGAAACGTCGCCCCGGCCTTCGCCGGGCGGTGCTCAAGCTCGACGACAGCTTCTCGGGAGAAGGGAACGCGATCTTCCGATACCCGAAGAACTCGTGGCGGGGCACCATCGGCAAGGCGATGTCCGAGCTCACCTTCTCCGTTCCAACCAACTTCGATCGTTATCGCCGCAAGTTCTCGAGATGGGCGGCGTCGTCGAAGAGCTCCTCGAATACCCCGACTCGGCTTCGCCGAGCGTGCAGCTTCGCATCGATCCGCAGGGCGAAGTCGTGCTTCTGTCGACGCACGACCAGATTCTCGGTGGCCCATCGGGCCACGTCTACGAGGGATGCCGGTTCCCGGCCGCGGAGGCATACCGTCGGCAGATTCAGGATGCGGGTCGGCGAGTCGGCGAGGTCCTCGCCAGGAAAGGGGTGGTCAGTCGTTTCGGCGTCGACTTCGTCGTGGGCCGCCGATCCGGCCAGGTCGAATGGGACGTCTTTGCCGTCGAGATCAACCTCCGAGTCGGCGGGACGACGCACCCATTTCTCGCTCTCCAGTTTCTGACGGGCGGCCGTCTCGACCCCGTGACGGGCGACTTTCGGTCGCCGAGCGGCTCGTCGAAGTTCTACCGCTCGACCGACAACGTGAAGTCCGAGTCCTACGTGGGGCTGCTTCCGGAGGACCTGATCGACATCACGACGGTGAACCATTTGCGGTATATCCACGGGACGGAGACGGGTGTCCTGTTCCACATGGTCGGCGCCCTGTCGCAGTTCGGGAGACTCGGTCTCACGGCCATCGGGAACAGCCCCGAGCAGGCGGAAGCCATCTATGCCCACGCGCTCGAGGTGCTCGATCGCGAGCCGGCGCCCAGGAGAGCGGATCCGGTGGCCCCGGGGTTCACGTCCCTCGTTTAGCTGCGGTTAACCCTCGCTGCCATATGCTGGCGCCAATGCCGAGCGCCCGCGTCGGGGTCGAGCGCGTCCCGGAGGAGGTGCGCGGCCTCTTCGAGGCCCTGGTGCGTTCGCCGGATCCGGTCTTCGCCACGGATCGGCGTATGAGCCTCATCTTCTGGAACCTGAGCTGCGAGCGCCTCCTGGGGTTCAGCGAGGATGACGTCGTCGGCGCGGGTTGCGCGGCCGCGCTCGAGGGCTGCGACGCCTTCGGCAACCGCTATTGCTCGGAGCACTGCCCCGTGACGGCGATGGCCGTTCGGGGAGAGACGATCCGCCACTTCGGGCTCCGCCTGCGGGCCAAGGACGGTCGGATACTCCCGATGGACGTCAGCGTCCTGCACCTGGCCGTCCGACCGCCCGATCACTTCGTGCTCGCCCACATCCTGAAGCCCTCCGAGCCGGCCGAGCGCGCCGCGGACGTCTCCACCTCGGCCCCGCCTCGCCCGATGCTGGTTTCGGTGCGGGAGTCGCCCGACGCGCGGGCGCGCCGCCTCACGGACCGTGAGGTCGAAGTCCTCGGGATGCTCGCCGCGGGCCGATCGGCGCCGGAGATCGGCGGACGCCTGCACATCTCGACCCTGACCGCGCGCAACCACATCCAGAACATCCTCGAAAAGCTCGAGGTGCACTCCAAGGCCGAAGCCGTCGCCTTCGCGTTCCAGCAGCGCCTCGTCTAACGACCCTCGCCTCCTGGTGCATTCTCCTCATCGGATTTGGTGAGGATGCGGGATTTCCCAGGGGCCCTCCGCGCCGGAGCATCTCCTCCAGGCAAGGAGGGCTCCCGTGGGAAGCTTCAAACGCGGCCTCTGCATTGTCGTTACGTTCCTGATCGCGGTATTCCTCGCCTTCGGGGTCGGCGAGCGGCAGGCGGAAGCGGTTCCCAGCTACGCGCGGCAGACGGGCTTGCGCTGCAGCGGGTGCCACTACACGCCCCCGGAGCTCAACCCCGCAGGCCGCCGCTTCAAGCTCCTGGGCTACGTGGACCGGGCCAAGGACGAGGCAGCGATCACGGCGGAGCCCGGTACCTGGCAGGCCGGGCTCGACCTTCTGAAGGCTCTCCCGATCTCGGCGATGTTCGACGCCAGCTTCACCCAGACGAAGAAGGCGCAGCCGGGGGCCCAGAATGGGACGGTCGAGTTCCCGCAGGATGCGTCGTTGTTCCTCGCTGGAGGCTGGACCGAGCACCTCGGCAGCTTCGTCCAGGTGACCTACAGCGCGACCGACGACCACTTCAGCTGGGACAACACCGACATCCGCTACGCGCGGCTGTGTACTGTCGGAGGCAAGGAACTCGTCTGGGGGCTCGACCTCAACAACAGCCCCACGGTGGAAGACCTCTGGAACTCGACGCCGGCCTGGGGCTATCCGTGGGTCTCGAGCGAAGCGGCGCCCACGCCCACCGCTGCTCCGGTCCTTGCCGGCGGCCTGGCCCAGGACGTCGGAGGACTCGGCGGATACATGATGTGGAACGACCACCTCTACGTCGCCGCGACGGCTTACCGGACGTTCCACATCGGCAGCGCGGTCCCCAACACCGGTACAGATTTCGTCTACAACACGACCGGCGTCGCTCCGTACTGGCGCGTCGCCTGGCAGCAGTCGGGAACGGACAGCCAGTTCGAGATCGGCACGTACGGCCTCTACATGAAGTCCACGCCCAACGGCATCACCGGACCGGGCGACACGTACACGGACATCGCCGGCGACTTCCAGTGGGACCTGACGGTAGCCCGGCACGACGTGCTGTCGCTGCGCGGCACCTACATTCATCAGAGCTCGACGCTGGCGGGGCAGGTGGCGATGGGCGGCGCGAGCGTCCTGAACCAGGACCTGAGCTCCGTCAACGTCAATGCCGAATACCACTTCGGAAACCGCGTCTCGACGACGTTCGGCTGGTTCGACACCTGGGGCACGGCCGATCCGGCGCTGTATCCGCCGGGAGCGATCGGCGGCAGCGCCACCGGCTTGTCGGACAGCGAAGGCTTCATCGCGAACCTCTCCTGGTGGCCGACGCAGAACCTGCAGTTCTCGGCGCAGTTCACCGGGTACACGAAGTTCAATGGCGGAACGACCGACTACGACGGCTCGGGACGCAACGCCAGCGACAACAACACGTTCTACCTGATCGGCCGGTTCATTTTCTAAAGGACCCCGTCGAAAACGAAACGAAGCGCATCAGAAAAGGAGCGATGCTCATGAAGAAGGCTCTTTTCGGCACCCTGATCCTAGGGCTCGCGTGGCCTGCAGCAGCCGGAGACCTGCACGGAAAGCTCTCCTGCAAGGGAGCGAAAGACTGCGCCGACGCGGTGGTTTACGTGGGACCGATCGCGGGCAAGACGTTCCCTGCCCCGAAGGATCACGTGACCGTGGACCAGAAGAACATGGTCTTCGTCCCGCGCGTTCTCCCGGTGCTCATCGGCACGACGGTCGAGTTCCTGAATTCGGACGCGGTCCTCCACAACGTCTACACGCCGGCGGTTTGCGCCGACAAGTTCAACCTGGGCACCTGGCCCCAGGGACAGACGAAGAGCTACACGTTCACGAAGGAATGCGTCGCCGAGCTCCTGTGCAAGGTCCACCCGGAGATGCAGGGATTCGTCGTCGCCGTTCCCACGCCCTACTTCGCCGCGGTGAAGGCGGACGGCAGCTACAAGATCGCCGACGTTCCCGACGGGACCTACACCGTCAAGGTCTGGCATCCGAAGCTGAAGCCCTCCGAGAAATCCGTGACGGTCGCGGGCGCCACCGAAGCCAGTTTCGAGATCGCGAAGTAGACCGGCATGGCGGAACTTCCCCGGGAGTGGCTCGAGCGCAACTTCCCCTGCAAGTGGGCGTGCCCCGTCCATACGGAGGCCGGCAAGTACGTCTCGATGATCGCGCAGGGACGCTTCCGGGAAGCCTACGCCGTCGCACGCCGGCCGAATCCGCTCGCGTCGATCTGTGGGCGGATCTGCGCGGCCCCGTGCGAGCCGGCCTGCCGACGGGGCGAGATCGATGCCCCGATCTCCATCCGCGCGCTCAAGCGGTTCGTCACCGAGCGATTCGGCGTCGAGAGCATGATCGATCTCTCGGTCCTCGCCGAGATCTACGGGCGCCGCTCGGATCGCCATCCCGAGCGCGTGGCGGTCATCGGGTCGGGGCCGGCGGGCCTGGCCTGCGCGCACGACCTGGCGCTCATGGGTTATCCGGTCACGATCTTCGAAGGGGCGCCCGTCGCCGGAGGGATGCTGCGTCTCGGCGTCCCCGAGTACCGGCTCCCGCGGGCGCTCATCCAGCTCGAGATCAACGCGATCCTCTCGCTCGGCGTCGATTTGACGACGAACGCGCGCCTCGGCCACGAATTCACGCTCTCCGATCTCCGGGAACAGGGATACGCCGCCGTTTTCCTCGGCGTCGGTGCGATGCGCAGCCGCGATCTCGCCGTGGAGGGCACCGACCTCGACGGCGTGTTCAAGGGAATCGATTACCTGCTCAACGTCAACCTCGGCTACAAGGTGGAGATGGGCCGCCGCGTCCTCGTCATCGGGGGCGGCAACGTGGCCCTCGACGTGGCGCGAGTCGCCGCGCGCGGCGGCGAGCAGGAAAACCTCCAGCGCAACCTCTCGGTCGTGCAGGCGCTCGACGTGGCCCGCAGCGCGATCCGGTTCGGGGCCCGCGAGGTCACGGTCTGCAGCCTCGAATCCGAAGCGGAGATGCCGGCGTCGCCGGACGAGATCGAGGAAGCCGTGCGGGAAGGGATCCGCTTCCGCCACGGCGTCGGCCCGAGGCGCCTCGTCGGCGCCAGCGGGACGGTGACCGGCGTCGAGTTCCTTTCCGTGGCGCGCGTCTTCGACGAGCGGGGGCGCTTCTCGCCCGAGTTCGTCGAGGGCTCGGAGGTCATCGTTCCCGCCGACACGGTGATTGTCTCGATCGGGCAGACCGGCGACTTCTCGTTTCTCCGGCCGGAGGACGGCATCGAGACGCGTGGCGGCCGTATCGTGATCGATCCGGCCACGCTGGCGACCACCGCGCGCGGCGTATACACGGGCGGTGACGCGGCCTTCGGGCCGCGGATCGCCATCAACGCCGTGGCCGACGGGAAGCGCGCGGCGAAGTCGATCGACGAGTTTCTGAGGGGGCGGCCGCGGCCGGAGTTCGAAGGCACGGTCGAGATCGACGTGCAGCCGCGCTACGAACGGACGCTCGACTTCGAGAGCATTCCGCGACAGAAGCCGGCGACCCGACCGATCGAGCGCCGGATCGGGATCGCCGAGGTCGAGGAGTGCTTCACCGAGGCTCAGGCGCGCCGAGAGGGCTCCCGGTGCCTGCGATGCTGGACCAACACCGCGTTCGCCGAGAGCCCGGACCTCGGCACCGAATGCATCCTCTGCGGCGGCTGTCAGGACATCTGTCCCGAGGACTGCATCGAGATTGTGCCGGCGGCGCGCGTGCGGGAGATTCCTCCCGCCGCCCGCGAGCTCGCTCCGATTCTCGTCGAAGGGAAGAGGGCGGGCGCGATCCTGATCAAGGACGACGAAGTCTGCATCCGCTGCGGTCTCTGCGCCGCCCGGTGCCCGGCCGGGACGATCACGATGCAGAGCTTTCACCTCCTGGAGGCCACCGTTGCCTGAGAAACCGCCCCCGCTGGACCCGGACCCGGCCCCCGAGCCGCCGGATCGCCGCGACTTCCTGGCGCGCCTCGGCGTCGGTGCGTGCGCCGCGGCGGCCGTCGGATCGGGGCTCGTCACGCTCGACTACCTGAAGCCCAAGGTTCTCTTCGAGCCGGCGACCACGTTCCGGGCGGGGAGCCCCACCGACTATCCCGACGGAACCATACGGTTCAACAAGGAGCAGAAGGCGTACGTCGTCGGGTGTCCGAATGGCGTCTATGCGCTCTCCGCCGTCTGCACCCACCTCGGATGCATCACGCGATTCCTCTCGGATCAGGGAGTCATCGCGTGTCCCTGCCACGGAAGCCGGTTCGACCTCGAAGGCAACGTCGTCGAGGGGCCGGCGCCTCGCCCGCTCCCGTGGCTCGAGGTCGGTCTGGACAACGCCGGGCTGCTGGTCGTGGACACCGCGATCACGGTGCCTCACGGAAAGGTATTCCGAGCATGACCACCCTCTCGCTCGATTCGGTCTTTCGCCGCATCCGGGACACCGGCGTCTACAGGTCGATCGTGCGCCACGGCGCCACGTCCACCAATCGCAATCGGTCCCTCATCGTGTTCGAGAACCTCTTTCTGCACGTCCATCCCGTCAAGGTGCGGGAGCGGACGCTCCGGTTTACGCACACGTACTGGCTCGGAGGGATCGCGCTCGCCTGCGCCCTCGTCCTCGTCGCGACCGGTGTGCTCCTGATGTTCTATTACCACCCCTCCGTGCCGCAGGCCTACCGCGACATGAAGGAGCTCGAGTTCGTGGTCGACGACGGCCTCTTCCTCCGGAACATGCACCGGTGGGCCGCCCACCTGATGGTCTTCGCGACGTTCCTCCACATGATGCGCGTCTTCTTCCACCGCGCGTACCGTCCGCCCCGCCAGTTCAACTGGGTCGTCGGGGTCGTTCTCCTGCTGGTCACGCTGCTGCTCTCCTACACCGGCTACCTGCTGCCGTGGGACCAGCTCGCGTTCTGGGGCGTTTCGGTCGGAACGAACATGGCCAAGACGGCGCCGCTCGTCGGCGAGAAGGCCCGGTTCCTCCTGCTCGGCGGCAACATCGTTTCGGAAAACGCACTCCTGCGTTTCTACGTGTTGCATTGCGTCGTCCTGCCGGTCGTGCTCCTCCTGATGCTGTCCGTGCACATCTGGCGCGTGCGCAAGGACGGCGGCGTCCAGGGGCCGCCCGAGCCGCCGCCCGACCACGAGGAGGTCCGATGAGCACGGTTCCGCCGATCGACGTCGTCGACAGCATCGATCCCGTTTCGGTCCCGCGGCGCATCGCGCTCGTGCGCCCGGATCAGCGTCCCGCGGTCCGGACCACCGAAGAGAAGTACGTGATGACGTTTCCGAACCTGATCGTCCGCGAGGTGATCCTCTTTCAGCTCGTCGTCATCGGTCTCGCGCTCGCGGCGATCGCATTCGACGCGCCGCTCGAGGGGATCGCCAACCCTCTCGAGACGCCGAACCCCGCGAAGGCGCCCTGGTACTTCCTGGGCCTCCAGGAGCTGCTCCACTACTTCCCGCCGGTCGTCGCCGGCGTCCTGATGCCACTGCTCGTCGTCGTCGCGCTCGTCGTGATCCCCTACGCGCGGATCAACCTCACGGCCAGACCGCTCTGGGCGGGGCGCGGGTCGCAGCGGGCTCCTCTCCTCTTTCTCGTCGGCGGCGCCATCGTCGCGCTCCTCGCCGCTTTCCGGTGCTGGCCCATCGTGGTCCCGACCGTGGGCGTCCTGCTCGCGATGTTCGCGGCACGCCGGGCCTCCGGGCGCGTTCGTTCCGCGCTCGCGAAGGTGACGCTTCCGGAGTGGATCATGGCCTGGTTCGCGACCGTCGCGACCGTTCTCACCGTCATCGGGACATTCTTCCGAGGGCCCGGCTGGTCGTTCGTGTGGCCCTGGACGCGGTCCGTCGGATTCTGAAGGGAGATCGCCAGTGTCGCTGCGTCGACTCTTCGCCCTCACCAGCGTGGCGTTCCTCGTCGTGCTGGCGATTTCTCCGGCGAAGAACGCGCTGAGGCCGTACCGCAGCCTCCAGCGGAGATTCGCCGAGCTCGGCGTCGCGCGGGCGCACAGTGCGCAGCAGGCGCGAGAGTTTTCGGCGCGACCGGTCGCGATCCGTCAGATCTGGCTCCCCGCGCTGGATCAGCGCGTCGACCGCTGCACGACGTGCCACCTCGGGGTCGCCGACGCCGTAATGAAGGGGGCGCCGCCTCCCTTCGCACTCCATCCCTGGACGCCCCACGCGCCCGGCCAGATCGATCGCTTCGGCTGCACGTCCTGCCACGAGGGCCAGGGGCCTGCCACGAGCGAGGGCCAGGCGCACGGCACCGCCGAGGACGCCGGCCCTCCACTTCTGCCCGTCTCGTACGTCGAGGGGGGCTGCGGCCGCTGTCACGCGACGCAAACCGTCCGCGACGCCCCGGTGCTCTCGCGCGGCCGAGCGGTGATGGACCGTTACGGCTGCTACGCCTGCCACGGAGCGAAGGGACGGGAGGGCTATCGTTCGGAGGCGCCGCCGCTCTCTTCGGAGCCGGTGAAGACCGGTGCGGGTTGGCTTCGCCGCTGGCTGGCCAAGCCGCGTGCCGTCGATCCGAACTCCACCATGCCGGACTTCCAGCTTGGCGCACGAGAGATCGACGAGCTGACGCACTACGTCCTCGGCCAGGACGTCCCGGAGGATCTTGCGCGGCGCGTCCGCTCGGCGGCCGACGAGCCGGCGGGCGACGTCGCGAACGGGAAGAAGCTGTTCGCGGAAGCCCGCTGCATCTCCTGCCACACGGTGGAGGGGAAGGGCCAGGGCTCGGCCCCCGAGCTCTCGAAGGTCGCCTCGGCCGCCGGGCGCGGCTGGCTGCTCGCGTACGTGAGAGATCCGCACGCCTTCAATCCCCGCACGCCGATGCCGCAATACCACTTCAGCGACGCGGAGTCACGCGACGTCGTGGCGTACATGGAGGACGAGTTTCGCGACTTCGACGCGCCCGCCGACCTCCTCGAACCGCTCCACGTCAACCGGACCCTCGCGGAGGCTGGCGAGAAGACGTTCCGCAAATACGGCTGCTCGTCGTGCCACGGAGCTCCGGGGGCGCGCTCCGCCGAGAAGTTCGGGCCGGACCTCGACGGCATCGGCGACAAGAAGGCGGCCTTCCTGGACTTTGGCCGCCGCACGGACCTCCCGAGGACACTGACGGCGTGGCTGACGGCCAAGGTGGAGGCGCCGCGGTCCTTCGCGAAAGGCCTGAGGATGCCGTCCTACGGCCTCGGCGCGGAGGACTCGCAGGCGGTCGTCACCGCGCTCCTCTCCCTCGGCGCCCAGCCGGTCCCCGAGGCGTATCGCGTGCTCCCGGCCAGCCAGCCGGCGCCGATCCCCGCGGGCCGCATCGGAGAGCTCGTGGACCGGTACCGCTGCCTGTCCTGTCACCAGATCGGCGACCGGGGTGGAGACATCTCGACGGCCCCGCTCACGTTCGAAGGCAGCAAGGTCCAGCGAGACTGGTTGATCGATTACCTCGTGCTCTCGTACAGCATCCGCCCCATCCTCACGGAGCGCATGCCGATCTTCCACATGCCGCGTGAGGAGGCGGTCCAACTGGCCGACGCGATCGAGACGCTCTTCATCGACCCGCGTGTACCCGAGGATCCATTCCAGGGGCGGCCGGCGTCGGACGCGGACCCCGTCGAAGGCGAGAGACTCTATACGACGCTCGGGTGCCGCGGGTGCCACATTCTCGGCTCGAAAGGCGGCTACTACGGTCCTCCCCTGACCGATAGCGGGGGACGGCTGAAGCCGGGCTGGACCTACACGTGGCTCAAGGGGCCGCAGCGCTGGCGCGCCGATGTCCGCTGTCCCGACTACGGCCTGACCGACCGGGACGCGCTGCGACTGACCGCATACATCGCGACCATGCACCAACCGGCCGCGCAGGCGAAGGGAGCTAAGTGAAGTCGCCGCGAATGGCTGTCGCCCTGCTCCTCGTCCTGTCCGCCTGCGCCCGGAAACCGGCCTCGAAGGCGCCGGCAACTACGCATCAGTCCCCGCTACCCTCGTACGAGCTCCGGCTCGGCCGCGCAACGTACATGCACTATTGCCAGACCTGCCACGGAGAGACGGGAGCGGGCGACGGCTTCAACGCGTTCAATCTCGATCCGCACCCGCGCGACCTCTCGGACCCGGCGTTCCAAAACAAGAAGACGGACGCCGACCTCGCAGACGTGATCACGCGCGGGGGCGCGGGCGTCGGCCTCTCGTCCCTTATGCCGCCCTGGGGACGGACGCTCTCAGGGGAGGAGATCGATCAGGCTATCCTGTACGTCCGCACCCTTCGGAAGCACTGAGGCGCCGGTTCGGCCATTTAGGCCGTCCCGACCGTCCGCTCTCTTTCATCGGCCTCCGCGTTTTGGTTTTCTGGAGAGACTCGTCCCTCTCGATGGGCCAACTGTAGCGCCGGCGTCGTCTCCAGCCGTGGTTCACTTACGTCTTCTCCGCGGTGTCGCTCCGTTCAGCGCGGCGCCTTCGCGAAGCAAATCTTTAGATACTCACCGACGAGGATTGCGGCCGGGTATAAGACTTCCTCTTCGAGCATTGCATGCTGGATCAGTCTCTGCGCGAGCCGGGCATAGCCGGCGTGCTGTTTTCGGCGGTCGCAACGCGCAGGAAGCGTAGCCGGGCCTCCACAATCAGCTTGTGGTCTTCCAGCATTCGGGGGAACTCGGTCTTCATGACCTCCGTCCTGCGCAAGACGCGTTCCACATCGGGACTGATCTCGCCTTTTGCAAGCCTCGGCAGGAGTGTCAGCGGCGGAAGCGCGAACTCTTTCTCGACGAGTACATGTGGAAAGAGAACCTTGACCACCGCCTTCGCGGCGGTTCCGGTCTCACCGCCGAGCAGGGTGGCTTTGACCATCTCCTCGTGGAGGTCTTCGTGGGCCAACTGCAAGACCTTGGGGAGCTCGGCTCTCGCCATCAGTCCTCCCGTCGACTCGGTTGTTCAAAGCTCGGGTCGGAGCGAAGTCAGCCTGCGCAAAGGAGCAGCGCCTGATTCGATTGCATCAGTGCGCACCGTAGCAGAATCGCATCGTTCGAAACAGGCGCCGGCGGGAGCACTGAGGCCGAGAACCGCGCCGCGAAAATCGGTCCACTCGATTGGAAGCGAGGCTTCGAGCATGAGCCCGGTCGTGAGCAGACCGAGTTTTTTCACTCGCCGGACTCGAGGAAGCCATGGGAGTGTTCCACGAAAGGACTCGGACACAGGACTCGGACACGGGGTTCCAACTCGTAGACCTGTTGTGAACTTCTCGTAGGTTCGAGTCCTACACGGCTCACCACTCACTTCTAGCAGAAGGCCGGGGGTTCGGCGCGCGGTGATACGCTTCGTCGTCCCGATCCCCCCCGGCGGACCAACCCATGCACGCCCGTCGCCGGCCTTCGGCGAGAAGCGGAGTGCGCCGTGGACGTCCAGCGATTCTTGAAATTCTCCGGGTTCCTCGTTCTCTGGCTTTCGACTCTGGTTCTTGCCGATGATCGAGTGGTGCCTACGCTGGCCGCCACCGTCGCTGGCACCAATGCGGCCGCGATCGATGTGTTTCTGTCGAGCAGCCGCACGACGCTGCGGATTCCCGGCATTGCCATCGGGGTCATCGATCACGACCGGATCGCACATCTGGCCGCCTTCGGGGTTGCGGATCTATCGGGGCGGCCGGTAACGGCCGAAACGCCATTCATCATTGGGTCGCTGAGCAAGTCGTTCACGGCCCTTGCGACGATGCAGCTGGTGGAACGGGGCCTCATCGATCTGGACTCGCCTGTCCGTCGCTACATTCCCTGGTTCACCCTTTCAGACGTTTCGTCTCAGCGAATCACGGTGAGGCAGTTGCTCAACCAAACGAGCGGCATCTCAGTGGCGACGTCCGAGAAGTACGCGGCAAGCTCCGATGACAGCGATGGTGCGCTGGAGCATCGGGTACGCGATCTACGGACGGCGCATCTCGATCGCCCGGTCGGGGCTGGTTTCGAGTACAGCGGCGCGAATTACGCAGTCCTGGGCCTGCTCGTGCAGATGGTCTCGGGCTTGCCCTACGAGAGATACGTGCAAGACCACATCTTCGGGCCGTTACAGATGGGTCACACCTATACCTCCCCGGGCGAGGCGGCGAAGCATGGCCTCGCCACGGGATACTTGAGCTGGTTCGGCTTTCCGAGAGCCGCAGACCTGCCCTACAACCGGGGAAGCCTGCCTCAGGGCTACATCATTTCGACGGTCGAGGACATGTCGCACTTCCTGATCGCCCAAGCGAATGGAGGCCGCTACGGCGAAGCCCGGGTCCTCTCGGCGGCCGGGATCGGGGAAATGCACCGTCCCGCCGTCTCAACCTGGAAGGCCGGAACTTCCTACGGCATGGGCTGGGAGGAAGGTCCCATTGCCGGCATCTCTGCAATCTGGCACGAGGGAAGTGTTTTCAACTATCACGCGAACATGGTCCTGCTTCCGGATCGCGACTCGGCGTTTGTTCTGCTCGAGAACATCTATAGCGGACCTGACGAGGCTCGGCTCAACCAGATAGCGGAGGGCGTCACACTCCTGCTGAGCGGAAAGGCCGCGCCGACGATCGGCCCGAATCGAGGTCTCCGGCTCGCGTACGGGGTGATCTTCCTGATCGCGATCCTGCAAACGTGGTGGCTAGGCTTCGCTGCACGAGACGTGGCCGGGCGCGCAGCGCGCCCGCGTGGCAGCCGAAGGGCGCTTCGAGCGGCGATCCGGATCTTCGCGATTCTGGTCTGCATGAGCTGGGGCCTGACCATTGTGCTTGGCATACCGGCCCTGTTCGGAATGCCGCTCATGGCCACGGTGATCCGAGTCCCGGATTTCGGGTACACCCTGCTATTCAGTGCTGTTCTCGCATTCTCTACTGGCATCCTCGAGAGCGTGATTGGTGTTCGTGGGCTCACCCGCTTCGCAGGAGGCCGGCATTCCACACGCTCCTTGATCCCAAGAAGCTCGCCGTAACATCGCGATCGGGGAGGGCCGGCGTGGGTGGCCTTCGATCCGCTTAAAAGACGCCGACTGCAGTAGTCGCGGCCGAGGCGGCGGCGACGTCATCTCGGACGCCTCGGCTCCGCAAGGCGCGGGCACCCGTTCCATATCGTGGACTGAGAGAGGTGACTACCACTAATCCAAAGGCAGAAGCTATGCTGCCGACCAGTCGAATTCCGACACATCCGGGCGAGGTGCTCTGAATTCGTTGGGCATCACCCAGGTCGAGTTCGCGAACCATCTCCCGGTCCAGCGTGTGAACGAGATCGTCAACGGCAGGCGGGGAGTGACCCCGGAGACGGCGCTCCTGTTCTCATCGGCTCTCAGGAAGACGCCGGAGTTCTGGATCAACCTTCAGAGCTCCTACGATCTCTCTCGCGCGCGCGCTGGCATGGCCAAGCTTCCCAGCGCCTTGGACGCAGAGGCGGCTACGCCGTTGCCGAGGGGCATCGGAAAGGCGAAGTAGAGGCTCGCGAAGCACGCGTAACGGGAGGGGGATGGCCCGCACCCCTCGCTCCATTTACCAACCTGTTGGCCGGATGCAGGCGCATCGCTGCGGGGCGCGATGCGATGCCAAAATGGCCCTCGCGACGGACTCGGACACAGGACTCGGACACGGGGTTCCAACTCGTAGACCTGTTGTGAACTTCTCGTAGGTTCGAGTCCTACACCGCTCACCACTCACCTCTTCTCACGGTTTCCAATGAAACCCAGCAACGTGCGGTCGTTTCAAGGCAGAGTGCGTGAGGACCGACCGCGCAGAAAGTGCTCCCAACTTGGTTGACCCGTCGAAGAGCGCCCACTTCTTGCGGTGTTGATTTTGGTCGGGATGCCGGGATTCGAACCCGGCGGAACCTCGCACTTTTCCTGAGGAATTCGGCCATGGGTGCGACGATGTGTCCGATGTTTCCCGTGTCGGAAGTCACTCGTGAGCGTTCGGCGGGTTGCCCTTCAGGCGGTACACGACGCCGGTCTTGGTCGCACCGAGCGCGATCCAGTCTTTGGCGGCGTACTGGAGATCGAGGAAGAACTTCTCGGCCCGACGCATCGCCTCCTCGCGCAGGTCTTCGCGTTTCTTGAACTTGATCTGGAACGCGAATTCCCCGATGAGGGGACGGTGGTCTCCGCGGGCCCTCCAGAGCGCGACGTTCGCCTTCGCGGCCATGCCCTCGCCGAAGTCCACGATGCCGATGTCCTGGAGCACCTCTTCCACGATCGTTTCGCCCACCAAAGCGACCCGCTCGCCCGCCTCCCTCTTGAGCTTCGCGAGCACGGGGAACACGCGCATGATCGTGTCGAAGGACGCCGGATCGCCCTCGTGGACGTGGGACTGCGGGAACTCCACGTTGTGAGAGAAAAGTAGCCGAACGCCGCCGAGCTGGTCCTTCAGGGGCAGAGCCTCGCACTTGAACTTGATGCGGTAGTCGCCGAAGATCTGCGGGCGGACGTCCGTCTCGGCGGTGACCTGCATGTCCGGGTGACGGAACTTGAACACGATCTCAGCATCTCCGGCGGGGAAACCGTCCTCGTAGGGAATGCGGCGCCGCAGAATGAAGGCATTGTTGTAGAGGCGGAAGTCCGCCGTGTCCATGAAGAGGACCTCGCGGATCTGGAGCGGGGCGTCGACGAACTCTTCCGTCGAGAACTTGACGTCGTTCTCGGCCGCCGGCTTCTTCATCACCTTCGCAAAGTCGAAGAGGCTCTTCCGAGAATCGAAGTGGTTGGGTCTCAGGATGAGCTTGCACTCGAGATATTGGACCTCGTGGTACGGCAGGCCATCGGCGTACTTGCCGGGCTTGAGGTCGGGGACCCGCCTGGCCTTGGTCTCGAGCGGCTTTGCTTTCACCGGAGGCGTTTTGGGGGGGTTCTTGCGAACTTGTTTCGCCATGCTTCTTCTCCGTATTGCCGGAACGGCTTCCCAAAAAAACCGTATCACGCACGCTCGAGTCGTGCCAGCTCCTCGGCACTTACGCCGAGGAGGCGAGGAGGGCCTACGAGGAGCAGCCTCGCGCGGCGCCCAATGATGCGCAGCGCCACGTTTTTCTTGGCCTCGCGCTGGCGTACTTCGGTCGGAAGGATGGGGCGATCCGGGAGGGCGAGCGGAGCGTCGCCCCCTCGCGCACATTCCTTACATGCAGCACCAGAGATTGCTCGGTTCGTGTCGAGGGCGGCGAAGAGAGGCAATTTGGGAGGAGGGGCTCGATCTCGCTCATCGAACGGTTGTGGAGGTCGCTCAAGGACACGCTCGGCCTTGACCTGCTCCGGCCGTTTTTGATTGAACCCGGCTGAACCCCGCACTTTTCGTAAGGAATTCGCGCATGGGTACGACGATGGGTCCGAAGTTCGCGACCCCACCGTAGGCAATCGGCACCGCGACGTATCATCCGTTCCGGCGTCCATCCGATGACACTCCCAGCCGGGACTCGCCTCGGTCCCTACGAGATCCTGTCGCCACTCGGCGCAGGCGGGATGGGTGAGGTCTACCGGGCGCGCGATAAGAAGCTCGACCGGGACGTCGCGATCAAGGTGCTGCCCTCGCACCTGTCCGAGAGCCCGGAGCTCCAGCAGCGGTTCGAGCGGGAGGCTAAGGCCGTCGCTGCGCTCTCCCATCCGAACATCCTTGCGATTCACGACTTCGGAACGTACGAGGGAACGGCCTACGCCGTGATGGAGCTTCTGAAGGGCGCGACGCTGCGCGAGAGACTCGACGCAGAGACCATCCCCCAGAAGCAGGCTCTGGAGTACGCGCTCCAGGTCGCCAAGGGCCTGGCCGCCGCTCATGACCAGGGCATTGTCCACCGGGACTTGAAGCCCGAGAACTTATTTGTCACGAAGGGTGGTCACGTCAAGATTCTCGACTTCGGCCTCGCCAAGAGGGTCGAGACCGTGGACACCGTCGAGACCGTCAACACAGCGGTCGAGACGAGCCCGCCCAAAGCTGGTGACGGCCTCACGGAACCGGGCGCGATCATGGGAACGGTCGGCTACATGTCGCCCGAGCAGGTGCGCGGGCTTGCGGTCGATCAGCGCTCCGACATCTTCTCGTTCGGGGCGATCCTCTACGAGCTGCTCTCGGGCAAGAAGGCGTTCAAGAGGGACACGGCGGTGGACTCGATGCTGGCGATCCTCAAGGAGGAGCCGCCGGAGCTGTCGGAATCGGGACGGAACATCTCACCGGCCCTCGATCACGTCGTCAAGCACTGTCTCGAGAAGGACCCGGACGACCGGTTTCACTCGGCACACGACATCGCGTTCGCGATTTCTGAGCAGTCTTCGTCGCCCTCCACGAGCGGTGTGCAGCTTGCGGCGCCGCCGACCGGGAGAAGGAAGGTCCTCATCGCCGTCGCGGCCATCGTCGCTTTCGCCGCCTTCGGCGTCTTTCTCCTGCGGCGCACCCACAGAGGCGGAGACGGAGGCGTGAGGCGTCTGGCGGTCCTGCCCTTCGAGAACCAGGGATCGCCCGAAGACGACTACTTCGCCGACGGAATCGCGGACGAGATCCGGGGCAAGCTGACCTCCCTGCCCGGCCTCCGGGTGATTGCGCGGGGCAGCTCGACGCCCTACAGGAAGACGACGAAGACCCCGAAGCAGGTCGCCGAGGAGCTCGAGGTCGGCTACCTCCTGAATGCGACCGTGCGCTGGGAGAAGAGCGGGGGCACGAGCCGCGTCCACGTGAGCCCGGAGCTCATCGAGGTGTCGGGCTCCGGCGCGCCGGCGGCAAAGTGGCAGCAGCCCTTCGACGGGGCTGCGCCTTGCGCCGGGCAACACCAACCTTCTCAGGGGGACGGCGCTCGCCGAGATGCCCCTCGGACGCTGGGAGTCGGCTGTCGAGCATCTCCGGCAAACCGAGCACCTGGACCCCAGGTCGCTCAGCAATCTCGTGGCTTTGAGCGACGCGTTGCTGCTTCTACGGCGGTATGCCGAGTGCGTCGAGATCTGCGATCGGGGGCTCGCAATTGCTCCCGGGCACCTCAACCTCATAGTGAACAAGGCCATGACGTTTCTCGGTAAGGGAGACCTCGCCGGAGCGAGGACGGTCCTCGAGGCCGCGCCGAAAGAGGTCGAGCCTGCCCTCGTGGCCTACCTGACCGCGTACTACGATCTTGCCTGGGTCCTCGACGAGTCACAGCGGGATCTGCTCCTACGTCTGCCGCCAAGCGCGTTCGACGATGACCAGGGCGTCTGGGCCCTCAGTCTCGCCCAGGCTTACGCCATGAAGGGCGACGCAGCAATGGTACGGACACATGCTGAAGAAGCGAGGAAGGCCTTCGAGGAGCAGCTTCGCGCCACACCGGACGATGCCCGGCGCCACGGTGATCTCGGCCTGGCGCTCGCCTGCCTCGGTCGGAAGGACGAGGCGATCGTGGAGGGAGAGCGTGGTGTTGCACTCGATCCAGTTTCGAAGGATGCGCTGCAAGGACCCGAACACCAGCACCAGCTCGTGCGGATCTACCTGCTTGTCAACGAGCCGGAGAAGGCACTCGACCTGGTCGAGCCGCTGTTGAAAATCCCCCTACAACCTCACGCCGGGCTGGCTCAAGATCGACCCCAACTTCGATCCGCTGCGCACGAACCCGGAGTTTCAGAAGCTGATCGCCGGCGGGAAGTAGTCCACCTCAGCCGATGATCGAGGTCAAGAACGTGCGGCAGACGCTTGGCGGAGTGGAAGCGAGGCGCATGATGGGCTACGGCGAGACGCAAGTCGGGATCCTCCCCAACACCGAGGCGTTGAAAGGACTCTCCTGCGTTCTCGATGCGACGACCGCGGCGAGGAAATCGTGAGGCGCCCGGCGGCCTTCGCGCCCGTCTGGTGGCAACAGTGGGGCCTGAGCGCGATGCTCGTCTTCCTCGTGCTGGCGCTCTTCGTCGGAGCGCCGCTCCGCACCGTACTGGGGCAGCTCCCTTTCGATCTCTTCTTCTCCCTGGTGCTGGTGTCGGGAGTGATCGCCTTCTCGCACCGGCGCTGGCTGGCCGGCGCGGTGGCGGTGAGCGGAGTGATCTGGCTCGCCTTGAGCTGGTCGCGGTACGGGTCGGACCAGGAGGTGGCCGGTACGGGTAAGACCTGGCTATCGCTGCTGACGATGCTGATCCTGACCGGCCTTGTGCTCGAGCATGTTTTCCGGGAGGGCCCCATCACGGCCGACCGGGTCCGGGGCGCCGTCGCGGCTTACCTGCTGCTCGGGCTCGTCTGGACCTTCGCCTACATCCTCGTGGAGCGCTTCTCGCCCGGGGCCATCCAGGCCGGCGGTGGGCCCCCGAAGAACAATGCACACTTCGCCTACTTCAGTTTCGTGACGCTGACGACACTCGGCTACGGCGACACCGTGCCCGTTCACCCGCTCGCCCGCTCCCTCGCGATCGCCGAGGCTCTCGTCGGCCAGCTGTATCCGGCGATCCTGATCGCCCGGCTCGTTTCGCTGCAAATCAGCGCGCGAGAGGGGCGCTGACGCGGTGGAGCGGGCCGCGGTCGGGAGGCTCGCGGGCGGGCGCCACGTGCGTGCCGAACGATCCGGCGCTCGATGGGACCGACCGCGCCGCCTCGGGGGGCTGACCGCCGGCGCTCCGATATGACGACTCTCGTGGTCTTCGTCCTGCTCCTTTTCGCCTACGGCCTCGTGTCGGCGTGGCTCGAGCGTACGCCCGTCACGCCACCGATCGTGTTCACGCTCGGGGGCGTGGCCGCTTTCCTGGCCGTGCCGTCGTTGCGCGACCGCAGCGGGGATCCCGAGATCCTGCTTCGGATCGCCGAGGCTGGCCTCGTGCTTCTTCTCTTTACGGACGCGAGCCGGACGGACCTGCGGGTCCTCCGAAGCATTCGCAATCTGCCCGTGCGCCTCCTCACGACGGGAATGCTGTCGACCCTTCTGCTCGGGGCCCTCGCCGCGCTGGCCCTCTTTCCGACGTTTTCGCTCTGGGAAGCCGGGATCCTCGCGGCGATTCTCGCCCCGACCGATGCGGGCCTCGGGCAGGTCGTCGTCTCGAGCGAGAAGGTGCCGATGCGGATTCGCCAGGCGCTGAACGTCGAGGCCGGCCTCAACGACGGCCTCTCGGTGCCCTTCCTCCTCTTCTTCCTGGCTCTCGCGAAGTCGGGCGGGCAGGGAGGGCGGGCGTACCTCTGGACGTTCGTCGTCGAGCAGCTCGGATACGGGACAGCCCTGGGAATCGGGATAGGCCTCGCCGGCGGTTGGCTGCTGGGCAGCGCAAGCCGCCGCGGGATCGTTCTGCCCGCCTTCCGCCAGATCGCGCTCGTGACGCTGCCCTTGCTCTGCGGTATTGCGTCCGAGGCGGTCGACGCGAGCATGTTCATCGCCGCCTTCGTCTGCGGCCTGGCCGTTCAGGTTGGCTTCGAGAAGGCGGGGGAGGAGAGCGTCGAGTTCACGGAGCAGTGGGGGCAGCTCTTCAACCTGTTCGTCTTCTATCTCTTCGGGCTGCTGGTGGCGCGGGCCGGGACGAGCCTTTCCGTCGCGATCGTGGTCTACGCACTGCTCAGTCTGACCGCGGTGCGCATGCTGCCGGTTGCCCTCGCGCTCGTCGGCACGGGTCTCGACCGGGCAACCGTGATCTTCATCGGATGGTTCGGTCCCCGGGGCCTCGCCTCCATCGTCCTCGGCCTCGTCTATCTGGAGGGCAAGACGCACCTGCCGGGGGAGCGGACCATCATTCTCACGGTAATGGCCACGGTGCTGCTGAGCATCTTCGCCCACGGCCTGAGCGCGAAACCCGGCATCGCGCTCTATGCGAAGAGGGTCGCGGCGCTCGGTCCGGACGCTCCGGAGCTCCACGCCGGAGTCGCCGGGAAGCGGCCGCCCCGCGCGTGAAGGGTCGAGGCTTCTCGTGCATTCCGCAGCCGTGCACGCACGAGCCCCATGACAAGCCTGCAGGAAGAGAGACGAGTCGATCGCAGAAGAAAAAAGGCCGCCCAGCCGGGCGGCCTTCCGCGTTCGCACCGCGCTCTGCGCGGCGACGAGAGTCTAGGCGTGGGCGAGTTCGGCCTTGAGCGCGTCGATCCGTTGCGTGGCCACCTTCCTGGCCTTCTTCATCAGCTTCTGGGCGCCGACGTCGACGGTTGCGTTGGCGACGAGGAGGATACCCGCCTCTCCAGGCTTGAGGTTCTCCGCGATGTCCTTGATATCCCCCTTGCTGAAGCCCTTCGTCAGGTTGCCGAGAGCGGCGCCGGCGGCGGCGCCCACGCCCGCGGAAACCAGGATCGACGGCGGGAAGATGAGCGCGAGCACTGCACCGGTGATCGCTCCGATCCTGGCGCCCTTGCCGCGCTGCGTGGCGTCGGTGTCGAGCACCTTGACCTTGCCGTCCGTGTTCTTCTCGAAAAGGGCAGCGTCGTATGTGCCGATCCAGCTTTCTTTGTGCGCGGCCTTGATCACGTCAAAGTCGCTTCTCGCGTCCGAGACATTGGCGTAGACCCCGCCGTAGCAGATCATCGTTTCGGGCTTTTCGGATTCGTTCATGACCTTCTCCCCTATTGGATACCGTGACGACTACCGTGGAGCGAATCCCCACCTTGATATATGTATTTCAATGCGGCCTGCGTCGCATGATGCGGTTGCATCAGAACGTCGCTTCGCCCGAGCCTTCGCCTACTTCGCCGGCCGGTATTCCCCTGTCGAGTCGACGCCTTGTCCCGTCCGGATGAGCACGCGCTTTCCGTCTCCTTCGTGCAGCACGAATTCGCCCTTGCTCCCGGTCTTGGATTCCGTCCACTGGAACTTCCCGTTTAGGATCACAACTGTTCCCGTAAATGGCGATCCCTTCAGCGCGGGCACAATGCTTTCGTACGTGCCGTCTTTCCGGATCACCAGCGTGTCGGGATAGAGGGGCTCACCCTGGCGGTCCGTAATGGATCCCTCCCACGTGCCGACGATGCTCTCGAGGCTGGTCGCCGGCTGAGCCGGCGGCAAGGACGATGCGCAGCCGGTCAGGATTGCCGCGAGAAGCAAAACCGCTCCGCTCAGGAATCTTTTCGTCATGGCACCTTTCCGCCTTTCTTCTCACGCAAGCTCACGGGGGTCTTCTGGCTCTTGAGCGGCCGCCGCAGTTTTCACCACTTCGACCCCCACCGGGTCCGAAAGTACCAGTAGAGTCCCCCCGCCATCAACGCCATCCCTGCGAGAGCGCCGGGATAGCTGTAGCGATAGTGAAGCTCCGGCATGTTCTCGAAATTCATCCCCTCGATCCCGGTGAACAGCGTCAACGGCATGAAGATGGCCGAGAGAACGGTGAGCAGCGCGAGACGGCGGTTCATTTTGTCCTGCTGGACCGACACGTACCGCTGCTGGAGATCGCTTACTCGGCGATCGAGCCGGTCGATGTCGCGATCGGTCGCCCGCGCGGTCTCGACGACGATCTGGAAAGGCTCCGCGAGGCGATGCAACGGCAGCGCGGGCTTGTCGATGGCCTTCAGGACTTCGAGCACCGCGAACTCTTCGTCCAGGACGCCGCCAAGAGCCAGCACCTGGCGCCTCAATGACAGGATCTCCGCCAGGGGGACTGCCTCCGGATCCAGGTCCATCCTTTCGACGGTCGCGTCGCTCTCCCTGCGGAGCTTCACGACACGGCGTCGCAGCCGCCCGGAATGGAGCAGAGTGAGGGCGCAGACGACTCCCGCGCTCGTTCCGTTCGGGAGCTTGAGCTTCGTCACCGGGCTTTCTTCGTGCGCCGGAGGTTCCTCGGCCTGTTCGTGCATGGTGATCACGAGCCGGTCGAGGCAGAGGCAGCGGAAATGAGCGAGTTTTCCGGCTTCTGCTGCCGGGGCGACGGGGTAGGCGAAGAACACGGAGTCGGCCAGTGGGAGGATTCTCGTATCGTCCTCTCCGAGGTGCAGGAGATCGAGCAGGCCGGGGTCCAGGCCGAGACCGGCCAGCCAGACCGTCACGGCCTCCGGCCGGCCGCCGCCGATGTCGATCCAGTAGTTGCCCTCGCCGGCTCGCCAGCCCGCCAACACCGCGGCCTCGGCCTCCGGCCTGATGCCGCCACCGGGCTCGAGAAGGAGACAAGTAACTTTCAAGACCCTGCCTCCTGCCGGGCACGCCGTGCCCGACCTCCGAAGCGGAAGAATCGGTTACAACATGGAGTCGATCGGCAGCACTCGCGCCAGGTTCGCACCCAGCTTCTGCCAGAGGCCCGCGTACGGTTCGGAGTCGAAGACGACTTTCTTTCCGTCGTCGACCCCGGTCCACCTCAGCGACCCGCGCCCTCGCCTCCCGGAAAGCTCCACCCGGAAAGCCGCCTGCTCGACCCGCTCGTCGAAGTGTTTCACCGCGGCCGCAGCCAGGGCCGGCTCGTGGAAAAGGATCCCGATCTCGTTATTGATGTATAGCGACCTCTGGTCGAAGTTGAAAGATCCGACGAACATCGCCTTGCGGTCGATCGCCATGGTCTTGGCATGCAGGCTGGATTTGCTGAGGCCGGGAAGCCAGGTGAACCGGGCGCCCTCCGCCTTCCGGATCTGCTCGTTCAGCTCGTACAGCCGCACGCCAGCGCGCAGCAGCTGCTTGCGGTGCCGCACGTACCCCATGTGCACCGCGGCGACGTCGTTGGAAGCCAGCGAGTTGGTCAGGACGCGCACCCGCACCCCCTTGCGGCTGAGATCGCACAGGGCATCGGCTCCGCGCTGCCCGGGCACGAAGTAGGGCGACACCAGGGTGAACTCCTCGGTCGCCTGCAGGATGTACGGCGCCAGCTGCGACATCAGGAGCTCTCCTTTCCAGGCGCCGCCCCGGGTCAGCTTCTCAGGGGAGTCGTGAATGACCCTGGCTTGCCCGAAGCCGAACTCGACCGTTCTTGCCCTCAGAGATTCGGCCAGCGCGGAGTGCTCCAGGGCGTCCACGTAGACCGACGTCCGTTGCTGCCGGAAAAACTCGTCCAGTGCGTGGCGCAGCCCGTCCAGGGCCCCGGGAGGCGCGGTCGGCCGCAGCGCGGCCATCGGACGGGCATGCTCGCTGTTCCAGTACTGATCGAACTCTTCGGACACCTCCGGCACGACCGGGCCGATCGCCATTACGTCGAGATCGCTGAAAGCGAGATCCGGGTCCGCGTCGAAATACTCGTCGCCGATGTTGCGGCCTCCGACGATCGAGACCTGGTTGTCCACGGTGAAGGTCTTGCTGTGCATGCGGTGATTCACCGTTCTCATCCGGGTCAGGAACTGGAGGTCCTTCGAATGCCCGCGTTTGAAGGGATTGAACAGCCGCACCTCGACGGCCTGATGCGCATCGAGCGCGGACCAGACGTCGTCGGCCTCCCCGCCGTACATGTCGTCGATCAACAGGCGCACACGCACGCCCCGGTCGGCCGCGGCCAGGAACTCCCGGATCAGGAGCCTGCCCACGGTGTCCTGATGAAACATGTAGTACTGCACGTCGATGCTGCGCTCGCTCAGGCGCGCCAGCTGGGCACGCCCCCCGAAGGCATCCCGTCCGTTGCCCAACAGACGCACGCCCGACTGACTCGGATGTTGCTCCAGGCGGGGGCGGAGTGCCTTGCCGAGGCCGCTGCTCTCGCCGCCGCCGAGAGCGCGAGAAGAGGCTTTCCCCCGGTCGTCCGGAGCCCGATCGCGAGACATCACGCGATCATGCCTGCGCGACCACGAGCGCAGCTGCGAGGAGTTTCTCCTTTGCCGTCTTCATCAATGTGTCTCTTCTACCGATGACCTCCTGGCCGGCCTCCAGGCACCTCACCGTGCCACCCGCTTGGCCAGGCTTCGCGCGGCCGAGCCGACGGAGATGAAGGAGAAGCCGGCAAACAGAAGGTTGACCCCCACGAGCGTGCCGATCGCCCATACGCCGGACAGCGGCCACTCCCGCAGCAAAAGGAATCCCAGGAGGACGCCCAGGACGGCGCTGAAGAGCATCCAGCCCCATCCCTTCTCGGGCCGGACATGGAAGGCGAGAACGGCGCCCGAGATCCCGTCCACGATCAGGTAGCCCCCGAGCAGCAGGGTGAGGGTCGCCAGCCCCAATCCGGGCCGGCCCGCGAGGATCACGCCGGCCACGAACGTAAGGATCCCGCCGACGAATGCGAGGGCGCCCTGGCCGAACGACCCTGCACTGAAGGCGCCGATCGTGCGCGCCACGCCGGCGATCACCAACGCGATCCCGATGAGAATGGAGACGCCGGCGCCACTGACCATCGGAGAGCCGATGGCCAGAAAGCCCGCGATCACCGTCAGCACTCCGAGTCCCACGAGCAACCCTGCGTTCTTCGCCGCTTTTTGAGCCCACCCGCCCACGGCCTCTCTCAGATTCTCCAAGTCACACCTCCTAAAGTACCCAGCTTTACTTGCCCCATTCGCTCGCTACTTCTTCGTCGACTTCGCAACCTTGATCGCGATCGCCCCGGTATGGGTGATGTCGACCAGCCTAGGGAGTTGTGCCAAGTACGGCATGATTCATATGCATCATTGGAGCTCGTTGTGTTCGATCCCATGGGTCACATCGCCGCGCCCTGCGCCCGCGGTGCGCTTGCTAGAAGCTGACGGCGAGGGAGCCGACGACGGTCGGCGTTTCCCAGCCGGGATTGAAGACGAAGACGTTGAGGGAGACGCTCTTGTACTTGAACCCGACGAAGAAACCCCGCTGGACGTCGAGGCCGGTCTGGTACGTACGGGTCCGCTGCGAGGCGAGTCCGAGGGAGAGCCAGTCGAGCGGCGAGTAGCCGAGCTGCGCCCAGTTGTAGAAGAAGTTATCGGCCGAGTCGTCGGTGTTGAAAAGGTATTCGCCCTCGCTGTAGAGCTCGAAGCGGCCGTAGGAGAGCGTGAGCTCGTATCCCGGCGCCACGCCTCGCGTGTCCCCGACGACGCCGCCCACCATGAGGGTCGCGTCGAGCCGGAGCTTGTCGCCGACGCCGACGTTCCAGCCGACCCAGGCCGATCCGGACTTCAGGCCCTCGTAGTTGTAGCGCGTCTCGAGGTGCAGGGCGCCGCGGTCCGCGGTGACCGTGGGCTGGGCGTAGTGGAGGTCATCCGGCGGAGAATAGCCGTAGACGCTGGCATTGAACTCCCAGCCGGCGGGCGCTTCCGCGGCTGGCGCGCCGGCCGCGGTCCCCTGGGCCGCGGCGGCGCCGGTCCCGAGGACGAAGAGCGCCGCGAGCGCGAGGCCGAACCGCGCGTTCATCCTCCGAACGCGACCGTCAGTGCGGCGAGCGCGCATCCGATGCCGACCATGACGAGGCCGAGCCGCCAGGGACGCGAGCCGGAATACTTCGCCAGGTTGTAGCCTCCCAGAAAGAGCAGGACGATCGCGATCGCGTTGGAGATGCGCAACGCCCGCATCGCATCGCTCATCACCAGGAACGGAATGGCCACCGGGAAAGTGGACAGAAAGACGAGGACAAACACCGCCAGCGCCCCGCGGAAGTCGTCGCGGTGGAACGGAATGCGCGCTGGTGGCTCCGGTAGAGCAGCCAGCCGCTGGCGCAGTGTTTCGAGTTCCTCCGGACGCAGGACCGAGACGACGCCCGGAGGCAGCTCCTCGGCGATCAGGGCGTGCGCTGCCGCCGGGTCTGCGGTAGCACGCAGGCGCCGCAACGCGGCGATCGCGTGCCCCCTGTCCGCGAGGGTGTTCAAGAGGTAGAAGATCGCGTCGATGATCCCCCACGCGAGATTGCAGCCGAGGGCGCCGATCAGCATGGCGTGGACTTCCTTTCGGCCGCTCCCGGCGGCCGAGAGGGAGCCCGTGAACGTCATGACCATGATGAGGCCGAACAGGATCTCCGAGAAGCGCTCGATCGGAGCGAGGACCCGCCGGCTTTTCATCTTAGTGGAAGTGGGCTTCGTCGGGTCGGCGGATGTCACGGCGTGCCCGGCCTCCTTCGTCGCTTGTCACGCGTCCCGGGAAGTCCCGGAACCAGGGATGATAGCCCGCCGCCCCTCTTCGCTATCGGCCCAATTGCGTGAGGACCTGGCGTAATGGGGCGTCCGAGATTTCGATCAGCCCCCCGAACGGGTGACTCATTTCCACAATGAGGAAAATGGCGCCTGCTACCGAGAGGGCAGACACGAAGAGCGCGGTGACGACGGTGGCGTTGGGATGCGCGAATAGGCCGAAACTGACGAAGTTGATCGTGAGCCAGAAAACCAGCATGACCAGTAGCGGAACCGATATCGAGATACTTCGCTGCGTGGCCATCAGTAGGCGCGTCTTCGCGAGATCTGCGACCAGGGAGGAGACCTGATTCTTCAGCGCCTGCTGCTCGGGATCTTTCGGCGAAAGGCGGTGTATCGCCCTGTAGATGGAGTCGGCTCGCTTCATAGTCGCCACGCCGCGCCAGATCTGATCCCTGGCTCCGGCAACGACTTCTCGCAGCGCTTCCCGGGCATCCTTCGTTTCCGGTCCGTAAAGGGACAAGGTTTGATCAACGAGGAGGACCCCAGCCGATAGCGAGGTCAACTCGTCTTTTTGTGCGTCGTAGGTGCTCTTGGCCGAGCCCACCAGCAGTCCGAGAACGAGAGCAGACATCGTTCCAATTAAGGCCATCGCCGCTCTCACAAGTTCCTTCGATTCTCCGCTCCGATGGTGCTCGGGCAGGATCGCGCGAAGACCCATCCCGGCGAGCGCTCCCCCAAAAACACAGGCAAACACGATGCCGCTGATCACGATTGCGCTCATGCTGTGTCCTCCCTACCGCAGACTCCGACCCACTCGCATCAGGCGGCCGACAAAGCCGACCGATGCCCTCGGAACGCCGTGGCGTCTTGACCTCCGCATCCCCGTTCTGGATGGGCCTGGACGGATCGGTGATTACCGATCCGCTGTGGTCCGCGAGGAAGGTCGACGATATTCACATTCACGTTCGCCGGCATGCAAGCCCGGCAGCCCGTGCAGATGCGCCGAGGCAGCGCCGAACTCTGCCAACGGTAGCCCGGTCGCGAGCGGATCCAGTCGTTTCACTGGGCGCGAATTCTAGTCGATGCCCTCGTTGAACATCGTCAGGGCACCGCTCCAAGTCAGCAGCGACGATGCCCCACGTGCGCGAAATGCCTCGAACAGAAGACTCGAACATCCGACTCGGACGCAGGACTCGGACACGTGTATCCAACCCATTGACCTGTTGTGAACTTCTAGTACATCCGACTCCGACTCGGCTCACCACTCATGCCGAAACAGGCGAAAACCGGCGCCGGCGTCGACGGAATCTCGCTTCACACTCGTTTTTTTCGTGCGTGGTACGTTCGGGACCAAGGGAGGGTTCCTGCCATGCGCCACTCCGCCTGCAGAGCTTCGATTCTGATCCTCATCCTGGCCGCAGCCTCGTTTCCGGTCCAGGCGGCCACCAAGCACGCCGACGCCCAGAAGGAGGTCGTCGCTGCCGGCAAGACGCTGGACACTTTCGTCGCGGATCCGGACATGAACTGGTTTCGCGAGCACGCGAAGGATGCCAAGGGCCTGTTCATCTGCTCCAAGGTCGTGAAGGCGGGATTCATCTTCGGCGGCTCCGGCGGACGCTGCGTGTTCGTCGCGAAGCAAGGCGGGACCTGGAACGGTCCCGCGTTCTACACGGTGGGGACGGCGACCGCCGGGTTCCAGGCCGGCGTTCAGAGCTCCGCGATCATCGGCCTCGTCATGACCCAGAAGGCCCTCGACTCCCTGATGTCGAGCGAGTTCAAGCTGGGCGGCGGGGCGAGCGTCGCGGCGGGACCGGTCGGCACCGGAAAGTCGGGAGAACTCGGTTCCGACATCATCTATTACAGCCGCTCGAAGGGACTCTATGGCGGGGTCGACGTTTCGGGCGCCGTGATCAAGCCGAGCTCGGACTACAACAAGGCGTACTTCGGCAAGGACGTTTCCCCGACCGAAATCATCGTGCAGGGAGCGGCCCACATTCCGGCGGCCACGCCCGCGCTGCTGACGAAGGTCGAAAAGCTCTACGCGGGGAAGTGATGGTGTGACTCGGCGACCGCGGTGACCGCCGGCCTCGAAAGGCCGGCGGCACAGCGGTCCCGGGGACAGCCGCCGTCAGGACTTCTTGCGGCGGACCATCATCACGACGACCACGATCACGATCAACAAAATGATCAGCAGGAGCCAGGTCGGAAACCGGCTCGCCGTCTCGGTCGTTTCGGTGGTGGTGGCCGTGGTCGGGGCTGAGGCGGCGGCCGGGGCTTCCGTGGGGGCAGCGGAGGCAACGGCCGGGACTTCCGTGGGGGCGCCGGCGGGGGCGGCCGCCGCTTCCGTCGGTGCAGCGGCGGGGACCGTGGCGGGAGGCTCGGTCGGGGCCGCGGCGGGTTGAGGCGCCGCGTGCGCCATGGCCTGGACCTCGCGCTCGGAAACGACCCTCGGCGCCTCGTCCGAGATGATGACGGCCGTGAAGTTGTCGCCGGCCCTCAGGTCGCTCAACGAAACCTTCTGCCCGTTGCGCATGACCGTGACATTCCGCTGCTCGGCGTCCTTGTTCGAGAAAACGCGATTCCCTTCCGGCCCCCGAACGATGATGCTGTGGCCCGAGACCACGAGCACCTTGCCCGTCTTGATCTCCGTCACCCACACGGGAGTCGTGGTGGTCGTCGTCGTGATCGTGGCCGAAACGTGCATTCCGGGCTTCAGCTCGGAGACGCCGATGTCCCTTCCTTCGAGCTGAAACTTGAAGCCGTCCGGGATCGTGTACTGCGTCGCATGGCCGGTCGCGTCTTCCGCGACGACATCGTTGCCATCCACGCTGACGACCGTGGCATTGACGATGCGTGTGCTCATCGTCGTGGCAGGTTGTCCCGTTTGGGTGATTTTCGTGACGCTCGGCTGCTGAGCCGTCGCGATGGCAGACGCCGCGAGCAAGACGACCCCTCCGAGGACGACCGAGAGTGCTCCCGTCCTTTTCTCCATGGAATGCTCCTTTCTTTCGCTGGGGGGATTCTCTCCCAGTCCGACGTTCTTTCCCCGCGAAATCTACCGTGGGGACGGGCCCGATCCGACGGAACGCCCCGAGCGGGAGACCGCCACGAACGACGCGGGGGAAGGACCCCGGAGGATGGCCGCCCTAACCCCCGCCGACGAGCTCCACGACCTCGTAGGCATCGCCGTCCGCGAGCGCGGTCGTGCCGTACTGCGCCTTCGGCAGGATCTCGCGATTGCGCTCGACCGCTACTCGGGGCGTCGCGATGTGGAGGCGCTCGAGGAGGTCCGCGACGGATGCCCCGAGCGGCAGGCGCATCGGCGAGCCGTTGACGGTGACGGCGAGCTCGGCGGCCATCACTTCCTCTTGATCGGATACTGGAATTCGGTGCTCGCCTTACCGCCGCTGATGCGGATCACCGCCGCGGCCGTGCCGTTGGGAAAGGCCGGGACCATGAACGAGACGTAACACGAGCCGTCCGCCGCCGTCTTTCCCTCGAAGGCCGTGGACGCGCGGGCCGAAGTCGAGAGGATGCGAACCTGGACGGAGGCCCCCGCCAGCGGGCGCGGCGGCGAACCCGAGGTCGCCTTGAGCCGCGTCTGCACCGACCGGCCCGAGACGAAGTCGGGGATCGGCGAGAGCGCCAGATCCACCTCGTCGGGGACGTCGCCCGAGCCCAGGTATTCGAGGACCATCTGATCGAGGCTTCTTTCGCTGTCCGGGAACGGCACACGCGTTCCCGGGGGCGCCGTTCCCTCCGAAGCCGCCTTGTCTCCCTTCGTCGGACGCAGCGGCTTCTCCGTCTTCTCGGGCTTGACGGGCTTCGCGGGCGGAGGGACCACGGGGCCCGCCTTGGCGGGGGCCGGCGGCGCCGAGGGCGGCGACATCCCGTCGGGCACGAGCACGGCTCCGTTGGGGCCGTCGAAGCGGCCGCGCTGGATCGCCGCGATCATCGTGCGGTGTTGCTGCTCCATGAGGTCCTGGACGGCGACGTCGTCCCGTCCGGTCTTGACGACCTCGGCGTAGGAGGTGCGCTTGGTCGCGAGGATCTCGCCGCCGACGTACACGAGCGACTCGACGCAGGGATTCGCCTCTCCCTTGTCTTCCGTCTGGATGTGGAAGACGCGATTCTTGTGCTTGACGTCGGTATTGAACCCGGTGATCACGGCTGTCGAAAATTGTAGCGCGGCGGGCGAGCCGCTCAGAGCCGCCGGGACGGGGGCGGCGTGTTCTTGTTCATGCGGGGCCGGAGTCTAGCAGGGCGGCGGCGGGCGGAGAGACGCGAGGCCCGGCGCGGGAGTGCCGCTACGGGGCGAGAGGCGACGCGCCGGGACGCTTGCGGAAGACGAGAAACGACTCCCGCGAATCGCCTTTCTGCACCGTCCATGTCCGGCGTGTCCAGGTCTTGCCGCCGTCTTTGAGCTCCCACTGCGTGCGCTGGAAGGCCACCTCGGCGCCGTCGTCGCTCTTCGTGACGGTCTGGATCCAGAGCGACTTGCGGTCCTTGCCCCACTGGGCCTGGACCGTGCCTTTCTCGCCCCGCCCCACGGCCTTCTCGTAGAGCTTTCCGTCGACGACGATCTCGTCGGCCGACAGGTAAGGGCGCGGCTGCTCGACCGGTTCGATCCAGATGCGGCTTCCGTTTTGCCGGACCGACAGAACCGCCTTCTTCATGCTGGTCGAGAGACCCTGGCTCGCGTTGACGTCGATGTCCCAGACTCCCGAGAAGTCGATGGGCGTGGCCTTCGCGCCTCGGACGGGCGGGGGCGCGGGCAGCGTCGGCCTCGGCGTCGGCGGCGCGCTCTGGGCGCGGAGGACCGAGGCGACCGCCAGGCCGGCGGCGAGAATGCCGAGCGAGGTCCGGTTCATGCGCGTCGCCGCGTCCGTGTCGCGCCGAGCATGCGGCGAAGAAACTGGCCGGTGTGCGAAGCGCGGACTTCGGCGACCTCCTCGGGAGTCCCCTCGGCGACGATGCGGCCGCCCGCGTCGCCGCCTTCCGGGCCGAGATCGATGACGTGATCCGCGGTCCGAATCACTTCCAGGTTGTGCTCGATGACGACGACCGTATTGCCCTTCTCGGTCAGGGAGCCCAGGACCCCCAGGAGCTTGTGGATGTCGTCGAAGTGGAGGCCGGTCGTGGGCTCGTCGAGCAGGTAGAGCGTGCGGCCCGTGGAGCGCCGGGCGAGCTCGCGGGCGAGCTTGACGCGCTGGGCCTCGCCGCCCGAAAGCGTCGTCGAAGACTGGCCGAGCTGGATGTAGCCGAGGCCCACTTCCACCAGTGTACGGCAGATGTTGGCGATCGCGGGCACGTTCGCGAAGACCTCGAGAGCCTGTTCGGCCGTCAGCGCCAGGATGTCGGCGATCGACTTGCCCTTGTAGTGAACCTGGAGCGTCTCGCGGTTGTACCGCTTCCCGCCGCAGACGTCGCACGTCACGTAGATGTCGGGCAGAAAGTGCATTTCGATCTTGATCTGCCCGTCGCCGGAGCATGCCTCGCATCGACCGCCCTTGACGTTGAAGGAGAACCGTCCGGGCTGGTAGCCGCGCGCCCGCGCCTCGGGCGTCCGCGACATCAGCTCCCGGATCGGGTTGAACACGTTCGTGTACGTCGCCGGATTCGAGCGCGGCGTGCGGCCGATCGGGGCCTGGTCGATGTTGATGACCTTGTCCACTTCGAACAGGCCTTCGATCTTGTCGTGGGCTCCGGGCTTTTCCGAGGCGCCGTGCAGCGCGCGCGCGAGCGCGCGGTACAGGATGTCGTTGACGAGCGTGGACTTTCCGGAGCCCGACACGCCCGTGACCGCGGTCATCACGCCGAGCGGGAAGCGGACGTCGATCTTCTTGAGGTTGTGCTCGCGCGCGCCGCGCACGACGATCGCCTTGCCGGACCCGGTTCGCCGCCGCTCGGGAATCGGGATCTCGCGCTCGCCGGTGAGATACCGGGCGGTCAGCGACTCCGGAAAGCGCATCAGCTCCTCGGGCGAACCCTCGCCGACGATGCGGCCGCCGTGCAGACCGGCGCCCGGCCCGAGGTCGATCACCCAGTCCGCCGAGCGGATCGTCTCCTCGTCGTGCTCCACCACGATGACCGTGTTGCCCAGGTCGCGCATCGAGATCAGCGTGTCGATGAGCTTGCGGTTGTCGCGCTGGTGCAGGCCGATGGAGGGCTCGTCCAGAACGTAGAGCACTCCCATCAGCTTCGAGCCGATCTGCGTGGCGAGCCGTATGCGCTGCGACTCGCCGCCCGAGAGCGACGCCGCGCCGCGGGAGAGGTTCAGATACCCGATGCCGACGTTGGCCAGAAAGCGCAGGCGGTCCTGGATCTCCTTCAGGATCTTTCCCGCGATCTCCTTCTCGCGAGGGGAGAGCTTCAGGTCCTCGAAGAACGCGATGACGTCGGAGATCGTCTCGGAGGAGACCTCGTCGATCGCGCGGCCGCCCACGCGCACCGCGAGCGCTTCCGGCTTCAGTCGCCGTCCCTGGCAGGCGGGGCACGGCTCGGCCGACATGTACGCCTCCAGCTCCGCGCGCTGCTCGGGATTCTCGGTTTCGCGATAGCGCCGCTCGATCATCGGCACGAGGCCCTCGAAGGAGGCGCGCCAGTGGTACTCGCCCTTCTCGGCCACGTAGGAGAACTTGATCTCGTCGTCGCCCGACCCGTAGAGGATGACGTTCTGGGCCTGCTTCGAGAGCCTGGAGAAGGGTTGATCGAGGCGGAACTTGTAGTGCTTCGCGAGCGTGGCCATCTGCCGCGACCGCCAGTTGGTCGATCCGGGTTTCAGGATGGCGATGGCGCCGGCCTCGATCGAACGGGCCGGATCGAGGACCAGGCGGTCCGGATCCGCCTTGAGGTTGGTCCCGAGGCCGGAGCACGCCGAGCACGCGCCGTAGGGGGAGTTGAACGAGAACAGGCGCGGCGTGATCTCGGTCAGGGACGTGCCGCAGTCCGGGCACGAGTAGTTGGCCGAGAGCACTTCTTCCGGCCCGTCCGCCACCGACAGGATGATCACGCCCCCCGAAACCTTCGCCGCCGTCTCGATCGAGTCGGCCAGCCGCTTGCGGTACTCCTCGTCGTCGGCCGGCTTCGCGACGAGCCGGTCCACGACGATCTCGATCGTGTGCTTCTTCTGCTTGTCGAGCTCGGGAGGGTCGTCGAGGTCGACCGTCTTCCCGTCCACGCGGGCGCGCAGGAACCCCTCCTTGACCATCTCGGCCATCTGCTTCTTGTACTCGCCCTTCTTGCCGGCGACGTAGGGCGCGAGGACGACGAACTTGCTTCCGGCCGGAAGGCGGAGGGCCCGGTCCACCATTTCCTGGATCGTCTGGGCCTGGATGGCCCGGCCGCATTTCGGGCAGTGAGGCTTGCCGACGGAGGCGTAGAGCAGGCGCAGGTAGTCGTAGATCTCGGTGACGGTGCCGACGGTGGAGCGCGGATTGCGGGACGTCGTCCGCTGTTCGATGGAGATCGCCGGCGAGAGACCCTCGATCGAGTCCACGTCCGGCTTCTCCATCTGCTCGAGAAACTGCCGCGCGTAGGCGGAGAGCGACTCGACGTAGCGGCGCTGGCCCTCGGCGAAGATGGTGTCGAAGGCGAGCGACGATTTCCCCGAGCCCGAGACTCCGGTGATGACCACGAGTCGGTTTCGCGGAATGTCGCAGGAGACGTTCTGGAGGTTGTGCTGACGCGCGCCGCGGATTCGAAGGAAGTCCATGGGGAGGGTGATTCTAAACGCTCGAGGCACTCTCCGGCGCCGCCCCGGAAAACCTCGACAACCCTTGGTCCGACGGGCGCATCGAGCTAGAATCCGGGCAGAGCTCGAGGCCCGCAAAACCTGAGAGGACTTACCGAGGTCGCCCGCTCATGAGAGCGCGGAGCCCCAGATCTGAGGCTCTGCGTGCGCTTCTCGCTCTTCTTTTTCTCCTTCCGACCTCTCCCCTGTCGGCGGCCGTCGACTGCGCTACACCCGGCCGCGATGGTTCCGGCGTCAGCCTGACCGGGGTCGTCAACGCCTATTGGCCGGGATCCGCCTCGGTCGCCGCCGGCGCGACCTCGATCACCCTCGGAACCGGCCGGGGGGCCGCCACTCCGATCGCCGCGGGGGACCTTCTCCTCGTCATCCAGATGCAGGACTCCAACATCAACTCGAGCAACACCAGCTCCTACGGCAGCGGAACGGCCGGAAATCCCAGCGGCTACACCGCATTGCGCAACACCGGCCTGTACGAATACGCGGTCGCGACCAATGCCGTCCCCGTCGCCGGAGGCACCCTGAATCTTCAGGGGACGGGAGCCGGCAACGGCCTGCTCAACCCCTACGACAACGGCGCGGCCAACAACAGCACGCATGGGGTCCGGCGGTTCCAGGTCGTGCGCGTGCCGCAGTACGGCTCGGCGACCCTGACCTCGGGCCTCACCGCGGCGAGCTGGAATGGAACCACGGGCGGAGTGCTCGCCGTGGACGTCTCGGGCGCGCTCACCCTCGGCAGCGCGGCCGTTTCGGTGGACGGCCTCGGGTTCCGGGGCGGCGGCGCGCAGCAGCTCGCCGGGGGAACCGGCGGAGCCAACACCGACTATGTCGCCGACTCGGGAGGCGACTTCGACGCCGCCAAGGGAGAAGGCACCGCCGGGACACCGCAGTGGCTGTACGACTCCGCCGGCAATGCCGTCGTCAACAGCGGGACCGATTATCCGAACCAGGGCAACGCCGTCTCCGGAGGAATGGCCCGCGGAGCCCCGGGCAACGCCGGCGGCGGGGGAACGGACGGGAACCCGACGGGCAACGACCAGAACACGGGGGGCGGAGGCGGCGGCAACGGCGGAACGGGCGGCCATGGCGGTTTCGCCTGGAGCTCGGGCGTGGACGCCGGCGGGTATGGCGGCGCGGTGTTTCCGGCCGACGTCACGCGAATCGCCCTCGGGGGCGGCGGCGGCGCCGGAACCCGCAACAACAGCTCGGGAACCGTCTCGTCGGGCGCGGCCGGCGGCGGCGTCGTGATGTTCCGGGTCGGCAGCGTCTCGGGAACCGGCGCGATCACGGCCAACGGAGCCGTCGGACCGGTTCCGGCCAACGACGGAGGCGGAGGCGGAGGCGCCGGCGGCTCGATCATCTTCACGGCGCTCAACGGCCCGCTCACCGGCCTGACCGTCGCCGCCCACGGCGGCGCCGGCGCCAACGCCTGGCCGACCTCCGGCCCGGGGACCGGATGCGGCAACTCGCCCCCCGGCGGCAACTGCAACTACCACGGACCCGGAGGCGGGGGTGGCGGCGGCGTCATCCTCCTCTCCGGAGGCCCGTCTTCCTCCGACGTCACGGGCGGCGCCAACGGGACGACCACGACCGCCGCCAATGCGTTCGGAGCCACGGGAGGCTCCGCTGGAGTCGTCGCCACCAGCATCCTGCCCGGGCAGATCCCGGGCGCCAGCTCTGGCGCCGAGTGCCTTCCGACGCCGACGCCCACCCTCACGCCGACGAATACGCCGACGAACACGCCGACCCAGACGTTCACCAACACGCCGACACGAACCTTCACACCGACCCCGACTCAGACGTTTACGGTCACCCAGACGCCATCCAATACGCCGACCCGCACGTTCACACCGTCGAACACCGCCACCAACACCTTCACCCCGAGCAACACGGCGACGAACACGCCCACTCAGACGTTCACGCCGACCCTCACGCCGTCCAACACGCCGACGCGCACGTTCACGCCATCGAACACCGCGACCAGCACGTTCACGCCGAGCAACACGGCGACGAACACGCCCACTCAGACGTTCACGCCAACCCTAACGCCCTCGAACACCCCGACCAACACCGCGACGAATACCTTCACGCCCAGCAACACCGCGACCAACACGCCCACCCAGACCTTCACGCCGACGTTGACTCCGTCGAACACGCCGACCAACACCGCCACGAACACCTTCACCCCGAGCAACACCGCGACGAATACGCCCACTCAGACATTCACGCCGACCCTGACCCCGTCGAGCACTCCGACGAACACCGCCACGAACACCTTCACTCCGAGCAACACGGCGACCAATACGCCGACTCAGACCTTCACGCCGACGCTCACCCCGTCCAACACGCCGACGAAGACCTTCACGCCGACGTTGACTCCGTCGAATACGCCGACCAATACGGCGACCAATACCTTCACTCCGAGCAACACCGCGACCAACACGCCCACCCAGACCTTCACGCCGACGTTGACTCCGTCGAACACGCCGACCAACACCGCCACGAACACCTTCACCCCGAGCAACACCGCGACCAATACGCCGACTCAGACCTTCACGCCGACGCTCACCCCGTCCAACACGCCGACCAACACCGCGACGAATACCTTCACGGCCAGCAACACGGCCACGAATACGCCCACTCAGACCTTTACGCCGACCCTGACTCCGTCGAACACGCCGACGAACACGGCCACCAACACATTCACTCCGAGCAACACCGCGACCAACACGCCCACCCAGACCTTCACGCCGACATTGACTCCGTCCAATACGCCGACGAACACCGCCACGAACACCTTCACGCCCAGCAACACGCCGACCAACACCCCCACTCAGACGTTTACGCCGACTCTGACTCCGTCGAACACGCCGACGAAGACCTTCACGCCGACGTTGACTCCGTCGAATACGCCGACCAATACGGCCACCAACACATTCACTCCGAGCAACACCGCGACCAACACGCCCACCCAGACCTTCACGCCGACTCTGACTCCGTCGAATACGCCGACGAACACCGCCACGAATACCTTCACGCCCAGCAACACGGCGACCAACACCCCGACTCAAACCTTCACGCCGACTCTCACGCCGTCGAACACGCCGACCAACACCGCCACCAATACCTTCACACCCAGCAACACGGCCACGAACACTCCCACCCAGACGTTCACGCCGACCCTGACCCCGTCGAACACGCCGACGAATACCGCCACGAACACCTTCACGCCCAGCAACACGCCGACCAACACGCCCACCCAGACCTTCACGCCCACCCTGACCCCGTCGAACACGCCGACCAACACCGCGACGAGCACGTTCACACCCAGCAACACGGCCACGAACACTCCTACCCAGACGTTCACGCCCACCCTGACCCCGTCCAACACGCCGACGAACACCGCCACGAATACCTTCACGCCGAGCAACACGGCGACCAACACGCCCACTCGCACTTTCACGCCTACGCTGACTCCGTCGAACACGCCGACCAATACCGCGACGAACACCTTCACACCGAGCAACACCGCCACCAATACCCCGACTCAGACCTTCACGCCGACGTTGACTCCGTCCAACACGCCGACGAACACCGCCACGAACACCTTCACACCGAGCAACACCGCCACCAACACCCCGACTCAGACCTTCACGCCGACGTTGACTCCGTCCAACACGCCGACGAACACCGCCACGAATACCTTCACGCCCAGCAACACGGCGACCAACACCCCGACTCAAACCTTCACGCCGACTCTCACGCCGACTCTCACGCCGTCGAACACGCCGACCAACACCGCCACCAACACCTTCACGCCCAGCAGCACGGCGACGAACACGCCCACCCAGACCTTCACGCCGACATTGACTCCGTCGAACACGCCGACGAACACTGCCACCAACACGTTCACTCCGAGCAACACGGCGACCAACACCCCCACGCGCACTTTCACGCCTACGCTGACTCCGTCGAACACGCCGACGAACACCGCCACCAATACGTTCACTCCGAGCAACACCGCCACCAACACCCCGACTCAAACCTTCACGCCGACGAGCACCGCCACGCCGACGCCGACCGGAACGTCCACGCCGACGCCGACCGGAACTTCCACCAGCACTCCGACTCGCACGCCTACGGGCACGCCGTCGCCGACGCCCACGCCGACGACGACCGGTACCTTCACGCCCACGGCCACGCCCACGCGGACGTTCACGGGAACCGCGACGACGACCGCGACTCGGACGCCCACGGCCACGGCGAGCCCGAGTCCCACGGCGACGCCGACGCCGGGGTCGGGCATCGGCGCCGATCTTCGGGTGTCGAAGACGGCGTCCAGCAACCCCGCGCTCCCGGGACAGTCGTTGACCTACACGATTCGGGTCATCAACGCGGGCCCCGACGCCGCCGCCGACGTCGCGCTGACCGACCCGCTGCCGTCGAGCACGACGTATGTCTCCTGCTCGACCAGCGTCGGAACCTGCGCCGGCCCGTCCGTGGGATCGACCGGAACGGTGACGGCGGCGCTCGGTACCCTCGCCGTCGGCGACGTCGTAACCCTGGAGATCGTCGTCCGCGTCGCCTCGGGATACGGCAACCTGGTCAACACCGCGACCGTCACGTCCTCGACGCCCGATCCCGATCCCGGGAACAACACGTCCACGGCCGTCACGACGATCAACTCGGGGATCCCGACGCTCACTCCGCCGTGGCTGGGCCTGCTGGCGCTCCTGCTCGCCGCCGCGGGTCTCGGCTTCATCCGCCGCGAGTAGCGCGCCGCCGGCCGCCCGCGGCGCGGCGGACCCCGCCTCGTGCGTCGTCCTGCCGTAAACTTCCGCCATGTTTTCCTCGGCCGACGCGAAGTTCGTCGTGCTCGCCTTCTCGTCGCTCTTCTCGGTCATCAATCCGATCGAGGCGGCTCCCCTGTTCGTCTCCCTGACGGCGGGAGATCCCCACGGCCGCCGCCGAATGGCGTTCCGCGCGAGCTTCGCGGCGGCGGTGATCCTCGCGATCTTCGCGCTGACGGGCGGCGCGATCTTCTCGGCGTTCGGCATCACACTGCCCGCGTTCCAGATCGCGGGCGGCATCCTTTTCACGACCATGGGCCTGCGGACGCTCGGCGAGGACGAGCGCCCCGAGCGGACGTCGGCCGTCGTCACCCGGGATCCGTCGATCGTCCCGCTGGGGATGCCGCTGATCGCCGGACCGGGAGCGATCTCCGCCGTCATGGTCCTCGTCGGTCAGGCGCGTGACGGCGGTCACAGGATGGCGCTCGGGCTCGCGATCGCCGCGAACATCCTCCTGACGCTCCTGATCCTGCTCGCCGCTCCCGTCCTCGTGGCTCGCATCGGCGAGACGGGTCAGCGCATCGTCTCCAAAATCATGGGTTTGATCACCGCGGTGATCGGCGTCCAGTTCGTCCTGAACGGCGTCGAGACGGTCGCTCTCTCGATCCTTCGAGCGGCGCGCGTCTGAGGAAACCTGTCCTTCGCGCCCCGGAACGCGACAAAAGGACAGGAGACGTAAAGCCTTGACGTCTCTATAATTTGTTCATCCGACCATGAGTGTTCCCGTTCGGGCTCTATTGGTGGACGAGCGTGCGTCCAGCGCCAGGCTCCTCTCGGAGGAGCTCGCGCGCGGCGGCTTCGAGGCCGCTGTGGAACGCGTGGCGTCGCGATCCGATTTCGAGCGGGCGCTCTCGGCCGGCGGCTTCGACGTCGTTCTTTCGGAGCTGTCGACGGCGGGACTGAGCGCCCTCGATGCGCTCGCTCTCCTCAAGCAGCGCGACCTCGACGTTCCTTTCCTCGTCGTGGCGGAATCGGTGGGCGAGGATGCCGCGGTCCAGGCGATGAAGGCGGGAGCGCAGAATTGCATCGGCCACGCGAGCCTCTCGCGCCTGAGCCCGATCCTCGAGCGCGAGCTTCGCGAAGCCGCGATCCGGCGCGAGCGTCGCGCGGCTCAGCAGGCGCTCTCCGAGAGCGAGCTGCGTCTGCGCGGGCTCGCGGAGTCGGCCCCCGACCCCATCTTCATCGCGGACGCCTCCGGAACCGTTCTCTTCGCGAACCGCGCGGCCGGCCTCCTGTTCGGCCATCCGCCCGCCGCCCTGATCGGCCGGCCGATGGTCTCGGTTCTCCCCGACTACGCCTCCCGGATCGCCGCACCCGCGACGGACCCGGCGATTCCCGCTCCCGCAATCGGACAGGATGCCTCGGGACGGCCGATCAGCCTCGAGATCGCGCTCGGAGAGCTCTTCCGCGACGGCAAACGGCTCACGATGATCTTCGCTCGAAGACTCGAGGACGCGTCGCGTCCCGAGATCGTGACGCTGCGTCAGTCCGAGGAGATCTTTCGCAGGGCGGCGCTGATGGCCGCCGACCTCGTCCACGATTGCGACCGGGTGTCGGGAGGGATCCAGTGGTACGGCGACGTCGACCGCGTCCTCGGATGCGCCCCCGGCGAGTTCCCCCGGACGGTCGAGGCGTGGGAGAAAGTCATTCACCCCGAGGATCGGGGCCGCGTCACCTCGGCCGCCCTCCGCCATTTCCAGACCGGCGAGCCCTTCTTCGAGGAGTACCGGGTCCAGACGCGCGACGGCCGCACGATCCACTGGCACCACTCGGGCAGCCTCCTGACATCGGAAGCCGGGCGTCCGGTCCGCAGCATCGGCACGATCTCCGACATCAGCGGCCGCCGTCAGATCGAAGAGGCCCTGAAGGTCTCGGAACGGCGTTACCGGGCCCTCTTCGAGAGAAACCTCGCCGGGGTCTACCGGTCCACGATCGAGGGCCGCATCCTCGACTGCAACGAGTCCTTCGCCCGGATCTTCGGCTGCGCGTCGCGCGAGGAGGTCCTCCGCCAGGTCGCCTGGGACTTCTACGTCAAGCCCGAGGACCGGCAGGCGGCCATCGCGAAGCTCGTCGAGCGCCAGAGCCTGACGAACTACGAGCTCTGCCTGCGGCGCAAGGACGGCAGCCTCGTCTGGGTGCTGCAGAACGAGAATCTCGCGGAAGGGCCGGACGGCCTGCTTTCGGTCATCGAGGGCACGATCATCGACATCAGCGAGCGCAAGCGCGCCGAGGAGCAGGTCAAGCACCTCGCCTTCCACGATCCGCTCACGAACCTCCCCAACCGCCTGCTCTTCAACGACCGCCTGACTCTCGCCGTCGCCCAGGCCCACCGTCACAACCAGCGCCTCGCCGTCCTCTTCCTCGACCTCGATCGCTTCAAGACGATCAACGACTCCCTCGGCCACTCGGTCGGCGACGAGCTGCTGCGCCAGGTCGCGGAGCGGATTCAGGAGTACGTGCGCGAGGGCGACACGGTGGCGCGGCTCGGCGGCGACGAGTTCACGCTCCTCGTCCCCGGCATCACCGCCGAGGAAGACGCCGCCAAGATCGCGCGCAAGATCTGCGAGGCGATCCACGATCCGTTCTGGATCGACGGCCGGGAGCTCTTCGTCACGACCAGCGTCGGCGTGTCGGTCTACCCGTCCGACGGCCACGACACCGAGACCCTGATTCGCAACGCGGACTCGGCCATGTATCGAGCCAAGGAACAGGGCCGCGACAACTACCAGCTGTACACGCCGGCCATGAACGCGAAGGCCGTCGAAAGGCTGTCGCTCGAGAGCCGCCTGCGCCAGGCCGTCGCGAACGACGAGCTCGAGCTCCACTTCCAGCCCTTCATCGATCTGAAGACCGCCGAGCTGCTCGGCGCCGAGGCGTTGATCCGCTGGCGCCATCCGGAGCTCGGCCTGATCCCGCCCGGCGAGTTCATTCCCATCGCCGAGCTGTCGGGCCTCATCGTCCCGATCGGGGAGTGGGTGCTGCGGACGGCCTGCGCGGAGGCCCGCAAATGGCACAAGAAGGGCTTCGAGGGCCTGACCGTCTCGGTCAACCTTTCGAGCCGCCAGTTCCAGCAGACCGACCTCGTCAGCCAGGTCACGCACGCCCTCGACGAGACCGGCCTCGATCCGGACAAGCTCGACCTCGAGATCACCGAATCCAATGCCATGCAGAACGCCGAGCATTCCATCAACACGCTCTGGGGCTTGAAGAAGCAGGGTGTGCGCATCTCGATGGACGACTTCGGCACCGGCTACTCGTCGCTCAATTATCTGAAGCGCTTTCCGATCGACCGGATCAAGCTCGACCAGTCCTTCGTGCGGGACCTGCCGAGCGACAAGGACGACGCGGCCATCGCCATGGCGGTCATCGCGATGGGGCGCAGCCTCGAGCTCGTCGTCATCGCGGAGGGCGTCGAGACCGAGGAGCAGCTCGCGTTCCTGAAGGGCCACGACTGCGATCAACTCCAGGGGTTCCTGCTCTCGAGACCGCTCGCGCCCGAGGCCTTCGACCGGTTCCTCGACGACAGCCGGGACCCCGAGGCGACCCGCGAGCGCGCCCGATTCGCCCGAGCGAGCTGATCCGGCGCGTCCGATTCTTCCGGGGACGCCGGGTTTCGGCTAGTATCCGTCGGCGTGAGCTCGCCACGACCCCAACCGGCCCCGGTTCGTCAGCGGTCCATCTTCACTCCGAGCAGCTCGGCCCAGAGGGCCGAGAACTTCGAGTCCTACTGGGCGTTCACGCAGCGCCATGACGGAGAGATCCTCGAGGACCGCCGCGAGCTGAGCCGCAAGAACGAGCTGCTGGCCGGTTTCCAGAACAACCCCGTCCGCTCGCGAAGACCACTGCCGGACCCGGAGCTCTTCTACCGCAACTACGTCCACATGCGGGACGACCCCCGGAAGTTCGACCGCAAGACCCTGCTGCTGACCTTCCTGTACAAGTTCGCGCGCCACGAGTGGGTCGGGATCTCGGCGGCCTGGGACCAGATTCCGACGATGGCCGAGTGCACGAAGACGAGCGAGCGCATCAGCCGGTATCACCTGTGCGAGGAGTTCTGCCACGTCCGGCTCTTCCACGAGATGTTCCGGACCTTCCACCTCGACCGCGTCGAATGGGTGCCGCTCGGCAAGTGGATGGGCCGCGTCTATCGCCTCTTTCCGAAGTTTCCCGAGGCCATGATGTCCCCGCCCGCCTTCGTGAGCGAGTTGATGGGACTCATGCTCTATCTCCACATCGACGCCATCCTCGACGACGTGTTCGCCGACGAGCCCGAGGCCCGCGATCGAGTCCGCGCGCTCCTGCGCGAGATCATGACCGACGAGATGGCCCACGTGGGCCAGCGCCGCAACTTCATCGGCCCGATGGGCCTCAAGGCGGCGCAGCTCATGGTCGAGCCGATGTTCCGGCTCTTCTACAACGACATTCCCGAGTCGAAGCTACTCTTCGACATCGATCGCATGGTCCAGGAGGCCAGGGAATTCGACTACGGCGTCATGCCCGCCGACGTCGTCCAGAGGAGCTGGATTCCGTCGTACTGTCACGTCGCCTCCGCGCCGTGAGGGGGTCTGCGCGCCTTACGGCGCGCACCGCCGGGCGGCTCGCCTGATGGCTCGACCGCCCGGCTGACCTCCTCACTGCGCTCCGGCTCCCGCGGCGTGAGCCTCCACCCTCGCTTCGCTCGGGTGACTTCTCACGCCGCGAACTTCACCGACACTGCCGCGCGTCGAGTCCTACCCCTCGCCCCCCGAAAGGGGGGAGAGAGACATATCGCCGCCATCGTCGGACCGACTCGCTCCCTAGGACCCCTCCCGCACCATTTCGAAACCGTCCAGCCCGCGTCCGTAGTACCCGCTCAGGAGGCGCGTCTTCTCGAATCCCAGCTCCTCGTAGAACCGGATGGCTCCGGCGTTGCGGACGTCCACCTCGAGCCGGATTCGCCGGGCGCCCTCGTCGGCGAGCCGCCGGAAGATCTCGCCGAACAGCCGCCGGCCGAGACCGCGTCGCCGGGCGGACTCGGCGACGTCGATCGTGACGACATGGCCGCGCGACCCGCGCCGCTCCGCAATCGCAAATCCGACGAGACGCCCTCCGGTCTCGGCGGCGAGCGCGATCGCGCCGGGCCGTGAAACGAACGACCGGATCTCGGCACGCGAGTACGCGATTCCCGGCTCGAAACACTCCTGGTCGAGCGCCCAGGCCTCGTCGAGGTCGTCCGCGGTGAGATCGCGGATGGCGACCGCGGGCCGGCCCGTCACCGGCGCCGCATGTCCCGATCCGCTTCCCGCTTGAGATCGCGATCGCGGATCGCGTCGCGCTTGTCGTGGAGCTTCTTCCCCTTGACCAGCGCGATCTCCGCCTTCACGTGCGAGCCCTTGAAGTAGAGCGAGAGCGGCACGCAGGCCACGCCCTTCGTCGCCACGGCCCCCGCCCAGCGATCGAGCTCCCGGCGGTGGAGCAGAAGCTTCCGGTCCCGCTCGGGAAGATGGTTGGTCCACGACCCGGCCGCGTAGGTCGAGATGTGCGCCCCGACGAGGAAAGCCTCCCCGTCCCGAAAGTGCACGTAGGAGTCCTTCAGTTGCGCCCGGCCCTCCCGCAGCGACTTGACCTCGGTGCCGGTCAAAGCCAACCCGGCCTCGGTTCGGTCGTCGATGAAGTAGTCGTGGAAGGCCTTCTTGTTGGTCGCGACAACCTTGACCGTGGATGCCCTGGGGGCGGCAGGAGGCTTGGGTTTCATGAGGGGGCAGGGAGTCTAACCTGCCCGGACGGCCAGTCGAGGGCGGTGCTACTTGGCTCAAATCTGGCATCGACCGGCTCCGTATACGTACAGTAGGGCCGACCTAAAAAACCGATTGGTATGCTAAGCTTTTCTGGAATAACGACATAGGGGACGAAGGTTCTCCGCGGCGAAATCGGCACTGTTACCGCAGTAGAGCGGCTTACGTTAGACATGGCATGAGACAGCAGGCAACACTGCGTACGACCGTTTCGATCGATGGCGTCGGCCTCCATTCGGGCCACCCCGTTCGAGCCCATTTCCACCCCGCTCCGGTCGACCACGGACTGGTCTTCCTGCGCCGCGAGCACTCCGAGCAGCTGATCCCGGCCGAGCTCGATTCGGCCGCCACTTTCGACTATGCGACGACCCTCAAACGCGGCAGCGTATCGATCGGGACCGTCGAGCACGTCCTGGCCGCCGCGGCCGGCCTGGGGCTCGACAACTGCCTGATCGAGATCGAGGGCCCCGAGGTCCCGATCCTGGACGGGTCGGCTCTACCCTTCGTCCGGCTCTTCCATGCGGCGGGCTTCGAACGACAGGACGCTCTCGTCCGGCCCTTCGAGCTCGAACGGCCGGTCGAGATCTCGCACGACGACAAACAGATGTCCTTCGAGCCGGGCGGCACCGGCCTGACGATCACGTACGAGATCGAGTTCCCCCACCCGTTCGTCGGCCAGCAGGAGCTGACGTTTACCGTGCGCCCGGAGGAGTTTGCGTCGCGCATCGCGCCGGCCCGCACGTTCGGCTTCGCCCGTGAAGTCGCTCAGTTGAGGGCCCGCGGCCTCGCCCGGGGCGGCAGCCTGCACAACGCGGTGGTCCTGGATGACACGGGGATCCTCTCGGGCCCCCTGCGCTTCCGGGACGAGTTCGTTCGCCACAAGGTGCTGGACCTGATCGGCGATCTCGCCCTTCTCGGCCGCCCGCTGAACGGCCGCATTCACGCGCGCAAGGCGGGGCACGCGGTCCACGTCGAGTTCGCGCGGGCCCTGAACGCCGCGCTCACCAGCCCCGCTCTGGAGTTCCTCGACGACGAGGCCGAGGGATTCGAGGCGCCGGGAAGGCGGGAGAGACTCTCCCGCTCCTGACGGTCCGCGGCGGGCCGCTGTTCCTTTTCGACGCGGCGTTTTCCTGCCGCGGTGCTCTTCTTCGCCTTCCGGCCCTCGGTTTCCTCGGCCCGGAGGGCGACGCGGCGTTTTCCCGCCGCGGTGCTCTTCTTCGCCTTCCGGCCCTCGGTTCCCTCGGCCCGAAAGGCGACGCGGCGTTTTCCCGCCGCGGGGTTATTCCTCCAGGAGCTTCGTCTCGAGAACCTGGTCGGGCGTGAAGCGCTCCAGCCGCAGGTAATGCTCCGCGGCGGCGAACAGCGCGTCGGCCGGCGTCAACCCGACGATCTCCGAGCCGACGACCGCCACGCCGTGGCGCTCCGCCTCCGAGCGCACGCACTCGAAAACGCGGTGGAGCGGGGTCTTGCGGAAGTTCGTCATGTTGATCGAGACCTGGACGATTCCGCGGTCGGCCAGCTCGACCCCCATGGCCTTCACGAACCGGAACCCGCCCGAGATGTGGCGGATCGCCCTGGCGATGCGGTCGGCGACGGCCAGGTCCCTGGTGCCCAGGTTGACGTTGTAGGCGATCAGAAAGGGCCGGGCGCCGATCGCCACCGCCCCCGCGGTCGAGTGCGGCACGGCGGGCCCGAAGTCCGGAGCCCAGCGCGGATCCTTCATCTTCTCGGCGAAACCTTCGAACTGGCCCTTCCGCACCTCGGCGAGGTTGCGCCGGTGCTCGGCCGCGGCGGAGTCCTCGTAGAGAAAGACGGGGATGCCGAACTCGGCCGCGACGGCCTGGCCGACGTCGCGGGAGAGCGCGACACACTCTTCGACCGTGGCGCCCCTCACCGGAATGAAGGGAACGACGTCCACCGCTCCCATCCGCGGGTGCTCGCCGCGGTGGTTGCGCAGATCGATCCGCCCGACGGCCTCTCGAAAGAGGCCGAGAACTCCCGCCTTCACCGCGGCGGCGTCGCCGACGAAGGTCAGGACGCTGCGATTGTGCGATCCGTCCGACGAGACGTCGAGCAGCCGCACGCCGGGCGCCCTGCGCACCGCGGCAGCCATCGCGTCGATCGCGGCTCGATCCCTGCCCTCGGACACGTTGGGCACGCACTCGATGATCGTTCTCATGTAAGTTCCTGACGGGTCAGTTTATAATCTCTCGCATCGTGCACGAGACAATCCGAGCCCTCCCGGCCACCTCGGGGAGGGGCGCTTGAGCGGGGCCGACTCCGGAGCGTACCCCGGCAACCCGTCGTTGCCGCGGGAGGTCCGGGACAAGATCCTCTCGACCTTCCGCCACACGCTGAATCTCTTCAAGGAAGGCAAGAGCGAGGATTGCCTCATCGGGTGCGACTTCATCCTCAAGATGGACCCGCGCTTCGCTCCGGCGCGCCAGCTCATGGACAAGGCCAAGAATCCCGCGAGCGCCGTCGACGTCGCGGCCCTCGAGGCCCTGGTCGTCGAGACCCCGACGCGACAGGATCGGGTCGCCTCGCCCGAGACGGACCGGCTGCTCGTGCGCGCGGCCGAAAGCCTCAATGCACGCGACTTCGACGCGGCCGTGGCCGCCGCGGAACAGGTGCTCCAGGTCCTTCCCGGCAACCATAACGCCGCCGAGATCCTCCGCAGCGCCCGCGAGAAGAAGAACGCACAGCCCCAGTTCGAGGTCGCGCGGCAGCGGGCGATCGCGGCCCTCGAGGGCAAGCGGATGGGCGAGGCGCGGGCGGCGCTCGACAAGATGCGGGCGCTCGACGCGGAGCACCCGGCGGTGGCGTTGCTCGACCGCAAGCTCGCGGCTCCGGAGCCGGCCGCCGCGCCCGAGCTGGGCGAGTCGACGAACCCGGGGCTGAGCCTGGCCGAGGAGCCCGACGCCGCTCCGCTGCCACCGCCCACCCGCTTTGCCCCGCCGCCCCCGCCGCCGCCATCCATGCCCGTCCCGCCGTCCGACTCGAGCAGCACCGGCGGCCTCGGGGATCTCTCGCTCGACTCTCTCTCCTTCGACGAGATGCCGTCGGCCGTTCCGCCTCCCCCGGACATGGGCGACTCCCTCACCGGTCCGCTTTCCCTCTCGGGCCGCGACGCGTTCTCGGCCCACGACGGAGCCGGAACGCCCGCACCGAATTTCTGGAGCGACCCTCCGCCGGGTTCCGGAGACCTCGGCAGCCTCTCGCTCGACGAGGCGGCGCCGTTGGCCGGTCCGACTCCTTCGCCGTACGCCGACGTGCCCGATCCCGTCTTCACGTCGGCCGCTCCCGCGCCGGCGGCCGAACCCCCATCCCAGCAGCAGGAAATCGCCTCGCTGATCGGGCGGGGAGACGACGCGGCGCGATCCGGAAACCGGCAGCAGGCGATCGAGATCTGGTCGCGCATTTTCCTGATCGACATCAACAACTCCGAGGCCGTGGGCCGAATCGAGAAAGCCCGCCAGGAGATGTCCGAGGGCAACAAGCGCGTGGCCGAGGAGCTCAAGCGCGGGCGCGAGGCGTTCGAAGCGGGAGACTTCTCGACGGCTCGCGAGGCGTTTCTGCAGGTCCTCGCCTTCGACGAGAGCGACGCCACCGCGCGCTCGTACCTGGATCGCATCGAGTCCGAGCTCGCCCGGCCCTCGTCGGGCCTCGATCTCGCCAAGAAGACGCCCCAGACCGACATCCTCTCCGAGGAGATGGCCCAGACCGCCGCCCCCGAGATCGAGGCCGAGGAGGAAGAGCCCGCCGAGGACGCGCCGCGCCCGGCCGCCGCGTCGCCTTCGGCGAAGAAGCCGGCCGACCGGCGCTTCCTGATGGCACTCGCCGCCGCCGTCGTGCTCGCGGTCGTCGTGGGCGGATACATGATGCTCCGGCCCGGGCACGGCAGGGCATCCGTGCGGAGCGCGCCGGAGGGCGGCCCGTCGCTCGAACATGCGACGAGCCTGTTCGGCGAGGGCAAGGTCGCGGAAACGATCGCGGAGCTTCGACAGATTCCGGCCGAGAGTCCGGACTACGCGCGAGCGCAGAAGCTGCTCGCCTCCCTGACGCGCAAGGGAGGCGGTCCGGCCGACGGGACCTCCGCCCCCTCGGACGGTGCCGCGGCTCCGGGAAAGAGCGGCGAGGCTCCCGCCGCCGCGCCGAGCGGCCCGCCGCCCGAGGCCCTGCATCAGCGCCAGGAAGCGGAGAAGGCGTACGCCGAGAAGCGTTACATCGATTCGCTCACGGCCTTCAATCTCGCCGCGTCCGCTTTCCAGCAGGACCCGTCGTTCGCGCAGGAGCTCGGCGCCGCCGGGGAGAAGGTCAGCGAGATCACGCCCGCCGTCAAGCTCTACAACGAGGGGGAGTTCGAGACCGCGATCCCCATCCTGTGGCGGATCTACCAGGCCGACCGCGAGAACCAGGACGCCCGCTCGTACCTGCTGCGCTGTTACTACAACCAGGGCATCGGCCAGCTCCAGAACGGCCTCTACGCCAAGGCCGCCGAGAGTTTCAAGGAAGTCCTCGGAATCGACGCCTCCGACGCGGACGCGATCCGGCACGAGAAGTTCGCCCTGAGGTATTCGAAGGGTGATCTCGACCTGATGGGTCGGATCTACGTTCGCCACGTCCAGCAGCGGCCATAGGGACGATGGTCGAGCCGGGGCCTGCCGAGCCCTTCGAGGACTTTCCGCTCCAGCCGGAATTCGAGGTCGCGGCGAAGAGTGCGGAGCGCGAACCCGACGTGGCCGGAGCGGACACCGCCGTTCGGGCGGCTCCCCTGGTTCCGCGCTTCTCCGCCGCGGCCGCCGACGCGGCCGTCGTCCTCCTGCTCGCCGCCCTCGCCCTGCTCGGGGCCCGGTGGTGGACGGGCGCCATTCCCCGGCGGGCGGGCGCACCCTGGACGTTGGCCTTCCTCCTCTACCTCTCGCTCTTCGCCACGGTTCCCCCGCTCGTCCTCTTCGGGAAAACGGTCGGCATGGCCATCTCCGATCTCTCCGCGCGCAGCGGCGGCGAAGCCGGCTTGACGGCCGGCGGAGCGCTCCGGCGCTGGGCCGGGACGCTCGCCTGCGCCGCGACGGCGGGCCTGATTCTGCTCTGGAGCCGGCGTGACCCGGCGAGGCCCACGCCCGCCGACCGCCTCTCGGGGCGCCCGCTCACGCTTGACTAGGAGCCGTTCGCCGCTGAAGGTGGCCGTCGCGCAGATCGACGTGACCGTCGGCGACTTCGAGGGCAACGCGGCCAAGATCGTGGACTACGGCCGCCGCGCCGAAGCCGCGGGCGCCGATCTCGTCCTCTTCCCCGAGCTCGCCGTTTGCGGCTATCCGCCGCGAGACCTCGTCGAGCGCGCCGCCTTCGTTGCGGCGAGCGAGCGCGCGGCGGATCGGATCGCCCGCGCCGCCGGGAAGACGACCTGGATCTTCGGCGCCCTGGTGGCCAACCGTGCCGCCAGCGGCCGGCGCGTCTTCAATGCCGCCGTCGCCGCGCGCGGAGGAAAGCGCGTCGCCCTCTACCGCAAGCGCCTGCTCCCCACCTACGACGTCTTCGACGAGGGCCGGTACGTCGAGCCGGGCGACTGCTCGCTCGTCCTGCGCATCGCGGGCCGGCGCGTGGCCGTCACGATCTGCGAGGACATCTGGAACGACAAGACATTCTGGCGGCGGCCGCTCTACGACACCGATCCGGTGGCCGAGCTCTCGCCGCTCCGGCTCGACCTCCACGTCAACATCTCGGCCTCGCCCTACACGCTCGGCAAGAATCGCCTGCGTCGCCGCATGATGGAGCGGATCGCCCGGCGCACGCGGGTTCCCCTCGTGCACTGCAACCTCGTCGGCGGAAACGACGGCCTGGTCTTCGACGGCGCCTCGACGGCCTTCGACGCGAAGGGCCGGCTGGTCGGCGCCGCCCGCCGTTTCGAGGAAGACTTCTGGACGATCGAGGTCCCCGGGGGCCGCGGCCCGTCCCCGCCCGAGCTCGCCTCCGTTCCCGGACTGCGGCGCGCGCTCGTCCTCGCCCTCTCGGACTACGCCCGCAAGTGCGGATTCGGGAGCGCCGTCCTCGGTCTTTCGGGCGGGATCGACTCCGCGGTGGTCGCGACGCTCGCGGTCGAAGCCCTCGGGCCGCGCCAGGTCCTGGGCGTGGCCATGCCGGGCCCCTATTCTTCGAAGGGCAGCCTTCGCGACGCCCGCGAGCTCGCCCGGCGCCTCGGCATCCGCTTCGAAGAAATCCCGATCGGCCCGGTCCTCACCGCCTACGACGAGACCCTCGGTTCGCTCATCGGCACGGGCGGACCGTCGCCCACGGAGGAGAACCTCCAGGCCCGCATCCGCGGCGCGATCCTGATGGCGCTGTCGAACCGTTTCGGCCACCTCGTGCTCTCGACCGGCAACAAGTCCGAGATCGCCGTCGGCTACTGCACGCTCTACGGCGACATGGCCGGCGGCTACGCGCTCATCTCCGACGTGCCGAAGACCCTGGTCTACGAGCTCGCCGCGGAGCTCAACCGCGAGGGCGAGCGCATTCCGCGGGCGACGCTCGAGAAGCAGCCCTCGGCGGAGCTGCGCCCGAACCAGAAGGACAGCGACTCGCTGCCGCCCTACGATCGGCTCGATCCGCTCGTCGAGGCGCTGGTGGATCGGGCCCTGCCCGTCGCGCGGGCCGCGGCGATCGCGGGAGTGTCCCGGCCGCTCGCCGAGGAGATCGCGCTTCGCATCGATCGCAACGAGTACAAGCGCCGGCAGATGCCGCCCGGCCCCAAGGTCACCGCGCGCGCCTTCGGAGACGGGCGCCGCTACCCGATCGCGCAGAAGTTCCGTGGCTGACCCGGCCGAGCGCTACGTCTGGAAGGAGATTCCGGGCTCCTCCCACGACCTGCTGCGCCAGCGGCTGCGCGCCCTCGCGCCGTCGATGCGCCTGCTCGACCTGGGCGCCGCGGGCGGTCACCTCGGACGGGCGGTGCGAGATCGCTGCAGCTACCTCGCGGGCGTCGAGCCCGATCCGACGCTCGCCGCCGCGGCACGGGACGGTTATGACGACTGGCGCGCCTCGGACGCGCTCGCCTGCGGCGACTGGAGCGAGCCGTTCGACGCGATCGTCTGCGCCGACGTCCTCGAGCACCTTCCCCGCCCCGAGGAGCTCCTCGGCCGGGCCCGGGCCTGGCTGCGCGGAGGCGGGACGCTGCTGGTCTCGCTCCCGAACGTCGCCAACGTGACCGTGCGCGGGGCGCTCCTCGCCGGACGATTTCCCTACGCCGAGCGCGGGATCCTCGATCGCACGCACCTGCGCTTCTACACGCGGGACAGCGCGGTCGAGCTCGTGGAGTCCGGGGGGTTCTCCGTGCGGGCGGTCGAGGCGACGGCGATGCCGTACGAGCTCGCGATTCCGGCCCTGGCGGAGGCTCCCTGGCGAGGTCCCGTCCGCGCCTTCGCGCGCGGCTCCGCCCGCCTCTGGCCCACCCTCTTCGGATACCAGTTCGTGATCGAGGCGCGAAAGGCTTGAGCGCATCCCTGGTCATCCCCGCCTTCAACGAGGCGAGCCGGATCGAGAGCTGCGTCCGCACGGCCGCCGAGTGGGCGCGGTCCCGGCCGGGAGGCCTGGACTGGGAGGTTCTCCTCGTCGACGACGGCTCGACGGACGGCACGGCCGAGCGCGCGCGCGGCTTCGCGGCGGAGGAAAAGCTGCCCTTGCGGGTGGTCTCCTACTCGCCGAATCGCGGAAAGGGCGCGGCCATCCGGGCCGGAGTCCTCGAGGCCTCGGGGGACCCGATTCTCGTCTCGGACACGGATCTCTCGACGCCGCTCTCGGAGTGGAGCAAGCTCGCCGCAAGGCTCGCGACGCATCCGGTCGCGATCGGCTCCCGGGCCATCGAGCAGGCGCTGGTTCGCAGGCGTCAGCCCTTCCACCGGGTCCTCCTGGGCAAGTTCGGCAACGGGATCATCCAGCTCTTCGCGGTGCCCGGCATCCACGACACGCAGTGCGGCTTCAAGCTCTTCCGGCGCGACGCCGCGAGGGCGCTCTTTTCCGAGGCGCGGATCGATCGGTTCGCGTGGGACGTCGAGATCCTCTACCTCGCCCGCCGCAGGGGCTTCGCCATCGCGGAGGTACCGGTGCTCTGGTTCAACTCCCCGGAGTCCAAGGTCCGCGTCGTCCGCGACGCCGTGCAGACGCTCTGGGACGTCCTACGGATCCGGTCGATGCACCGCGGCTGAGTCCGATTCGGCCGCGTAGCGCACCGCGATCGCCGACGCCACGAGCGGTGCGAGCGCGGCGGTCGTGCGCAGGAACGTCGTCTCGATCAGCCAGGCCGGTCCGCGAACGGCGAAGGCGGGAATGACCAGGTAGGCCGTCAGCGCGCACGCCGCGAGAGCCAGGAGGCGGTTGCCCGCGGCGGAGGGTCTCCCGAGAGCGGCGAGGACGATCACGAGCGCCAGGCCCGCCCAGGGCGCCCACCCCAGAAGACGCATCGCGGCCGCGAGCGAGTCCCACAGACGATCCGTCGAGAAAGCGCTCCACTCGAAGTCCGCCAGCGGCACGCGGCTCCGCCACGGAAGATGAAGCGCGCGCACGATCAGCGCCGGACCGAGCGCCGCCGCCGCCGCCTTCCATCGGACCGTTTTTCCAAGGACGACGGCCGCCACGAACCCGACGGCGGCGAGAAACAGGCCCTCGTTCTTGGTCGCGGCGATCAGCGCGGAGGCCAGGATCAGGCGGCGAAGCGCTCCGCGGTCGGTCTGATCGAGCACGTCGGTGAAGGCCGTCCCGAACAGCAGCATGCCGAACGCGAGCGGCACCTCCGCCATGCCGGTGAGAAACGCCGAGTACAGAGGCTCGAACCAGGCGAGGGTCGCCGTCGCGAGGCCGGCCACTGCCGGCGATGCGCCGCGGCGCCGCAGCCAGCCGAAAAGGACGAGTAGCGTGGCGGCCTGCAGGAACGGAAAGAGCAGCGCCATGGCGTGGTCGTCCCAGCGGCCGGTGAGGAAGGACAGGCCCGCGTAGAGCAGCGGCAGCCCCAGGGGATACTCGGGGTGGGCGAATTCCAGGCTGCGCATCCGCTCGGGATACCCCAGCGCGCCGAAGATCGTCTTGCCCTTCAGTCCCCAGATCGCGACGAAGTCGTTGGCCCACATGGGCTCGGTGAGGGCGCGGAGCGCGTAGACGGCGACGCCGAGAGCCATCGCGCCGAGAAGCATCATGGAGAGTTTTCGGGCGGCAGCGAGCCGTGTTCCGGCGCCAGCCGAAGCCACCGCCCGAGCGCGACGGCCGCCGCGGACAGAACGACGAAGACGAGGCGCGGCGGAAGACCGGGCCCGAGCGCGATCGGGACGGCCGCGATGAGCACGGCGCACCCCAGGGCATCGCCCCAGCCGAGGCGCTCGAGAAAGAACGATCGATCGGGCGGGAGAAATGCTCCGCTCGTCCCGATGCCGAGCGCCGACACGACGAAGAGCGCCGCCGCGACGACGAGAAGCGACAGGACGAAGGTCAAGGAGCCGGCCACCAGAGAATGCCCTCCGGGAGACGCGTGACGGGGCCGCCGGGAGCCGGCAAGTCCCCGTACTGAGCGACGACCCAGCCCGGGGGCACGAAAGGAACGTCATGGCCGCGCCGGAAATCGAAAGACACCGGCAGCGGGGCAAGGTGGTAGCTCGCGAGGTAGATGAGTGGCTCGCTTCCCGGCGTCCCGAGGATGATGATCCCCTTCGCGGATCGCGGCAGCCGCCGCCGGACGTTCTCGAGGAACGAGAAGTACCGGCGGTCGAACGCCGTTCCCGATCCGCCGAGCCGTCTTACGGCGAGCTCCTTCGGGGCGAAGGCGGACAGGAAACGGACGCGGCGCGGAAGCTCGGCCCAGCTCTGGCTCGCGAGCACGAGAGCGAACAGCAGGAGAGCCGCGGCTCCCGCCGCCGAGCGCCGCGTCACACCAGCGGGTACGCGGCGCAGAGCTCCGCGACGGTGCGGCGCGCCTCGTCCAGGGCGGCGGCGTCCTCGCCGGCGTCGAGCACGCGGGCGATCGCGCCGGCAATCGTCTCCATCTCGCCCGGGCCCATGCCCCGGGTCGTCACCGCCGGCGTTCCGAGTCGAATTCCGGAGGCGACCATCGGCGAGCGCGTGTCGAAGGGAATCGTGTTCTTGTTCACGGTGATCCCGGCGAGATCGAGCCGCTTCTCGGCGTCCTTGCCGGAGATTCCGCGCGCTCCGACGTCCACCATCATCACGTGATTGTCGGTGCCGCCCGAGACGAGGCGGAAGCCGCGCCGCGAGAGCGCGGCCGCCAGGGCCCGGGCGTTCTCGACGACGCGCTCCTGGTACGCCACGAACTCCGGAGTCGCCGCCTCGGCGAAGGCCACCGCCTTTGCGGCGATCACGTGCTCGAGCGGACCTCCCTGGACCCCGGGGAACACGCTGCGGTCGAGGTCCTTCGCGTGCGCGCTCCGGCAGAGCACGAGGCCGCCCCGCGGGCCTCGCAGCGTCTTGTGGGTCGTCGTCGTCACGAAGGGCGCGTGCGGCACCGGGGAGGGGTGCAGGCCGGCGATCACCAGGCCCGCGATGTGGGCGATGTCGCACATCAGCACCGCGCCGACCTCGTCGGCGACGGCCCCGAAGCGGGCGAAATCGATCACGCGCGCATAGGCCGACGCCCCGGCGATGATCAGCTTCGGGCGATGCTCGCGCGCCAGGGCCGCCATGGCGTCGTAGTCGATGCGCTCGTCCTCGCGGCGCACGCCGTAGGCCACGACCCTGTATTCGCGGCCCGAGAACGACAGGGGATGTCCGTGCGTCAGGTGGCCGCCGTGCGTCAGGTCCATCCCCAGGATCGTGTCGCCGGGCTTCAGCGCGGTCAGGTAGACGGACATGTTCGCCTGCGAGCCCGAGTGCGGCTGGACGTTGGCGTGGTCGGCCCCGAAGAGCGCTTTCGCACGGTCGATCGCGAGCTGCTCGACCTTGTCCACGAACTCGCAGCCGCCGTAGTAGCGCTTCCCGGGATAGCCCTCGGCGTACTTGTTCGTCAGGACGGAGCCCTGGGCTTCGCGCACGGCCCGCGAGACCCAGTTCTCGGAGGCGATCAGCTCGAGTCCCTCGTTCTGCCGGCGCGCTTCGGCGGCGATCCAGCGGGCGATCTCGGGGTCGACCGCGTCGAGGTCACGGTCCATCAACGAGGCGGGGGCGGCCGCAGCACGGGACATCGGCTCCTCTTTCATCTGCCGTCTACTCGACGACGAGCTCGCGGTACTCGGAGTTGCAGTAGCTGTCGGTCATGCCGGCGATGTGGTCGGCCATCGCGCGATAGAACGCGGGCCGCGGTCGGTAGTGATCCGCCACTTCGCGATCCACGGCGCCGAGAGACACCTCGCGAAGGAAGCGCACGCCCAGATCGTGCTGAAGGCCCCGGAGGACGTCGTCGGGAAGGAGCCGCGGGTTGTCGCGATAGGCCTGGAACAGGCCGGCGAGGACGCGGCGCGCGTGGCCGTCGTGCCGCGAGACCGGGAAGGAGTGGATGATGTGGCGGTACACGAACTCGCGCAGCTCCGCGTACAGCCGGCGTCCGGACTCGGTGAAGCCGACCAGATCGCCCGGCAGCCGGTCCCGACGGGCGTAGAAGTCGTCGGCCGTCGCGACCCCGGACGACCCGAGCCATCGTTCGATTCGGGCGCGGGATCCTTCCACGAGGTCCGCGGAAAGCGTGGCGATCATCCCGCGGATCAGCGAGGAGCGGCGCGACGCGGCGTCGCTCCCGTAGCCCCGCGACGACCGCACGAGCCGGGCGATCGCCAGCTCCTCGATCGCCGCTTCTTCCGTGAGGGGCAGGCCGTCCTCGAGATCGTGGGTCTGCTGGGCGATCTCGTCCGACCAGTTGACCGCCTGCGCCTCGAGCGTTCCGCCGGACTCGAACCGCAGGCCGTCCACGAAATCGAGCGGGAACGGAAAGTCCTTCGGCCACGCCGTGTGCTTGAGCATCCCCTCGCGCACGTCGTGGGTGAGGTTCAGGCCCGGCTCCTCGTAGCGCTTCTCGAGCCGGTCCACGACGCGCACGGACTGGAAGTTGTGCTTGAAGCCGCCGGCCTCCGGGTGACTCTCGCGCAGGAGCCGGTCGAGCACGTACTCGCCCGAGTGGCCGAACGGCGTGTGGCCGAGGTCGTGGCCGAGGGCGATCGCTTCGGTCAGGTCCTCGTTCAGACCCAGCGCCCGGGCGACGCTGCGGGCGATCTGCGCGACCTCGATCGTATGGGTCAGGCGCGTGCGGAAGTGATCGCCCTCGTACGGGATGAAGACCTGGGTCTTGTGCTTCAGGCGCCGGAAGGCGCGGGAGTGGATGATCCGGTCGCGGTCGCGGGCGTAGTCGGTGCGCGCATCGCCCGGATTCGAGGGGGCCGCGCCGCGCGGCCGGATCGCTCGGGCGCTCTTCGAAGCGTAGATCGCCAGCCGCTCCTCTTCGAGCCGCTCGAAGTGCTCCCGCGTGATCGGGGCGACGACCGTGGTCATGAGCCCTTTCCGCCGTACCGGCCGGAGTGAAGCAGCGAGCGCGCCTCGCCGACGAGGTACAGAGATCCCGCGACGATTATAGATTCGGCCGCGGGAAGGCCGAGCAGCTCGTCGAGCGCGGCCGCGAGGCTCGGCGCCGCGCGCGCGTCGGGACGTCCGGGCGAGAACCGGCGAACGAGCTCTTCGGGCGGCGCCGCGCGCGGCGAGTCCGACGCCGGCACGAACCGGATGCGCTCGACGGCGGGAGCGAGCGCCCGGCCCATCGTCTCGACGTCCTTGTCCGACATCGCGCCGAAGACGAGGTCGGCCTTCAAACCGGAGTCGGCGAGAAAGCGCACGAGGGCGAGCGCGCCGTCGGCGTTGTGACACCCGTCCAGGAGCACGGTCCGGCCGCGGACGGAGAATCGCTCGAGGCGGCCCGGCCAGCGGACCGAGGCGACTCCCCGTTCGACGACGCCCGGCCCGAGCCGGATCGGCGGCCCGAGCAGCTCGGCCGCGCGGACCGCCGCGGCGGCATTCTCCGCCTGGTGCGACCCGGGAAGGGGCGTCGTCAGCGCATACCTCCCCTGCGGCGTCATGAGCTCGACGCGGGTCCCCGCGGTCGACACGGTCTCGGCCGCGAAGCGGACCTCGTCCGCGAGCCGGTGCAGGCGCGTCCCCGTCCGCGCCGCGACCTCGTCGAAGACGGCGAGCGCTTCGGGCCGCCGGCTCGCCACGAGCGCGGGCCGGTTCGCGCGAAAGACGCCGGCCTTCTCGAAGGCGATCGACGCGATCGTCCCGCCGAGCTCCTCGACGTGGTCGAGCGAGATCGACGTCACCACCGAGAGGACCGCCGGCGCGACGTTGGTCGCGTCGAAGCGTCCGCCGAGCCCGACCTCGAGCACGGCCAGATCCAGGCCTCGCCGGGCGAAGGCCGTGAAGGCGGCGGCGGTCATGGCTTCGAAGTACGTCAGGGGAATCGGCGTCTCCCGGTCGGCGGCTGCGAACACTTCGCCGAGCTCGGCATCGAGCGCTTCGGGAGCGATGTCCTCGGCCCCGAGGCGGATGCGCTCGGTCGCGCTCTCCAGGTGCGGAGACGTGTACAACCCGGCCGCGAGCCCGGCGGACCCGGCGATCGAGGCGAGCGTGGCCGCGGTCGAGCCCTTTCCGTTGGTGCCGGCCACGAGCACCGAAGGCACCCGCCGCTCGGGCCGCCCGAGCCGCTCGCAGACCGCGTCGATCGACGCCAGCCCGAGGCGGATGCCCCTCTGCCCGAGCGACTCGAGGCGGGAGAGGTGCGGAAGGGAGGGTCCGGGAGCGGGGCGCAAGCCGGTTCAGGCGGCGGGCCGTCCGTCCCACATCAGGGCGAGGCACCGGGCGAGCGTCGCCTTCATCTCGGACCGGTCCACGATGAGGTCGAGCATCCCGTGCTCGAGCAGAAACTCGGAGCGCTGGAACCCTTCCGGAAGCGTCTGGCGGATCGTCTGCTCGATCACGCGCGGGCCCGCGAAGCCGATGAGGGCGTTCGGCTCCGCAACGTTCAGGTCGCCGAGCATCGCGTAGGAGGCCGTCACCCCGCCCGTCGTCGGGTCGGTCATGATCGAAACGTACGGGATCCGCGCTTCCGACAGCCGCGCGAGCGCGGCCGAGATCTTCCCCATCTGCATGAGGGAGAGGATTCCCTCCTGCATGCGCGCTCCCCCGGAGGTCGAAACGAGCAGCAGCGGCCGGCGCTCGTCCAGGGCCCGTTCGGCCGCGCGCGTCACCTTCTCTCCCACGACCGAGCCCATGGAGCCCGCCATGAAGAAGAACTCCATCGCGCCGATGAGGACCGGGATGCCCTCGAGGGTGCCCGAGCCGACGACGATGGCATCCGAAGTGCCGACGTTCTCTTCGGCGTCCCGCAGCCGGTCGCGATACTTCTTGCTGTCCCGGAACTTGAGCGGATCGGAGGAGCGCAGGTTGGCGTCGAGCTCGACCCATTCGCCGTCGTCGAAGAGCATCCGCAGCCGCTCGGGAGCCGACAGGCGAAAGTGGAAGTTGCACTTGGGACAGATCTTGAAGTTCCGGGCGAGCTCCTTGTTGTAGAGGATCTGGCGGCAGTGGTCGCACTTGACCCACAGCCCCTCCGGAACCTTGCTCTGCCGCCCCTCCCGGATCTCCTTGGGCGCCCGATCCTTCCTGAACCACATGGGGGGCAGGATGGTAGCAGGATTGTCGCCGCCGCGACGCGGGCCCCTTCCCGAAGGGGCGGACCCGGGAGCGACTCAGACGTTCGGAAGACCCTCCGGGAGGACGTCGCTCGTCAACCCGAACCCCGACCCCCGCCGCTCGAAGGGCGTTCCGAAGGCGCGGGAGAGGTTCTCCGGCGTCAGGACGTCGTCACGGGGACCCTCGGCGATCGTCCGCCCGGCCCGCAGGAGCAGGACCGAGCTCGACAGCCGCGCGGCCAGACCGATCTCGTGTGTGACCAGGAGGACCGTCGTGCCGCGCTCGCGGTGCACGCGCCAGAGCGTCTCCAGAAACTCCAGCCGATGCCGGGGATCGAGCCCGGCCGTCGGTTCGTCGAGCAGCCAGACCTCGGCTTCCTGGGCGAGCGCCCGCGCGAGAAACACGCGGCGCCGCTCGCCGCCCGACAGGGCCCGGGCGTCGCGCTCGGCGAGCGAGGCGACGTCGCAGGCACTCATGGCCTCCAGAGCCAGGTGCCGATCCTCGGGCGATTCCGCGGCGAATCCACGGCTGTGCGGGGCGCGGCCCTGCAGCACCAGGTCGAGGCTTCGGATCGGAAACACCAGGTCCATGGTCTGGGGAACGTAGGCGATGCGCCGTGCGGACGTGCGCCGGGGAATCGTCGAGAGCGGGACGCCGTCGAGGAGGAGCTCGCCGCCCGAGGAAGGCAGCACGCGGGCGAGGACCTTCAGCAGCGTGGACTTGCCCGACCCGTTTTCCCCGAGCACCGCGACGACCGCGCCCGCGGGAATCGACGCGTCGAGACCCTCGAGCGCCGGCGTGGCGCCGTAGCGCGCGCGAAGGTCGCGAGCCTCGATTCGGGCCGGAGTCACGGCGTCCTCAGAAGCAGCCACGCGAAGAGCGGCGCGCCGAGAGCCGCGGTAATGGCACCGATCGGGAGCTCGGCCGGCGCCAGCGCCGCCCGCGAAACGGCGTCCGCGGCCACGAGGAGAGCCGCGCCCGCCAGGGCCGAGAGCGGCAGGAGGGTGCGCTGGTCGTTTCCCGCGACCGCACGCACGCCGTGCGGCACGAGGAGCCCGACGAATCCGATGACGCCGGCGAAGGCGACCGCCGCGCCGGTCAGGAGCGACGCGGCGAGGAAGACGACGCGCTTGGTCTTCTCGGTATCGACGCCGAGTGCCGCCGCGCTCTCCTCCCCGACGGCAAAGAGGTTCAGACGCGCCGAGGCCGCGAGGAGCACCAGCAGCCCCGCCGCGGCATAGGGAGCGAGGGCGCCGACCTTGCCCGGCGTCGCGTCGGACAGGCTCCCCATCATCCAGAAGAGCATCGTGCGCGAGGCCTCGCCCGAGGCGATCGAGAAGGCCGCGAGCAGGAGAGCCGAGAAGAACGCGTTCGCAATCAGGCCCGAGAGCAGCAGGCGCTCGAGGTCGAGCCTTCCGCCGCGGCGCGCCATCGCGGCGACTCCGACCGAGGCGGCGGCCGCACCCAGGAATGCCGCCGCCGGCGAGACGAGCGGCGAGGCGCCCGCCAGGGCCGCCCCGGCCGCTCCCACGGCGGCGCCGCCGGACGTGCCGAGCAGGAAGGGGTCGGCGAGCGGATTCTTGAGCAGGGCCTGCAGCGCGGCGCCGGCGAGCGCGAGGCAGGCGCCCACGAGCGCCGCGAGCAGGACCCTCGGCCAGCGCAGGGCCGCCAGCATCCGCGCGGTCTCCCCCGCCTCGCCGCCGCCGCTCACGAGATCCCCGAGCGAGAGGTGGACGCCGCCGACCGAGAACGCGACCAGGACGACCCCGGCGAGGACGAGCGCGCCGGCCGCCAGCGCGGGCCCCCGGGCCAGCGTCTTCACCGGGACATCCCGGCCAGGCGCTCGAGCACGTCGAAGACGCGCGGACCGGGCCGGGTCAGAGCGGCCTCGTCCAGCCGCACGCGGCGGGCCTTCGCGATCGGCCCCGAGGCGAGGGTTCCCCCCGGCGCGAAGGCGGTCTTCCAGGCGGCCTTCGCTTCGATCGACTCCGGAATCACGAGCAGCTCGACGGGCGCGGTCGCGACATATTCCTTCGAGAGCACGGGCCACCCGCGGCGGTCCGCGACCAGATTCTGTACGCCGGCCTCCTCGAGGACATCGTTCAGGAACGTCTGCCCTCCCGCCGCCTGAGGCGGGTCGGGCCACACGAGCATCAGCGCTCTCGGCCGGGGCCGCCCCGCGACGCTCTTTCGGACGGCTTCGCGGCGGCGCTCGAGATCGTCGCTCAAGCGGCGGCCCGCCTCGGGAATTCCGAGCCGGTCCGCGACGAGCCGGATGCTCTCGAGCACGGCGTCGAGCGAGCCCGACGGCGTCACCGTCACGGGAAGGCCGGCGGCTTGCAGCGCTCGGACCGAGCCCTGCGCATTGCCTTCGGCGATGGCCAGAACGAGGTCCGGTCTCAGCGCGGCCACCTTCTCGGCATCCACCTGCAGGCCGCCGACCCGGGGAATCCGGCGCGCGGCCTCGGGATAGTCGGAATACTCCGACACGCCGACGAGCCGGTCTCCCGCGCCGAGGGCGAACACGATTTCGGTCAGGTTCGGAGCGAGCGTGACGACGCGCCGGGGACTGCCGGGAGCCGGAGCCGCGGGGCCGGACCCGCGACAGGCGAGAAGCCCGGCGGCGAGGAGGAGACTCGCGGCGAGCGGTCGCGGCGCGACCGGCGACCGGGAGCCCTCAGACATTTCGAGCGGCGCTCGACGCGCCGACCGGTGGTGGAACGCTTCCGGAGAGTCGCTCCGACCTCGTGACGATGCCGCCGCGGCCCTCGCCACGAGAATCCATCAACCCTGCGATTCGGCCTCTTCCAGCTCGTTGCGGACGCCGAGGCGCTGACACGCCGCGTCGTACATCTGGCGCGCCGCCTTCTGCGCGTTCTGAAGCTCGGCCAGCCGGTCCTTGACCTTCGCCAGCTCCTCCTGGATCTCGCCTTCGAGCTCCTGGATCTCCTTCTTGGTGACGTTCAGCGTGTTTTCGTAGAACTTCTTCTGATCGTTCGAAAGGGACATGCCGGTTGCCTCCTGTCCGTCGGGTTCTTACGGTTTCACTTCGACGATGATGGGACGCCACATCTTGACCGGGATTCCATTCTTGGTGGCGGCCCGGAATTTCGCGCTCTTCACCCCGGCGAGGACCGCGTCATTGACGGCGCGCTCCGTCACGCCCTGCTGCAGCCGGGTCTCGGTGGGCAGGCCGTTCTCGTCGACCAGCACCAGCACGACGACGCGGCCCTCGACTCGCCGCTCCCGCGCGATCGCAGGATAGACGACCCGCGGCGGCGCGACCAGCGTCGGCTCGACGACGCCCGGGCCCGGACCGACGAGGTCACCGCGCTGCGTCTCGACCTCCTTCGGCGGAGCCGGTTTGGGCGCTTCGACCGGCGGAGGCTCGGTCGGAATCGCCGTCGGAATCGGAACCGCCGTCGGGGGAAGCGTCGGCAGGGCCGTCGGCTCCACGACCTGGGGAGCCGGGACCGCCTGCGCCGGCGCGGGCTCGGCGGCCGCCGGAGCGGCCTTCGACGCCGCCGCGGTCCGCTCGAGCTCCTTGCGTTTGATCGCGAGCTGACGCTGCACCTCGGCTTCGACGGCCTTCTGATCGACGGCCGGAGGCGCCGCCGTCGGGACGGGGACCGCCGCGGCCACCAGTGTCGGCGCGGAGGTCGGAAGCGCCGCTACCGGAGTGACGCTCGCCGCCGTCGCCTTGCCGCCGGCCGACGGCTTCATCATGCGCCAGGCGAGAAACCCGACGAGAGCGACCGCCGCGGCGACCACGAGCGCGATCAACGGAGTGCGGCTGGCCTTTTCGGCTTCCGCCGATTTCTCCAGGGAGCCGAAAACCTCGCGCGAGGGCTCCCGCGGCGGCGGCACCGAAGCGGGCGGCGGACTCGGGGGTGCGGCGGCCGGAGGAGGCGGGGGCGGCGCCGGCTTCGAGACCGACGACGTCTTGCGCGAGACCGGAGCGCCCTTCGACTTGCGCTTGCGGGCCGCCGGTTCGCTTTCTTCGACGGCCTGCGCTGCCTCGCGGGCTTGCGCTTCCGCGACCGCGCCCTCTTCGGCCTGCAGGCGATGGAGATAGATCGCGACATCCGCGCTGCCGGGAGCGGGCGTGTACGAGTAGAGGACCGAGTCGAGGTCGCGAAGGAGGTCCGAAGCATTGGCATACCGGTCGTCCGGCTCCTTCGCCAGCGCCTTCAGGACCACCGTGTCGAGGTTCTGGGGAACCTCGGGGTTGAACCGCGAGGGGGGTGCCACCTCGGCGCTCCGCACCTTTTCGAGGACGTTGATGTCGGTGTCTCCGCCGAACAGCCGTTCCCCGGTGAGCAGCTCGTGGAGGACGACGCCGAGCGAGAAGAGATCGCTGCGGCGGTCGATGGGCTTTCCCCAGGCCTGCTCGGGCGACATGTACTGGATCTTTCCCTTCAGCGCGCCCGACTGCGTCTTCGACGCCTTCGACGCCGCCTTGGCGATCCCGAAGTCGCAGAGCTTGATGTCGCCCTCGTACGAGATGAGGATGTTCTGCGGCGAGACGTCGCGATGGACGATGTTGAGCTCGTGCCCCTCCGCATCGCGCCGCCGGTGCGCGTAGTCGAGGGCCGAGGCGACCTTCGACGCGACGTAGACGGCCAGAGGAACCGGCAGGGGGATCCCGAGGGCGCGCCCCGATTGCTGGATCGTCTTCAGGTCGCGGCCGTCCACGTACTCCATCGCGATGAAGTAGCCGCCGGCCTGGATCTTCCCGAGGTCGTAGATGTGGATGATGTTGGGGTGGTTCAGCTGCGCCGCGAGCTTGGCCTCGTCGGCGAACATCGTGACGAACGCCTCGTCGTCGGCCAGGTGCGGCAGGATTTTCTTGATCGCGACGATCTTCTGGAACCCTTCGACCCCGGTGCGCTTGGCCTTGTAGAGCTCGGCCATCCCCCCGGACGCGATCCGCTCGAGGATCTCGTACTGCCCGAACTGGTCCGGCCCCGACGACGACACGGCGGCCGCGGGCTCCTCGCGCCGGCGCGGCGCCGCGGCCGCCGGCGCCGATGCCGGCGGAGGCGTCACTCCGGCCGGCGGCCTGGGCTTGATCGTGAGACCCGACAGGGTGTCGGAGATCATCCGGTCGACGTCGGTGTCGGAGGACATCCTCGGGCGAGGCGTCGCCGGCGGAGTCGGGGTCGGCGCAACGATCGGCGGCGGGGTCTTGTCGGACGGGGCGGCCGGGCGGACGGTGGGCGCCGGCTTCGACGGCATCAGGCCGGAGAGCGTGTCGCGGAGACGCTTGTCCATGTCGCTCTCCGCGTCCGGCCGCGCGGCCGGCGGGGCGGCGGGCGCCACGGCCGGAGGAGGAGACGGCGCCCGGTCGGCCGACGGCGTCATTCGCTTCTTCGAAGCGTCGGCCGTCAGCTCGTCGAGCAGGTCCGAGAAGATGTCGGAGGAGGTCAGTGGCGACGGCGCGGCGGCCGCCTGGGCCGTCTCGATGCGCATCGTCTTGGCGCCGACGTCGGTCGCGTCGATCGCCTCCCGGACCGAGCCCATGAAATCCTCGTCGGAGAACGGGCGCTGGAGGATGTCGAACGCGCCCACCTTCTGGGCATCCGCCTTGCGGTTGGAGCCACGGTAACCGGTCATCATCAGGATGATCGGCGGAGCGGTCGCGCCCCCCTTCTTGCGGATCTCCCGGATGACCTCGGCGCTGGGCAGGCGCGGGAGCATGCCGGAGAGAAGGATCAGGTCGAAACGGGAGGCGCCGAAGGTCTGGATCCCCGCCTCGCCGTCGTGGGCCTCGGTGATCGTGTAGCCGAGCGGCGTCAACAGAGTCCGAGTCCGCTCGATGTAGCGCGGCTCGTACTCGATCAAAAGAACCTTCTTGGGCATGAACTGGACCTATTGTCGCTGGAAATGCCCGGAAATCAAGGAGAAGCGAGAGTCGGACCGCTCCTCATATAATCCCCGCCCTTAGGAGACGCACATGTCCGGCCACAGCAAATGGAGCACGATCAAGCACAAGAAAGGCGCCGCCGACGCCAAGCGCGGGCGCCTGTTCACGAAGCTGATCCGCGAGATCACGATGTCCGCCAAGCAGGGCGGCGGGGCACCGGAATCGAATCCGCGCCTGCGCAAGGCGATCGACGACGCGAAGGCGGTCAACATGCCCGCCGACAACATCAAGCGGGCGGTCCAGCGCGGGACGGGGGAATTGCCCGGCGTCTCCTACGAAGAGGTGACGTACGAGGGCTACGGCCCGGGCGGAACGGCCGTGCTGATCGAGGCGCTGACGGACAACAAGAACCGGACGCTGCCCGAGATCCGGACGATCTTCTCCAAGCACGGGGGCAACCTCGGCGAGTCGGGATCGGTCAAGTTTCTCTTTCAGAAGAAGGGTTACATCGCGATCGAAAAGGACAAGGTGAGCGAGGACGCCATGATGGAAGCCGCGATCGAGGCCGGCGCCGACGACGTCCAGACCTCCGACCAGTACCACGAGATCCAGACCGCTCCCGAGTCCTTCGAGGACGTCCGGAAGCAGCTCGAAGGCAAGGGCCTCGCGCTCGCCGTAGCGGAGATCTCCATGATTCCGACGACCGAGGTCGTGCTCGACGCGCGCAAGGCGGACCAGATGGTCAAGCTCATGGAAGCGATCGAGGACCACGACGACGTCCAGCACGTCTGGGCCAACTTCGATTTCGCCGAGGCTCCTGCCGAGAGGTGAGGTGAAAATCCTCGGCCTCGATCCGGGAACGACCGCCACCGGATTCGGGATCGTGGCCTTCGCCGACGGACGGCTCACCCTCGAGGGCTGCGGCGTGTGGCGTCCTCCGGCGCGCCTCGAGTTCGCCGGCCGACTCGACTTTCTGGGCGGGGCCCTCCAGGAGCTGATCGCGGCGGAGTGCCCGGCGGTCGTCTCCGTCGAAACCGTCTTCGCCGCCCGAAACATCTCTTCGGCGCTCAAGCTCGCCCATGCCCGGGGCGTCCTGCTCGCGGCCGCCGCGCGGGCCTCTCTGCCCGTTTTCGAATACGAGCCGAGGCTCGTCAAGAAGGCCCTGGTGGGCTACGGTCAAGCCGAGAAGGAACAGGTCCGGGCCATGGTCCTGTCCCTCCTCGCCCGGCAGCGGGCCCGGATTCCCCTCGATGCGGCGGACGCGCTGGCCGTGGCGATCTGCCACATCCACTCGTCGCCTCCGCTCCCTCGGGGGCCTGGCTAACGCCACCGGCCCGCGGCTCGCCCAAAGGGGCTCGACCGCGGGCCTGGCCCCCTCGCTCGCTCCGGCTCCCGCCACGCGAGTCGTTTCGCTCGCCCGAGCTCGCGAAACTTGGTCGCGCGGCGAGCCAATAAGTCATACGGTTCCTAAGATCTGCGGCAACTCCGACGGTGCTCGCGGCGTGAGTAGTCTCCCGAGCAAAGCGAGGGAGGAGGCTCACGCCGCGGGAGCCGAAGCGCGGTGAGGAGTCAGCCGGGCGGTCGAGCCCGCATCCGGGCGAGCCGCCCGGCGGTGCGCGCCGTCGAGGCGCGCAGACTCCGAACGAAGCGGAGGCGACGGTGGGTGCTAGCATTCGGAAACCTATGTCCTTTCAGGGTTCCATCTCGGAGCTGCCGGTTCCGGACATCATCCAGCTCGTTTCGGTCTCCGGAAAGACCGGGATGTTCCTGCTGATGCGGGGGTCCGAGCGCGGCTCGATTTACCTCCAAAACGGCCGGATCGTGCATGCCGAGCTCGGGTCGCTCGGCGGCGAGGAGGCCGTTTATGCGCTGGCGATCTGGTCCACCGGCGACTTCCAGTTCACGCCCGGCAAGGAGAGCGAAAAGACCACGATCGACAAGACGAATACGTCGCTCTTGATGGAAGCGGCACGGCGTCTGGACGAATGGAAGGTGCTCGCGCGAAAAATCCCGGGCGTCGACTTCATTCCGGTTCTGAAGCCCCGCGACCTCGGCGAGCCCGTCACGCTCTCTCCCCCGGAGTGGAACCTGATCATTCGCATCGACGGCCGGAAGTCGGTCGAGGAGCTCGCGCGCTCGGCGAGCTCGAACTCCTTCGAAACGGCGAAAGTGCTCTATGGACTCGTGACCTCCGACCTGGTCGACATGCGTCCCAACTCCGCAGCCCGGAGCGGCGCGACCGCGCCGGCGCCGGCCCCGGCACCTCCGTCCGCAGAGACGGCGGTCCCGCGCCCCGCTCCAGCGGCGCCCGTCCTCGGCGACGAGAAGAAGATTCTGATGATTCTCTGCACGCGCGTGAAGCAGGAAGCCGAAGGCGCGATCGGCGAAGCGAACCTGCCGGGGATCGATCGACCGTACAAGCAGGCGCTGGCCGAGATCGACCGCGGCCGGGGCGTGGAGGCCGTCCGCGACCTGATCCGCCAGACGGAGAAGGCGATTGCCTCGATCCGCGGCCCCGCGATCATGCGAGCCTTCCAGGAAAAGATGTCACTGGTGATGCAGCCCAAGGTATAGCCGCTCGATTCGCCCTTCCGATCAGCGCCCGAAGACCCTGTCCGGAAGGACACCCCCCTGACCTAGCAGAAGATGTTTGGCAATTAGGCCCTTTTGTCTTATTCTATTCGGCATAAAGGACCCCGCTTCAGTCCGGGCTCGAAAGGAGACACTCGCATGATGTCCAAGCGGACCGCGCTCCTCGGGATGCTGCTCGCCCTGACCGGCGCTTTCGCCTTCGGGCAGCCCGCCGTGATCGCCCCGACGACGGGGGGCGACATCGGCCTCCTGACGATGCCCACGGCCGACTCGCCCCGGGCGGGCCAGTTCACCTTCGGCGCGTACGGCTGGTATGCGCCGCGATACGCCGCCGAGTCCTTCGACGGTCAGCCGAACAACACGCGGTGGTTCGTGCAGTACGGCGCGACCGGCTCCATGAGCCTCGGTCTGACCAACTGGTGGTCCGTCTTCGTCGCGGGCGGCGGCCATGTCACGCAGACGGGCGGCGACTGGCAGGGGGGCATCATCAACGGCAATTCGATCCCCGGCCACCTTCGCCTCTCCGAGGGTGACAAGATCCGCCTCGGGACCAAGATCAGCTTCCATTCCGAGGACGATCCGGACCTGCGCTTCGGCGTCTGGCTGGCCGGGCTCATTCCGGTGACCTCCGCGGACATCACCGACTCCAACGGCACCCTCCAGCGCATCAACACGAGTCGGGGCGACTGGGAATGGGGCGGCGCCGTCACCAAGGGGTGGCTCACGGGCATCGTGTCGTATCAGCTCTCCGGCCAGCCCACCGAGGTGGACGTGCGCGTGCCGAACATCCTGCGGTTCGGCGTCGGCGCCGAGATCCCGGTTCTCCCGATCCTGCACATCCTCCTCGAAGGCTGGTACAACGTCTACGACGGGGGCGACTTCCCCGAGCCCAACTACGGCGCGCTCAACGCCGGCGCCCGCTTCTGGATCGGGCACACCGGCTGGGCGGTTTCCGGCGCGCTCTCGACCAACCTGAGCATGCTGTTCGACCACGGCATCAACCCGAACCCGTTCGGCGGCGTCGTCGGGATCTCGTACGCCGCATGGCCTCCGGCGCCTCCTCCGCCGGTGGTCGTTCCGGCCGCCGCCGAGCCGATCGTCGAGCAGCCCGTGCCGGCTCCGGCCACCGTGGCTCCCGCTCCGCAGCCTCCCCCGCGACCGGCGCCGCGGACCACGTCCGACGAGATCTTTTTCGACGGCAAGAGCGCCCGCCTGACCAACATCGCCAAGGCCGTCCTGGACGGCGTGGCCCTGCGCATGAAGAACGACCTCAACGCGACGGCCGTCGTGACCGGATATACCGACAACACCGGGACCGACAAGGCCAACGAAGAGCTCGGCATGAAACGGGCGCAGGCGGCCAAGGAGTACCTCGTGACGCGGCACGGCATCGATCCGGGCCGGATCACGGCCGCCTCCAGGGGATCCTCAGAGCCGGCGTACGACAACTCCACGGCAGAGGGCAAGACGAAGAACCGCCGGGCCCAGATTGTGGTTACACTCGTATCGGGAACGTGAGAGGGATCTCGCCACAACGCTTCTTCGAACCCCCTCCCCGCGAGGGGGTTTTTTGACTCCGGCCGGCGAAGCCGAGGTTCCGCACAGCCCTCCCCCGCGGGTCGTCGGGCTGACGGTCATCTCGCTCGCCGCCGTCGTCGGGCTGCTCTACTACGGCCGCCCGCTCCTCGTTCCGATCGCGTTCGCTCTCTTCCTGTCCTTCGCCCTGCGCCCCTTCGTTTCTCTGCTCGAGCGGGCGGGCGTGCCCCGGGTTCTCGCGATTCTCCTGATCCTCTTCGTCATCGTCGGCGGCGTGGCGCTGCTCGTCATCAACGTGACGGCGCAGCTGAACCAGTTTTTCGCGGCGCTGCCCCGCTACCAGGCCCGGATCCGCGACCTCGTGAGCCACGTCATGGCCTTCGTCAACCGGCTCCGCGAAAGGATGGGCTCGATCCTTCCCGAGGATTCCCGCGGCGTGCGCGAGGTCAAGCTCACCGAGTCGCAGCTCGACACGACGCGCGCCGTCTTCACCCAGCTCGGCGAGACGCTCGGCGTCATCCTCTATGCCGCCTCCATCCCGTTCCTGACGTTCTTCATGCTGAAGGACCGCGAGAAGTTCAACCGCGTGCTCGCGGGGATCTTCACGCGCAACGAGAGGCTCGGAGAGGCGGACGTCACCGGAGCGATCTCGCGGACGATGACGGCCTACGCCACGGGCCTGACCTTCGTGATGCTCATCATGGCCGGCATGACGACGCTCGCACTGATGGCCCTGCGGATCGACTACTACTACGTGCTCGGGCCGGTCGCGGGAATCGCCATCCTGCTCCCCTACGTGGGCGTGATCCTCTCGACGCTGCCGGCGGTCGCCGTCGCGTACTTCCAGTACGACGGCGAAAAGGCGCTGCTCGTCCTGCTCGTCTACAGCCTCCTCCAGTTTCTCGAGGGCAACGTGCTGACGCCCTTCATCGTCGGCGGCAAGGTTCGGCTCTTCCCCCTGACGGTGATGGTCGCGTTCATCTTCTGGGGGACGCTGTGGGGCATTCCGGGAGCGGTGCTGGCCGTGCCCCTGACCTCGGCCATCAAGGTCGTCTGCGAGCACGTGCGCGGATGGGAGGGCCTCGCGCGCCTGCTCGGCGAGCCGGACCTGCCGCACTACCGAAAGCGAAAGCCCACCCCCGAGCACATGGCCGAAGCGGGCTGACGCCCGCGCGAACCGGGGGTTGGCGCGCGGGCCGCGGTCCCGCAGAATGGCGCACGGAGGTTCGCCATGCGCCCACGCCTCATGAGGCACCTCGGTGTTCTGCCTGCTCGGGTCGTTCGCGTGCTTCGCTTCGGCGAGGGCCCAGGATCCGCGACAACCCCCTCCGGAGCCTCCGTCGCCGACTCGGTCACCCGGGGACTTCGGACCCCAGGAGACGGAATCGACGATCTCCGCCCTCGCCTTCTATCCGGGCTCGAGCGGCGACCCGTACAGCACGTCCGGCAGCCTCGGCCGGTTCGGAGCCGTGAACCTGGACGAGCACTTCTATGCCTCGGTGGAGCTTCCCCTCGGGGCGGTCATCGACTACATCGCTCTCAACAACGTCAACGACAACACCCCGAACGTCATCACGCTCACGCTCCGATACCGGAACGAGAACGCCGCACTGGCGACGATCGCGACGGTCGGAAACACGCCTCACGAGACTTGGCAAACCGACTTCAGCGCCGGCACGCTCGGTTACGTCTACTATCTGCACTTTCCCCTGATCCTGGACGTCGAGATCGCGTCCAGTCCCAACCTGCAGTTCTTCGGCAACGCACGGGTCGGCTGGCACCGCTCCGTGAGCCCGCCTCCGGGGGACGCCCACTTCGGTGACGTGCCGACGACGCACCCGTTCTTCCAGTTCATCTCGGCCCTGTACTACTCGGGGATCACCTCGGGCTGCCAGGCGAGCCCGCCGCTGTATTGCCCCGACAGCCCCGTGACCCGCGGCCAGATGGCGGTCTTCCTGGCGAAGGCCCTCGGCCTGAGCTGGCCCAACTAGAGGGAAGGTCGCCGGGGCGGTCCGTCAGCGCGGGGCTGCTTCGAGAGCGGAGAGCTTGCGCGCGTAATCCTGCGCCTCGGCCGCGCGGCCGGCCTTCGCCGAAAAGGACGCCAGCGCTTCGACGATCTCGCGGTCGCCGTCGTGCTTTCCGTACGCCGCCTCGAGCACGTCGAGCGCCGGACCGGTCTGGCCGGCGGCGTCGAGCGCCACCGCGTAGACGTACGCGTAGCGCGCCCTGTCCGGCGCGAGGTCGACGGCCCGGCGCAGCTCGGCGAGCGCCTCGTCCAGGCGCTTCTGGCGCACGAGGGAGAGCCCGAGCGCGTGGTGGAGGCCGGCATCGGCCGGAGAGACCGTGAGGCCCTGGCGCAGCGCCGCTTCGGACTCCTTCTCGCGTCCCTGGGCCCGGTAGAGATCGGCCAGGTTCGCATAAACCGCCGCCAGTGCGGGGGTGATGGCGATCGCGCGCCGGTACTCCGCCTCGGCCTTCGCCGCATCGCCGCGCTCCGCGTAGAGAGTTCCGAGGCTCGCGTGCGCCTCGGCACGGTCGGCGTCCACCTGCTGCGAGGCGATGAACTCCGAGATGCCTCGATCGAGCGCCGTTCGATCCGAGGGACTCAGGGCAGTCCGGCGGCGCGGCCGCGAGGGCGCGAGCCGCTTCGATGCGGACCGTGCGGACCGGATCACGAAGCAGGGGCGCGGCGAGCGTGACTCGGGCGGCGGGCTCGACGCCGCGCAGCGCGAGGACGGCGCCGTAGCGGACCAGCGGGTCGGGGTCCGCGAGAGCCGTTGCGAGCGCGCCGTTCTCCTCCGGACCGCCGCGGAGGAGGGTCGCCGCCGTCGCGCGCCGGATGGCCGGCTCTTTCGCGTCTTCCACCCGTTGAGCCAGAAGGACGGAAGCGCCCGCGCGCTCCTCGCGTCCCGCATGGATCGCCTCACCGTAAGGTGCGGCCGGGCGCGCCCGCTCGCCCCACCACTTCTGCGCCGCCGCCGCCGCCCAGACGCTGGAGCGATCGGTGTGGCACTGCGTGCAGGCATCCGGCGTCCCGAGCGCGGCGTCGAGATCCGGCCTGGGGATCCGGAAACTGTGGTCATGGCGGGCATGGACGACCATGTAGTTCCGCGTCGGCATGTGACAGGCGACGCACCGCGCTCCGGGCGATCCGGCGGCATGGAAGTGGTGCTTCGGCGTATCGAACTTCTCGGCGGCGTGGCACGCCATGCACACGCGGTCGGCCGAGCCCTTCACCTGGAGCGAGTGCGGATCGTGGCAGTCCGTGCACGAGACACCGGCGGCGTGCATCTTGCTCTGGAGGAAGGAGCCGTACTCGTAGACCTCGTCCTGGATCTGGCCGTCGGGAAAGTAAAGGCCCTCCTCGAGCAGCGCCGGCCGGTAGGTCTGCATCAGGGGCTCGCCGAAGACGTAGTCGGCCTCGACGACGGAGCGGCGCGCATGACAGCGCGCGCAGGTTTCGATCTCCGCCGCCGAGGTCCGCGGAACGCTCCGCTTCGCGATGCCGGTCGCCGGGTCGATGTCCCAGGTCGCCTTCGCCGGATCCTTCAGGGCGACCGCGAATCCTTTCTTCGGATCATCGGCGACGGGCTTTCCGGAGAGCGACGCCTCGGCCCAGGAGACGTGCGCGGAGCCCGGCCCGTGGCAGGCCTCACAGGAGACGTCGAGCTCCGACCAGGTCGTCGTGTAGGAGTCCGAGGCCGCCGCGTAGCCCTTCCTCACGTTCGTCGAGTGACAGTCCGCGCACATGAAGTTCCAGTTCTGGTAGGGCCCGGTCCAGTGCAGCGGGTCGGTGTGAGAAACCTCCTCTTTCGGGTAGAGATGAAACCAGCGCTGGCCGCCCTCCTTCGCGGGCCGCGTGTCCCACACCACGTTCAGCGCCTGCAGACGCCCCCCCGGAAACGCAATCAGGTACTGCTGGAGCGGCGAGACGCCGAAGGTGTAGGCGATCGGATACTCGTGGAGCTTGCCGTCGGGCCCGTCGGTCCGCGCGAAGAACTTGCCCTCCCGCTTGAAGAACGTCGTCGTGACGCCGTAGTGGGTGAAGCGGGCGCCGTCGAAGTTGCCGAGAACCGTCTTCTCCGTCGCTTCCTGCATCGCGAGGTCGTGGTGCGAGCCCTTCCAGCGGCTCTCCTCTTCCGAGTGACAGCCCGCGCACGTATCGCGGCCGACGAAGGTCGGCGGGACGGCCTTCGGAGGAAGTGTCGCCGGCGGCTCCGCCGCGGCCGGCCGCTCCGCCCGGCCGCGGCAGGCCGCCGCCGCTGCCAGGAAGCAGACGGCCAGCACGCCGAAGGACCGAGGACCGCGCATGGACGCGGATCATAGCTCCCGGTACGCCGGTGATACGCTCCGGTCGATTCGCGGAGGTGGGCAGATGAGAAACCGCATCGGCTTCGCGCTCGCTTGCTGCTCGGGTTCGCCCTCGCGGCGTCGGCTCAGCAGAACATGTACCGGCTCCAGCTGAAAGCGTCCGGAGCGATGGTCTCGCTGGACCGTCCGAACCTCATCGAAGGCCGATACGTCTTCCACCAGTGGCCGGACGGCGCAGCTCGCGTCGATCCCGCAGGACGTGGTCTCGCAGATCACTCCGCTCACCGGCCTATCGCGCGACACGATCTACCAGATCGAGCTCAACCCGTCGGGAACGATGATCGCCCGCGACATGCCGGTGCGGCGGGGAACGACGTACACGTTCCACAGCTGGCTCCACGGATCGCTCATGAGCCTGCGCGCCTCCGACGTCCGAAAGATCACGGCGCTGACCGGGTGACCATGCCTTCTGGGTCGAGCAGGGTCTCGAGGGCGAGGTCCCCGTGGACAACCTCGCGATGCAGGGCACGAACAAGATCGTCGAGATCGGGACGCCGCAGCAGAACACGACCGCGCAGGCCGGGCCGTCGAGCCTGAGCTCGATGAACGGCGGCCCGCCGGGCATCAGCGGCGCACCGGCGTACGGCAACTGGTCGTATCAGGGAACGCCGGGGGTCTCGGATGCGTGGTCGCCGGCCAACGCGACCATGTCGGGCGGAGTGCCGACGATGCCGGCCGCCACGGACGGCATGGCGCCTCCGACGATGCCCCGCTAGGCGGCGAGAGAACGCCGCCTCGGAAGCCCGACCCGGACGAAGTCCGGACCGGGATTCCGAAAAAACAAGCGGCGAGAGAACGCCGCCTCGCCGGACGAAGTCCGGACCAGGATTCCGAAAAAACACGCGGCGGGAGAACGCCGCCTCGGAAGCCCGACCCGGACGAAGTCCGGACCGGGTTACCCAAGAGAGAACTGCCTCAGCGGGCCGCGTCGACGAAGAAGCTGACGGTCAATCCGAGGACGTCGAGATAGGCCGGATTGCACGTCGGGCAGTCCTGGCGGAGATAATAGACGTTGACGTTCAGCCAGCGACGGTACGGCACCTGGAACCCCGCGGTGTACCACTCCTGCTTCCAGGTCGCGGTCGTGATGTCGTAGAAGAACTCTGCCGAGGCGTAGGGCGTGAAGCGAAATCCGTGGATCTCGGCGTCGAATTCGGCGGCCACGAGGTTGCGGTAGCGCGTCGAATACGCTCCATTGACCCATCGGAACTCGACCCGGTTTCGGTCGGTCAGGAGAAGCGACTTCCCCAGCCGGAAGCGCGGCGTGGCCTGGACGGCCAGACGGTTCTCGATCGTGTCGTTGCCGGATTGAATCGTCTGAAGATGCTCGTAGCCCGCCGCCGTGACGAGGTAGTTCTCCTTGTCGGGATCGATGTTGACGGTGTGCGGCTGCTCGAAGCGCCACCATTGCAGCCCGAGGCCGGCGCCGAAGTCGACCTGGCGGTAGGGAAAATCCTGATCGGTCCGGCTCTCGGCGAAGGCGAGGGCCCTCAGGTTGGAGGAGAGCTGGAGGTGGAGGTCCGCGCTCGGCCAGAAAGCTCCGCTCGTCTCGGCGGTCTGGGCGAATGTCCCGCGAGCCAGACCCGCCTGGAAGAGGAGCGCCGCGAGAAGGGATCGGAGGGCGAACCGCGTCTTCACACGGAACCGCCAGGAGAGGCGAGGCCCGCCCCGGAAAATCAAGGACGGGCCCCGCACCGAAAGCCGACTACTTCTCGATCGTGAGCTTGAGTCCCTCGGCCGCGATCTTGAGGCTCGCACCCTTGGTGATGCTCGTGAGCGTGATTCCGACGCCCTTGGCGTTGGTCAGAGCCGTGACGCCCTTGCCCGAGCCCGCCGTCGCGCCCGCACCCGCGGCCGCATAGACGCCGCTGAAGTCGTCGACCGACTTCAGGTCGTACACGTCGCCCTTCGCCTTGACGTCCGTCATGCCGACTTCACCCACCGAGAGTCCCTCGACCTTGACCTTGTAGTTCTTGCCCATGTAGGTCAGGGTCCCGTGACCCCAGCTCCAGCCGATCCCCACCGCGACCGAGCCCTCGGTCAGCTTGAGCGTCCCGCTCGGCTTCTTGTCTGCGGCCACCGCGAACACTGCCGAGAGCGCGAACACCGCCGCCAGGACCACCGACGAAATCCACCGACGATTCATGGTTTCTCCTCTTTCTGTTTGCGTGCCACCGAAACGGTTCGGCGGCAAACGTCCTTACTCTTCATTCTTCGAACGAAAAAATCTTCTTCCAGTCGTTCTTCATGCTGATGATGACCCATCCGTCCTTCTTGCCTTCGTCGTAGAGTGCCTGGGTAAACGTTCCCACCTTCGAGTCGGGCAGACCCGCCGCCGGTCCGTAAGCATATTCCCGCTTCGCATCGTCGTGGAGGACGAGCATCGCCAGACGCGCGCCCTCGCCCGCCTTCGTGTATTCCAGCATCTCCCGGTCCCCGGTCGAGTTGCCGAAGGCGGCGTAGGGGCGGCGGCCGATCATCAGATAGATGCCCTCCGCCTTGCCCGCGTTGTTGTTGTCCAGGATCAGCTTCGGCTCCTTGGTCAGGACCGGCTTGCCGTCCTTGCCGTAGCCGTACTTCGTGGTGGCGGCCGTTCCCACCACCTGCTCCGGCGGGACGCCGTAGGTCGCCTCGGCGTAGACGCGAACGAAGTCCTGTCCGCCGCCGGTCACGATGTAGGTCCTGTAGCCGTTGGCGCGGAGGTATTTCATGACCTCCTGCATCGGCAGATACGTCAGGTCGGTGTAGGGGCGCTTCCAGCGCGCGTCCTTCGCCGCCGCGATCCACTTCTTGACCTCGGATCGAAAGTCGTCGACCGGCATCCCGGTCAGCGTCGCCGCGGCGATCTTGAGGAGGTCGTCCTCCGACAGATGCGTGATCGCTTCGCGATTTCCGGACATCACGGTCTTGAACGGCTCGACGCTGGCGAGCTCCGGTTTCGCCTTGACGAGCGCCGGGACGCGGTCGAGGCAGTACACGAGCTGCGAATAGATCGGATGCTCGACCCAGAGCGTCCCGTCCTGGTCGAACGTCGCGACGCGCTCCTCCGGCGGCACGAACTTGGGGCTGCCCTGAGTCGTCGTCGATTGGACGAACTCGACGATCGCCTTCTTGGCGGCGCCGTCGTTCCACGACGGCAGTGGGTCCTGCGCCCATACCCCCGTCGAGCTCGCGACCAGGACGAGAACAACCCGCCAGAATGCTCCTGGTTCTATTCATCGTTGTCCTCCGGCAAGTCCACGAGACCCCCTCGCCTAGTCACTGGCCTTCGGCGCGGTCTGCAACATCTCCAGAGCCTGGTCGAGGCTGAAGCTGCCGGCCTTCTGGCTCGGGGGGAATTCCCTGAAGGTGGCGAGGAACTGCCCGACGTACTGCTGCGCCGGCACGAGCACGAAGGCGTGGTCGACCCGCCACTTTCCGTAGGAGATGCTTTCGTGGTCGGCGGTCTCGAACGGATCCGAGCGGAGGTTGAAGAGCTTCGGAAAACGCAGCGGCACGAACGGGTCCTGCCAGACATCGAGGCCGGTCGCACGCTGCTCCGCGAAGACGATCTTCCACTGGTCGTAGCGCAGGCCGACGAGCGAGCCGTCGTCGTTGAAGTAGAAGAACTCGTGGCGCGGGCCCGGTGACTTGCCGGCGAGCGCATCGGTGATGTCGTAGCCGTCGATGTGTACTTTGAAGGTCTTATCGCCGACCTTCATGCCCTTCATCAGCTGGTCCTTGACGTTCGGCACGCCCGCCGCCGCGAGCAGCGTCGGCAGCATGTCTTCGTGCGCGAAGACGTCGTTCAAGACCGTGCCGGGCTTGATGACGCCGGGCCAGCGGATGGCGCAGGGGACGCGGAAGGCGCCTTCCCAGTTGCTGGCTTTCTCGTTGCGGAAGGGCGAGGTGCCACCGTCGGGCCAGGAGAATTTCTCCGCGCCGTTGTCGGTGGAGTACATGACGATCGTGTCGTTCTCGATGCCGAGCTCTTTGAGCTTGTCGAGCAGGAGGCCGACGTCCGCGTCGTGTTCCTGCATCCCGTCGGGATAGACGCCGAGGCCCGTCTTGCCCTGCCACTTCGGCGACAGATGAGTCCAGATGTGCATGCGCGTGGCGTTCCACCACAGGAAGAAGGGCTTGTTCTCCTTCTTGGCCTCGTCCATGAAGCGGAGCGCTTCCTTCGTGAACTCGTCGTCCACGGTCTCCATGCGCTTGGTGTCGAGCGCCCCGGTGAGCTCGATCTTCTGCGTGCCGTCCGGGTTCGCCCAGGTATGGATCACGCCCCGGGTCGCGTACTTCTTCCGCATCTCGGGATTCTTGAAGTAGTCGGGGTTCTCCGGCTCCTCCTCGGCGTTCAGGTGGTAGAGCGAACCATAGAACTCGTGGAAACCGTGGACGGTCGGCAGCTGCTCGTCCCGGTCGCCGAGGTGATTCTTGCCGAATTGACCGGCCTTGTAGCCCTGCGCCTTGAGGAGCTCGGCGATCGTCACGTCCCGGGCCTGCAGGCCTTCCTTGGCGCCGGGCAGCCCGACCTTGAGAAGACCGGTGCGGAACGGCGACTGGCCCGTGATGAACGCCCCGCGCCCGGCGGTGCAACTCTGCTGGCCGTACCAGTCGGTGAAGAGCGCCCCTTCCTTCGCGATGCGGTCGATGTTCGGCGTCCGGTAACCCATCATGCCCTGGTTGTAGGCGCTGAGGTTCCAGTAGCCGATGTCGTCGCCCCAGATGATGAGGATGTTGGGCTTCTTCGCCGGCGCCTGGGCGAGCGCCGTGGACGCCAGAGCAAGGAGTCCGGTAAAACACAGAGCGAGCGGTTTCGAGAATTGCCGATAACCATTCATGGTCTTGCCAGCCTCCTAAGGTTGCGGTTCACGCCTACGGAAGAAGAGATCGAAGACCTTCCGATCGCCGGCAAGGCGGCCGAGCTCCCAGAAGGCGAAGAACGGGATGAACGCAACGAAGAGGACCAGCGTCCGCCCCAGCATCTCGTAGACGCCCTGGTTCAGGAACGCCTCCCAGCTCGCCGCGAGCGTCTTTCCGTGAATGAGCCCTTCGACGAGGTGCTCGACAATGGCGAAGACTCCGACGAGGAGTCCGTAGAGGAAGGACGATCGCAGGACGGAAAACGCCGCCGTTCTGCGGTCGTCGGTCTTCCCGAGCCCCAGGGCCCTACCGATCAGAACCACCTTCGCGATGACGAGCGCCTCGATGAGCGCAAAGCCGTAGTGAAAGGCGTTGACGCCGAACTCTCGCGAAATGAGCCTCCGGTAGGTGAGAAACGCGACGAAGAACGCCGCGAGATAGGCGGTGACGAGCAGCATCAACCGCAGCTCCTCGGCCGCTTTCTCCTTGAGTTTCGCCTTCCGCTCGCCGTTCATGTTCTCCGCTTTCCCTGACGTTGAGTTAAAGAACGGGCGGCCCGGCCGGGCCGCCCGCCTCGCGTCATCGCGTTTGCCTCAACTAGTCGCTCGGGTGGCGCGCGGCCATCGCCTTCACCTGCTGGAGGACCTGTTCGAGGTTGTAACTCGCAGCCTCCTGGAGCGGCGGGAACTCAACGTAAGACTCGAGTTCCTTCATCCACATCACCTGGCCGATGGGCAGGAGGTTCCAGTCATACAGATACGCCGTGCTCGGGGAGGCGAGGACACCGCCGTACCCCGTCACGGCCTTCGCACCTTCCCCCCAGGACTGTTCGAACGGATCGCGCCCGATGTTGTCGATCTGAGTCCAGGCGTAGGTCGTAGGGGCAAGGATCGACTGGACGCCGGTCGCGCCCATCATGGAGTAGTAGAACTTCCAGTTCTTGAAGCGCACCGCCGATGGGATGGAGCCCTGGTAGTAGAAGAAGTAATCGCGATTGCTCTCCGACTTGCCCAGGAGGTAGGAGAGCTGGTTGACACCGTCGAGCTTGGTCTTCTTGATGCCCGGGTACTTGCCTTCCATGATCTGCTTGTTCAGATCATTCCCCTTGGGGCCGCCGGCGGCTTCCACCAACGTGGGCATCCAGTCGAGCAGGGAAAAGATACCCGTGTAGACCGTGCCCGGCTGGATCACGCCTTTCCAGCGGATGACCTGCGGAACGCGCATGCCGCCTTCCCACGTCGTCATCTTGTTGCCTTTGAACGGGGTGACGCCCCCATCCGGGTAGGTTTGCGCCTCGGCACCGTTGTCGGTGGTGAAAACGATGATGGTGTTGTCGAGCTGGCCCATGTCCTCGAGCTTCTTGAGCACGAGGCCGATGTTGTCGTCCAACTGTTTCATGCCGACTTCGTTGACGCCCCAGTCCTTGCCGCCCCGCGTTCCCAGCATGGCTTCGTACTTCGGAGAAAACATCGTCGTGATGTGCATGCGGGCCGGGTTGTACCAGACGAAGAAGGGCTTGTTGGTCTTCTTGGGATCGTTTCGATCGAGAAAGTCGATCACGTGCGAGGAGATCTCCTCGTCCACCGTCTTCGAGCGTTCGAGTGTGAGCGGACCTTCATCCTTGCCCGACTGGTTCTTGGCCGTCCCGTCGGAGGACTTCATCCAGATGACAGGGCGCGGCGGCGTCAGGCAATTGGAGGTCTTGATGTCCACTTCGCCCGGGGGGCTCGGAATTCCGGGAATCGGAATCGTCTTGCACGGCGGCACGACGGCCTGATCCGTGGGGCTCTTGTTGATGTCCGGGAAGCTGACTTGCTCCATGGCGTCCAGGTGATAGAGGTAACCCCAGAATTCCTGGAAGCCGTGCGCCGTCGGCAGGGAATCCGGATTGTCGCCCAGATGATTCTTGCCGAACTCGCCGGTGGTGTAGCCCAGGTTGTAGAGGAACCGGGCGAGCGCCGGCGTGCCGGGGCGCAGGTACGAAATTGCGCCCGGCAGCTGCGGCATGAGCATGCCGGCACGCATGGGGTTCATGCCGGTGAAGAAGGCCGTGCGCCCGGCGGTGCAGCTCGACTCCGCGTAGGCGGTCATGAAGATTCCGCCCTCACGGCCGATGCGATCGATGTTGGGCGTCTCTCCCACCATCAGGCCGCGGTGATAGATGCTCGGCTGCATCCAGCCGATGTCATCGCCCATGATGAACATGATGTTGGGTTTTTTCTCCTGGGCATGGACCGATGCCGTAATCAGGACACCAACCGATACCGCGAACCATCGAATCCGTCGTCGACTCATTTCATGTCCCTCCTTGTTGACTGTCATTCTCAGTCGCCCGCGGCCTTGACGTTGACCTTCGACGGGTCGACCAGCGGCACCGGATTCTCCGGGTGCTGGAGGTTCGGGATCAGGTCGTTCGAGGCGCCGCCGGGGAACCGCTTGATGCTCGGGTACTTCACGATGGACTGGTCGAACTCGATGATCACCGGGTAGATCAGCGACAGGACCCATCCGTTGTCCATGCCGGCCCACTGCCCCGGCGAGGACTTCGGCAGCCGCGACGCCATGGCGCCGTTGAAGACCATGTCGTACTTCTCGAAGGGGTCCATCGTCAAGCAGTAGAGCGAGCCGATCGAGCCGAGATCCTGGTTCGGGCCCAACCATGTGTCCTTGGCGGTATAGAGGTACTTCCACGCGATGTGGACGTCGTCGTTGTTGGGGTCACCGCCGATGTCGTACCGCGCGCCCTGGAAGTTCTCGCCGTCGATGTAGATCCAGGAGTTGCGCGCGGAATGCTTCGCCTTGCCCATGACGTAGGCGCTGTTGTCGATCGAGTCGAAGTAGATCGGCTTGCCGTCGTTGCCCTTCCACTCGCCGTGCGGCGGCGGGGTGACGCCGACCATCGACGACAGCGTCGACCAGAGGTCGATGTGGGACATCATCTCGTCGTACTGAGCGCCCTGCGGGACGTGGTTCGGCCACCACATGATGCCCGGGACGCGCCAGCCGGCCTCGAAGGCGGAGCCCTTCTCCCCGCGGAACGGGTGCGTGCCGGCGTCGGGATACGCGTCCTGCCACGCGCCGTTGTCGGCGGTGAAGACCACGATCGTGTTGGGCGCCACCTGCCGGATCGCCTCCATGATCCGCCCGACGTTGTCGTCCATCTCCATGACGGAATCCGAGTACCGTCCCAAATGCGACTTGCCGGCGAACTTGGGCGACGGATTGTTCGGGTTGTGCATCTTCATGAAGTTGACGTCCATGAAGAAGGGCTTGCTGTCGTTGGCGTGCTGCTTGATGTACTCGATGGCCGAGTCCGCCTGGCGCACGTCGAACGTGGCGAGGTAGTCCCAGGTGATCTCCGCCACCTTGCGCGCGGGCTTCCCGGCTTCGCCCTCCCACTCGAACATGTTGACGGCGCCGAAGTAGTCCTTCGCGAATACCGGGTTGTAGGACGGGAACCAGGGGTGGAACCACTCGTTCGTGTCGCTGTACGTGTAGACGCCGGGGTAATAGGCGCCGAACTCCCGCATCGTCTGGTAACCGTGCTCGATCGGGTAGGCCTCCGGCTTGTCGCCGAGGTGCCACTTGCCCGAGAAATACGTCGAGTAGCCATGATCGCGGAACCACTCCGCGATCGTCGGCGTCTCCTTGCGCAGGGAGTTCTCGTCGCCCGGGGCGACGACGATCGACAGCGCCGAGCGGATCGGGATGCGCCCCGTGTTGAACGACGCGCGGCCGGCCGTGCAGCTCGCCTGCCCGTACCAGCTCGTGAACGTCGCCCCTTCCTTGGCGAGGCGATCCAGGTTGGGCGTCGGGTGGCCGAGGGCCCTTCCGCCGCCCGAATACGCTCCGAGATCGTTCCAGCCCGTGTCATCGCTCATGAGAACGAGGACGTTGGGCTTCTTCGTCTGCGCCTGGACCGATGCCGTGAGGAAGGTTCCGACAACGATGCCGAACAAGAATCTGCGGGGCCATCTGGCCATGGTCACCACTCCTTTTCCAACGTCGACTAAAAAACGAAACGCAGAACTACGAAACTCAGAAGTGCAATTTGATGTCCGCCGAACCCCCGAGCGCCTCGCGATCGGGGTTTTTGTAGTTGAAGCCTCCGGTCGGACCCCACACGACCGCGAGATCGACCGACACGACCGGAACGCCGATTCCCAGGCCGAAGGTGTACGCCCACGACGGATTGGCCGCCGCGAAGTCGCGCATCGCACCGGCGCGGATGGCGACGAACGGGATCCGCGCCTCGGCGCCGAGCGAGAGCTGCTGGCTCTTCGTGCCCGGCTCGAGCTCGAGCCCCCGTGTGTCCGGGACGAGCGTGTCGCTCTTGATGAAGTCGCCGTCGGCCGCGAGCGTCAGGAACGGCAGCGGGTCGACCGAGACGCCGCCCCGAAACTGGCGGGGCAGCGGCACCGTTCCGGGGCTTCCCGTGACCTGCGCGACCGTGAACTCCGGCTGGTTGAGCGCCACGCCGACGACGCCAACCTTGACGATGCCGAGATTCGCGCGCGCCCCGACGTCGAAGGTCAGCTTGTTCGTCGTGCGGGCGTTCTCTTCGAAGGCGTCGTGGAGCAGCTCGGAGAGGTCCTTGCCCGCGCAGGACGTGGTTCCGAAGACACCGCAAGACCCGAAATACGTCACTCCCGACACGTACCGCAGCGCTCCCCCGACCTCGAGGACGCCGTCCAGGAACTTCGCGCCGTAGGCCAGCCGCGCCTCCCGCGCCGACAGGCCCACGAGGTAGAGGCCGGTCTGGTTGAAGGCGAGACCGTTGTCCGGGCCGCCGCCCGGGACGACGTGCTGGAGGTCGATCACCGGGTAGATGCCGGCGTTCGGCACGTCGCCGACCGAGAAGGCGAAGCCGTTCCACGACGCCACGAGGCCGACGACGCCGGACGAGATGACGCTCGTGCCAGGCCGCGCGAGGTTCGCGATGTTGGCGAGCGCGACCGGGATCAAGTCCGGACGATCGCCGTTGACGATCTCGTCGAACGGCAGATTGCTCAGGTTGACGAGGCTTCCGACGAGGTTGTTGCGATTCTGGGCCGTCATCCCCGCGAGGAGCTGGATGTCGAAGCCCTTCAGGTCGGCGAGGGCCGCGGGATTGGCGTAGATCGCGGAGTTGTCGTCCACGGCCGCGACCTCCGCGCCGCCCATTCCGGTCGCCCGGGCTCCGGCCCATGGGAACTGGGCCCGCGCCCGCGAGGCGAGGGCGACGAAAAGGACCGTGGCACACGAGAGGACTCGACGCAGGGTCTGATCCATGGACGGTGGTCTCCTTCCGGGCTCCTAGGGCTCTGGCTCTCGTCCTCCACGCTCCAGGGCTTCGCCGACGGCCCTCACGAGGAGTCGCCCCTCGAAGGGCTTCGCCAGAAAAGCGATGGCGCCGAGCTCGTCGGCCTCCCGCCGGAACAGGGCCGAGTCGTGAGCCGTGATGAAAATGACCGGTCCGGCCTGGCCATCCTCCCTCAACCGGCGCTGCAAGTCGATCCCCGAGGCGCCCGGCAGGTGAATGTCGGCGATCAGGCAGCCGAGGTTGCCGGGCGCGCTTTCCAGAAACGCCTCGGCCGAGCCGTACGTGCGGGCGTCGTACCCGGCCGTCTTTAGCATTCGCCCCAGCGCCTCGCGCATCCCTACGTCGTCCTCCACGATCGCAATCGTCGCCTGCGGGCCCGCCATGAACGGTACGAAGCATCCCGTTCCGGGATGCCGCGGGATAAGCCGGCTCTTCGGGAGGGGGACGTTGCCCTTTGGTGCAATGGCCCCGAGAAGTTCCTCAGAAACCCGGGCGGCGTTCACCCGAAGCCTGCCGGCGGCGAAGCAGGCCGTCGACATGGACGAGCTCGGCGATGGAGCCGACGCCCATCTTCTCCATGATCTGGGCCCGGTGCGCCTTGACGGTGCGCTCGGCAATGCCGAGCTCGGCGGCGATCTGCTTGTTGAGACGGCCCACGACCACTCGCTCGAAGACTTCGCGCTCCCGGGCGGTCAGGCTCTCGAAACGCCGCGCGGCTTCCCGACGGCGTCCCGCGCCGCCCCCTTCGGCGCTCTGCCTCGCGAGCGCCGCCTCGATCGCCGCCAGCAGCTCCCTGCGTTGAACCGGCTTCGTCAGAAAATCGACGGCGCCCCGGCGCATCGCGTGCACGCTCTGCCGGATGTCGCCGTGCCCGGTCAGGAAGACGACGGGAAGGGCGTCGCCGCGTTTCGCGATCGACTCCTGGAGCTCCAGGCCGCTCGGACCCGGCATCCGCACGTCGAGCAGCACGCAGCCGGGCCCCTCCGCCGGCGGATCCAGGAGGAAATCGCCGGCCGAGCGGTACGGCTTCGTCGCATAGCCCGCGGCCTTCAACAGCCGCGACACAGCGGTTCGGAACGAGTCGTCGTCGTCGACGACGTGGATGACGGCCGTGCCGGCGGTCATGCCGTCGTCCTTTCCGGATCGGCCGGAGCGGGGCCGGGTCCGTCCGGCACCCACGTAGGGAAGCGTGAACTCGAACGCCGCGCCTCCTCCCGGCTCGTTCGCGGCGTCGATCCGTCCGCCGTGCGCCTCCACGATCGAGCGGCAGATCGAGAGTCCGAGCCCGACGCCGTAGGCCTTGGTCGTGAAGAAGGACTGGAAGAGGCGGTTGCCCTCGGACGGTCCGATCCCGTGGCCCGAGTCCGACACGCGGACGGAGACGCGGTCGCGGGCGACGCGCGTGCGCATCACGAGGCGCCGCCGGTCTTCCGGCACGCCGGCCATCGCCTCCATGCCGTTGAACGTCAGGTTGATGACGACCTGCTGCAGGGCGACCTCGTCGCCCCGCGCCGCCGGCAGGCCGCGCCCGAGGTCGCGCTCGATCGACGACGCCGTGCCGGCGGGCCTCGTGCCGGAGCATCCGCGCGACCGACTCGACGACCGCGTTGAGGTCGAGCGGCTTCATCTCCATCTCGCGTTTGCCGGCGAGCCGCCGCACGCGCTGAACCACCTCGCTCGCCCTCCGGTCGTCGCGCCGGATGTCGCCGAGAATCTGGCGCACCTCCTCGAACTCTCCGTTTCTCGACGCGAGCAGCATCTCGGCGGTCTCGGCGTTGGCGAGGATCGCGCCGAGGGGCTGATTGATCTCGTGAGAGATCGAGGCCGCGAGCTCCCCCACCGTCGCCAGGCGCGCCGCCTGCGCGAGCTCCTCCTGGCGCCGCCGGTTCTCCTCCTGCGCGCGCCTCCGCTGCCGGCGCTCGACGAGCAATGCGATCAGGAGGGCCGTCTCGGCGGCCACGGCGGCGGCCCCGCCGAGGATCCGGTACCGGTAGGTCGACCAGAACGACGGCGGGCGATACCGGATCTCGTACGAAGACGGCACGGCGCGGACAGGGATCCCGAAGCGCTTCAGCGCCCGCGCGTCCACAGCGAGAACGCGCGGGGAGCGCGGGACGAGCGCGATCGCGCCGGGAGCCTCGCCCCGCAGCACGCGCAACGCGATCTCACCGGCCGCGTGACCCTCGTGGGCCGAATCGAACAGGGCGCCCCCGGCGATTCCGCTCCCGAGGTACGTGGCGTGGACGGCGAAGACCGGCACGGAGGCCGCCGCGGCGAGGGCGCGCGCCGCATCGAGAGGAACGACCGACCGGCCCGCCGAGTCCCGAAACATCATCGTGTAGACGAGGATGGTGTCGGCGGGCAGTCGGCCGAACTCCTTCGGGAAATTGGCGATCGGGACGCCGGTGCGAGCGATCACATCCAGCCTGATGCCGAGCTTCTTCACGTCGCGACGCACGCTCTCCACAGACCCGATGTCGAGGGGTCCGGAGCCCGCGACGACCACGATCCGGCGCGCCCCGGGAACGAGGCGCTGGGCCAGCTGGAGGGTCTCGGTCATGTCGTCGTCGCTGAAGAGGCCCGTGACCCAGTCGGGCCGGACGTGGTGCGCGAAGTACGACGGTTCGACGGCGGTGAACACCACGGCCGCATGCGGCCAGAGGCGGTCCCTGTGCGTCGCCAGAAAATCTAGGGCGAGTTCCGTGAAGGCGAAGACGAGCTCCGGCTCCCTCTCCGCGTACTTGCGTTCGAGAAACGCGGCGAACGCGTCTCCGTAGCCCTCGCTCCGGAAGCGGAACGCGTCCAGGCCCTCCGAGTGGACCTCGAAGGGCCCGGCATCCGACTCGGAAAGCACCCGCCGGATCTCGGCGTCGGCCGCCTGGCTCGCGGGGAGCATGACCTCGGTGCCGGTCAGGATCACGATGCGGCGGGCGGGCGGCGGCGAGTCGGCGGCGGCCGCGGTCGAAGCGGCGACCAGCACGAGAAGCGTGGTCGAGAGAAGGCGGCGCACGGTGTCGTTTCCCGATCGGCCCGGGCGCCAATCTATCACCGGAGCCGCGATGGACGAAGACGGAGCGGCAGGAAAGTGCGGGCGCCCGACGCCGGGCGCCCGCCTCGCCGCAAACTCACTGGGCCTGCTGGTTCGCCATCCTCTTCTCGAGCTCCTCTTTCAGCTGCTGCAGGTTGAAGCTCGCTCCCTTCTGCATGGGCGGGAATTCGAGGAACGTCTGCGCGGCCTTCGCCACTTCCTGCTGGACGTACACGAAGCGCCAGAACTCATACGCAAACCAGTTGTAGTACGCGATCGATCCGTTGTCCTTGCCGTTGTACATCCCCGTCCGCTCGTACGGGTCGAGGCGGAGGTTGACGAGGATCGGCCAGTCGACCTTGACCGTCGCGCCGAGCCAGCCGTTCGGCTGGTCGGTGAAGCGGTACTTGTAGTCGTCGACGCGGACGGCCGAGAGCGTCCCTTCCGTAAAGTAGAAAAGCTCGTGGCGCTTCGACGGGCCCTTGCCCATCAGCATGTCCGTCTGATCGTAGCCGTCGAGGTGGACCTTGTAATTCGTCCCGCCGATCGCCTTGCCCTTCATGAGCTCTGTCGTGATGTTCGGATCTCCCGCCGCGGACACGAAGGTCGGGAACCAGTCGAGCCCGGAGACGATGCCGTTCTCGATCTTGCCGGCCGGGATCTTGCCCGGCCACCGGATCATCGCCGGCACGCGGAAGCCACCCTCGAGGGCCGTTCCCTTGCCGCCCGCAAACGGCGTCTGGCCGCCGTCGGGCCAGGTGAAGTTCTCGGCGCCGTTGTCCGTCGAGAAGGCGATGATCGTGTTGTCGTCGAGGCCGTTGTCCTTGACGTACTTCATGACCGAGCCCACGATGTCGTCGAGCTGGGCCATCCCGGCTTCCTGGATCGACCAGCCGTTCACCGAATTGCGCATGGCCTGGTACTTCGGCGAGAGGTGCGTGACGACGTGCATGCGGGTCGGGTTCAGCCAGAGGAAGAAGGGCTTGTTGTCCGACCTCGCCTTGTCCACGAACTTCAGCGCGTCCGCCAGGATCTCGTCGTCCACCGTCTCCATCCGCTCCGGACACAGGGCGCCGGCGTCCTCGATTTTCTGCTTCCCGATCTTGCCCCACCGCGGCTGGACGGTCGCATCGTCCGTGTTCGTGGCCCAGGTGTGGAGCATGTTCCGCGGACCCACCGTATCCTTGGCCGCCGGCGGGTAGTTGGCGTGGCAGGGATCTTCCATCGCGTCGAGATGGTAGAGGTAGCCGAAGAACTCGTCGAAGCCGTGGACGGTGGGCAGGAATTCGTTCAGGTCGCCGAGGTGATTCTTGCCGAATTGCCCGGTGGCGTATCCCATCGACTTGAGCACCGTGGCGATCGTCACGGCCTCGGCCGGCAAGCCGATCTTCGCCCCGGCCTGGCCGACGGTCGTCATGCCCGTGCGAATCGGGATCTCACCCGTGATGAAGTTCGCGCGGCCCGCCGTGCAGCTCGCCTCGGCGTAGTAGTCGGTGAACCGCATGCCTTCGCCCGCGAGGCGGTCGAGGTTGGGCGTCCGGCCCGACATGATTCCCTGGTTGTAGACGCCGATGTTCGACCAGCCGATGTCGTCAGCCATGATGAAGATGATGTTCGGCTTCTTCGCCGCCGACTGGGCCAGTGCGGGGATCGCCAGCGCCATGAGCGCGGCGGCGATCAGGATCGATCCGGGTCTCGAGGGTTTCACACGAATCATGGGGCCTCCTCATCAATAATTGCCGCGGTTCCGGGGTTGGTGCCCTCGAGCTGAGACCGCGCCGCGCCGTGGCCGAATTCTTCAGCCGCGCCCGGGTGGAAGCGAACCGGCAAAACCCGCGAGAACCCGCCGGGGATCGTCAGAAGGTCACGGTGAGATACAGGCGCGGGCCGTAGTAGCTGTACTTGAACTGGACGAAGGTCGACGCGTCTTCCCTCTTCAGGCTGAATCTCTGGTAGTCGAACGCGGCGCTGAGGCCGAAGTTCTTCGTCGCGAACCAGTCGACGTGCGCTTCCGCATCGAACACCGCTCCGGAATAGGGAGACACCGGCGCAAAGATGCCGTTGAAGATCAGGCCCGCCGAGATCGCCTCTCCCACCTGCTGATCGAACTTGAGGCCGAGCAGCGGAACGAAGAGCTCCTCCTTCGCGGTCCGGGTCACCGTTTGTCCGACGATCGGGCCGTCCGGCCCGACGACCCCGGCCGCAGCCTGCAGGTCGGCCTTGAGCACGACGTAGGAGGCGCCGAGAGAGAGGCCGAACTGCGTGTGCTCGTTCTTGATGAAGTCGTACCGCAAGTCGAGATACGGAAGGTTCGAAGTCGTGGTCGCCGAGACGGACGCGCCCGCGGTATACCTCACGCCGCCGTAGGGAACGTCCACCGACAGGGACTCCGTCCGGCTACGGTGAAACCCCGTGTACCCGAAGTCGAGATAGAAGCGGCCGAGGGGGTTCCAGTAACCCCGCGCCACGAAGCCGGGCGCCGATGACGGCATCAGGCCCAGGCCCTCCATGTCGACACCCGCGCCGATCGGCCCCCCGGGCGTCAGGTTCTCCTGGAAGTTCACGGTCGTGTTGAACCAGGCGTACTCGCCGCCGAGATAGAGGCGAAACGTGTTGGGCACGTCGCCGGGAAACGTGCCCGACGACTCCGCGGAGACGGCCCCCGCGCCGAGGAACAGGCCGGAGAAGGCCAGAAGCAACGCCAGGAACCTCGACCGAACCATTGGACCAGAGCCCATGTCGTCCCCTTTCGAATTGAGATCTCTCGTGGCGACCGCCGCCCCGGCTCGATCCGCGGCCACCGGCAGGATCGGCAATCTGACCTGCACCGGAAAGACGGGAGCGTGATCCTATATCGGCGCACGCCGCGGTCCAACGTCTTCCCCGAGATCGTTTCGCCCGACTGACGACGTGCCGCGAGTCCGACCCCGCGGCGGCTCTCAGGCGATTCGAGTGGCGCTGCGCGTCTGCCGGCGGCCCAGAGACAGCAGGCTGCCCGCTAGGCCGGCCGCGGCTCCGGCGGCGGGCAGCAGCAGCGCGGTCGGGACGCCGAGGAAACCGACCCAGAGGACGGCGAGGACGGGATGCGGATCGCGGGCAAGCCAGTGCGTCGCGAATCGATACGTCGCGTAGAGCAGGCCGAGCGCGAGGCCGCCGCCCACGAACCCCTCGGCCGTGGCGTAGAGCCAGAAGGGCGCGCGAATCGCGGACTCGGTGGCGCCCATCAGGCGCATGATCCCCACCTCGTCGCGGTGGAGGTCGAGGGCCAGCCGCACGGCCGACGCGACCGACAGCACCGCCGCGAGCGTCAGGATCGCGCCGAGGAAGAGGCCCGCGTTGCGGAGAAGCGAGATCGCGTCCCGGAACCGGCGCGAGAACTCCTCCTCGGATTCGGACGACTCGACGCCGGGCCACAGCCGCGCCGCGGCGGCGATCTCCTTCGCCGACCCGGGCGGGGCGCCGGGCTTGAGGACGATCTCGATCGAGGGCGGAAACGGCGCCTCCTTCAGGTCCGACAGAGCCGCGCCGAGATCCGGATAGGCGCGCCGGAATCGCTCGAGCGCGGCGTCGCTTCCCACGATGCGAACGATCTTGATCCGGGCGTCGGACTGGAGCCGGCCCGAGACGGCGCGCGGATCGGTCCCGGTCTCGAGCGTGATGACGGCGGCCGTCGGTTCGGCCTCCGTCACGGCGAGGCGCCCGAGGTTGTGGGAAACGAGGGCGAGCAGGCCGGGCACGTAGAGGGCCAGGGCGATCAACGTGATCGCCGCGGCCGTCTGGCGCGGGCTCGATCGAGCCACCGACCAGGCCTCGCCCACGACGTAGCGGGGCCTCAACATGCGCGGCTCACGTCCTACGTCGCGGGAAGGAAGGGCGCCTCCCGCACGATCGGCGCGACCTCCCTGGTGCGGTCCGGATCGTGGAGATGTCCCCTCTCGAGCGTCAGCGTGCGCTTGCCCATGCGGCGGATCATCTCGACGTCGTGCGTCGCGACGACGACCGTCGTGCCGCGGATGTTGAACTCGACGAAGAGCCGCATGATCTCCTCGGCGAGGACGGGGTCGAGGTTTCCGGTCGGCTCGTCGGCGAGGAGCACGGTCGGCTCGTTGACGATCGCGCGCGCGATGGCGACGCGCTGCTGCTCGCCGCCCGAGAGCTCGTCCGGATAGGCGTTCATCAGGTGATGGAGGCCGACGCGCTTCAGGACGTGATACGCGCGCCGCTTCTGCTCCACGCGGGCGAGGCCCAGCACGTTCTGCACGAAGGCGATGTTCTCGAAGACGGTCTTTCGTCCGATGAGCTTGAAGTCCTGGAACACGACGCCCATCGTCCGGCGCAGGTACGGGATCTGGCTCTGCGGCAGGACGCCGATGTTGCGCCCGTTGACGATGATCTGTCCCGCGCTCGGAGGCTCCTCCAGGAAGAGCAGCCGCAACAGCGTCGACTTCCCGGCGCCGGAGGGGCCGGTCAGAAAGACGAATTCTCCGGCTTCGATCCGGAACGACACGTCGACGAGGGCATCCCGGAACGTCCCGTACTTCTTCGTGACGCCGAAGAGCTGGATCACGCGGAGGGTGCCTCCAGCGCGCGTTTCAGGGCGCCGCGGACCGCGGCCGGATCGGCGCGGCCGCCGGTCTCCTTCATCACCTGCCCGACGAGCCAGCCGAAGGTCTGCGTCTTTCCGGCGCGATATTCCGCCACCTGCGACGGGTTTCCGGCGATGGTCTCGCGGACCGCCGCCTCGAGCGCGCCGGCATCCCGGATTCGCCCCAGACCCTTCTCGGCGACGATCGCCGCGGCGTCCGCGGGAGAGTCGAGCATCGCGACGAGCACGTCCTTGCCCGAGGCCGCCGAGATCTCGCCCGCGTCGACCAGCCGGAGGAGCCCCGCCAGCCGCTCGGGGGAGACGGGAAACGACATCGCGTCTTCGACGGAGATCTTCCGCTCCTTCATCCAGCGCAGGACTTCGCCGACGACCCAGTTCGCCGCGAGCTTCGCCGGCACGCCGGCCGCGACCGCGCCCTCGAAGTAGTCCGCGAGCTCGCGCGCCGAGCTCAGCGTCTCGGCATCCGAGAGGGCCAGCCGATGGCCGGCGACGAAGCGGCCCTGCCGGGCCTGGGGCAATTCCGGCATCTCGCGCTTCGCTTCCTCGACCCAGGCGTCGTCGACGGCGAGCAGGCCCAGGTCCGGTTCCGGGAAATAGCGGTAGTCGTGCGCCTCTTCCTTGCTGCGCATCGGGACCGTCCGGCCGCCCTTCTCGTCCCAGAGCCGGGTCTCCTGGACGATCGCCTCGCCGCGGCCGGTCGCCTCGGCCTGCCGGTCGATCTCGTGTTCGATCGCTTTCGCCACGAAGCGGATCGAGTTGACGTTCTTGATCTCGACGCGGGTACCGAACGGCGCCGTCGCGGAAGCCCGGACCGAGACGTTCGCGTCGCAGCGCATGCTCCCCTTCTCCATGTCGCCGTCGCAGACCCCGGTGTAACGCAGCAGGCGCCGCAGCTCGGTCAGATAGCTCGCGGCTTCCTCGGCCGAGCGAAGATCCGGCTCGCTGACGATCTCGATCAGGGGAACGCCGGCCCGGTTCCAGTCCACGAGGGAGACGTCCGCCGGCACGTCGGCATAGGGCGTGTCGTGAAGCAGCTTTCCGGCGTCCTCCTCGACGTGGATCCGGACGAGCCGGATCGCCCGGGAGCCTTCGAGCGTCTTGATCCGGATGGCGCCGCCCGTCGAGAAGGGCCGGTCGTATTGCGAGATCTGATACCCCTTGGGAAGGTCCGGGTAGAAGTAGTTCTTGCGCGCAAACTGCGACTCGGGATGGATCGTCGCGCCGACCGCCGCCGCAAAACGCAGGGCGAGCGTGATCACCTCGCGATTCAGGACGGGAAGAGTCCCCGGAAATCCGAGGCAGATCGGACAGGTGGCCGAGTTGGCGGGCGCGCCGACGGTCACGGGGCAGCCGCAGAAGATCTTCGAACGGGTCTTCAGCTGGGCATGAACTTCCAGCCCGATCACCGGAGAAACGCGGGTTTTCACGGGAGTTTCGGCGGCCGACACCGAAGAATTTTAGCACGCGGGGTCTCGGACTCTGAGCGGGCCGCTCCGCGGCCGACCGACGAGAGGGGAAGCCCTGCCGCTCCCGCTCCCGGGAAAGAAGAGTCCCCCTACAATCCCCTCGTGCACTGGCTCGACGAGACGACCGGCGGCGTGCGGACGTTCCGACCGGCGCCGCCCCCTGGAGACGTCGTCGTCGCGTTCTCCGGCCGCGGCCACGCGCCGGAGGGCGAGGCGACGCCCACTCCGTACCTCGCGCGCCGGCTCGCGAACGCGATCGGGCTCGACGGAGCGCCGATCCACTGGGCGCGCCAGGTGCACGGCGGCCGTGCCGCGGAGCTGCGCGACTCCGCGCCTGCCGGCTCCGCCCTCTGCGCCGGCGAGTGCGACGCGCTCGTCACCGATCAGCCGGGAGCCGCCCTCGTCGTCCAGACGGCCGACTGCGTGCCGATTCTTCTCGCCGCTCCGGGAATGGTGGGAGCCGCCCATGCCGGCTGGCGGGGAACGGCGAAGAACGTCGCCGGCGAAGCCGTCGCGGCGCTCGGACGGCTGGGCGCCAATCCCGCCGGGATCCGCGCCTGGCTCGGGCCCTCGATCGGCCCCTGCTGCTACGAGGTCGGCGGCGAAGTCGCCGCGCAGTTCGCCGGCGATTGCGTCCACGCCGGCTGCGGCGGCGGATACCGACTCGATCTCCGCGCCGTCAACGTGGCGCAGCTCTCCGCCTCGGGTGTCCCGCGCGAGGCGATCGCGGTCCACCCGGCCTGCACCCTGTGCGGCGGCGAAGGCTTCGCGAGCTGGCGCCGCGACGGGGCCAGGGCGGGCCGCATGATCGCGCTCATCGCCCGGACCGGCGCGGCGGGAGAACGCCGCGTCGCGGACCGGGCCGAGGGAACCGAGGGCCGGCCGGCGAAAGGCTGACCGTCCTCGGTCCACCTACGGGTAATAAAGGCCGAGCGCCTTCGCGAGGAACACCGCCATCTGTTTTCGGGTCACGACCGTGTCCGGACAGAAATTTCCGCTCCCGCATCCGGCCGTGACGCCCGATGCCGCCAGCGCCTCGATGTAGGAAAACGCGGGATCGGTCGCCGGAACGTCCGCGAACGTCGGCGACGCCGGCGCCGGGCTGACCTGGAGCTTGTAGCCCACGACGGCGCCGGAAAACGACGTCGTGCTGTCTCCGTTCGGGCCGAAGGCCGCTTCGAGGATCAGCCGGTGGTCGTCGTCGTTCGTGTAGCCAAGCCCGCTCAGGTCGGCGAAGGCGGACGTGCAGCCCTGGTTGGCGGCCCCGGTGATCTGCGTCAGCAGCGTGAGATCGGCGTTGGTTGCCGACGCGCCGTAGAGCAGGAGAAGGATCGAGCTTCCGCCGTCCGGCTGCGAATTGCAGAAGTCGAACTCGAGGTTCTGGAGCAGGGCTCCGGGCGGCAGCGACGCCGACGCGAAGAAGAAGGAGAACGGAGTGAGCGCATAGCGGCGAGCCGGGTTTCCGAAGTCGGAATAGGAGACGGACGACGACGACGGCGAGAACTGCCACTCCGGCACCGTGGAGTAGGTCGTGTTCGTCGTTCCCCACGTTTGTGGAGCAGCCGGCGATCCGGCGAGCGCGCGACCCGCGACCGCGAGCGCCAGGACGATCGACGCCGGGATTTTCCGGGATCTCATTTCACACCTCCTCGTCAGTAGTAGGAGAGGCCGAGCGCCTTCGCGAGGAAGACGGCCATCTGGCGGCGCGTGACGGCGTTCGCCGGGCAGAAGTTGCCGCCGCCGCAGCCGCCGGTGATCCCGGAGGCCGCCAGCGCTTCGACGTAGGCGAAGGCGGGATCGGACGACGGCACGTCGGCGAACGTCGGCGTGGCCGGAGGCGGGCTCACCTGCAGGTGATAGGTGAACGTGGCGCCCAGGATTCGGGTCTGGAAGTCGCCGTAAGGCGCTCCGAAGAGCACGTACGCGACGAGCTTGGTGTCGCCGACGGTGTAATTGAGACCCGTCGCGGTGACCGCCCAGCACCCGGCCTGCTCCGAGGGGAGGTCGGTGATCGGGGCGCCCAACGGAGAATCGATCACGACGAGGTTCATGGGCGAGCCGTTCGTCGACCGAGTGTCGCAGGAGTCGAATTCCACCTGGTCGAGCACCGCGCCCGGCGGCAGGCCGACGGCGGTAATGAGAGCCGGCGAATGATCCGCGGAGATCAGGTATCGAGCGAGCTGAGGCGGACCGGTGTCCGCATACTGGGCCGTGTCGTCGGGCGGCAGAAACTGCCACTCCGGAACATGGACGCTCGTCGCCACCGTTCCGAACCGGTAAGCCAGCCCCAACACCTTGGATAGAAAGACCGCCATCTGACGGCGTGTGACGGCCTGGTCGGGGCAGTAGAGCCCGCCGCCGCAACCCGCGGTGACGCCCGACGCCGCCAGGGCCTCGATGTACCGGTACGCCGGATCAGTGAGTGGCACGTCGCTGAACGTCGGTGTCAAGGGGGCCCGGCTCACTTGAAGCCGGTATGTCACCCCCACGTTGCCCACCCCGACGATTGCATCGACGGGGGGGTCCGGCCCGAAGATCGTCCACAGGAGCAGGCGATGGGACGGCGCGTCCACGGTGTAATTCAGACCGCTCAGATCGACCGACTGCGAAGTGCATTGGTCGTTGGCGTGCGCGGTTATCGAGGCGAGAACGCCGAGGAAGTTTCCCGCCGCGTCGGTATCTTCCAGAATGACCAGGAAATCGTCGCCGCCCGGCGGATTGCCGTTGCAGTAGGCGACGCTCATGCCCTCGAGGAGCGCACCCCGCGGAAGCACCGGTGTCGCGTAGAAAGCGCCGTAAGGCGAAGTCGAAGTTAGGAGAAAGTTTCCTTGAATGCCTCGATGATCGTACTGGGTGGTCGAGTCAATCGGCGCGAAGTCGTAGGCGGAGATGGGGTACGTCGAGTCGTTCGTCGTTCCGAACTTGGGCGCCATTTCGGGCGCTCTCGGCTCAGCTGCGATGCACCGCCCGCCGAGAAACGCGAGAGCGAGACCGAACGAGAGGCAAATCCGCGTCTTCATGACTCCCTTCCCTGCGGCCCTCACGGCCACTGCAGCCCGAGCGCCTTGGCGAGAAACACCGCCATCTGCCGCCGCGTCAGCGTCGCGTCCGGGCAGTAGTTGCCGTTGCCGCAGCCGGCCGTGATGCCCGACGCGACGAGCGCCTCGATGTACTGGAAGCCCGGGTCGGTCGTCGGCACGTCGTTGAACGTCGCCGCCGGGGGCGCCGGGCTGACCTCCAGCCGGTAGAACAGGTTGACCCCGGCCAGGGCCTGGGTCCCGTTGACCGCGTCGATCTCGGCAATGAGAACGAGCTGGTTGTCGTAGTAGTTGACCTGGTAGTCGAGTGACGTCAGATCCGCGATCTCGAACTCACCGCAGCCGTTCGACGAAGCGCTGTAGACACCGGTCCCCATCTCCGTCATGTTGGTCCCGTCGTACCAGGACTTGTAGAGATGAACGCCGAGCTGGTCGTTCGGGTTGGGGTCGGTGTTGCAGAAATACGCCTCGATCCCCGTCAGCAGCGCTCCATTGGGAAGCCGCGGCACGGCCGCGAAACATTGCCCGATGCAGTTCCCCGGAGATCTCGCCAGGGTGTTGGGAAAGAGGTAGTCGGCATAGCTCGTCGCAGAGTCCCGCGGCGCAAACTCCGTGACCGGGACGTGGTAGATCGAGTCCTGGCTGATTCCATACGTCTTCGCCCGGAGCTGAGGCAGCCCGTCCTCCGCGGCACCGGCGGTCGTCAAGGCGAGCGCCGCCGCGAAAAAGGCTCCGATCCCGATTCTTCGCTTCATGGTCACCCTCCGTTGCGAACGCCTCATGGCCACTGCAGCCCGAGCGCCTTCGCGAGAAACACCGCCATCTGCCGCCGCGTCAGCGTCGCGTCCGGACAGTAGTTGCCGTTCCCGCAGCCGGCCGTGATGCCCGAGGCCACGAGCGCTTCGATGTACTGGAATCCGGGGTCCGTCGTCGGCACGTCGTTGAAGTCGGCGAACAGCGGCGACGGACTGACCTGCAGCGTGTATCCGAGAACGACACCGGCGAAGCGCGTGCTGGACGTTCCCGATGTGGTCTCGACCGCGACCGTGAGCTGATTGCGGTAGTTGTCGACCTGGAAGCCGCCGGCGGGAGGCAGGCTGAATGCCGCGAACCCGCACGGGAGCGTGCCGTTGCTGCCCGACCCGATCGCGCCACTGCTGCACCCGCTGCCGAGGTTGTCGCAGAAGAAGAACGTGGCCACGACGTCGTTCACCGCGTCCTCGTCGCAGGAGTCGAGCTCGTAGTACGTGACGAGCGCGCCGGACGGCAAATGAGGAGACGCGACGAAGATTGCCGGGCCGCCCGAGGAGTAACGCTGGAAGACGCCGAAGTTCGAGTAGCCGGAATCGGTGTAGACGGCGCCGTGCGCCGTGTCGAGCGGCGTGAACTCGGAGGCGGCGATCCGATAGTAGCTGAGCTGGTTCACGCCGTAGGTCTTCGGGGCGAGCGAGGCCTTCGCCGGCGCCTGCGCGAGCAGGCGACCGCTCAGCAGGAGGAGGATCAAGCCGAGGCCGAGGCGCGACATTTTCATGGATTCTTCCTTTCTCGGCCTCCCGACGGCCGCTGCGACCCGAGGGTTTTCGCGGGGCGAATTCCGAGCATCGAAAGAACTCTCGCGAGCGGATTCCGGCGTTCCACCCGCCTTCCGCAATTGCTGCAGTAGCTCTCGTTACCGGCGAGGGGACAGCCGCAACGGGAGCAGGCGGCCGTCGGGGAAGCGGCGTCGTTCATGGGGGACAGACTGCCCGTCCCGGCGCCGGGGGTCTTGAACCGTTCCGTGGTTTGTCCGTAGACTTTCTTTCGTCAATCTTTCTTCCAATCGAAAGTCCTTGAGCCCCAGAGAGATCTACGAGTTCGGCCCGTTCCGGCTGGACGTCGCCGAGCACCGGCTCCTCGAGGGCGATCTCCGGATCGCTCTGAAGCCGAAGGTCTTCGAGACACTGGTCCTGCTCGTCCGAAATGCCGGGCACCTGCTCTCCAAGCAGGACCTGATGACGCAGTTGTGGCCGGATACCGTCGTCGACGAGACCAACCTCAACAAGAACGTCTGGCTGATCCGCCGCGCCCTCGGCGGAAGCGGCGACTCGGCGGAATACATCGAGACGGTGCCGCGGATCGGTTACCGGTTCGTCGCGAGCGTGCGCCGTGCCGAGCCGGATGGACCGCCGTCGGCGGAACCGGCCGCTCTCGCCGCAGGAGAACCGGCCACGTCCGCGCCGGCGACTCCCCTGCCGCCGCCCGTCCCTCGGAGGCGTTCGCGCACGCCGGCGATTGTCGCGGCGGCCGCGATCCTCCTCCTCGGCGCTTTCGGCGCGTGGGCGGCGTGGCGGTCCGCGCATGCGAGTGGCCGCTCCACCGACGGCGCCTCGCGTCCGACGATCTCCGTTCTCGGCTTCCGCAATCTCTCGAACCGTCCGGACCTCGACTGGATCGGCACCGCGCTCTCCGAGATGCTCCAGGCCGAGCTCGCGCCGGGATCGACGTACCGCCTGATGCCCGTCGAGTCCGCGGACCGACTTCGCCGCGACCTCGCGCTCGAGCAGACCGGCAGCCTGTCGCGCGAGTCGCTCGCCCGCCTGCGGCGGGCAGCCGCCGTGGACGAGGTCGTCGGCGGCTCCTACGTGTCCGCCGGGTCCGGATCGGCCGACGCCCGAATCCGGATCGACGTGCTGGTCCAGGACGCGCGGACGGGCGAGACCGTCGGATCCGTGACGGAGACCGGCGAGGCTTCGAGCCTGCTCGACATGGTCGCCTCGCTCGGCTCCCGCCTGCGCCTCGCGCTTCGAGAGCCCGACCGCGCCTCGGCGGCCGCCGGAGCGCGGGAGACGCTCCCCCGCGACGCAACGGCTCTGCGGCTCTACGCCGAAGGACTTCGAAAGCTGCGCGACTCCGACGCGCTCGCTGCCCGCGATCTCCTTCTCGAGTCCGTCGCGGCGGAGCCCGACTTTCCGCTCGCCCACGCGGCGCTCGGCCGGGTCTATTCGACTCTCGGCTATGAGGAGAAGGCGCGTCTCGAGCTGCAGCAGGCGTTCGAGCGATCGCACGGCCTGCCGCGAAAGGAACAGCTGGAGGTCGAATCCTCCTATCGCGCGGCTAGCAAGGAATGGGACAAGGCCATCGCGCTCTGCCAGGAGCTCGACCGGCTCTCGCCCGACGACCTCGAGAACGGGCTACGCTTCGCCGCGCTGGCGATCAACGCCTCGCGCCGACAGGACGCGCTCGCGGTCCTGAAGAGGCTCGAGCGCCTTCCGCCCCCGACCGGCAACGATCCGCGGATCGACCTGCTCGAATCTCGCGCGTTGCTCGGAACCGACCCGAAGGCGGCGCTCGCGGCGGCCGAGCGAGGGCTGGCGGAGAGCCGGGCGCGCCGCGTGCGCTCGGTCGAGGCCAACGCCCTCCTCGACCGGGCCGTCGCCGCCCAGACGCTCGGTCTCCCCGACAAGGCCTCCGTCGAGGAGGGGATGCGGATCTTCGCCGAGATCGGCGACTCCGGCGGCGAGGCGCGCGCGGCTCACATCCTCGGAAACGTTCAGTTCGACGAAGGCGATGCGGACGGGGCCCGTGCGTCCTTCCAGCGTGCCGTCGACCTTTCCGAGCGCATCGGCTACGTGCTCGAGAAGGCGGCTGCCGTCGCGAGCCTCTCGAGGGTCGCGTCGCTGCGAGGCGAAGCCGCCGAGGCCGAGCGCCTGATCGTCGAGGCGAATTCCATCTGGCGCGCCGTGCCCGATCTCCGGCAGCTGCCGTGGGGACTGAACGCCCTCGGCTCGATCCGGCTCGGCCAGGGAAGGCTCCGCGAGGCCGAGGCCCTTCACCGGGAGGCGCTCGAGATGGGCCGGGAACGCGGCGACGCCGGCAGCTACCGCCACGAGGGATACAGCGGGCTCGTCGCCGCGCTCGCCGCGCAAGGGCGGCTCGACGAGGCCTCCCGAGTCGCCGACGAGGCGCTCGCCGCCAGCCGAAAGATGGCCGATCCGAGCTGGGTCGCGCAGCACGAGGCCGAGATCGGCATGCTGGCATTCGAACGTGGCCGGTTCGACGAGGCGGACCGCCACTTCGCCGAGGCGCTCGCGCTCCGAAAGCAGAAGGAGGAGTACACGGTACCCGAGAGCGAGCTCCTGATCGCGCACCTGCGCCTCGAAGAGCGCCGGTGGGAGGACGCGCGCACGCTGGCCGGGAGAGCATCGCGCGAGTTCGCCGCCGCTGGCCGCAAGGCCGATCAGGCCGATGCCGACGCGGTGACCGCCGAGGCGCTTCTGTCTTCCGGGCGCAAGGAGGAGGCAAAGAAGACGATCGAAACCGCCGCCGGGCTTCTCGACGACAAGGCCTCCCCCGACGCGCGCATTCCCATCCTTCTCGCGGCCGCCCGCGTCGAGAGCGTCCTCGGACGCCCGGATGCCGCCCGCTCGGAGGTCGAGACGGCGACACGACTGGCGGAGAAGATCGCATGGAAGAACCTCGTCCTCGAGGCGCGGCTCGCGGCCACGGAGGTCGAGGCCGGATCGGGCGACGCCAGAGCGAGCGTCGAGTCGGCGGCCGTCGCCGCGGACGCACGGCTTCTCGGTTTCGAGCGGATCGCCGTTCGCGCGGATCGGCTGACGAACCGCAAGTCGTGAAACCGCGGCGGGAGAGCGCCGCGCCGAAGCCGTGGCCGAGCGAAGCGAGGACTCGAGCTTCGAAACGACCGGCGCCGGCGCCTACGCCGGGGTCAGGTCCGCGTAGCGCGCGACGAATTTCTTCTTGCCGGCGCGGTCGAAGTAAACCGTCAGGCGCGTCTCCTCGCCCGAGCCTTCCTCGGTCAGAATGACGCCATAGCCGTAGCGCGGGTGGCGCACGCGTTTGCCGCGGCGCAGGGGTCGGTCGTCGCGCTCCTCTTCCTGGTGCACGCGGCCCGAGAAGATGGTCGGCGCGGGTCTCCCGAAGAACTGCTCCTCGAGGGCCTCGCGGGGAATCTCCTCCAGAAACCGGGAGGGACGGCGTTGCTCGATGCGGCCGTACACCAGCCGCCGGTCGGCGAGCGTCAGGACGAGGGAATCCTTCGCGCGCGTCATGCCGACGTAGAGAAGGCGCCGCTCCTCCTCGAGCTCGTCCTCGTCCTCGGCGGACTGGCCGTGCGGGAGGTAGCCCTCCTCGAGGCCCACGGCGAAGACCGCCTCGAACTCGAGCCCCTTGGCCGCGTGGAGCGTGGACAGCGTCACGGCGCCGCCCGAGCCGGCCGCGTCGCCGTCGGTGGCGAGCGCCACGGTGTCGAGGTATTCGGCGATCGTGGCGCCCTCGGCGTTGCGCCGCTCGAACTCGCGCGCCGACGACAGCAGCTCCTCGATGTTCTCCCGCCGCGCGACATCCTCGCGGTCATCCGACTGCGCGTAGAGACTCGCGTAACCTGTCGCCGACAGGAGATGATCGAGCAGGGCCGACGGCGTCCACGTCTCCGCCTTCTCGTGGAGATCGAGGACGATCTCGCGGAAGCGCGACAGAGCCGTCCGGGCGCGCTCGGTCAGGCCCGGCGGATTCTCGGACACCTCCCACCACGAGCGCCCGGTCTCGCGCGCCGCGGCCGCGAGGCGGTCGAGCGTGGCCGCTCCGATCCCGCGCGCCGGCACGTTGACGACGCGCCGGAAGGCCAGGTCGTCCTCGGGCCGGGCCGCGAGGCGCAGGTAGGCGAGCACGTCCTTGACCTCGGCGCGCTCGTAGAACTTCATGCCGCCGACCACGACGTAGGGAATGCGGCGCCGGACGAGCTCCTCTTCGAAGGGCCGCGACTGGGCGTTGGTGCGGTAGAGGATCGCGGTCTCGCCCGGCGATCGCCCGGACGACGCGAGCTCGCGCACGACCGCCTCCGTCTCGGCACGGTCCTCCTCGAACCTCCAGAGGCGGACGGCGAGGCCCTCGCCGCGGTCGGCGCGCAGCCGCTTCTCGCGGCGGCGCCGATTGTGGGCGACCAGGCCCGCCGCGGCGGCCAGGATCTTCGCCGTCGAGCGGTAGTTCGCCTCGAGCGCGACCACGCGGGCGCCCGGAAAGTCCGTGTCGAAGCGCAGGATGTGCTCGACCTCGGCGCCGCGCCAGCGGTAGATCGCCTGGTCCTCGTCGCCGACGGCGCAGAGGGACTCGGCGTTCTGGCCGAACAGCTTGACGAGAGCATCCTGCGAGGTGTTCGTGTCCTGGTACTCGTCGATCAGGAGATGCCGCACGCGGCGGCGCTCCTCGGCGAGGACGGCCGCGTCGGACGAAAGGAGCCGGACGGAACGGGCGATCAGGTCGTCGAAGTCGAGGGCGCCCGTCGCCGCGAGCTTCTTCTCGTAGAGGGCGTAGACCTGGCCGATCCGTTCCCCCGCATAGTCCGTCTCCGTCGCCGCGAAACGCTCCGCCGTCACGAGGGCGTTCTTCGCGTTCGAGATCCGCGCGCGCACCGCGTTCGGGGGCAGGACCTGGTCCGAGATCGCGAGCTCGGCCATGGCCTCCTTGATCAGGGCGAGCTGGTCCGAGGAGTCGGCGATCGCGAAGCGCGGCGGCAGCCTCGCCTCGCGGGCCCGGCGCCGCAGGAGGCGGAGGCACCAGGAATGGAACGTGCCGATGTAGGAGCCGAGCGCCGCGCCGCCGAGCAGGCGCTGCGCCCGCTCGCGCATCTCGGCCGCGGCCTTGTTCGTGAACGTCACCGCGGCGATCGAGCGGGGATCCGCGCCCTGGCGTATCAGGTGCGCGAGCCGGTGCGTGATGACGCGCGTCTTGCCCGAGCCGGCGCCCGCGAGGACGAGCAGGGGGCCCCGGACGTGGAGGACCGCTTCGCGTTGTTCGGGGTTGAGACCGGTCAGGAGCGACGCATCGGACACCGGGGGATCATAAGGCAGGTCACTCGACCGTCACCGACTTGGCCAGGTTCCTCGGCTGATCCACGTCGCAGCCGCGCCGCACCGCGACGTGGTACGCGAAGAGCTGCAGCGGCACGACCGAGAGGATCGGCTGAAGCTCCGCGATCGTCTCCGGCAGGATCACGACGTGGTCCGCGACGGCGGCGACCTCCGGGTCGGGCCGCGTTCCGAGCACGATGGCGATGCCGTCGCGCGACTTGACCTCGCGCAGGTTCGAGAGCGTCTTCTCGCGCCAGGCGTCGTGGGGCGCGAGGACGATCACCGGCATGTTCTCGTCGATGAGCGCGATCGGGCCGTGCTTCATCTCGCCCGCCGGGTAGCCCTCGGCATGGATGTAGGAGATCTCCTTCAGCTTCAGCGCGCCTTCGAGGGCGATCGGATAGTGGAGGCCGCGGCCGAGGTAGAGGAAGTCGCGCGCGTGCTGGTAACGCCGGGCGAGCTCCTCGAGCTCGGGCTCGAGCGCGAGCGCCGCGCCGACGGCCCGGGGCAGGTGCGCCAGGGCCTGCCGCTCCTCGGGCGACAGGACCGGCGCGAGGCCGCGCGCGGCCCTCAGCTGCGCGGCGAGCAGGTACAGGACCGCGAGCTGCGTCGTGAAGGCCTTCGTCGAGGCGACGCCGATCTCCGGGCCGGCGTGCGTCGGGAAGACGCGTCTCGACCATCCGCGCGATCTGGCTTCCGGGCGCGTTGACGATCGCGGCGATCGGCGCACCGGCGCGCCGCGCCTCCGACAGGGCGGCCACCGTGTCGGCCGTCTCGCCGGACTGCGAGATCCCGATGGTCAGGGTCCGGCCGTCGACGACGGGCCGCCGGTACCGGAACTCGCTCCCGTAGTCCACCTCGACCGGAATCCGCGCCATGCCCTCGATCAGGAACTTGCCGACCTGGCCCGCGTGCCACGAGGTGCCGCAGGCGAGGAGGAGGACGCGGTCGAACTTCGCCACGCGCTCGGCCGAGAGAAGCGGCGAGTCGAGATAGAGCTCCCCCGTCTCGAGCGAGACCTTCCCGCCGAGCGTCTCGGCGATCGCGGTCGGCTGCTCGTGGATCTCCTTGAGCATGAAGTGGCGGTAGCCGCCCTTTTCGGCGGCGACGGCGTCCCACAGGATCCGGTGCACCGGCCGCTCGAGCCGGTCGCCTTCCGCGTTGACGACCCGGGCGCCCGCCGCGTCGACGCGGGCCACGTCCCCGTCCTCGAGAAAGATGACGTCCCGGGTCCAGGGCACGAGCGCCACGGGGTCCGACGCGACGAAGTTCTCGCCCTGACCGAGCCCGAGAACGATGGGCGGGCCCGAGCGCGCGGCGACGAGCACGCCGGGCTCGCGGCTCGACGTGACGAGGACGGCATACGCGCCGGTCAGCCGCCGCACCGCGGCGCGCACCGCGGCGAGAAGGTCGCCGTCGAACGCGGCCTCGACCTCGTGCGCGAAGACCTCGGTGTCGGTCTCGCTCTTGAACTTGTGCCCCGCCTTCGCGAGCTCGACCTTGCGCTCGGCGAAGTTCTCGAAGATCCCGTTGTGGACGACGACGATCTTTCCGGAGCAGTCGGTCTGGGGGTGGGCGTTCAACTCGGTCGGCCGCCCATGGGTCGCCCACCGCGTGTGGCCGATGCCCGTGGCGCCGGGCGACGCCGAGCCGTTCAGCTTCTCGACCAGGTTCCCGAGCTTGCCCGGCGTCCGGTGGATCGTGAAGCCGCCGTTCGAGAGCGTCGCGATGCCCGCGGAGTCGTAGCCGCGGTACTCGAGCCGCTTCAGTCCCTCGATGAGTAGCGGGCTCGCCTGACGCGGCCCGACGTAGCCGACGATGCCGCACATGGTTACCTCGAACGCCGGAAGCCGGGAGCCGGGGTCCGGCTCGCCGGGGGTTGGATTGTCATGGAAGGCGGTATTTTACCCGTTTTTCCGGCGCCTGCGGCGAGCGACCCAGCCGGGCTTGTTGACCTGCGGGGAACGCGAGAGCGCCAGTGCTCCTTCGGGCACGTCCTGCGTCACCGTCGTCCCCGCGGCCACGTACGCGTCGCGGCCGATCGTGACCGGCGCCACGAGCTGGGTGTCGGTGCCGATGAAGGCCCGCTCGCCGATCGTCGTCCGGTGCTTCTTTTCGCCGTCGTAGTTGCAGGTGATCACGCCGGCGCCGATGTTCGAGCCGGCTCCCGACGTCCGCGTCGCCGAGGTAAGCCAGGTGCTGCGCCTTGACCCCCTTGCGCAGGACGGTGTTCTTCGTCTCGACGAAGTTGCCGACCCGCACGTCCTCCTCGAGGACGCTGCCCGGCCGCAGGCGCGAGTACGGTCCCACGCGGGCACGGGCGCCGATGCGCGCGCCCGACGCGTCGCAGTGCGGACCGATCGAGGCGCCGGCGGCGAGCGCCGTGTCGACGAGACGGGTGAAGGCGAGGACCTCGCTCCCCTCGCCGAGCTCCGTGCGCCCCTCGAGGCACACGAAGGGATGCAGGATCACGTCGGGGGCGAGCGCGACCAGAGGTCCGATCCGCGCCGTGGCCGGATCGATCACCGTCACGCCCGCGTCGAGGGCACGCTCGACGCCTCGCCGCCGCTCGAGCTCCTCGGCGGCCGCGAGATCCCGGCGCGTGTTGACGCCCCACGCCTCGCGCCAGTCTTCCGGCTCCAGAGCGGCGACGAGTCCGGCGCGCGAAGCGAGGATCGAGATCGCATCGGTCAGGTAGAACTCTCCGGAGACGGAGTCGCGGCGGATCTTCGCGAGGGCGCGGTCGAGGGCCTCGGACGCGAAGCAGTAGACGCCGGCGTTGACCTCGCCGATCTTCTTCTGCCGGGCCGTGGCGTTGCGCGCCTCCACGACGCCCTTCGGCCGGCCGCGCGCGTCGCGCACGACCCGGCCGAAGTCGCCGGGGTCGGGCGGCCGGAAGGTCAGGAACACCAGGTCGAGGTCGCGCTCGCGGCGCAACGCCACCATCTGCGCGAGGGTCTCCGGCCGGAGCAGGGGCGTGTCGCCGGCGAGGACGACGATGGGGCCTCCGCCTTCACCGAGCTCGGCCCTCGCCTTCGCCGCAGCGTCCCCCGTGCCGAGGGGCGGATCCTGGATCGCGTAGCGGACGTTGCGGCCCTCGAGCGCCGCCTCGATCCGGGAGCGCTCGGCGCCGACGACGAGGACCACGCGCTCCGGCGCGAGCGGCGCGGCCGCGTCGAGCACCGCTTCGACGAGCGTCCGTCCCGCGACGCGGTGAAGGACCTTCGGCAGCGTCGAGCGCATGCGCGACCCCACGCCCGCCGCGAGGACGACGACGCGGGGCGGCGGCTCCGCGGGCTTCCGCTTCGCGGCCTTGGAGGCTTTCGCCATGCCGCGCCGAGTCTACGACGCCAGGAGCTTCTGAAACTCCGGCATCTCGCGCACGGGGTCGAAATCCCGGTCGTGGCGCGCGAGGACCCGGTGCCGCTGATCCTCTTCGATCGCTCTCTGGAGGTGCTCGAGCGCCGTCCCGAGGTCGCCCTTCTGCGCGTGGCAGCAGGCGAGCAGGAAGTCCACCCGGCCGGAGCCGTTCTTGCGGGCGGCCCGCTGGAGGTGCTCGATCGCCTCGTCGACGTTGCCGCGGTTCTTCTCGAGCACGGCGGCGTAGTAGAAGTCCTCGGGCTCGGAAAGGGCCGGGCGCGGATCGCGCCGCTGACGCTCACAGACGGTCAGATACACGCGGGCCCGGTCGACGAGCTCGCGCTCCTCCGGGTACTTCTGGATCAGATCCAGGAAGTGGCGCTCGGCCTCGTCGAGCTTCTTTTTCTGCAGGGCGGCGACCCCCCGGTCGTAGTCCTTGCGCGCGTTCTCCGTGTGCTTCGAGAGCTCACGGAGCGTCTGCGCCTTGCGGGGCGCGGGCGTCTCCGCGGCAGCACCGGTCAAGCCCAGCTTCTCCATCCGCTTCTCCAGCTCGTCGATGCGGACGGAAAGGGCGTCGGCGAGCGCCTGAACACTCATCTTTCCCATGTTGTCTTTGATGAATCGCAACTCGGCTTCGGACCAGCGCTTGACCATTCGTCTTTGCCCTCCCGGCGGCTCGCGAAAAACGGCGTATTGTAGGGAGGCTCCACTCCGGTGTCAATGGTCGCGATCCGGCGCCGGGGGGACGGGAGGTGCCGATGCGACGGCTCTCGACGATCGCCGCCGTCTCGATCCTGGCCGCGGCTCTCGGATCCGCCCGCCTCGGCGCGACCCAGGCCGACCGCTCCCTGACGGCGTCGGGGACGATTTCGAAGATCCAGGCGGCCGAGCGCTCGTTCACGGTCGCCCTTTCCGACGGCACGCAGGCGCGCTTCGTCTGGAGCGCCGACACCCGGATCAGCGGCGTGCTCTCTCCCGGCGCCCGCGTGACCATCCGGTACGAGGTGGCCGCGGACGGCCGCAACGTCGCCCAGCAGATCAGCGTGGCGCGAACCTAGCCGCCGAAGCTCCCTCACCCTGCTAGAATCTCGCCGCGCCGCGCGACACGCGGCGGGGAGGGACGAGATCCATGGGGATGTACATCATCGCGGAACCGTGCATCGGCACGAAGGACACCGCCTGCGTGGACGTGTGCCCGGTCGATTGCATCCATCCGCGCAAGGACGAAGGGACCTTCTCGACGGCCGAGATGCTCTACATCGATCCCGACGTCTGCATCCAGTGCGGCAACTGCGAGCCCGCCTGCCCGGTGACCGCGATCTTCACCGAGGAGACGATCCCGGACAAGTGGAAGCACTACCTGCAGGTCAACGCCGACTGGTACAAGCCCCAGAAGTAGGGGCGGGGCTTGCCCCGCCCGGGATGCCTCCCTCGGCCGCTGGCTCTCAGCCTCCCAGCACCTTCTTCAGGAACGCGTCCGCCCTCGCGTTGGCGTCCTTCGCGTCCTCGGTCCGATAGACCTTCGGGTCCTTCGAAGACGCGAAGCCGTGGCCGGCGTCGGGATAGATCTTGAAATCCACGCTCTTCCCGTCCTTCTTCGCCTCTGCCGCGAATTCCTTCACGCTCTCCGGAGAAATCCCCTGGTCCTGGCCTCCGAAGTTGCCGAGCAGCGGCACCTTCAGCGCCGAGATCGTGGCCGGATCCGTCATGAGGTGCCCGTAATAGATGACCGCGCCCGAGAGCGTCGGCTCGGCGACCGCGAGGTCGAGCGAGAGTCCGCCGCCCATGCACCAGCCGATCGAGGCGACCCTCGACGGGTCTACGTCCGGGCGGGCGCGCAGGAATGCGACCGCACCCTTCATGTCGCGCAGGGCGCGGTCGTCGGGGAGGCCCCGCATCAACTGGTGGGCCGTGTCGGGATCCTCCGCCACCTTGCCGCGGTAGAGATCCACCGCGAGCGCGACGTATCCCTGCTTCGCGAACTCGTCGGCCCTGCCCTTGACCCAGTCGTTGAGCCCCCACCACTCGTGAATGACGACGATGGCCGGATGCCTGCCCGATCCGGCCGGCGTCGCGAGGTACCCCGAGACTTTCTCCGAGCCGCTCGGATACGAGACCATCGAACCCGCCGCGGCGACGGCGGCCGCGAGAACCGAAGCGCCGAACCCCAGGACGAATGCCTTTCTCCGCATGAGACCTCCTCTCGCCGACTGCTGGGGTAATCTTATTTCGGTGCAGCTTTCGTTTCCGATCGCGGAGCCCGATGCCGCGGCTCTCCTCCAGCACCTCTACGACCGTCTCTCCGCCCGCTTCGGGTTCGGACCGGCGCGCGTCCGCGTGTCCCGCCGCAAGCTGACCGGCGGCCACATCGTTTACGGGCAGCCTCACCGCATCACGATCTCGGGCCACCTGACGCCCGCCGAGCAGGCGGACACGCTGCGCCACGAGGCGGCCCATGCCTGGGCGTGGGGCCTGGACGGCCGGAACACGGCACACGGTCCGCTGTTTCGGGCGCTCTCCCGCCGGCTCGGCGCCCGCGACGGGCACGCCCCCGAGACCGGGGCCCTGCGGGAGTTCCGCGCGTCGGGGGCGCGGGTCGTCTATCGCTGCCGCGGGTGCCAGCGGCTCTTCCGCCGCTTCCGGCCCTTTCGCGGCGCGCGGGAGTGCCTGGCGTGCCATCGCGCGGGACGGCCCGCTCGACTCGAACGACTCGACCGCCTGCGGGCTCGATGACTTCCGAGCGCCGGGGGATCCTTCTCGTCGCGGCCGCGGCGCTGATCTGGTCGACGGGCGGCGTCGGGATCAAGTGGCTCTCCGAGCCGCCGCTGAAAATCGCCTTCTACCGCTCGGCGACGGCGGCCGTCGCGCTCTTCGTGATCTTCCGGCCGAGGGTCTGGCGCTGGACTCCGGCCTTCCTGATCGGGATCGCGAGCTACGCGGGGTGCCTGACGACCTTCGTCCTGGCGACCAAGTGGACGTCGGCGGCCAACGCCATCTTCCTCCAATACTGCGGCGTCGTGTGGGTCCTGCTCCTGTCTCCGGCGGTTCTCGGGGAAGCGTTCCAGCGGCGCGACGCCGCCGCCGTCGCCGTGGCGTTTTGCGGCATGCTGCTCTTCTTCGTCGGCCGGCTCGAGAACCGCGGCTTCGAAGGCGAGATCGCGGCGCTCGTCTCGAGCGTCTTCTTCGCGATCCTGGTGCTCGCGCTGCGGCGGGAGCGCGGCGCCGGCGCCGAGGCGGTCGTGACTTACGGCAACGTCCTCGCCGCGGTCTCGATCCTGCCCTTCGTGCGCCACGAGCTCGGCGTCACGCTGCCCTCCGGCATCGTCCTGACTTTCCTCGGCGTGGTCCAGATCGGCGGCGCGTACGCGCTCTTCGTCGCGGGGCTCAAGCACGTCACCGCCACGGAGGCGGCGCTCGTCGGAATGCTCGAGCCGATCTCCAATCCGATCTGGGTCTTTCTCTTCATCGGGGAGCGCCCCGGCGCGTTCTCGGTTCTCGGGGGCGCCATCGTCCTCGGCGCGATCGCCTGGCGGACGCTGTCGAGCGGCGCCGCGGTCACCACCCCTCCGCCGGACTGACCCGCGCCGCTATCTCCTCAGACGCACCAGGGACAGCGAGTCGAGACCCTCGCCCCGGCCGAGCGCCGCCGCCACGACGTTGCCCCGGAACACGGGCCGGCGATCGACGACCTCCCAGCGCACCGGCAGGCCCTCGAGACGCTTCTCGTCGGCCGTCCAGAGCACGAGGAATCCCCGAGGGTGCCGGAGCTCCGCCGACAGACGCGACGGATCCGAGATCATCGTCCAGTCGAAGCCGGAGGCGAACGCGATGCTGTTGAAGTTGTTTCCGTAGAGAAAGCCGTCGCAGGCGCCGAGACACTCGGCCCGGACCCGCTCTCCCCACGCGGCGAGCGGGTCCCACCGGGAGAGGCGCAGATCGAGGTCCTGCAGCGCCGCGAGTAGGAGTCCCGCCGCCAGTACCGCGGCGAAGGGAAGCCTCGAATTCTCGGGGCGCGCCGCGGCGAAGACGAGGACGGCGCAGAGCGAAAGCAGTGCGAGCCCGATCAGGACCGCGGGCGCTCCGGAACCCGACAGCTCGCCCAGGCGGTGGCCCGCGCGAAGCACCAGCGCGAGGCCGGCGGCAGAGACGAGGGAGGCGGCCGCCCAGCCCGCGCGCCGCCACGCCCGACTCGCCGCCGGCAGGAGACCCAGCTCTTCGCCGACGAGCGCCGCCACGGCCGGAAGGACGGTGACGAGGTAGACCTCGCGCTTCATGACGAGGCAGGACCAGAACACGATCCCGAACGCGAACCAGCCGGCGAAGACGCCCGGGCGCCGGCGCGCGCGCCAGGCGGCCGGCAGGAGCACGGCCCAGGGGAACGCCCCCCAGGCGAGGATCCCGAGGTAGTACAGAGGACCGCGCGTGAACTGCATGAACTTCGGCGTCGCGCCCCGGAGAAACTGGTTCTCCCAGTAGAAGACCCGCCAGAACTCCGGGCCGAGACGACGATCCATGGCCACGTGCCAGGGAGCGCACGAGCGCGACGAGGGCCGCCGCCGCCCAGGCGCCGCGCGCCAGGAAGCGCGTCGGAGCCCGGCGATCCAGCACGAGCCCGGCTCCGACCGCGCCGACCGGAAGCGCAATGCCGACGAGGCCCTTCGCATAGAAGGCGAGGGCGAGCATCGCGCCGGCGAGGAGGCCGGCTCCCGCGTCGGAGAGATCGGGCTCGCGAAAGGCTCGATCCAGTGCTCCGACCGAAAGCGTCAGCGCGAGGACGAGGAACGCGTCCGCGGCGAACGTCGAGGACACGGTCCAGAACTGAAACGAGAAGAGAAGGATCAACCCGGCGAGCATGCCCGCGCCCGGGCCCGACCGGCGCCCCGCCCACACCGCGACGAGCAGCGCCGTGACGAGACCGGCGATCACGCCGGGCAGCTTGGCGGCGGCGGGGGTCGCGCCGAGCACGCGGTACCCGGCGGCGAGAATCCAGAAGGTCAGCGGCGGCTTGTCGAGAAACGGGCGGTTCTCCCAGTACGGAACGAGGAAGTCTCCGGTCGCGAGCATCCGGACGGGAGGACTCGCATACATCGCCTCGTTTCCGCGCTGCAGCGTCGCGGACCCGAGCCGCCCCACGTAGACCCACGCGACGACCAGGAGCGCCGCGAGCACGAGAACGCTCGAAACGCCGTCGAGGCCCGAATCCCGCTCGCCGCTCATCGCGGCAGGTCGAACTCTCGGCGGAGCCGCTCGCCGTCGGCGTCGAGCTCCGGGGGGAACCGAAGCCGCGGCTCCCCGCCCTCGACCCGAATCGGCGACGCGACGAAGCTCACGCCCCTCGCCTCGAGGACGCTCCCGAGGGCCCTCGCCGTGTCCGAGCGGAGCGCCTCGAGCGGCCCGCGCACCGGTCCGGCCGGGATGCCCGCCCGGCGACACCGCTCGACCCACGTGGCGCGCGACTCTCCCGCGAACACGGCGGAAAGCTCGCGCTCGAGCTCCTCCCGGCGCGTCACGCGCGCCTCGTTGGTCGCAAAGGGACCCTCCCCCGCCCACTCCGGCCGGCCGACCAGTGCGGCGAGACGCTCGAACTGGGGGTCGGTGCCGACGCCGAGGACGAAGGCGCCGTCCGAGGCCTCGAAGGTGCGATAGGGAACGATCTGCGGATGCGCGTTGCCGTGCCGCCTCGCCTCGTCGCCCGTGAGCAGCGCCGACTGCGCGACGTTGATCAGCGAGGCGAGCGTGGACGAGAAGAGGTCGACCTCCACGTGGCGGCCCTGTTCCGGGCGCCCGCGCCCGGCGAGCGCCGCCAGGATCCCGATCGCCGTGTAGCAGCCCGCGAGAAGGTCCGAGACCGCGATGCCGACCTTCGTCGCCTCGCCGTCGGCTTCTCCGGTGATCGCCATCAGGCCGGCGCCCGCCTGGGCGAGCAGGTCGAAGCCCGGGGCCGAGGACTCCGGACCCGTCCGGCCGTACCCGGTGATCGATGCGGTGACCAGGCGCGGATTCGCGCCGCGCAGCTCCGCGAGCGACAGCCCGAACTTCTCCAGGCCTCCCGGCGGGAAGTTCTCGACGAGCACGTCGGCGCGTCCGGCCAGACGCCGCACCGATTCCGCCCCGGCCGCCGTGGCGAGATCGAGCGCGATCGACTCCTTGTTGCGGTTGATCGCCAGGTAGTACGCCGAGAGCCGCGTCGGCGCGTGATACGGCGGTCCCCATCCGCGCGTGACGTCTCCACCCTCGGGATGCTCGACCTTGACGACCCGGGCGCCGAGATCGCCGAGCATCATCGTGCAGAAGGGACCCGCGAGCACGCGCGACAGATCGAGGACGAGCACGCCCTCGAGAGGAAGGCTCACCGGCTCGGGGCGCGCGCGGGACGCCAGCCGAGCGGTCCCGGCAGGAAATGGAAGAGGCCGATCGGAGAGATCGCCACGTCCTCGACTCGCTTCGCCATGGCCCAGTATTGATCGGCGCCGAAAATGAAGTCGGCCGGCGGATCCTCGGCCATCCGGAGCGCGACCCGCCGATAGAGGTCGAGGCGCCGGGACGCGTCGAGCTCGGTCCGTGCGGCCTCCATCAGCCGATCCGCTTCGGCATCCTTGTAGAAGCCGACGTTCTCTCCGGACGGGGGCCACTGGCTCGAGTGGTAGTAGGGATAGGGATCGAGGTTCGGCGGAAAGAAGACGTTGCCGGCGAACTGCACGTCGAATTCGCCCTTCTGCGCGCGCTGCGTGAACGCCGCCCATTCGAGCGGCCGCAGGACGAGCTCGACCCCGACCTTCTCGTAAGCGGAGCGGAGGATCTCGCCGACGGCGGCGTAGATCGCCTTGCCCGTGGGATACAGCATCTCGATCGACGCCGTTTTCCCGTCCTTGCGGCGGATGCCGTTCGGCCCGGGCTTCCAGCCCGCCTCCTCGAGCAGCCGCGCGCACACGGCCGGATCGTAGGACGGAGGCGCGAGGTCCGGCGGATTCTCCGGAACGCCCGGGGGATATGGGCCCGCGACGAGGGCCGCGCCATCCGGCGGATAGAGACGCCGGACCATCTCCTCGCGCGGCCAGGCACGCGTGAGAGCGCGGCGCACCCGCGGATCGGCGAGAAACGGGTTGCGGCAGTTCCAGACGAGCAGGGCCTCCATGAACTGCGGAACCCGGAGCGTCCGGAAACGCTGCAGATACTCGGCCTGCGTGTCCGCAATCTTCTTCTGGTCGCGGCTGACACGGAACTCGTCGAGCTCTCCGCGGAGCCCGGCCTGGTACGCGACCGTGGCGTCGGGGATCACGCGAAAGACGATCTCATCCCAGTGCGCGTCGGCGTTGGCGGGACCGTCGCGGCGGACGAGCCGGACGCTCTGGTTCGTTTCCCACGACTCGAGGCGATAGGGCCCGCTCCCGACCGGATGTCGGCCCATTTCCGCCGCATCCTTCGCGCCGGAAAACGCGGCGCTCGAAACGATCGGGATCGTGAATCCGAGCATCCGCTCGGCGTACGGCTTCGCGAATCGCACGCGCACGGTCGAAGCGTCGGGGGTCTCGATCGCCGCGACGTCCTCGAACGCGGCGCGCCAGGTCGGGGCGGCGACCTTCGGATCGCGGACCCGCTCGATCGTGAAGCGCACGTCGTCGGACGTCACGGGCGCGCCCGACTCCCACGTGTACTTCGGGTCGAGGTGAAACTCGTAGCTCAACCCGTCCGGCGAGACCGTCCAGGAAGCCGCGAGCGACGGCACCGGACGGCGGGCGGCGTCGATCGCGATCAGGGGTCGGAGGATCATCGCGTCCACCAGCAGCCCCGGCTCCTCGGTGTTCGTCGTCGGATCGAGACTGGCGGGATCGCCGATGAGATGGCGCTGCAGTGTCGTTTTCGAGGCAGCGGCCGGCGCACGGCCGCAGGCGACGGCCGCCAGCACGGCGAGTCCGGCCAGGAACCGGGAAAGTCGCTTCATCGGTGACGTCCGACAGAATAGCATCCCGTCGCATGGCGACCGTCGTCCTCGACATCGAAACCGCGGGTCACTCGTGGGACTCGCTCGACGACGGGCAGAAGACCTACCTGCGAAAGAACGCGCGCACCGACGAAGAGAAGGAGAAGCTGCCCGAGTCCCTGTCGCTCTGGCCGCTCACGGGAAAGATCATCGTCGTCGCGATGCTCAATCCGGAGAGCGACCGCGGACGGATCTGGTACGAGAAGACCGACGGCCGCGCCGAAGAGACGTCTTCCGACGGCCGGTTCAAGTTCGTCGGCGATTCCGAGGCGGTGCTCCTGGCGGAATTCTGGAAGGCGATGCGGCGCTTCCAGCGATTCGTGACGTTCAACGGACGCGGCTTCGACGGACCGTTCCTCATGCTGCGCAGCGCGGTCCTCGGGATCGCGGCGACGCGCAATCTCGTCGGGTATCGATACGCGATCCGCCCCCACACGGACCTGCTCGAAGCGATCACCTTCTTCGGAGCATCGCGCAAGTGGAACCTCGACTTCGCCTGCAAGGCGTTCGGCGTCGAGAGCCCGAAGGAGCAGGGAATGGACGGTTTTTCCGTCGGCCCTTACTACCGGGCGGGACGGATTCGCGAGATCGCCGCGTATTGCCGCCGGGACGTCGAGGCCACGGCGCGGCTCTTTCAGAAGCTCGAGAAAACTCTCCTCCCGGCCCTGGAAAGCCGCTAGAAATCGAGCCCGGCGGCGCTATGCTAGGATCCGCGGACATCGCGAATTGAAGGCAGTGAGGAGTCCTACGGAGCATTCCATGCGCCGCAGACCGGCCAACGAGAGGGCTTCCGAGCGAATTCGCATCGGCGCTCCCGCTACGCTCAAGTGGGCCGAACAGGAATTGACCGGTTTCGTCGAGGTCGTCAACGTGGCGGGCATGTACGTCGCGACCCAGCGCTCGCTTCCGCCTCAGATCGAGCCCCAGCTCGGCGATTACGTGGAGCTCGTGTTCTCGCTTCCCGGCGACAACCGGAGCTTTCGTGTCCGCGGCAACGTCGTGTTCCTGGACGGAATCGCGCCGCCCGGTCCGAAGCGCCCCGGTTTCGGCGCCCGCTTCGAGCGGCCTCCGGTCACCCTCCTCGACGCCATCCGCAATTTGAACCGCGAACACTAAGCCGTCGCCTCCGCTTCGCTCGGAGTCTGCGCCCCTCCGGGGCGAACTACACCGACAGTGCCGCGCCTCGAGTCCTACCCCTCTCCCTCCAGGGTTGGGGTTAGGCGGGGCTACGCTGCCCCAGGGCGCCTCAATCGGGCTTTGCCTGAGTTTGCGACATCGTGTCGAAGAGGAAGCTGACGAGCGCGTCCGCCTCGGTCACCGCCCCCGTCGCCTGCGAGGTGATGGTCGTCGGAACCGCGTTGGTGAACTCCCACCGAGCGAGGATCGTGCCGTCGGCGGTCCGCACGACCAGGGCGAGAGCGTGGGTTCCGGGCGCGCCGGTGCTCGTGGCCGAGTTCAGAACGTCCTGAAGCCGGTTCAATCCCTTCTGGGTGACGTTGACCGAGATGAGCCGCTGGTCCGCCGAGAAGGCCGTGTTGAGCTGTCGGGAATCGGTCCGGGACACGGTGCTGTGGTTGAAGTTGATCTGGTAGCCGACGATGCCCGCCTGTACGACGCCGTCGACGAAGAACTGGTAGCTCTGCTCCCGGGGGTCCACGGCTTGAGCCGAGAGGGCCGCCGCAGCCATCATCAGGACGAGAGCGAGCAAGGCGCGAAATCGGGTCATTCTCTGTTCCTCCCTAGACCATGAACGGACCGGCGAGACTAGCATTGTCGGAAAAGGCGCCGCCGCCTTTCCGAATTCCCGGGGACCGCGCCGGCATTCGCCTTTTTCGCGCCGGGCTAAGATTCCGCCGGGAGGACCGCGTGACGCCCGACGACATCGCCCCGGAGTTCCGGACTCCGCCGAAGAGCTATGCCCGGCCCGCGCCGATCGACGGCGTCCGGATCCTGCGTCTTCCCCGGTTCACCGACGATCGCGGCTTCTTCCTGGAGATCTTCCGGTCGAAATCGAACCCGGCCGCCGGGAAGGAGCTCGCGGAATTCTTCCACGGGGTTTCGGTCGCGCAGATGAACTTCTCGGTCGTGGACGCCGAGGGCCACATCAAGGGACTGCACTACCACCTGAAGCAGGACGACATCTGGTTCGTCCCGCCCCCCTCGAAGGCGAAGCTCGTCTTCTTCGACGTGCGCCGGAGCTCGCCGACGTTCGGCAAGACGCAGGTCGTCGTGGCCGGCGGCGGAAACGACGTCCTCGTGCGGATTCCGGCCGGCGTCGCACACGGCTACCGCCCCCTGACGAATCCGTGCTCGCTGATCTACTTCGTCACGGAGACCTTCGATCCCTCTTCGCCCGACGAGCTACGCATCTCCTGGGACCATCCCGCGGTGCGTGATCTCTGGGCGGTGCCGAACGGCTAGGTCGGACGGTCAGCCGGCCGCGGGATCGGGGACGGGGTTCGCGAGCCGGCGCATCGCCGCCTCGTCCATCGAGTAGCGCACCCAGTCCGCCGAAGGCGTCCCGCCGAGGCGCTGGTAGAAGCGCATCGCGTTCACGTTCCAGTCGAGGACGAACCAGTCGATCCGCACCGCTCTGCGCGCGACGGCTTCCCGCGCGAGCGCCGCCATGAGCGCCTCCCCCACGCCGCTTGAGCGCGCCGTCTCCGCGACGACGAGGTCTTCGAGAAACAGGAACGGGCGCGCGCGGAACGAGGAGCCGAGGCCTTCCCAGAAGATCGCGATTCCCTCGATGCGGCCACCCCTTTCGGCCACGAGACCCTCGATCTTTCCCGCGTCGAAGAGCATCGCGCCGACGCGCGCGGCCTCGTCGTCGTTCGGCGGCTCCATCCGCTCGAAGCGCGCGAGCTCCCGCTGCAGCTCCACCATGCGGGGCCAGTCTTCGCGGCGCGCCCGGCGCACCTCGACCGGGGCCGGCGTCACTTCGTCGCCGCGACCCGGGGAAAATCCACGTAGGACAGCAGCTTGATCGCCGCATCGCGGTCGACGTTCCCGCCCTGACCGAGCACCAGCCGCGAGGGCAGCACGAGCACGGTGATCAGCGTCGTCGGATTGCCGCTCGAGCGGTCGGTCACGGCGAAGGCCTTGAGTCCCGCGATCATCACGTCGCGCGTCTCCACGCCCGGGTGCGACGCGGCCTCCGTCATCGCCTGACGGAGCGCGGCCTCGAGGTTCTTGTCCTTCCCGTAGTCCTGGACGACGAGCTGGAACTGGCGGGTCACCGTCGGGCTCTCGATCCGCTGGAAGAAGCGCGCGACCTGGGTGAAGACGCCCATCTCGTTCTCGTCGGTATCCGGCAGCGGATCGGTCGGCGCCGCGGCGTAGCCGGGCAGCTCCTTCGGCAGCCCGTCGGCGAGCGAGAGCGGCCAGGACACCTTCTTCTCCGCCTTGTCCTGGGCGGCCGCGGTCAACGCGAGGCCCATGAGAAGGGTGCCGGCGAGGATCTTCCTCATCGCCGAAACAGGATAGCGCATTGATACAATTTCGCCAGACTCCCGCCGTGAAGGACGAACCGGCCCCCCGCATCCGCGTCTATCTCAACGACCCTCGGGGCCGGGGCGACCACCTCGTCGAGACGGCCCCGCCGCAGAACGTCGAAAAGGGCCCCTGGGGATTCCGCATTCAGGGAACCGCGCCGGCACCGAAGGCCTACGCTCCGGACACGCCGGAGTTTCTCTACTGGCAGCTCGCCTCCGCGCTCGACCGGGGAAAGCGTTACTGGACGGCGCATCTTCCGACTCCCGGCGTGTGGAACCCGGGGAACGTCCTTCCGGCCATCCCGGACTCGGGCAAGGACTTCAACGCCTTCTACGACCGCAAGGCGCTCCACTTCTTTCGCGACGTGGATCCGAAGACCGGAGCGGTCATCTTCTCGGGCGAGAGCCCCGACGTCTCGACGCACGAGCAGGGCCACGCCATTCTCGACGCCATCCGGCCCGACCTCTGGGACGCCCCGCACTTCGAGGTCTCCGCGTTCCACGAGGGCTTCGGAGATCTCGCGGCCATCTTCATATCGCTGGCGGAGGGTGTGCTCGACGCCGACGTCGTCGCCGCGACGCGAGACGATCCCTCGCGCTCGAACCTGGTCTCGCGTCTCGCCGAGCAGCTCGGCGCCGCCGTGCGCGACGCCTATGGACCGGATGCGGCGCTGCCGGACGCGCTCCGCGACGCGGTCAACGCGTTTCCCTACGCGGATCCTCAGGGCCTTCCCGACGACGCGCCCGCGACGGCGCTCTCGGCCGAGCCCCACTCCTTCTGCCGCGTGATGACGGGCGCCTGCTGGGACATTCTCGTCGCGATCTTCCGCGCCGAGCCCGGAAAGGATCGCGCGGCCGCCCTGTCGACCGCCGCGGAGAAGGCCGCCGAGATCTGCATCGCCGCCGCCGACACCGCGGCCGTCGGGGCGGATTTCTTCGCGCGCGTGGCCGGGCGCCTCGTCCGCGAAGCGGCGTCGCGATGGGGCGGCGGGCTCGCTCCGGCGATCGGCGACGCGCTCTATCGCCGCGGGCTGCTCGAGAGCCCCCGGGTTCCCCGCGACCTCGCGCCCGACGAAGACCGGGCCGTGAGAGAGCCGCGGGCCCTCGACGGGGCATCACCCGCATTCGTGCGAGCCGTCGCCGAGCGGCTCGGTCCCGGACCGGGCCGACTGCTCGTGCGGGGAGCGCGCGGCGCGAGGCCGGAGCGCCCGTCGGCGCTTCGCGTGTTCCGCGGGCGCCGCTGCCGGGATCTCGCGCTCCACGGGCGCGAGTACGGGCCGGCCGACGGGGCGTGCGTCGAGATCTCGGATGCCTTCGCGCTCGGCTTCGGTCCGCGCGGATTCCTCCTCGCTTCGCGCGTCCACCCCGCCGGTCGCGACGACGCCGAAGACGCCCGCGCGTTCGTCCGGTTCCTCGCCCGGCGCGGACGGATCGCCGAGGCCGCGCGCCATCCGCCCGATTCCCTCACGCTGGCTCGAGAGCGAAAGTCGCATGCCGTCATCCGCGAGGAGGACGGGGTGCGCCGCCTGCGGCGAATCTGGATCGCCGGAAAGGAAGAGGCATGAGATTCGTGTCCGGGAGACCGCCGCGCGCCCTCGCTTCCCTGCTGCTTCTGCTTCGGACCGCCGGCTGCGCTTCCTCCGCGGCGACCGCCCCTTCCGGTTCGGCGAGCGAGCCCGTCACGCCCGCCGACTTCGTGGCGTCGATCGCCGACGTCGCCGCCGGCCGCAATCCCGCGCTCGCGGAGACCGGCCTCGTCCTGAAGAGCATCCGGTTCCGTCTCGAGGTCGGAACCGAGACGAAGGCGGGCGGAAAGATCGAGGTCCTGCTCCTCGACGCCGAGGCCTCGCGCGACGCCGAGACGTCGTTCGTGCAGGATCTGACGCTCGAGATTCCCGAGGCGCCCGGCAAGCGCATCGCGCCGGCGCCGCTCGTGCCGGGCGTGCGCGAGTTCGTGGACGCGGCCATGAACACGGCGCGCGACCTGGCGCGCTCGGCGGCCGCCGCCGGAATTCCCCAGCAGCTTCACGCGATGGAGCTGACCGCGCGGATCACCCGCTCGCGCAAGATCGGCGGCGGCATCACGGCGACGATCCCCGCCTGGGTCGAGCCGTCCGTGGGCGCCGAATTGGCCCGGACGCGCGACGAGGACAACACCGTGCGCCTGCTCTTCGAGGCGAGGCCCGCGGGACCGCGCTGAGGAGCCGCCGGGACAAAAAAAAGCGGCTCCTTTCGGAACCGCTCCCTTCCATCCCGGACTCGGGATGTTACTTCTTGACCCCGAGGATCGCGTCCTTCGCCTTCTTCGAGACGCGGAACTTGACCACCCGCTTCGCGGGAATCTTGATCTCTTCACCCGTGGCCGGGTTGCGGCCCATGCGCGCCTTCCGGTTGACGAGCACGAGCTTGCCGACGCCCGGGATCGTGAAACTGTTCTTCGCTTCCTTGTAGGCGAGAGCCGTCAGGTCATCGAGGAACTGCGTCGCGACCCGCTTCGTGGTGCCCGTCGACTTCGAGAGGTGATCGGCGATCATTGACTTGGAAAGCGCCTTAGAGCCTGTTGCCATATGTCCTACCCCTTTTCTATCGGAAATCGCCCTCGAGGGCGTTCAAACTGGGGCCGTATTCTAGACCCCTCGATGCGCCGCCGCGCAAGCTAATTTTTCGACTGGGCGCGGGTTTTCTCGTCGTCGCGCGGGCACGCTCGCGATCGCGATCCGAGGGGTATGATCGCGCCCCGAATGCGCGAGCGTGGCGAACCCGCGAGGGTCGGGCTCGGCCTCGCGCTCGCGGCGCTCATCGGCCTTTCCGGCTGCGGAGAGAATTCGCCGTCCCGCGTCGCGGCGCGCGTGCTCGAGAAATACCGGAAGACCTCCGGAGCCAAGCCTTTGCCGGCGAGCGGGATGATCCTCGAGCGGCTGTCCGGCGGCTCCGGCGCTTCGGGCCGCGGCGAAATCCTCTGGTCGCCGGGAGAGTATCGCGAGACCGTGTCCTCGGCGGGAATGACCGCCGTTCACGGGATCGAGTCGGGGCGGGCCTACTTCATCGACGGGGACGGAGTGACGCGCGTCGTCTCCGATCCGGTCCTCCGGGACCTGCGCACGCGGTCGTACTTCTGGCGTCGCGCCTGGCTCTTCTCCGATCGCGAGCGCGCGCGACTCGGGCTCGGACCCTCCGACCCGACGACCGTCCGCCTCGACCTGACTCCCGAGGGCGGCGACCTCCTGCGCCTGACCTTCTCCCGCTCCGACGGCCGGCTGCTGTCGGCCCGCTCGCCGAGGCTCTCGCTCGAGTTCGAGTCGCCGACGCGCTGGCGCGATGTCTCGGATCCGCAGGCGATCGTGCAGGGCGAAACCGCGTGGGTCGGCCTTCCCACCGGACCCATTCCGGGCGCCGTCGTCGGCGGCGGCCGCGCCCGCTTCGAGAAGCCCGAGGCGATTCCGGTGGAGCACCGATCGGGCCTGGTCCTCGTTTCGGCGGCGCTCTCGGGACGCCCGATCCGGCTCGCGGTGGACGGCGCCGAAGACGGCCCGGTCGCGGTCTCCGCGGAGGTCGCGTCGAGCCTCGGCATCGCGTTCACGCCGGACGTCTTCGGTCGAGCCATCGCGCCGGGAGCCTCGCTGACGGTCGCGGGAGTGACGTGGCCCGCGGTCTGGATCCGCCGCGCCGACGGGCTCCCTCCCGGCGCCGACGCCGCCGCCGGCGGCTGCCTGTTTCGCGAGGCCATCGTCGACTTCGACGCGCCCGCGAGCCGCCTCCGCCTCGAGAATCCGGAGTCGTTCTCTCCGCCCGACGGCTTCTTCCGCACGCCGATCGACGACGACGGCGACCGGCCCGTCGCGATCCTCCACCGGGGCAAGAGCGACCTGCGCGTGACGCTCGCCGCGGACTCGGGCGACGCCGCGCTGCTGCTCGCGCCCGAGAGCGTCCTGCGGATGGGCTGGCCGGGGACTCGCGCCTCGGGCCTGGCGTGGGGACCGATCCTCCTGCCCGAACTGCCGTTCGCGAAGTCGGCGAGCGGCTTCTCACCCGACTGGGGCGACGACGGAAGGCTCGGCCTCCCGCTGCTGTCCCGCTTTCACGCCATCGTGAACATGCCGCAGCGGTGGATCTACCTCCGCCCCGACGAGCGCTGACCGCGCATTCACTAGGAAGAGGGCCGGCGAGCCGTGTTCCCTCTCTCGTCCGCCGGGCCGCGCGTCCGGCCACCAGAGGCAGACCCTCGGCAGTGGAGACGCCGTCCGCAGGACGGCGGCAACCCGGCGGCCCGCCCGGAGTCCGAGCCTAGTTGACGCCTTCCTTGGGCCGCGCCAGCGGGATCTCCGTCTCGCACCGCCCGCAGAGCAGATCGGTCTGGTCCTCGAGCCACTCGGCCTCGAGCCGCAGCTCGGAGGCGCAGGACGGGCAGGCGATGACGACGGCATCCGGCGCCTTGCGCTCGTTCTTGTCGGGAGAGCCGCGGCGGGCCATTCCCCCCCGCCTCATGGGATCAAAAGGGACAACGTTGTCATGCTTCACCGTCGTTCCTCCTGTCCAAAATGCCGCTCCGGGTCGGAGCCGGCGGAGTCTTCGAGGGGACGGGCGAGGGACAGACGCGCCGGTCCCGGTTTCTGGCCTCGGCGAATCAGCAGCAGGGCGACGCCGACGACGAACAGAACTCCGCCCGTCGTCAGGAGGCTCGCAAACGCGGCGCGCACGGCCCGAGGCGCCTCGGCCAGGTCGCGTCCTCCCGCGCCGACCACGACGCCGCCCAGAAAAATGCAGAGGACCGAAACGAGCAGGACGCTGCGCGGCTGGTCGTGAATGCGGCGGGAGGGCTGCGACCAGACCAGTTTCATTCGGTCGACCGGAGGGGGAAAAGCGCGGCAGGCCGCAGCGGCCGCCGTATCCGTGCGTTCGGAGCGAGGTCGAATCCCAATCGGCCCTCCGAAGCGTCCGGGTGCGGGTCAAAACGCGCGACTCGCGCCGCCCGTCCCCGTTTTCAACGATTCGATTGTACCCGGCGCGGCCGCGGCCGGCAACGGATTTATAGTTGCGGCGCCTTTCCGAGGAGAGCAATGAGACTTTTCGTTCGCGGTCTGCCCGCCCTCGCCTTCACGCTCGTCGCCGCGACGCCGGCCTCGCCACCGGCCGCGCCCCGCGGGTTCTACGCCGACGGGGCGGCCGCCGAGATCGAGAGCGAGCGGCAAATGCGGGCCATTCCGGATCCGGCCGTCGCGCGCGAGACGATGCGCCATCTCTCCGAGTCTCCGCATCACCTGGGCTCCGCGCAGGGGGGCCGAAACGCCGAATGGATTCTGGCAAAGTTCAAGGAATTCGGCCTGGACGCCCGCATCGAGACCTTCGAGGTCCTCTTTCCCACGCCCCGCGAGCGCATCCTCGAGCTCGTCGAGCCTTCGAAGTTCCGTGCGGCGCTCGCCGAGACGCCGGTCTCGGGCGATCCGACCTCCTCGCAGACGGCCGAGCAGCTGCCTTCCTTCAACGCCTTCTCCATCGACGGCGAAGCGACGGCGCCCCTCGTCTACGTCAACTACGGCATGCCGGCCGACTACGAGGTCCTGGAGCGCCTCGGCGTGGACGTCCGCGGAGCCATCGTCATCGCCCGGTACGGCGGAGGCTGGCGCGGCATCAAGCCGAAGGTCGCCGCCGAGAAGGGCGCGATCGGCTGCATCATCTACTCGGACCCGAGAGACGACGGATTCTTCCAGGGCGAGACGTACCCGGGCGGGCCATTCCGGCCCGAGCAGGGCGTCCAGCGCGGCAGCGTCGCCGACATGCCGCTCTATTCCGGGGACCCGCTGACGCCGGGAGTCGGCGCCACGCACGACGCGCCGCGCCTCAAGCGCGAGGACGCGAAGACGCTGACGAAGATCCCGGTCCTCCCCATCTCGTGGAAGGACGCGAAGCCTCTCCTTTCGGCCCTGGGCGGCCCCGTCGCGCCGAAGGAGTGGCGCGGCGCCCTGCCGCTCACCTACCGCATCGGCCCCGGGCCGGCGCGCGTGCACCTGAAGCTCGCCTTCGACTGGAAGCTCGTCCCGGCGCGCGACGTCGTGGCGAGGCTCGACGGATCGGTCTGGCCCGACGAGTGGGTGATCCACGGCAACCACCACGACGCCTGGGTCAACGGCGCCGAGGATCCGATCAGCGGTCTCGCGACGCTGCTCGAGGAGGCGCGCGCCGTGGGAACGCTCGCAAAGAAGGGCTGGCGGCCCAAGCGGACGATTCTCTTCTGCGCCTGGGACGGCGAGGAGGAAGGGCTCTTCGGATCGACCGAGTGGGTGGAGACGCACGCGGCGGAGCTGACCGCCAGGGCCGTCGCGTACATCAACTCCGACGGCACGGGCCGCGGATTCTTCAACGCGGGAGGATCGCCGTCGCTCGAGGGCCTCGTCTCGGGAGCGGCGGCGGAAATCGAGGACCCCGAGAAGAAGATGACGGTGCTCGCCCGGGCTCGCCTGAAGGCGATCGCCGACGCCGACAAGCCCGAGGACCGCGACCAGGCGCGCGAGCGCGCGGGGCTGCGGCTGGAGGCGCTCGGCTCCGGCTCCGACTTCACCCCGTTTCTCCAGCATCTCGGCATCGCCTCGCTCAACATCGGCTTCGGCGGGGAGAGCGAGGGCGGCGTCTACCACTCGATCTACGACGACTTCACGTGGTACTCGCGGTTCGGCGATACCGACTTCGCGTACTCGAGGGCGCTGTCGCAGCTGAGCGGGACGCTGACGATGCGGCTCGCCGACGCCGACGTCCTCCCCGTCGATCCGGCGACGTACGCCGGCGCCGTCGCCCGCTACGTCAAGGAGATCGACGAGCTCGCCGACGGCAAGCGCAAGGACACGGCGGAGAAGAACAAGCAGGTCGAAGAGAACCTCCCGTGGGCCGTCGCCGACCCGCGCAAGCCCTTCGTCGCGCCGAAGGCCGAGGACCCCGTGCCCCACTTCGACCTCTCGGCGCTGAAAAACGCCTCCGATGCGCTGACCGCCGCCGCGGCCGACTATGCGCGCGCCTTCGACGCGGCCTTCCAGCCCGGCGCCGCGAAGCTCTCTCCCGAGAAGCTCGCCGCCCTGAACGCCGCGTTGAGGAACTTCGAGCGAAGCTTCACGTCGGAGACCGGCCTGCCGGGCCGGAGCTGGTACCGGCACTTCGTCTTCGCGCCCGGCGCGTACACCGGCTATTCCGTCAAGACCCTTCCCGCGGTCCGCGAAGCCATCGAACAGAAGAAGTGGAGCGAGGTCAACGGCGCCGCGGCGCAGACGGCGGCGGTGATCGAGAAGGCCGCGGAGCAGACGCGGATGGCGACGAGGCTGCTGGCGGGACCGTAGGAACGAGCTCGCCATTCGTCCAACCGGGAGAGTGAGCGACCGCGTCGTTCCCTCCTCGCTCGTCGGGCCGCGCGTCCGGCCACCAGAGGCAGACCCTCGGCAGTAGGAGACGCCGTCCGCAGGACGGCGGCAACCGGCCCGCTCAGAGTCCGTGAGTCCGAGCCTAGGGAGCGACCCCTCCGCCCCGCATCCGGTCGGCAATCTCCTGGCTGTCCGACTTGCCGAGGGAGATCGCGCAGGTCCCGTCGCAGCGCGCCGTGACGCGCATCTCCGCGTCGAAGATCTCGGCCGCGACGAAGACGAGGTTCAATCCCGCGCGGATCAGCCGCGCCTCGGCGACGACCCGGTCTCCCCGCGTCGGACGGAAGAAGCTCATCGCGAGGCTGACCGTCGCCGAACGCGTGTCGGGCCGGGTGAGCCAGCCGACGGTGCCCACCACGAGGTCGAAGAGTCCCGCCAGGACGACGCCGTTGACGGCATCCGTGCCGAGACCTCCGCGGTGAACCGCCGTGACCGAGTCGATGACCGCCCGGACGCGATCCACACGCTCGAACTCGAGTCGCGCGCCGAAGTGCTTCATCGGCGGCGAGGCGTTCCAGATCTCACCGAGGGCCCGCAGAGACGCGAGCGTCGGGTAGGCCGGCGAGAAGGGCTGACCCTCCGGGTCCATCCGGAAACGGACTCTACTTCAGACCTTCGACGACGAAGAGGTCCGAGAGCAGACGCGTGAAACAGTACGCGTAGCCCCTGGCGTCCGGCGTGAGGAGCACGTTCGAGATCCGCTCGACGCCCGACGGATCGAGCGGAAGGAGGTCCTTCCAGACCTCGCGCCGGCCCGATTCGACCTCGACGCGGGACACGCGCGCGGGGATGTCGCCCCGCTTCCAGAGATACAGGTGTCGTCCGTCCGGAGAGAAGCGCAGCGGAAACTCGCCCTGCTGAGGGCCGGTGAGCGCCTTCGGGGTCCCGCCATCGAGGGGAAACAGGCCGGTCTTTCCGTCGGCGCCGACCGCCGCGACCCACCGGCCGTCGGGCGAGACCGCGAATCCCGGAATGGCGGCCACGATGCCGTCCGGGGTGACCGGCCGCGGCTTGCCTCCGTCGATCGACTGGACGTACAGGCGCAGGCTGTGCCCCGGTTCGCTGCCGGCGAACACGAAACCCCGGCTGTCGGGCAGCCACGCCGCCGCCTGCTCCGGGCTCACGCCCTGGACCGTGAGCGCCTTCGGGTCGCCCGTCCCGGTCGGCAGCAGCCGGAAGGGTGAGTTGGGAGACGGCATCATGGACAGCGCCCATTTGCCGTCCGGCGAAATCGCGAGCGCGTTCCCCTCGCCAAGCCGGACGACCGGGGAGCGGTCGGACTTGCGGAGAAAGACCGTGTAGTTGGCGCCTCCGGCCTCGCCTTCCTCGTCGAAGAGCAGGACTCTGGCGTCGGGCGAGATGTCCGCGGCAAACGAGTAGTCGAGAAACGACATCTCCCTCTCCCGATCGTCGCCCTCCAGGACGCCGCGGATGCCGACCCGAGGGCTCTCGCGCGTCAGGAGAACGCGCCCGCTGCGGGCGACGTCGTGGAGCTTCAGGCCGCCCGGCACCCGCGCCACGACCCGGAGTTTTCCCGACGGGGTCACCGCATACAGAGAGCGGTTTGCTCCGGCCTCGGTCGCCGTGAACCAGACCTCATCGCCCGACGCCGACCAGGCGAGTCCGCCCTCACTCGCCCACTTGGAGGTGAGGGTGGTTTTCTTTCCGGTGAGGTCGATGACCGCCACCGTCCCCGCGTCGTCCAGCGGAAAGGGGTGGTCGAGAAACGCGATCCGGTCCGCCTTCGGCGACAGACGCGCGTAGCTGATGTGTCCCGCGGTCTCGTAGAGCACCTTCCCCATCGGAAACTCGAGGCGAGACTTCCCGCCGAGGTCGCGGACGATCATGAGGTTCGTCCCGTCCGGAGCCCAGTCCGCTTCCTGGACGCCCTCCGCGACGTCCCGGGGCGAGCCGCCCGTCAGGGCCGCCTTCGCCAGGGTTCCCGCGCAGACGCCCGGATGGTTCGAGCGGCAGTCGATGGCGATCGCCATCTCTCCGGAGGGCGATATCGAGAGCAGGTTGGCGCTCGGAAGCTCGAGCGGAAGCGAGTCGGGGCTCGACGGGTGCTTGAGATAGAGCTTCAGCGGGTTTCCGTCCCAGGCCGCGCTGTAGACGATGGTCTGACCGTCGGGCGCGAAGCGGCCGGCCCGGATCGTTCCCGAGCCGAACGTGATCTGCTGATACGACGGCGGCAGCGACTTGCCGACGCGCTTCTGGACGAGCATCCCCGCGCCGAGGGCCGCGAGGACCGCGATCGCCGCCGCAATGAGCGAGACGCGCGATCGGCGCCGGGGCGCGGCCGCCGGAGCTCCCGAAATCTCGCCCGACACCGCGGACGACGCCTCCGACAGGTGCTCCCGCACGCCGCGCACGTCCCGCGCGAGGTCCCGCGTCGAGGCGTAGCGCTCGTCCGGGTCCTTCTGGAGGCAGCGCTCGACGACCCAGCGGAAGGGCGCCGGGACGCCGGCATTCGCCTGGGCGACCGGCTGCGTGTCTTCCCGGATGATCGCGGTGAGCGTTTCGGCGGTCGTGCCGCGCTGGAACGCGCGCCGGCCCGTCGCCATCTCGTAGAAGATCGCCCCGAGCGCGAACTGGTCGGAACGGAAGTCGAGCGCCTTGCCGCTCGCCTGCTCCGGCGACATGTAGCCGACCGTGCCGAGGACGGTGCCGGCCTGCGTCGCCTGCGCGGTGGGAAGGTTCGAGTTCTCTTCGGGCTGCTCCTTCAGGAGCTTGGCGAGGCCGAAGTCCAGGATCTTGACCGCTCCGTCCTTCGTGACCATGACGTTCTCGGGCTTCAGGTCCCGGTGGACGATGCCGGCCGCATGGGCCTTGGCGAGGCCGTCGGCCATCTGGTACGCGAGATCGAGGAGCCGGCGCGTCGGCAGCGCGCCGGCGTGCAGCACGTCTCGCAGCGTGCGGCCGTCGACGAGCTCCATCGCGATGTAGACCGTCGCGCCGTCGGAGCCGATGTCGTGGATCGTGACGATGTTCTGGTGGTTGAGCGCCGACGCCGAGCGGGCCTCCTGTTCGAAGCGCTTGCGCCGGTCCGCGTCGGCGGCGAATTCGGCGGAGAGGACCTTGATCGCGACGTCGCGTCCGAGGCGCGAGTCCCGCGCCCGATACACCTCTCCCATGCCTCCCGCGCCGAGCGGCGCGAGGACTTCGAAGGGACCGAGCTTCGTTCCGGCGGAGAGCGTCATGGATCGAGTCCGGCGCATTCTAACCGCGAGTCGCCGTACAATCCCGCCACTTCCGCCATGAACCGCCGATCCACGCTGCTCTTACGCGCCGTGCTCTTCGTCGGCGCGGCCGCCGCGCTCGGCGCGGCCGAGCCGCCGCCGGAGGTCGTCGCCGTCCGGGCCGGCCATCTGATCGACCCGAGGGCGGGGACCGTCGTCCCCGACGCGGTCATCGTGATCGAGAAGGGCCGCGTTCGCTCCGTGGGCGCGGGAGCGTCCGTCCCCGCGGGCGCGAAGGTCATCGACCTTTCCGCACTGACGGTCCTGCCCGGCCTGATGGATTGCCATACGCATCTCGTGGGCGACTACGTCAGCGACGCCGACCCGCTCGCCGAGCTGAAGACCTCCGCGGCACAGCGGGCCTTCGAGTCGGTTCCGAACGCCCGGGCGACTCTCGACGCGGGATTCACGACCGTCCGCGACGTCGGGACCTACCGCGCCTTCGTGGACGTCGCGATGCGCGACGCGATCGCGAAGGGGTATTTCCCCGGCCCGCGCATGTTCGTCGCCGGGGCGTACCTGACGATCACGGGCGGCGGAGGCGCGATGTCGGGCGATCTCGCGCCGGACATCGGACTGCCGTGGGACCTGCGGTTCGGCGTCGCGGACGGCGCCGACCAGGTCCGGCAGCGCGTGCGCGACATCGCCCAGCACGGCGTGGACCTGATCAAGATCATCGCGACGGGCGCTTTTCTCGCCCACGGCTCGGATCCGCACGCCGTCGAGTACACCTACGACGAGATTCGCGCCGCGGTCGAAGAGGCCGCGCACAAGGGACTGCGCGTGGCGGCGCACGCCCACTCGACCGAGGGCATCCTGAACGCGATCCGGGCGGGCGTCGCCTCGATCGAGCACGGCACCTACATCGACGACGAGGGCATCCGGCTGATGAAGGAGCACGGGACCTATCTGGTCGCCGACATCTACGACGCCGAGTACATCCGGCAGGGCAAGGCGGCCGGCATTCCGCAGGACTTCGCGGCCAAGCAGCCCGAGGCCGACGAGATCCAGCGAGAGAACTTCCGCAAGGCGGTGCGGGCGGGCGTGAAGATCGCGTTCGGCACCGACGCGAGCGTGTACCCGCACGGCCTGAACGCGCGCCAGTTCGCCTGGCAGGTGAAGTACGGACAGACGCCGATGCAGGCGATCCAGTCGGCGACGGTGTCGGCCTCCGAGCTGATCGGCCGGAACAACGACGCCGGCTCGCTCGAGCCCGGAAAGTGGGGAGACCTCATCGCCGTCCGGGGCGACCCGCTCGCGGACGTCCGCACGCTCGAGAGCGTCGTCTTCGTGATGAAGGAAGGAAAGGTCGTCCGCGACGTTCGTTAGAAACGTCTTTCGATCGTCGCGGGAGACCGGAGCCTGCTAGAGTGCGCTCGGAGTTCCGAACCCGGACGATGCGGAGGTGCCCATGCCCAAGTTCGTGATCGAGCGGGAGATTCCGGGAGCGAGCAAGCTGACCGACGCGGAGCTCCAGGCGGTTTCCCGAAAGTCGGTCGACGTGCTGCGCGGAATGGGGCCCGAGATCCAGTGGCTGCACAGCTACGTCACGGGAGACAAGATCTACTGCGTCTACCTGAGCCCCGACGAGGAGACGATCCGGCAACACGCTCAGAAGGCGGGCATCCCGGCCAACCGGATCTCCGCGGTGCGCAGACTCATCGACCCCACCACCGCGGAAGCCTGAGCAGACGCCGCTAGCGGGTCGGGGCCTCGAGAGCGAGGTCGATCGCGGTCGCCATCGGGGTGGCCCAGCCCTGCATCCAGACCGCGGCACCTTCGGAATCGGAGAGCGCGCGGCGCGCGGGAGCGAGGCCGTCGTCGAGAACGCGCTGCTCGCCCTTCGTCAGAGGCGTTCCGAGGGCCTGCCGCAGCGCCGCCGCCGCGCCCGCGAGACGGAGGGCCGGTGCCGGACGCTCGACGCCGGCTTCGCAGCACGCGAAGCCCTCGAGCAGGCGGGCGATGCCGCGCTTGTGCCCGAGCTCGCGGAAAATCCGGAGGCTCTCGCCGTAGAGCTCCCGGGCGGCCGCGTAGTCTCTCCGGTCGCGCGCCACGTTGCCGAGATCGGCGAGGGTGGCGGCGATGCCCCAGCGGTCGCCGATCTCTCGGAACTCCGCGAGGCTCTTCTCGCAGAGGGCCTGGGCCGCGGCGAGATCTCCCCGCTCGCGCGCCAGGTCCGCCTGCTGGCCCAGCGCCCAGGCGGCGCCGGTCCGGTCGCCGATCTCGCGAAAGATGGCGAAACACTCCTCGAGAAGCTCATGCGCGCGCGAAAAGTCTCCCCGCGCGGTCGTCGCCTTCGCGAGGTTCGTCAGCGACCGGGCCACGGCCGCCGGATCCCCGAGCTGTCTCCACAGCTCCGAGTTCTCTTCGAAGAGCCGCGCCGCCGACTCCGAGTCTCCCGCATCGAGGGTGATGACGGCGAGCGCGTTGCGGCTGACGGCGATCCCCCAGCCGTCGGCGCGCTCGATCTCGATGTCGAGGGCCTCCTCGAGCCGGCCGCGGGCCGTGTCGTCGTCACCCTGCTCGCTCGCCAGCACTCCCGCCGCGAACAGGGCGCGGGCGCGCGTCTTCGTCCGCGCCTCGGCCCCGGGAAGCGCCAGGAGGCGCTTGAGGCGATCGCGCCCCTCGGCCAGATGCTCCCGCATCTCCCAGAACCGGAAGAGCGCGGCGCCCAGGCGCAGGCCCCAGTCCACGTTTCCCTCGCGCGCGAGCGCGTCGAGCGCGACGCGGAAATTGTCGTGCTCGTCCTCGAACTGGTCGAGCCAGGCTCCGGCCTGCGCGTCCGCGCTCTCCGAGACCTGCTCCTCGGCCAGGACGAGGCAATACGCGGCATGGGCGCGCCGGGCGAGCGGCTCGTCGGCGCTTCCCGCGAGCCGCTCGAGGGCGTACTCCCGAATGGTTTCGAGCATCGCGAAACGCGGCTCTCCGGAGGATCCCTCGATGCGCTGCAGCAGGCTGCGATCCACCATGGACTCCATGCCCGCCAGGACGTCCACGCCGAGGTCGTCCCGGGCGTTGCAGACGGCCTCCGCCGCTTCGAGCGTGCAGCCTCCCGCGAAGACGGCGAGACGCCGGAACAGCCTCTGCTCGGCTTCGTCGAGGAGATCGTGGCTCCAGTCGATCGCCCCGCGCAGCGTCTGCTGGCGGGCGGGCAGATCGCGCGCTCCTCCGGTCAGCAGCTGCAGCCGCTTCTCCAGCCGCGCGCTCATGGCCTCGGGCGTCAACAGCCGGATGCGCGCGGCGGCGAGCTCGATCGCGAGCGGGAGACCGTCGAGGCGCGCGCAGATCTCCGAGATCGCCGCGGCGTTTTCGGAGGTCACCGCGAAATCCGGGCGCACCGCCGTGGCCCGCTGTGCGAACAGCGCGACGGCCTCGGAGGCGAGCGCGGCCTCCTTCGTCGTCGCCGCCCTGGGGTCCGGCAGGCCGAGCGCCGGCACCGGGAACTCGTGCTCGCCATAGACGTGGAGGGGTGAGCGGCTCGTGACCAGGAGCTTCAGGTTCGGACCCGCCGCCACGAGCTCCGCGATCGCCGGCGCCGCGCCGATCAGGTGCTCGAATCCGTCGAGCACGAGAAGAGCCGGCGACCGCAGCCGCTGCACGTGCTCCTTCAGGTTCTCGAGCGGCGAGAGCCCCGGCTTCTCGCGAACCGCGAGCACCCGGGAGATTCCGGGAACGACGAGATCCGGATCCGCGACCGTGGCGAGGCCGAGGTACCTCGGCCCGTCCGGGAAGCGCTCGCCCAGCCTTCCCGCGACTTCGAGCGCGAGGCGCGACTTTCCGATGCCTCCGGGACCCGTCAGGGTGAGCAGGCGCACGTCGACGCGCTCGAGCAGATCCGCGGCCGCCGCCCGCTCCCGCTCGCGGCCGACGAAGCGGGTTCTCGGCGCGGGCAGGCTCGCCGGCAGGGCTTCGGCGACCTCGGCGGGAGCCGACTCGAGACGATCGCGAAGCGCCGCGAGGTCCCGGGCGAGGTCTCGCGTCGCCGCGTATCGCTCCTCGGGGTCCTTGGCCATGCACCGCTCGATGATCCAGCACAGGGGCGCGGGCACGTGCGCGTTGAGCGAGCCGATGGCCGTCGGATCTTCCCGGATGATCGCAGTGAGGACCTCCGCGGAGCTGGCCGCGCGGAAGGGCCGCCGCCCGGTCAGCATCTCGTAGAGCACCGAGCCGAAGGCGAACTGGTCGGAGCGGAAGTCGAGCGCCCGGCCGCTCGCCTGCTCCGGAGACATGTAGCTGATCGTGCCGAGGACGACGCCGGCGCCGGTCTGGGGCCCTCCGGCCGTGGCGGCCCCGGTGAGGCTGTCCGAGGAGGGCGTCGCGAGCTTGGCGAGGCCGAAGTCCAGGATCTTGACGAAGCCGTCGCGCGAGAGCATGAGGTTCTCGGGCTTCAGGTCCCGATGGACGATTCCGGCGGTGTGCGCCTTGGCGAGCCCCTCGGCCACCTGCGAGGCGAAATGAACGACCCGGCGGGCGGGCATCGGGCCGCCGGCGATGAGACCGCCCGCGGTTTGCCCGTCCACGAGCTCCATCGCGATGTACGAGATGCCGTCGGCCCGACCGATCTCGTAGATCGTGACGATGTTGGGATGGTTCAGGGCCGAGGCCGCCCGGGCTTCCTGCTCGAACCGCGCCAGGCGATCCGGTTCCGAGGCGACGCCCGCGGGCAGGACCTTGAGCGCGACCTCGCGTCCGAGCCGCCCGTCGCGCGCGCGATAAACCTCCCCCATCCCTCCGGCGCCGAGCGGGGAGAGCACTTCGTAAGGCCCGAGCCGGTCGCCGGATGAGAGCGGCACGCGGGAACTCTACCCCCGCTTCGTACGTACTATGCGATGCTGAACGTTGCCCAAAGGAGCGCTCCATGGACCTCAAGGCGGTGCAGCGGCCCTTCAAGGACCGGTACCGGAACGATCCGGCGAGCTCACGGATCACGCTGCGCGCGACCGGCGGCCAGACGGCGACGCCGATGGCCTGCTCCGTGGACCTCGGCCGTGCCGTGTATCAGGCCGAGGCGCACGCCGGCACGGGCGGCCCCGGAACGGCGGCCTGTTCCGGCGACCTGCTTCTCGGCGCGCTCGCCGCGTGCGCGCAGATCACCTGTCAGCTCGTCGCGACCGCGCTCGGAATCGAAGCCCGCGAAATCCAGGTCGAGGTCGAAGGAGACCTGGACCTGCGCGGGACGCTCGGAGTGTCGGCCGACGTGCCGGTCGGCTTCGAGCGGATCCGCGTGCGGTTCGACGTGGAAGCGCCTTCGGCGACGCCCGAGCAGCTCCGGAATCTTCGCGAGAAGACGGAGCGGTACTGTGTCGTCCTGCAAACACTGACCTCTCCCCCCTCGATCGACGCGGAGTGGTCCGGGTCGACGAGCGCATGAAGCGCGCGGTTCTCGCCGCCGCCCTGGCGCTTGCTGCGGCCGCGCTCGGCGCGCAGGCGCCCCCGGACCGGCGCGGCGAAGTCCACGAGGAAGCGGTCGTCGAGCGCGTCATCGTCGACGCGCACGTCATGGAGCCGGACGGCACACCCATTCCCTCCCTCGGGCCATCGGACTTTCTCCTCAAGGTGGACGGCAAGCCGGTCGCGCTCGAGTCGGTGGACTGGTTGCCCCGCGGCACCCCCGAGATCGACGCGCACGTGCTCGAGGCCCTGACGCCGCCCGGGCAGGACGCCGCGCCCGCGTCGCCCGACATTCCTCCGGGCCGCGTCATCGTCCTCTTCTTCCAGACCGACCACGAGATCTCGCGCCTGAACGGCCTGATCCGCATGGGGATCCAGGCCCGCCGCTTCGTCGGGACGCTCGATCCGACCGATCGCGTCGCCGTCGTCTCGTACGACACGCACCTGAAGCTTCGGCAGGACTTCACGTCGGATCGCGCGAAGCTCGACCGCGCCATCCATGCCGCGATCCGCCGGGGCGACGCCGCGCCGCCGGATCCGGAGAGCCACCCTTCGCTCGCGCGGTCCCTCGACGAGGAGGAGTCGCGCCGTTGCGCCACGCCCGAGCGCGCCCTCGAGATGGTCGCTCGCGCGCTGGCGCCGATTCCCGGGGGCAAGTCGATGCTCTTCTTCGGATGGGGGCTCGGGACGGTCGGCGGACTGTCCGGACCCAACGCCAGCGAGCAGCAGGCCTGGGCGGACGCGATGCATCGCATGGCGGAGGCGAGGGTCGACATCTTCACCCTCGACGTGACCGACGCCGACTATCACTCCCTGGAAGGCTCGATCCAGCAGATCGCCGACCTCACCGGCGGCCACTACGAGAAGACGAACCTCTTCCCCGATCTCGCGATGGATCGCGTCGGCCGCGCCATCTCCGGCCGCTACGTCCTCGTTTTCGTCAAGCCCCACGGCCCCCGCGGCGAGCACACGATCGAGGTCTCGCTGAACGGGCGCAAGGGCCGCGTCTTCGCGCGCCAGTACTACGTCGACTGAATCGAGCTAACGCCGCAGGAGCTGGGCGCGGTTGTCGCTCTCCCTGGCCAGGGCGTCCGCCGCGAGGAATGCGCGCGCGTTGGGGTCATCCTTGAGAAAGGCCTCCCAGAACGCCAGCGTCGCCGCCTTGACGTCCTTGAAGATCGCCACCTCCAGATCCGCGGACGCCGCCTTCTTGCCGGCCGCTTTCGGAGACGCGGCGCCCGGTTCGGCCGAGAGGCCCGTCAACGTGAGGTGACTGGCTCCCTCGATGAACACGGCGTACTTTCCGCCCGGCGGAGACAGCTGGTAGGCGTCGAGTCTCCAGGAAGGGTCCTGGTTCCGGGTGCCCGGATCGCGGGTGCCGGTGACGACCATCAGCGGCCGATCCACGGATGCGAACGACTCGGCGGTCAGGCCCTGCTGCCCCTTTCCCGGGGGCGAGAGCAGCAGGAACGCCTTCGGCAGCGGGTCGGCGAAGCTCTTCGCCTTCTCTCTCTTCGACGTCTCCACCGTCGCACCCGCGAGCAGCATCGCCGCATAGGCTCCGAGCGACTGGCCCCCGACTCCGATCCGCGCTTCGTCGAGCTTCAGCCCGGGCACCCTCTCCTCGACCGCCCCGGTCGCCGCCGCCACGAACGAGAGGTCCCGGACGCGGTTCTCCCAGATCTTCGCGTCGGTGGTCGCGTCGCCGGAGGGTTCTCGCGGGCTGTCGCTCGCCGGATCCCGGGCCCCGGCCACCGAACCGTCGGCGTGAGAGGGGGCGAGAACGGCGAAGCCGCGCGTCGCCCAGAAGCGCGCGAGCCCGTCGAAGGTCCGGCTGGAGCCGCCCGCGCCGTGAGAGAACACGATCACCGGATAGGGCCCGGCGCCGTCGGGATACGAGACGCGCAGCGGAACGTCGCGATTGCGGGAGGAGTCCCGCAGCGTGATGTCGGCGGTCTTCACGACGTTCAACCCGCTCTGGGCGAGCTCGGCGGCCGGCGGGACCACGGGAGCCGGCGCCGGAGCCGGGGCGGGAGCGGGCTTGGACGCGCACGCCAGAACGAACGCGAGCAGAGCGGGAGCGCAGCGTTGCAGCTTCGGAGGTCTCATGGCCGATAGACGAGCTGAGCATATCCGCGCGCCGCCCGAATGGAAGGCTCACCGCTGACGATCCACCCCGCGCCGACGTGGAACGAGACGGTCCGTCCGTACTCGGCGGGGATCAGGCGCTCCAGCCGGACCTCGGCCCCCGCGACCCGCACCGGGTCCGGGCGCCCGGCCGCGGGATCCCACGCCCGCAGCCACTCCGCGTAGACGGCCACCGGGACCGCCGACGCTTCGAGCTCCGTGCGAAGGGCCTCGAAGCGCTTTCCGACCTGGACGTCGGCCGGGAGCGCCGGGCTGTGAAGTCGGTTCGTGTCGAGCCCGGGCGGGAGGATCGCCGACTCCGCTCCGCCGACCGTGTACAGATCGAAGAGCGAGGGCGAGCCGCCGGTGTCTCCGAGGCGCCCCGCCGCGGAAACGGTCGCCCACGGCAGGATCCCCGAAAGACAGCCGCCGGCCGACCACTGGCTCCAGCTCTGGCCGGCCGTGACTCCCGCCGATCCACCGGCTCCGACCGCCGCGGCGAATCCGGAGCGCGCGCGGGTTCGGCGGTAGACGAGCCGGGCCGCCGCCGACCCGAGCGCGCGCGCGAAGACGCGGCCGGAATCGAGCGCCTCGACGCGCGTTCCCCCGGCCCCTCCGGACAACTCGAGCCCCCCCCAGTCCCACGGCCGCGACCACGCCGCCTCGAGAAACCCTCCCCACCGCTCCTCGTCGAACGCGGGCCGCGGCGCGAGCCCCTGGTTTCCGGGTTTCTCGATCGCCGAAAAGAGCGAGGCCGTCAGCGCGACGGGAAGCCCGCGGTAAGCCGCCTCGATCGCGCCTCCGCGAGGGCCGATCGCGTCGCCCATCGAGCCGAGCGCGATTCCATGGAAGCGTCCGAGGACGTCGGCGCTGTCGGCGCCGAGCTGGACGGTGTTGCCTGACGGGCCGAGAGAAAAACCGAGGAGCGGACGAACCGCCTGAGTCTCCCGGAGATCGTACGGCTTCGGCGCCGCCGCCGGTTCGGAGGGAAACGTCGCCGCCTCCGCCTCGCCGGACGAGGGATGCGGCCGGATCGGAAACGCATCGGCCTCGGATTCGCCGGCCGCGGGCTCCGCGCTCCCGAGCGTCAGCCGCCGGACCGAGACCCCCCGCGCGGCGAAGTCGAGAAAGTAGAGAGCCTGGCCGTCGGGCGAAGGCGCCGGATCGAAGGCTCCGCCCGTGACACGCGTCAGAACCTTCGCGGCGCCGCCCGCGGAAGGGTCCACCTCGACGACGTTCCAGATTCCCGCCGCTGTGCTCGCGACGAACAGGTGCGCGCCGTCGGCGCTCCACGCCGGAGCCCCCGCCGGCGCTCGATCGAGCGCAATCTCGCGGGCCGCCCCGCCCGAGGCCGGCAGCGCGACGAGCCGCCAGCGGCGTCCGGCGTGAAGAAGGACGGCGATCCGTTTTCCGTCGGGAGAAATGCGCGGATGGCTCCAGACGGGCCACGCCTCCGCCGCGGGCAGCGAGACCGGGATCTCGTTCACGGCGCCCGACGGAAGCTCCACCCGGACGAGCGAGGTCGTCCCGAAGCGGCCGCGCACGGCCACGGCCCAGTCGCCTCCCGGTGCGGGGTCCGCGTCGCCGACGTCGGCACCGCGGCTCACGCGGAAGACGCCGCCCGATCCGAGCTCCCAGCGATAGAGGTCGACGTGGAGGGTTCCGTCGGCCGCGGGCGCGCGGCGGGAGAAGAGAATCGCGCGGCCGCCCGGCATCCAGCGAGGATCCGAGCCGGCATGGCCGTCGACCCGCGGAAGCGTCCAGCGAGGCCTCGGAGCCTCTCGCGCTTTCTCGCCGCCGGCGCCGCCGAGCTCCCACACCGCCAGCTCGCTCTCGTGGCGCGATGGGTCGCGCCGCGCGACGAGCCGCGTCCCGTCGGGCGAGACCTCGGCCGAGAGGGTGCCGCCCCGCAGGCGCAGCGAGAGCTCCCCTTCGGCGAGGCCCTCCGCCTTCAGACGCTTCTCCTCGTCGAGGGCCTGCGCGGTCAGCTCGGCACGGAACCGGTCGTAGAGCGTCTCGGGAGAGTCGCCGAAGATCGAGTGAAAGGACGACTCGAAGCTTCCCCCGCGAAACGAAGCGAGCTTCTCCCAGAGCCGCGGCAGCGAGGCCGCGCCCTCCCGCTGCGCGAGCCACTCGAGGTAGGCCGAGCCGACGAGGTACGCCGGTGAGCCTCCGAGCCACGTGTCCGATGCGTCGAGGTCGGAGTAGGACGGGAGCTTGCCCTCGATCCCGAGCTGACGCAGGACCATGGCGCGATAGACCGAGCCCGGCCTTCCCGATCCCGTGAGCGCTCCTTCGACGAGGGTCGCGTAGCCTTCCATGACCCAGCGCGGCGAGCGCAGGGCGATCAGGCCGAGGGGAGCGGGAGAAAAGCGCAGGAGCGACGCGGAGGAGCCGGCGCCGACGCGCGTCAGGTGCGCGACGTGCGCGACCTCGTGGGTCGCGACGAGCTCCATCCAGTCGCCGTAGTCGCCGATGGACGACTCGGAGTCGGGAGGCGTCGTCCAGACCAGGACCTCGGGGCGGTCGAGAAAGGGAACCGCGGCGCCGTTCGAGTCGGCGGCGGGGTCGGACACGACGACCTCGATCTTCCGCGGCGGAACCCAGCCCACGAGGGCCGTCACGCGGGCGTGGATCGCCTCGAGCTCGCCGGCGGCATGGAGCGCCCAGGCCTCGAAGGGCGCCGGGTAGTGGACTCGAAAGTGGTCGGTCTCGGCGGTGCGCCAGTCCGCCGACGGCCCCTGGGCGAACGCCCCGGCCGCGACGAGAAAGAGCAGCGCGGCGAGGGGGCGGCGACGCATCGCGCGACAGGCTATCAGCCGCAAAACCGCGAAACCTTCGCGCCGGGGCGGCCGTCTCCCTTGCCGACGGAGGAAGCATGAAGATCTCGGCCTGGAACGCGACGCTCCTGACGACGCTCCTGATCGCGGCGCCGGCGGCTTCGAAAGCCGCCGGTCAGCAGCCGCCGGCCGCCCCGGCGGCACCCGAGGCTCCGGCCGCGCCGCCCGAGCCGGAGGCGGCACCCGCTCCCCCGGCGCCTCCTTCCGCGCACAGGCGGACGAAGAAGATCGTCGTGACTTCTCCCGACGATGAGAAACAGATCGTCGTCGACGGGGACCGCGTGTTCATCACGGGCGACGACGAGGACGCGGACCGGATGGCGGACGTCGAAGGCCTCGAGATGCCCGACGGCCGCCCGTTCGAATGGACGATGAACCGTGGCGGCGGATTCATCGGCGTCCGCCCGATCGAGATGACGCCGGAGCTCCGACAGCACTTCGGCGCCCCGAAGGATGCGGGCATCCTCGTCGGCTCGGTCGAGCCGGACGGTCCCGCAGCGAAGGCCGGGCTCCAGGTCGGCGACATCGTCACGCGTATCGACGGCGATCCCATCGAATCCACGCGCGAGCTGGTGCGCCTGGTCCGGCACAAGAAGGGCGGGGAGACGATCGCGGTGGAGCTCTTCCGCAACAAGACCTCGAAGCGCCTGACCGTTACCGTGGCCGAACGCAAGGACCGGGAGATCCGGATCGGCGAGCTCCCGACGCGGGACTGGGCCCGCGAGTGGTCGCGCGATTGGTCCCGCGGCTGGAACTGGCAGCCGAGGGCGCCGGAAGCGGAGACGCCGCGAGACCTGGAAAAGCGGCTCGACGACCTCGAGAAGAAGTTGAAACAGCTCGAGGGCCGGCTGCCGAGCCGCTAGCCGGCGGCCCGGCGCGTCGGATCTGATAGAACACCCCCAAAGGCAGGGGGTGCGCGTGAGCCACGACGGCGATTCCCGATCTGGCGGGGCCGAGCTTTCCCGAGACCTCAGTCTCTTCGACACCATCAACCTCGTCGTCGGCACGATCATCGGTTCGGGCATCTTCCTCGTGCCGTCGGAGATCGCGCGCGCGGTCTGGACGTCGGGTTGGATGCTCGTGGTCTGGATCATCGGCGGGGTCCTGACGATGCTCGGCGCGCTGTCGCTGGCCGAGCTCGGCGCCGCGATGCCCGAGGCCGGCGGCATCTACAGTTTCATCACGCGCGCCTTCGGCCGTCTGCCCGGGTTTCTCTGCGGGTGGATGCTCTTCACGGTCGCGACCTCCGGCTCGATCGCGACGCTCGCCGCCGCGTTCCCGATCTACCTCGGCGCCTTCGTGCCCCTGACGCCCACCACGACGAAGGTCGCGGGGATCGCCGCCATCGCCCTGCTGACCTGGATCAACGCGATCGGCGTCAAGAACGGCGCCCGGGTCGGCAACGTCCTCACGGCGCTCAAGGTCGGCGGACTCGTCGTGATGGTCGCCGTGATCTTCCTCCTGCCCGGCCCCACGAAGGCCGCCGCCGCGGCGACGGCCGCCGCCGCGACGCCGCTTCCGGCCGGGCAGGCGCCGGTCGCGGCGATCGGCGTGGCGCTCGTCGCGGTTCTGTGGGCTTACGAGGGCTGGCACGACGTGAGCTTCGCCGCCGGGGAGCTGAAGAACCCGCAGAAGAACTTTCCGCGAGCCGTCATCGGCGGCGTGGCGATCGTCATCGGCCTCTACCTCCTCGCCAACCTCGCCTACCTCAAGATCCTCACGCCCGCGGAGATCGCGGCGACCGACAAGGTCGCCCTGCTGGCGATGACGCGCGTGACCGGGGAGTGGGGCGGAAAGCTCCTCACGGCGGCGATCCTCTGTTCGATGCTCGGCGCGATGAACGCCCTGATTCTCGCCGGCCCCCGCGCGTACTACCAGATGGCGAAGGACCGGCTCTTCTTCGAGCGCGTCTCGCGCGTCCACCCGCGCTGGCGGACGCCGGTCGAGTCGCTCGTCTTCCAGGGCCTCTGGTCCGCCTTCCTCGTTCTCTTCATCGGCGGTTTTTCCCAGCTCTTCACGTACGTGATCTTCGGCGGCTGGATCTTTTACGCGCTCGCCGTGCTCTCGGTCGTCGCCCTGCGGCGCAAGGAGCCGGGGCTCGTGCGCCCCTTTCGCGTACCGGGCTATCCCTTCGTGCCGCTCGCTTTCGCGGTGACGGCCGGCGCGATCGTCGTGAACACGCTCATCCAGACCCCGCGAACGTCGCTCATCGGCCTCGCCTTCATCGGACTCGGCGTGCCGGTCTACTACGTCCAGAACGCCTGGCGGCGGCGCCGACCCTGATCCCGGTAAGACATTGATCGCGGCACGGTCGGTGTAATTCGCGGCGTGAGAAGTCACGCGAGCGAAGCGAGGGGAGGCTCACGCCGCGGGAGCCGGAGCGTAGCGAGGGGTCAGCCGGGCGGTCGAGCGCCTTTGCGCGAGCCGCCCGGCGGTGCGCGCCCATCGGGCGCGCAGACCCCGAGCGAAGCGGAGGCGACGGTTACCTCGCTCCCGCCGCCTCGAAGGACTCCCGGATGATCGCGAGCGCCTCTTCCACGTCGCTCCGGCCGACGTTCAAGGCCGGGGCGACTCGGAAGACGTTTCCGTCGAGGCCGCTCTTGCCGACCAGGAGACCGCGCTTCTTCGTCTCCTCGAAGACCCGGCCGGTCAGCGCCTTCTCCGGCGTGCGGTCGCGGATCGTCTCGTCCACGACGAGCTCGATCGCCTGCATCAGCCCCATGCCCCGCACGTCGCCGACGTTTCTCGGAAAGCGGCGCTTGAGCTCCTCGAAGCCGTCCCGCAGGATCCGCCCCATGCGCTCGGCGTTGCCGGCGAGATCCTCCTCTTCGATGATCCGGATCGTGGCGTTCGCCGCGGCGCAGGCCACGGGGTTGCCGCCGAACGTCGAGATCGTGAGCGCCTTCAGCGAAGCCGCGATTTCCGGCGTGGCGATGCAGGCTCCCAGCGGAAGGCCGTTCGCGATGCCCTTGGCCATCGTCATCATGTCGGGCTCGACGCCGTAGTGCTCGATGCCCCACATCTTCCCGCCCGTGCGCCCGAAACCCGTCTGCACCTCGTCGCAGATGAAGACCCCGCCGTACTTCCTGACGATGCCGACGGCGACCTCGAAGTACTCCTTCGGCGGCGTGATGAACCCCCCCACGCCCTGGATCGTCTCGGCCAGGAAGCCCGCGATCCGGCCGGAGGTGGTGGTGCGAATCAGCTCCTCGATGTCCTTCGCGCAGGCGATGCCGCACGAGGGGTACTCGAGCTTCAGCGGACAGCGATAGCAGTAGGGCGACACCGCGTGCTTGATGCCGGGCACCTGCGTCGGCAGCGGCCGCCAGGTCGAGTGAGCCGTGAGCGACTGCGCGAGCATCGAGCGGCCCGAGTAGCCATGGCGCAGCGCCACGATCTCGGAAGCGCCGGTGTGGAGCTGAGCCAGCATCACCGCGGTCTCGTCCGCCTCGGTGCCGGAAGTCGCGAGAAACGACTGCTGCAGCCGGCCGGGCGTGATGCGGGCGAGCGTCTCGGCGAGCTCGACGACGGGGAGCGCCGGGTACAGCGACGAGACGTGGGAGAGGCGCGAGATCTGCGCCACGACCGCGGCATTGACCTTCTCGTTCGCGTGCCCGACCGACACGGTCAGGATGCCGGCGAAGAAATCGAGGTACTCGTTGCCATCGGCGTCCCGGATTCGCAGGCCCTTGCCCTCGGTCAGCGCGAGGGGCTCCTGGTAGTACAGGATCGTCGCCGGCAGCATGTACTTCGCGTGTTTTTCGCGGATCGTGCGCGATGCCTCGCTCGCCGGCGCCGGCGTCCTGATCGCGGTGCTCATGGGTTCCTCCTGCGGATCGTCAGAACCACCTCGAGATGACGACCTTCTTGTCCGTGTAGAACTCGTACGCGTCGCGCCCCTGGGCCTTCAGGTCGCCGAAGAAGCTGTCCTTCGCCCCCCCGAACGGAAACTGGGCCATCGGCGCCGCGACGCCGATGTTGACGCCCACCATCGAGGCGGACGCCAGCCTCGCGTACTCGCGGGCGGCCTTTCCGCTCGAGGTGAAGATCGAGGTCGCGTTGGCGTTCGGATGCGCCTGCATGACGGCGATGGCCTCCTCGAGCGTCCCGACGGGGGTGATCGAGGCGACCGGCCCGAAGATCTCCTCCCGGCCGATCGCCATGGAGGCATCGACTCCGTCGAAGAGCGTCGGCCCCAGGAAGAATCCGCCGGGACGGCCCGGGACCGGGTTCTTCCGCCCGTCGAGCACGAGTCGCGCTCCCTCCGCGATCCCCTTCTCGATGTAGCCGAGGACGCGCTCGCGATGACCGGCGCTGATCACGGGCCCCATGCCCACGCCGGCCTCGGAGCCGTCCCCGACCTTCAGCGCCTTCGCGGCCGCGGCGAGGCGTTCGCGCGCCTCGGCGTGGACGGATCCGACCGGCAGGAGGACGCTGCCCGCGAGGCATCGCTCGCCGGCGCATCCGAAGAAGGACTCGGTGATGGCCGCGGTCGTCCGGTCGAGATCCGCATCGGGCATCACGACGATGAAGTTCTTGGCCCCGCCGAGCGCCTGGACCCGCTTGCCCGCCTGCGTCGCGCGGCGGTAGACCGCCTTCGCCACCGGCGTCGAGCCGACGAAGGAGACGGCGCGGATCTCCGGGTGGTCGCAGATCGCCTCGACGACCGCGCGTCCGCCGTGAACGAGGTTGACGACGCCGGGCGGCAGATCGCACCGCTCCAGCAGCCGGACCATCAGGGCCTGGGTCATCGGCACCTGCTCGGAGGGCTTGACGACGAAGGTGTTGCCGGTCGCGATCGCGAACGGCAGGAACCAGAGGGGCACCATGGCGGGAAAGTTGAAGGGCACGATCGCGGCGCAGACGCCGAGCGGCTGACGGATCACCTGGCAATCGACGTCCCTCCCGATGTTCTCCAGGCCGTAGCCCATCATGAGCGACGGGGTCCCGCAGGCGACCTCCACGCACTCGATGCCCCGCCGGACGCTTCCCCGCGATTCGTCCAGGGTCTTGCCGTGCTCGCGGGTGACGGTCGCGGCGAGCTCCTCGAAGTGCTCCTCGAGCAGCTCGCGGAAGCGGAACAGCGAGCGCGCCCGGGTGACGACCGGCGTGTCGCGCCAGCCCGGGAACGCCCGCCGGGCCGCATCGACCGCCGCGTCGAGGTCCCCGGGCGTCGAGAGCGGCGTCCGCGCGATCGTCTCCCCGGTCGCCGGATTGTGCACGTCGAGAAACTCGGCCGCGCGCGAGGGGATCCAGCGACCGCCGACGAAGTTCGGAAGGGCTTCCAACGGACCCCCTTTCGCAGGGGGGATTCTACTCGTCGCAGTCGGGGCAGCCGAGGAAGGGGATCCGCTCCGCCGGCGCCGGATGGGCGTCGCCTTCGATCCGCGCCCATGCCCCTCCGTGGGCATGCCAGAGATAACACTCGAGCTGGTAGGCCTCGTTCGGGTCTTCGGCGAGGATCCAGCCGAAGAGCACGTTCGCCCGGCGTTGCCGGGCGTACTGCAGAAGCCGCTGGCGCAGATCCACGTCGTCGCGGCCGACGCGCTCCGAGATCTTCCCGTCCGAGCCGACGCTCTTCAGGAAGAAGACCCCCGGCCGCTCGGGCGGAACCGACCGCGCGACGTTCGCCTCGGTCAGACGGATCGCGGGCTGAATCCGGGTCGAGGGCGGAAGGCCGGGAAAAAGGGACAGCTGCGCCGGGTTCGGAGGAGGAGCGTCGAAGCGCGTGCGCCCGGCAAGCCTCATCGGGACATCAGTTTAGCGCGGATCCGCCGCCGCCGCCAGTCCAAACATGCGCCTTGACGCCGGAGCGAACCGGAACCAGACTCTCGTTCGGAATCGATCCGAAGACCGGAAGACCGGCGGACCGAAGGAGGAGAGATGAAGTTTCGAGGAGCCACCGTCCTTTTCGCGTTTGCGATCGCCGCGACGGCCGTGGCGCAAACAAAAATCTCGGGGACCGTTCAGTGCAAGCCCGAGCCGGTCGCACCTGTCGAGATCGGCGACAAGCCCGGCCACGCCTTCGCCATCGTCAAGTCCGCGTGCACGTGGACGACCCCGATGGAGATCGCCGGAGCTCACACCAAGACGGGCGGCGACGTCGTCGTCGCGGAGATGAACGGAAACTCGTCGAGCGACCACGGCTACCACCTCGACGACATGGACAACGGAGACAAGTTCACCGTGCGGTTCTCCGGCTCCGGAAAGTCGAAGGACGGGAAGCCGGTGAGCTCGACCGGAACGTGGTCTTTCGTCAGCGGAACCGGAAAGGTGAAAGGCATCAAGGGCAAGGGCACCTATAACGGAACCGCCAACGCCGACGGGACGTCGACCGTCCAGATCGCCGGGGAATACTCGCTGCCCTGATCCGTTCGCACCGGACGCACCCATGAGAACGCGGCGGAGCTCGATCGGACTCGCCACCCTGTCGCTCGTCGTCGCGGTAGCCGCCCCGACCGCGGCGACGGCCCGGGAGAAGCCGCCCGAAGTCTGTCCGGCGATCGACGCCCCGGTGACGGCGCCTCGCCTCCACGTCTTCGTGGACCCGGCGACCGGCCGGCCGCGGCCGCCGACCGCGGAGGAGCTGAGACGGCTCGCCGAGGAGCGCCTGGCCGCGCGCGCGAATGCGCCGCCCCGGGTCTTCACGGTGATCACGCACGCGAACGGCATGAAGTCGGTGGACCTCGGCGACGCCTTTCTCTTCGATCTGCGCGTCGTGCGCCAGCCGGACGGAACGACCCGGCTCGAGTGTCTGCCGCACTCGCAGGTTTCCGGGACGGCGCCCGCGCGATGACCGGCCTGCGCACGGCGGCCGCGGTGCTTCTCGCGACGGCCTGCGCCGCCGCCGCCGACGGCTCGGCCGTCATCACGATCATCAACGCCAACGACCCCGGCGTCGGATTCAACGATCCGACTCCGGCTACGCCGGTCGGCGGCAACACGGGCACGACGGTCGGCGCGCAGCGGCTCCAGGCGTTCCAGTACGCGGCCACGCTCTGGGGCGCGCTGCTCGACAGCAGCGCCGAGATCCGCATCCAGGCGACCTTCGAGCCGCTCGACTGCGTGGCGGACAGCGGAACGCTCGGCGCCGCCGGACCGACCTCGGCGCTCGCCGACTTTCCCAACGCACCGATTCCCCACACCTGGTACGCCGTGGCCCTCGCGAGCCGCCTGGCCGGACACGACCTCCTGCCGGACACCGGCGCCGCCGAGATCCAGGCCCGATTCAATTCCAACGTCGGCACGACCGGATGTCTGGAGTCGAGCCGGTGGTACTACGGCCTCGACAACCAGCACGGCGCTTCGCTCGACCTGGTCTCCGTCCTCCTCCACGAATTCGCCCACGGCCTCGGCTTCCTGACCTTCGTCGACCCGGCGACGGGCGAGGAGTTCAACGGGGTCTCCGACGTTTTCGAGCGGCACGTCCGCGACGATTCGCTCGGCCGGCACTGGGACACGATGACGGACTCCGAGAGGCAGGCATCGGCGATCCGGACGGGCTCCGTCGCCTGGGACAGTCCGCGCGTGACGGATGCCGTTCCGAGCACCCTCTCCGGGCCCGCGCTCTCGGTCACCGCCCCTCCCGGAATCGCGGGAGATTTCGACGTCGGCACGGCCGAGTTCGGGCCCGCGCTGACGGTCGCCGGCGTCTCCGGAACGCTCGTGGCGGCCGAGGACCCCTCCGACGCGGCGGGGCCGTCCACGACCGATGCCTGCTCGGCGCTGACCGACGCCGCCGACGTCGCGGGAAACGTGGCGCTCGTGGATCGGGGCACCTGCGACTTCGTGCAGAAGGCGCGCATCGTGCAGGCGGCGGGCGCGATCGCCCTCGTCATCGCCAACAACGTCTCCGATCCGAGCGCCCTCGGCATGGCGGGAACCGATCTGTCCATCACGATTCCCACGGTGAGCGTGACGCAGGCCGACGGGGCGACGCTGCGCACGAACCTCGCCGCCGGCATCTCGGTGGCGCTGCGCCTCGACCCCAACCGCCGCGCGGGCGCGGACACGGCCGACCGGATGCTGCTCTATGCACCGAATCCGGTCCAGGACGGCTCGTCGATCTCGCACTGGGACTCGAGCGCCTACCCCCACCTGCTCATGCAGCCGAACGACGCGGGAGATCTCCTGCATCAGGTCGACCTGACGCTTCCGATGCTCCAGGACATCGGCTGGGCTCCCGCGCTCCCGCCGCCGGCGGGAAAGCCGCGGGCAACGGTGGTCGAGGCGACCCGCGACCGCGGCGACGCTCCGCGCGCCGTCGCGCCGAGGCCCTAGGCGATCGCTCCGATCAGCCCTTCGGGGGCCGCGCGGCCATCGCTTCGATCCGGTCCCACTCCCGGTCCGAGACGGGCATCACGGAAAGCCGCGAGATGCGCACGAGCGGAAACTGGGAGAACGACGCGTCGGCCTTGATCTCGGAGAGCGTCACGGGGCGCGGGAGCTTGCGGACGGGCAGGACGTCCACCGCGTAGAGCTTGCCCGAAGGGTCTTTCGGATCGGGATAGGCGTCGCCCGCCGCCCTGGCGACCGCGACGACGGACTTCTCGCCGCCCGTGTGGTAGTAGAAGATCCGGTCGCCCTTCCTGACCGAGCGCAGGTTCTTCTGCGCGACCGGGTTCTTCACTCCCGTCCAGCTCGTCTTCTTCTCCCTCACGAGATCGTCGTAGGAGAAGTGCGTCGGCTCCTCCTTGAACAGGAAGTTCATTTCGCACCTCCGGCCGGGACTGCCGGCGTCGGCCGGTTCCGGTATTTCTCGTACAGGCGCTTCTGCTTGTCCGTCAGATCGAGGGCGCGGCCGTCGAGGTACGCCCCGACGACGCGCGAGCGCAGGTCGAGGATGTCGCCGTCCGTCAGGATGAACGTCGCGTCCTTGCCGGCCTCGAGCGAGCCGAGCGGTCCGCGACGCCGAGCAGGCGCGCCGGCTCCAGCGTCATCGCGGCCAGAGCCTTGTCCGCCGGAAAGCCGAACGTGACGGCGGTCGCGACCAGGTGCGGAAGATTGCGCACGTTGGTCGCGTCGTCGCCGCCGTCGTTGAAGAGAACGAGGACTCCGGCGCGGGCGAGCCTGCCGGCGTTCGCGAACTCGGTGTCGTAGGGCTCGTCCTCGCGACTCGGGAGATCGAGCGGCGAATCCACGACGACCGGAATCCGGGCCTTCGCGAGCTCGTCGGCCATCCGCCAGGCGTCCGCCCCTCCCCAGATCACGAGGCGCAGCCCCTCCTCCGTCGCCCATTTCACGGCGTCGCGGATCTGGGCGAGCTGGGAGGCGGCGACGATCACCGGGATCCGGCCCTCGACGGCCGGAACGAGCGCCGCGAGCTTGACGTCCACGGCGTGCCGCGGGACTCCCGCCTGGCTCTCGGCCGACCTCGCCTTCGCGTAGGCGCGCGCGTCGCGGAAGATCGTCTTGAGCTTCTCGACCTTCTCGTCGCGCCGCTTCTGCTGGGTCTTCACCGAGACGCTCGCGGTCGGAGAGCGATCGATGGACAGGTCCGGCCAGAACACCGTGATCGCCGCCGGATCCTTGAGCGTGGCGTCCTCCCGCGTCCAGCCGTCGAGCTTCATGGCCGCGACCGAGCCCGAGACGACGCCGCCCCGCGGCGTGATGCCCGCGACGAGGACTCCTCCGGAGCGCGCCACCGGCAGGAGCTCCGAGTCGAAGTTGACCGCGACCGAGGCGCGCACGTCCGGGTTCAGGTCGCCGAGCTCGCTCTGATCGACGGTCGCGCGCACGGCGCCGATCTCGACCAGGCCGAGCGCGGTCAGGGGCGGAAAGATCGACGGATAGACGTGGCGGCCCGAACCGTCCACGACGGGCGCGTTCGGAAGCGGCGCCGCACCGGGGGCGACCGAGACGATCCGGCCGTCGCGAACGACGATGGTGCCCTTCGGGATGTCCGGACCCGACACCGGATGGATCGTGGCCCCGACGATCGAGAACTCGCGCGGCGGAGCCGGCGCCGCGGGCGTCGGCACCGGCGCCCGGGCGGCCGCCATGGCCGCCGCGAGAAGCATCAGCGAGGCCGAGGCGATCCCTCGCGCCCTCATCGCGACACCGCCGGCTCATCGGATGCCTTGTCCGATTTCGATGGCGCCGCCTTTCCCTCGTCGAGCCTGGCCTTCGCCTTCGCGACGAGCGCCTGGCGCTCGGCCTCGAGTGAAGGACGCGCGGCGAGGTCCGCCTGCCGGTCGAAGTATTTCTTTCCGTCGATCCAGGTCTCGAGGGCCATGGAGGAGGTCGAGAGCGGGTCGCCGCTCCACACGACGAAGTCGCCGTCCTTGCCGACCTCGAGCGAGCCGACGCGGTCCGCGATGCCGAGCTGCTTCGCCGGATTGGACGTCACGAAGGCGAGGGCGTCGGGCCCGGAGATCCGTCCGTACTTGACCGCCTTGGAGGCTTCGAAGTTCAGACGCCGCGCGAGCTCGTCCGAGTCCGAGTTGTACGAAACGACGACGCCGCGCTCGCGCATGAGCGGAAAGGCATACGGAATCGCGTCGTAGACCTCGAACTTGTAGCCCCACCAGTCCGAGAATCCCGAGGCGCCGGCGCCGTGGCGGGCGATCTCGTCGGCGATCTTGTAGCCCTCCAGCGCGTGCTGGAGCGTCGCGACCTTCACGCCGAACTCCTCGGCCGAACGCAGCATCTGCAGCATCTCGTCCTTGCGGTACGAGTGGCAGTGAATCTGGCGCTTGCCCTCGAGGATCTCGGCGATCGCCTCGAGCTGCAGGTCCGGCTCCGGAGGAATCGGGTTGGACCCTTTGACCGCGGCGGCCTTGCGGTACTCGTCCTGCCGCTTGCGGTATTCCTGCGCGGCCTGGAAGCGCTCCCGGACGAGCTCCGCCACGCCCATGCGCGTGCGGGGGTAGCGCGGCTTCGAATTCGACCAGTTGGACTGCTTCGGGTTCTCGCCGAGCGCGAACTTGATCCCTTCCGGCGCGCCGACGAAGAGGAGATCGTCGGGACCGGCGCCCCAGCGCCACTTCACGATCTGGTTCTGGCCGCCGATCGCGTTGGCGGACCCGTGCAGGACGTTGGCCACGGTCGTGCCGCCCGCGAGCTCGCGATAGATCGCGACGTCGAGGGGGTTGAGCACGTCGCGGATGCGCACCTCCGCGGTGACGTTGTGCGTTCCTTCGTTGACGTCGCCGTCCACGGCCGTGTGGGAGTGCGCGTCGATGATCCCCGGCGTCACGTGTTTGCCGCGCCCGTCCACCTCGAGCGCGCCGGCCGGGGCCGAGAGGCCCTTGCCGACGGCGGCGATCTTTCCGTGCACCACGAGCACGTCGGCGTTCTCGACGACTCCCGCGGATCCCTGCGTCCAGACCGTCGCGCCCCGCACGACCACGGCGGAGGGCGACGCGGCGGCCCCGGCCTCGCGCGCCGGAGACGGGCGGACGTCCGTCTTCGGCGCCGTCTCCGGCGAGGCAGCCGGCTTCGATTCCGCGGCGGCCTCTTTCTTCTCGTCCTCGGGAAAATCCGTTCGGACGCCGTCGATCCAGATCTCGGTGACGCGGCTCTTCTCGGCGAACGGCTCGCCGGTCTCGACGACGAGGTTGGCGATGCGGCCCGCCGCGATCGTACCGAGCCGGTCTCCGAAGCCGAGCTGGCGTGCCGGGACCGTCGTGACGGCCGCGAGGGCATCCTCGGCCGTCAGACCCCGGGCCATCGCCTCGCGGACGCGCTTCGGAAAGTCCTTCGCCTCCTCGAGGCCCGCCGTCGTGAACGAGAACTCGACTCCCGCGTCGCGAAGCCACCGCGGGTTGGACGCCGCGCGGTCGTACGCGCGCAGGCGCTCGAGCGGCACGTCGAGCCACTCCTCCTCGCGATCGAGCTTCTCCGGCTGAGGGAACGCGACGCGCAGGACCAGCTCCGGGCGCATCGCCGCCACCTCGGCGATCATGCGGTACTCGTCCCCGGCGCCGACGTACCGCGCCTTGAGCTTCATCTCCTTCGAGACCCGGCCGGCCCGGAGCAGCGCCAGGACGTCTTCGGTGTCGAAGACGACGACTTCCCGGCCCTCGGCCGCGGGGACGAGCGCCGCCGTCGATTCGACGAATCGCGGCCGCTGCCGCCCGGACGGCTTCGCCGCGTAGGCGGCCTCGGCGTCGCGCCACCACCGTGCGTCCAGGAACCCCTGGCGAGCCACGGCCACCGCGCCCATCTTGGAGACCGGATATTCGGTCGCGTCGGGCTCGGGCTCGAGCGACACGTACTGCCCGCCCGCGGCCTCGAGAATCCGCCCCGGCTCCGATCCGGGAGCCAGGCTGACGACGGCGCCCCGTCCGCGAAGCACTCCCGCGGCGGGCGCGGCCTCGACGACCGCGAAACCCATGCGGCGATAGGCGTCGGCCACGCTTTCCTTGATGGTCAGCTCGTCGATCGCTCGTTCCTCCGCGCGCGCCGCGGGCATCGGAGCCGCCGCGGCGACCCGAGGAGCGCCGCGATCGCCTCGTCGATGCGCCGGACTCGTCCTCGTCCGGCGGACGGCGCGGGGCCTTCCCCGCCAGCCGGTCCACCGACACGTACGGATCGATGTAAGCGGCGTGGACGACTTTTCCCTTCACGTCGAAGATCCGGGCGTCGGCGGGAATCGCGGTCGAGCCCGCCGGACCGACCGCCTCGATCACGCCGCCGCGCATCACGACGACGCCGGGATCGATCACCTTGCCCGGCGAGACGATGACGCGGCCGCCGGTCAGGGCGAAGGCGAGGCGGTCGCTCCCGGGGGCGTCGGCGGCCGCGGCGGGGAGGGCGATCAGCGCCGCCAGGACCGCCGCGGCGAAGCGGCGAACGGAGTTGCTCATGGCGGCGCGGGATTCTATATGCTTCGCCTTCGCGGAACGGCCCGAACGTGCGGGCCGCCGCGTCAACAGTGGGACAGGAGGACACAATGATTCGAAAGGCATCCCTTCTCGGTATTTCCCTGCTTCTCGCCGGCGCGGTGGCCGCGACGGCCCAGGACAAGAAGCCGGCCTCGCCGGCCGGCACCGCGGCGACGGTCGTCGGCGCCACGTTCAGCGCCCCGGACAAGGACGGCGAGCGTCACGCCACCGGCGGCAAGTGGATCGAGATCTCGTACAGCCGTCCGATCCTGCGCGGCCGCACCGACATCTTCGGCAAGGGCGCGGACTACGGCAAGGCCGTCAACGGCGGGGCGCCCGTCTGGCGCGCCGGGGCGAACCAGACGACCCGGCTGACGACCGAGGCTCCCCTGATGCTCGGCGGCAAGAAGATCGCGCCCGGCACCTACGATCTCTTCGTGGAGCTCAAGGAGGGCGCCTGGACGCTGATCGTTTCCACGCAGCCGACGCAGGAAAAGTACGACTCCAACGACAAGACCAGGATCTGGGGCGCGTACGGCTACGATCCGAAGTTCGACGTCGTCCGCGTGCCGATGACGATGATGACCCCGGCCGTTTCGATCGACCAGTTCACGATCGGCTTCGTCGACATGACGAATACGGGCGGCAAGCTGGCCATGGGTTGGGACAAGACCGCGGCCGTCGTGCCTTTCACGGTCGCGCCGTAGGCGGCCCTCGTGGCCGCCCGGTTTGAGGTGGGAGGGGGCAAGCCCCTCCCCTACGTCTTCCTGCTGGCGGCGGCCTCGACGCTCCTCGCCCAGGACCGGGTGATTCCGTTCTGGCCGGACGAGGTGCCGGCCGCCATTCACGCCGAGGTGGACGGCGTCGCGGCCCTCGAGACCGTCCGCGAGCTCGGCCGGTTCCACCGCGTCCAGGGCTCCCCCGGTTTCACCGCCGCCGCGGAGCTCATCCGGCAGAAGGCGATCGCCGCCGGGCTCTCGGACGCCTCGATCGAGCACTTCCCCGCGGACGGCAAGACGAAGTACGCGCATTTTCTGTCGCACGTCGGCTGGACGCCGGTCTCCGCGACCCTCGAGGAGGTGAAGCCGACCCCCAGGCTCATCGCGTCCTTCCCGGACCTTCCGGTTTCGCTCGCCGACTACAGCCAGGATGCGGACGTGACGGCCCAGCTCGTGGACGTCGGCGCCGGAACCTCGCCGAAGGACTACGAGGGCCGGGACGTGCGCGGCAAGATCGTGCTCGCCGATGGCCCTCTCCCGATCGTCCACCGGCTCGCCTGCGAGGAGCGCGGCGCGGCCGGGTTCCTCTCCGACTTCCCGAACCAGGTGACGCCGTGGGCCGGAGACGACCGCGATCTGATCCGGTGGGGGCACCTCTCGCCCTACCAGCTCCAGAACCGATTCGCCTTCATGATCTCGAAGCGCCAGGCCGCGGAGCTCCGCGAACGCTTCGCGGGCGGAGCGCCGATCGTCCTGCGCGCCCGCGTCGCGGCGAAGATGGTCCCGGCGACCTACGACGTGGTCGTCGCCACGATCCCGGGCTCGGACCCGAAGGCGGGCGAAGTCGTCGTGACGGCGCACCTCTGCCACGAGTCGGCCGGCGCCAACGACAACGCCTCGGGCAGCGCGGCGATCCTCGAGGTCGCCCGCGCGCTGAGCGGCGCCATCTCGCGCCAGGACGCTTCCGCCGGCCCGCGCGCACGATCCGCTTCCTGTGGGTTCCCGAGATCACGGGCTCGCAGGCCTATCTCGTCCGGCACCCCGAAGTCGTGGCGCGCCTGGTCGGCGGCGTTCACATGGACATGGTCGGCGGCCTTCTTTCGACGACGAAGGGCACCTTTCACGTCTCGCGCACCGCCGAGACGCTCCCCCACGTCGCCAACGTCATCGCCGCGGCCTGGTTCGACCAGGTCGTCGCCGCGTCGGCGCGCTATGCCGAGGGCCTGAATCCGACCGGCTACGGACAGGGGCTCGGGAATTCCTACGCCGGGTTCGTCTGGCCGCCGGGCTCCCGCGAGATGTTCCTGGGCGACGTTCGCGGCCTGAGCATGGGCAGCGATCACGAGGTCTTCCAGGCCGCCGGCTTCCGCGTACCCATGGTCTATTTCCATGACTACCCCGACGTCACGATCCACACGCAGAAGGACCAGCCCGAGAACCTCGACGCGACCAAGCTCGGCCGCGTCGCCTACCTGGGCGCCGGGCTCGTCTACACCCTCGCCGCCCTGCCCGACGCGGAAGCGCCGAGGCTGCTCGCGCTGACGCGGGCCGACGCGGAGGCGCGCATTCTCTGGGCGGAGGCTCGCGGCGGATCCGAGGCCGCCGCCGTCGGGCGGGCCGAGACCGCCTCCGCGATCGCCGAGCTCGATTCGGTCGCGCGCCTCTGGCCGTCGACCTCGGCCGCGGTCGCGGCGGAAACGAAGAAGCTCCGCGCGAGCCTTCCGGCCGCGCCGGCACCGGCCGACCGGCGCGTTCCGACGCGCAATCCCGGGATCGTCGGACCGCTGAACGTCTACTACTACGACTACTTCGCCGACATCCCGGGCGCGGACCTCTCGAAGACGGCGCTCGCTTCCCGGGAGGACGGAGACGTCCTCGCGTACGAGGCCCTGAACCTCGCCGACGGGACGCGCACCGTGTCGGAGATCCGGGACACCCTCTCGGGCCTCTATTCCCCGGTGGCGCTCCCGGCCATCGCCGAATACTTCGAGCTGCTCGCGCGGACGGGAGCGGTCCGGCTCCAGTGAGGATCGCGCAGATCGCGTCGATCTGCTTCTCGATCCCGCCCCGCGCGCACGGCGGCACCGAAATCGCGATCGCCCTCCTGACGCGCGGCCTCGTCGAAAGAGGAAACGACGTCACGCTCTTCGCCTCGGGAGACTCGAAGACCCCGGCCCGCCTCCACGCGGTCGTCCCTCGCGCCACGCAGGACGACCCCGATTCGACTTCTTACCTCGAGCGCGAGATGGAAGTCCGCAACGCCGCCGAGGCCTATGCCCGGGCCGATACGTTCGACGTCCTCCACTCGCATTGGCCGACGCCGGCGGCGTACTTCTCGACGTCGACGGGGCGTCCCAGCGTGATCACCTATGCGTACATCGAGAAGAGCCTCCACGAGTACTACCGCGATCGGTTCCCGAATCTGCATCCCGTCTGCATCACGGAGGCGCAGAACCGCATGCTCGGCGGCGGCCTGCCGGTCATTCGGTACGGCATCGACGTCGCGGCGGTTCCCTTTTCGGCCGCGCGGGGCGAATACCTCGTGACGGTCGGCCGCCTCGTTCCGCACAAGGGCGCCGATCGGGCCATCGCGATCGCCGGGCGCGCCGGTCTGCCCCTCGTCATCGTGGGCGACGTGACGCCGTACCTCGAGGAGAGCGAGCCCTTCTACGAGGAGCGGGTCCGTCCCCGCGTGGATGGACGAAGGGTCGTGCACCATCGCCGGCTGCCGAACGACCGGGTCCTGGCTCTCCTCGCCGGCGCGCGGGCGTTTCTCTTCCCGATCTCGTGGGAGGAGCCGTTCGGCCTCGTCGTCGCCGAATCGCTCGCCGCGGGGACGCCCGTGGTCGCGACGCCCCGGGGCGCGCTGCCCGAGCTCGTCGAGCCGGGCATCACGGGCTTCCTCGGCGAGACCGACGACGATCTCGCCGGCTTCGTGGCCCGAATCGGCGAGCTCGACCGGGCGGAGTGCCGGCGCCGGGCCGCGGAACGCTTCGGCTACGAGCGGATGGCCTCCGAGTACGAAGCGCTCTATCGAAAGATCCTCGGCCGATGAGCTTCGACTTTTCGCCGGGTGCGCTCGACCGCGAGTTCCCCGTCCGCCGGCAGCTGCTCTACTTCAACCATGCCGCCGTGGCGCCCCTGCCTCGCCGCGTGGCCGCGGCGATGACGGCGCACGTCGAGAATGCCCGGGACCGCGGCGCGGCCGACTGGCGCGAGTGGTTCGGCAGGGTCGAGACCGCGCGCGCGAAGGCGGCGCGCCTGATCGGCTCCTCGCCGAACGAAATCGCTTTTCTTCCGAACACGAGCTGGGGCATCAACCTCGTCGCGCTGGGGTTCGGGTGGACCGCGGGCGACAACGTCGTCACGACCGACATGGAGTTCCCCTCGAACGCGTATCCCTGGAAGGCCCTCGCGTCCCGGGGCGTCGAGTGCCGCGTCGTGAAGAACCGGAACGGGCGCATCCTCGCCGAAGACGTCGCGGCCCGGATGGATGCGCGCACCCGCGTCGTGGCGATCTCGTGGGTCGCGTTTCACAACGGATCGGTGCTTCCGATCGCCGAGATCGGCGCGCTGTGCCGGGAGCGCGGCGCCCTCCTCGTCGTCGACGCGATCCAGGGCCTCGGCGCCCTGCCGCTCGACGTCGAAGCCGCGAGGGTGGACGTGCTGTGCGCCGACGCGCACAAGTGGCTCTACGGAACCGAGGGAGGCGCGATCTTCTACGTCCGCGACGCCGCGCGGGATCGCGTGCCGGCGCGGGCGCTCGGATGGTGGAACCTGATCACCGACGGCTCGTACCTCGCGGACGGCGGCGCGAGGCCGTATTCCGGCGGGCGCCGCTACGAGCCGGGGACGCTGCCGACCGCGAACCTCGCGGGCCTGTCCGAAGCGCTCGACCTCCTGTCCGAGATGGGCGCGGAGGCGGTGCACCGCCGCGTCCTCGAGAATGCCCGGGGCTTTCGCGCGGGACTCGCCGCGCGCGGGTGGCGCATCGGGACTCCCGAGCCCGTGGCCTCCGGGATCCTCGCGGCGACGCCGCCTTCGGGCGACGCGCGGGAGTGGGCGAAGGCGCTCGAGAAGCGCGGCGTCATCGTCGCGCCCCGCGAAGGCTTCGTCCGCTTCTCCCCGCACGCCGGAAACGACCGGGGCGAGATCGACCGCGCGTTGGGCGAGATCGACGCGATCGGAGCGCCCGCCTGAAGCTCGCCGCGCCGGAGCGCGGCTAGCGCACCGGCGAGATCGGCGGCGCCGGCCGCGGACCCGTCGGCATCGGATTCGGGGGCGGCGGCGAGACCGGGGCCGCGCCGCCCGGCTGGAGCAGGTCGCGCATCCCGCCGAGAGAGGCCAGGATCCCCGAGGCCTCCCAGGGAAGGTACACGATCCGTTCCGCGTTGGCGCCGAGCTGGCTGAAGGCCTCGAGATAGCGCTGCGCGATCAGGTACTGCGCGGGATTGCCCGCCGTGCCGATGGAATCGGCCACGACCTTGATCGCCTGCGCCTCGGCCTCGGCCACGCGCAGCCGCGCCGTCGCCTGGCCCTCGGCCGCGAGGATCCGGGACTGCTTTTCCCCCTCGGCGTTGACGATCTGGGACTGCTTCTGCCCCTCGGCCCGCAGGATCGCCGAGGCCTTTTCGCCCTCGGCGGTGGTGACGATCGCGCGGCGCGACCGCTCGGCGGTCATCTGCTTCTCCATCGTCAGCTGGATGTCCTCCGGCGGGTCGATGTTCTTCAGCTCGATGCGCATGACCTTGACGCCCCACTGCTGCGTGGCCTGGTCGAGCGCCGAGCGCAGCTGCGTGTTGATGGTGTCGCGCGAGGTCAGCGTGTGGTCGAGGTCGAGCGCGCCGATGACGTTGCGCAGGGCCGAGAGCGTGAGCTGCTCGATGCCCCAGCTCAGGTTCTGCACCTCGTAGGTCGACCGCACCGGGTCGGCGATGACGAAGTAGATGACGGCGTCGACCTCCATCGTCACGTTGTCGCGCGTGATGACGGCCTGCGGCTCGATCTGCGTGATCTGCTCGCGCAGGTCGATCGTGGCGCGCACCGAGTCGAGGAACGGCACGATGATGTTCAGGCCGGCGTCGGCGCGCTGTGGAAGCGCCCGAGCCGCTCGATCAGCTTCACCTGCTTCTGCGGGACGATCTTGATCGACTTGGCGAGAACGATCAGCACGAAGAGGACGAGGACGAAGAGCGCGACGGACGACGGGGAGCTCGACATGATGCCTCCTTACTCCTGCACCGGGGACACCAGAAGAACGATGCCGTCGGCGCCGTGGATCCGCACGCGCGTCCCGGGGGCGATCGGAACGGGCGCGCGGGCGGCCCAGTCGTGGCCCTCGACGAAGACGCGGCCCGATCCCCGGACCGGATCGATCGGCTCGGTGACCTCCGCGAGCTTGCCGTGAAGGGTGTCGGTTCGCGAGGGGACGCCCGCTCCGCGCAGGCGCTCGACGAAGAAACGGCGCAGCACGAGCAGGAAGAAGAGCGTCGCGGCGGCGAACACGACGACCTGGACCGTCGTGCCCACGCCGAGCAGGGCGAGAACCGCGGCGGCCAGGGCCGCGAGCGTCACGAAAACGAACCCGAACGCCGGGACGGCCACCTCCAGGATGCCGGCGGCCAGGGCCACGATCACCCAGAGAGCGACGAGCGACATGTGGGGACTCCTGCGGCCTACAGAATCCCAGCCGCGCGCGAAAGTCAAACCGCGGCGAGAACGCGCGCTACGGCCGCGGCGGCACGGCTCGCGGCGGAGGCAGCGTTCCGACCCGGTCCACGCCGCCGCGCGGGGCCGTCTGCACGTCCTGGAAGCGGAAGACGCTGCCGCCGTCGGTGCCCGCCGCGAGGGTTCCGTCGGGTGCGAGAGCGAGGCTGAGCACGGTCGGATCGGTCAGGCCGGTTGCGACGGTCGACCAGGTCGCGCCGCCGTCGGTGCTCTGGAGGACGCCGGCCGTCGTTCCCGCATACGCGACGCCCGAGCCCGCATTTCCCGCCAGCGCGTTGACGGCCGCCGAGATGCCCGAGCCCGCCGACCACGTCGAACCGCCGTTGCCGCTGTAAGAAAGCCCCGTGTCGGTGCCCGCGAGGACGCGCGGGCCCGCCGCGAGGACCGCGTGGACGTTGCCGCCGAGGCTGCCCGCCTTCGCCCAGTGCTGCCCGCCGTCGGTGCTGTGGTATGCGCCGTCGTCGGTGCCGGCCCACAGCGACGAGGGCGAAGCCGGATCCTGGGAGAGCGCCAGGACGATCCGCCCCGACAGGTCCGCCGAACCCGGCGACCAGTTCGCGCCGTCCGAGGACTGATACAGCCCGTTGGTGGCGCCGGCGAGCAGGCCCGTGGCGGATCCCGGCTGGGCGAGAAGCGAGCGGACGACGCTCGCCAGCCCCGCGGAGGAGGTCGTGTAGGTCAGGCCGCCGTCGGTCGACCGGAAGATGCCCGCGCCGGTGCTGAGGTAGACGAGCTCGGGCGTGCGCGCATCGAAGAGGATCGCCGTCGCGATGTTGCCGAAGATGTTCCCGGTGCAGCAGGCAACTTGCTGCCAGTCGGTCACGCCGCCGCCCTCCGTCGCGACGATGCCGAACGCGGCTCCCGCCAGCAGCCGGCCGGGGTGCGCCGGATCGGCCGCGAGCGCCGTGATCGTCTCCGCGGTCGGAGCCGAATGCGCGAGCTCGTTTCCGCCGTCCCAGCGCTCCACTCCTCCCGGGGAATAAGCGGTCTTCCCGTCGGCGATGAACGCCGGCGGCGCGTCGCCCGTCCCGACGGAAATGGACGTGATCCAGCTCGGCGAGCCGACGACCTGCGTCCAGGCCGCGGCGCCGGCCGCGCGCGTGTAGAAGCCGAGCTGGTCGGCCGTGTAGGCCGCGCCGCTCGCGTCGACGGCGACTCCCTGAATGGCGGTCGGGAATCCCGCGACCTCGACAGGCAGCCAGTCGTCGCCCTTGTCGGTCGAGACGTAGACGTCGTTCACGGCTCCGGCGTAGACCCCCGACGCGTTGGTCGGATCGGCCGCGATGGCCACCACGGCCGGATTGATCTGCAGGAATCCGTCGTTGTGCAGCGTGAACGACGAGCCGCCGTCGTCGCTGCGATAGAAACCGTCCTGAATCGTTCCCAGATACACCGTCCCGGAATGGACGAGATCGAGCGCGAGCGTGCGCGGTTGGGAGGACGCGATCGTGGCTCCTCCGATCGGGCTCCACGACGCACCCGCGTTCGTGCTCTTGACGAGCGTCCCGGTGGTTCCGGCCGCGTAGAGCGTCGACGGGTTCGTCGGATCGACGGCGATCGAGGTGATGACGGCCGATGGAAAGCCGCCGCCGAACGCCGTCCAGTGCGCGCCGCCGTCCGTCGACTGGAATGCCCCGGCCGTAGATCCGGCGTAAACGACGTCGGGATTCGCCGGCGCGACCGCGAGGCACCGGATCTGCAGGGTCGTGAGCCCCTGCGAGGCGCTCCGCCACGTCACCGCGGAGTCGTCGCTCCGGAAGACGCCTCCCGTCGGGCTCGCGGCGTAGACTCGCGTGACGTCCGAAGGAGCGACGGCGACGAAGTTGATGACTCCGGACTCGGGCCCGATGGGCGTCCAGGCGGGCGTGACCGCCGCGGCGCCGAACGCGGCCGATGCCGCAATCACCCCGACGGCGGAGAGGGCGAGGGTTTTCATGCGCATCGGTTGCAGCATATTCCTTGCCGGAACGCCGAACTCGAGCACGGCGAGCCGGAGGCGTCGCGCGCGGCGGCCCCGGCCCGCGATGCTGTCGCCGGACAGAGACAATCTGTCTCCCCGGGGCTCCATCCGCCGATCCGTCGTCCCCCTCCTTCTCGCCGCCGGAGCGCTTCGGCCGTCGGCGGTCCGGGCGCAGCCCACTCCGGTCCCGGGTGAGCGCGGCGCTCCGTTCGTCGAGCGCGTCGAGGTGCGCGTGCGCTCGATCCTCGTCTCGGCGACCGATCCGAAGGGGCATCCACCGGACCCGCCGCTCGGACCCTCCGATCTTCAGGTCCTCGAAAACGGAAAGCCCGTCGAGGTGATCGGCGTCGAGCCCGTTCGGCCGCCCGCGCCACCCGGGAATCCGGCGGCGCCGCCGGTCGCCCCGGAGACCTCTCGGGACGCGCCTCGCTCCGCCTCGGGCACGCCGCAGTACCTGTATCTCGACACGACCGCGCTCAACCGCCGGTCGATGAAGCTCGTTACGGACGCCGTCGCGAGCCACCTCGGCGAGATTCTCGCTCTCGGACCGCTCGAGATCGTCCTCGCCGACGCGACGCCCCGCGTCGAGCTTCCCTCGACGTCGGACGAGGGCGTCCTCCGCCGCGAGCTCGCTCGGATCGGATCCGAGGTGCCCGGCAAGGAGCGTCTCCTCGACCTGAGGAGGGATGCGCTCCGGGAAGTCCGCGACGCGCAGAACTCCGGAACGAACGCCGCGGCGGATTCGGTGCGCGCGCACGTCCAGGCGGCCGTGGGCCACGAGCTGGCTCTGCTGAGGACCGCGTTCCACCGGCTCGAAGCGTGGGCGGCCGCGCGCTCCGAGACGCGCGCCGGAATCCTCTACTACGCCACCGATGGCTTCGACATGGACCCCGTCGAGACCTACGAGCGCAGCATCACGAGCACGAGCCCCGCGCTGCGCCAGGAGGTCCTCCAGATGGAGGCGGAGTACGGCGGCGAGGTGCCGAAGATGCTGGCCGAGGTCGAAGCCACGCTGGCGGGAAAGGGACTGACCACGATTCCGATCGCTCTCGGCGCGACCTCGGCGGAATTCGCCAGCAGCGCGGGCAACATGGGCCTGCGAGGCGCCCAGGCCCTGCGGCAGGTCGTGGACTTCGCTCCCCTCTTCTTCTACCAGCGCCCGACCGACTCTCTGCGGCTGGTCGCCGACGCCACGGGAGGCGAGGTCGTCACGACGTCGTCTCACTTCGGATCGGCGCTGGACCGTCTCGAAGCCGCCTACCTCGTCACGTTCCGGGTCGCCGCGATCCCGGACGGGCGGCCTCACCCCCTCGTCGTCAGGTCCCTCCGACCGGGGGTGTCCGTGCGCGCGAACCGCCACCTCCTGACCGGCACGCCGCGGGCCGTTTCGGCCGATCGCGCGGTCCGGGTCCTCGAAGGATCGGAGAAGCCGGCCGACCTGCCGGTCGTGGCCGCGCTCGCCGCCGGCGGTCCGGCGCCGGCCGGCAAACGCGGAGGGACTCTGCGAGTCGTCGTCAACTTCTCGTCCGTGCAGGATGCTCTCGGGCTCGGCGGGGAGAGCCCCGTCCCCCTGAGGCTGTCGCTCGCCGTCGAGATCGCGGGAGGAGAGCCGTTCACCTCGTCCGAGGACGTGGAGTGGACGCCCGATTCCGGCTCCTGGCGCTACCAGATTCCGATGACCTGGCCGGACGAGGCCCGCCGCATCGCGGTTCTCGTCGAAGAGCTCTCGGCGGGCCTTTCGGGGGCCACGATCGTCGACGTTCCGCCGCCGCGCTGACGCGAGCCTGCCTAGCCTCCGTCGGGCACGGCGTCGATGGCGATGCCCGAGTCGTCGGCGAGCGCCGTCCGGTTGCGTCCGCTTCCCTGCGCCCGCTTGAGCGCCCCGTTGGCGGCGCGCAGCAGCGCGCTCAGCTCGGAGGTTCCCTCGCCCCCTTCCGCGGCGACGCCGAGCGACAGCGTCACCGGCACGGGCCCGGCCGAAGTGGCCACCGGCCGCCGCGCGAAGGATTCCCGGATGCGCTCGGCCACGGTCAGGGCTCCCAGGCCGTCGGAGCCGGGCAGGACGATCAGGAACTCCTCGCCCCCGTACCGGCCGACCGCATCGTAGGGGCGCAGCGTCGCGCTCATCCGCCGCGAGGCCTCGCGCAGGACTTCGTCGCCGACGGGCGCTCCCAGCGATTCGTTGACGTTCCGGAAAGCGTCCAGGTCCGCGAGCACGATCGCGACCGACCCGCTCTTGCGCCGGGCGCGTTCCTGCTCCTTGTGGAGCAGGTCCAGGATCGCCGCCCGGTTCCAGGACCCGGTCGTCACGTCGCGCGTGGACTGGACGCGCAGCGCATCCTGCGAAGCCTTCAGGGCCTGCTCGATCTCGACGATCCGGGCGCCCGTGCGGACGCGGGCCCGCGTCTCGGCGGGGTCGAGGGGCGTGATGAGGAAATCGTCGGCTCCCGCGTTCAGGCCGTCGAGGAGGTCCTCGGCGCCGCGGCCCTCGACGAGGAGCAGCACGTAGGCCGACGGAAGCTCGGGCTGCAGGCGCAGGCGCCGGCAGACGTCGATGCCGGGCATGCCCTCCATCCTCCATGCCGCGACGACCAGGATGGGCGACCGCTCCGCCTCGAGGCGGTGCCATGCCTCGACGCCGTTGCGCACGGCGGCGACTTCGTGGCCCCAGCGCGCGAGCCATCCCTCGAGCTGTCGGAGCCGGTCCGGATCGCTGTCGGCGACGAGGGCCTTCATGTCCGCCTCACTCCCAAGACGATGCCGGAAATGCTAACGCATCCGGGAGTCAGAGTTCATCGAAGCCGATGAGCTCGATGCCGAGCGAGCGCACCCGCGCGCGAATCGAGGGCTCGCAGAGGATCTCGCGCTCGGCGTCGCGCTCGTCCGCGTATCGCGAGCCGGCCCGCAGCGCGTCGTCGACCTCGGCGGGGTGACACATGAGCTCCGAGACGCCGTCCTCCAGGGCCTCGAGGATCCGTTCGAGCGACTCGAAAGCGACGCCGGCGCCGTGAAATCCGTCGAGAAAGGCGTCCGGCGTTCGAACCCCGGCCCTCCTCAGGACCCGCCGTGCCTCGATGCTCGCGGCGCGGACCGGCAGCGACCGTTCGCGCGCGACGGCGCCGAAGACCGGCTCGATCGAAGGGTGGAGCGCGGCATGGTGGTGCGAGTCGAGATGAGACGGCGCCCGGCCCGCGAGGACGCGGAATATCTCGATCTGGGCTTCGAGCTCGGCCCGGACCTCCGCTTCCGGAATGCTCGCCGGCAGGTCCTCCGGCCGCCGCACGAAGCGGCCGCCGGGAGCGAGCGCCGGCACATCCCGGACCGCCGCCGCCGGCCGGCCGCCTCCCGTCGCCGTGAAATGAAGGCCGACGGACAGCCGCGGGGCGCGGGCCAGCGCTTCGCGGATTCCCTTCCCCGCCGGCTCCTCCAGGACCATCGCCGTGGCGGACGTCACGATGCCCCGCCGGTGCGCGTCGAGCGTTCCGGCGTTGATGCCGGGCGTGCGCCCGAAGTCGTCCGCATTGACGATCAGCCGCTTCATGGCCGGTGGCATTCTGCAGCAGAAAACCCGCGGCGAGCCTCGGAGATAATCGCGCCCCATGGCGACGCGGGGCGTGCGGGGCGCGACGACGGCCGGCGGCAACGACGCGCGGAGCATCGCCGAGCGCACCCTCGAGCTGCTGCGGGTCCTCGCGGATCTGAACGGCATCCGGCCCGAAGACCTGGCGAGCGCGATCTTCACGGTCACCGACGACCTCGACGCCGAGTTCCCCGCGATGCCGGTGCGGTCGCTGGCGGGCTGGGCCGACGTGCCCCTTCTCTGCGCGCGGGAGATTCCTGTCGCCGGCGCGCTCGGCCGGTGCATCCGCGTCCTCCTGCACTGGAACACCGACCGGCCGCAGAGCCAGATCCGGCACGCGTTTCTGCGGGGAGCGCGGGACCTCCGCCCGGCCTGGGCGGTCCGCGTGCCCGGCGACGACGAAGGACCGCGATGACGCGAGCGGCCGTCGTCGGCCTCGGTCTCATCGGCGGTTCGATCGCCCTCGCCGCGGAGGCCCGCGGATGGGACCGCGACGGCGCCGTCCGCGAGAGCGCCCGACGGCGCGGAATCGAAACCCCCGATTCGCTCGAGGAGGCGCTCCACGGCGCCGCGCTGGTCGTGGCGGCCGTCTCGACCCGCGACACGCCCGCGCTCCTCGCCGAGATCGCCTCGCGCGCTCCCGACGCCGTGCTGACCGATTGCGCGTCCCTGAAGGCGCCGATCGCCGAGGCGGCCCGGCGACTGCCCGCCCGGACGCGCTTCGTCGCCGGACATCCGATGGCGGGCGGACGCGGACGAGGCGTCGTTGCGGCGGATGCGGCGATCTTCCGCGGGCGGCCGTGGGCGATCGTCGCGACCGACCGCAGCGACGCTGGTTCGATCGCCGCGGTCGAGTCCTTCGTCCGCTCGCTCGGCGCCGCGCCCGTGGAAATCGACGCCGCGCGGCACGACCGCGGGATGACCTGGATCAGCCACCTGCCGCTCGCCGTCGCGGCGGCCCTCGCTCGCGCCGCGGGCGAAGACGGCGGCCCCGACCTCGCGGCCCTGGCCGGACCGGGCCTCCTCGACACGACGCGCCTGGCGGGTCAGCCGGAGGCGCTGGCGCTGGAGCTCGCGCTCGCCGACCCGGACGCGCTCGCGCGAGCCGTCGAAGCCGCCGCGGCGAATCTGACCGCGATGGCGGACGCTCTGCGCCGCCGGGACGCCGGCGCCCTGCGCGCGTTCTTCGCCGACGCGGCGTCGGTGCGCCGCTCGCTCGAGCGCTGACCGGGATAAGATCCCGGCGTCTCCCGTGTGACCGGCCCCGAGGGGCCTCGAGCCGGGAGGCGCAGGAGGTTTTCGATGCATCCCACCAAGAACGACCTTCCGGCCAAGGTTCGCTCCAAGGTCATTGCGACGCTCGGCGACCGGCTCGCCGACGCCACGGATCTCATGCTCCAGACCAAGCAGGCCCACTGGAACGTGAAGGGACCGAACTTCATCGCCCTTCACGAGCTCTTCGACAAGATCAACGAAGCCGCCGAGGAATGGGTCGACCTGATCGCCGAGCGCATCGTCCAGCTCGGCGGAACCGCCGAGGGGACGGTCCAGGCTACGGCCAAGCGCACGTCGCTCGAGGTCTATCCTCTCGAGATCACCAGCGGCGTGGATCACGTCGAAGCGTTGTCCGATGCGCTGGCCGCGTTCGGCAGGAAGGCCCGCGCCGCGATCGACAAGACCGCCAGGGCCGGCGACGCCGACGCCGCGGACATCTTCACCGAGATCTCGCGCGACGTGGACAAGTACCTCTGGTTCGTCGAGGCGCACGCCCAGAAGTAGTCCCTAGAGCGAGCGGCCTCGAGCCTTCAGACCGTGGCGCGCGGCGAGAAACGCCGCCGCGCCGAGACCCGAGACCAGCCCGATCACGGCAAGGCCGGCCAGCCGCAGTCCTTCGGCCGCGGATGCCGGCGCGAGAACGCGGCCGACGGCTCCGGCGAAGTCGATTCCCGCGCCGGCATGGCCCCGGGCCGCCTTGAGCGCGGAGAGCAGGGCCGCCACCGAAAGCGCCGCTCCGAACGCGCCGACCGCGACCGCCGCGCTCGCCGCGATCAGGCGCGCGCGTCCGATCGGCCGCGCCTCCACGGCCTCGAGCGCGTCGAGGGCCGGTTCACGGCCGCCGATCGGGGCGAAGCGCTGCAGCAGGAGGAGCCCCGGGATCGAAGCCGCCGTGCACAGCAGGTAAAACGGCGTCCATCCGATCGCATCGACGGTGAAGCCGGCGATCGGGCCGGGAAGGATCCGCCCGATCGCGAAGATGCTCGAGAAGAGCGCGTACTGCGTGGCGGAGAACTGCTTCTGCGTCATGCGCAGGAGCATCACGCCGAAGGCTCCCGTCGCCATGCCCTGGCAGAACGTCTCGACGAGGATCGCCAGGTACATCACCAGCCGATGCACGGCCGGCTGGATCACCGCGCCCGTCACGCCGCCGGCGCATGGCGTGCCCGGGGTCATCTGATCGATCGCGATGTAGCCGAGAAACCCGACCGACTGGATCAGGCCGAAGATCCACAGGGAGCGCGTCAGCCCGATCCGATCGGTCGAGGCGCCGCCGTAGAACGTCCCCGTGATCAGCCCGATCAGGCCGATCGTGGCCGTCGCGACGCCGACGTCCTCGGGCACGAAGCACTTCTGGATCAGGAACGGCCGGATCAGCGCGGTCGCGAGATTCTCTCCGAACTTGTAGAGCACGAGAAAGCCGAGGATCGCGAGCGCGCCCGAGCGCCGGAAGAGCTCGAGCAGGGGCGAGAACACCGCGTCGCGCAGGGACCGGGGCGGCGGCCCGGCGGAGGGCGGCTCGGGCGACCAGAGGACGACGCCGGCCATCGGCACGAAGAGCAGCGCGAGCCCGACGAAGACGGGCGGCCAGCCCAGCCGCTGGCCGAGCGTGATCGTCACGGCGCCCGAGATCAGCACGGCGCTCCGCGCGAGGGCGTTGCGGGCGCCGACGGCCACGCCCTGCTCGGAGCGCTCGAGAATCTCCACGGCGTACGCGTCGATGACGATGTCCTGCGAGGCGGAGGCGAACGCGACGAAGAGGGCCAGGATCGCCACCGTACCCACGTCGGCGTCCCCCGCCCACGCGGCGAGACCGAGGATGCCGAGGGTCAGCGCGAGCTGGCAGATGAGGATCCACGCGCGGCGCCGCCCGATCGATCCGAAGCGCGGGCCGTAGCGGTCCATCAGCGGCGCCCACAGGAACTTGAAGCTCCAGGGCGCCTGGGCGAGCGAGAAGAGACCGACGGTCTTGATGTCCACGCCGCGATAGGTCAGGAAGGCCGGCAGCGCGATCCACACGAGTCCGAGCGGCAGGCCGGAGGAGAAGGACTGGAGCGTCACGGCGCCGATGTGCCGCGACGACGCGGCGGCCTTCAGGCTCTGCCACGTGCCGACCCGCGCGCTCGACGCCATGCGCCGCCAGTGTACGATCCTTCGCACCATGCCGAACATCTTTGCGGCTTCCGCGCTCGCGGGACTTCTCGCGCTCCCCGCAGCCTCCGGATCCCCGGTCCTCAAGCCCATCGATGCCCTGTATCCGGACCTCGAGGCGTTCTACGAGGACCTTCACCGCCATCCCGAGCTCTCGATGCACGAGGAGCGGACGTCGGCCCGGCTCGCGGAGCGGCTCCGCGCGCTCGGCTTCGAGGTGACCGACCACGTGGGCGGCTTCGGCATCGTCGCCGTGATGAAGAACGGGAGGGGGCCCACGCTGCTCGTGCGCGCGGACATGGACGCGCTGCCGCTGAAGGAAAACACCGGACTGCCCTACGCGAGCCAGGTCACCGTGAAAGACGACGCCGGAAAAGCCGTCCCGGTCATGCACGCCTGCGGCCACGACGTGCACGTCACCTCGCTGGTCGGGGCCGCGACCCTGCTGGCGAAGGCGAAGAATCTCTGGCGCGGCACGCTCGTCCTCGTCGGCCAGCCCGGCGAGGAGGGCAGCGCGGGGGCGAGCCTCATGCTCGCCGACGGCTTCCTGACCCGCTTCCCGAAGCCCGACTTCGCGATCGCGCTTCACGACGAGCCGCGGCTGCCCGCCGGGGAAATCGGCTACACGCCGGGCTACGCGATGGCCAACTCCGACTCGGTGGACATCACGGTCTACGGCCGCGGCGGACACGGCTCGGCGCCGCAGAACGCCGTGGATCCGATCGTCATCGCGGCGCGGACCGTCCTGGCGCTCCAGACGATCGTCGCCCGGGAGAACAGTCCCTTCGACCCCGCCGTCGTCACGGTCGGCACGATCCACGGGGGCACCAGGCGCAACATCATTCCCGACGAGGTCATGCTCCAGCTCACGGTCCGGACCTACAAGAAGGAGGTGCAGGACCGGGTCCTCGCGGCGATCGAACGCATCGCGCGGGCGGAGTCGGCCGCCGCCGGAGCCCCCAAGCCGCCGAGCGTCCGGGTCGAGAAGGGCTACGTCGCGCTGTACAACGACCCCGCCCTGACCCGGCGCGTCGCCGGGGCGCTGTCCGCCGCCTTCGGCGCCGGCCGGGTCGTGGAGCTGCCGCCTCTGATGGCCTCCGAGGACTTCGGCGACTTCGGCCGTGCCGCCGGTGCCCCGTCGCTCGAGTTCTGGCTCGGCGCCACGCCGCGCGCGAGCTTCGAGGCCGCCCACGGCGACGCGACGAAGTTTCCCGGCCTCCATTCCTCCGAATGGGCGCCGGAACGCGAGCCGACGCTCAAGACGGGCGCCGCCGCGCTGACCCTCGCGGCTCTCGAGATTCTCGGCCGGAAGTAAAGCGGAGGCTCGCGCCGCCCGGGTCTGCTTTAGGATGTGTCCGTGGCATCCGCGCGGCCGATCCGCTCCAAGGCTTCTCCGGCGGCCCGCCGGCCGCGCCCCGAAGTGCACGGCTTCGCCGACGCGGCGGCGCTCTACGGAATCCCGAACTGGGGCAAGGGCTTCTTCCAGGTCTCCGAGGACGGCGACCTCGTGGTCCGGCCGACCCGGGAGGCCTCCCGCGGGGTGGCGCTCAAGCAGATCGTGGACGAGGCCGCCGCGCGCGGCATCGCGACGCCTCTGGTCATCCGCTTCCCCCAGATCCTCTCGTCCGCGGTCTCGAACCTGAACGACGCGTTCGCGCGGGCCATCGACGAGTACGGATACGGCAACGTCTTTCGCGGCGTCTTTCCGATCAAGGTCAATCAGAAGCGCGTGGTCGTCGACCACATCGTCGAGGCCGGCCGCCGATATGGCTACGGCCTCGAAGCGGGCTCGAAGCCGGAGTTGCTCGCGGCGATCGCCGCGGACCTCGGGCCCGAGTGCCTCATCACCTGCAACGGCTACAAGGACGACCTCTTCATCCGCATGGCCTTGAACGCGGTACGCATGAAGAAGAACGTCGTGCTGATCCTCGAAAAGGTGTCGGAGCTCGAACGGATCCTCTCGGTGGCGAAGGCGCGCGGCGTCCGGCCGCTCATCGGGATGCGCTCGAAGCTCTACGCGCGGGGCTCGGGCAAGTGGGCCAAGTCCGGCGGGGAGGCCGCCAAGTTCGGCCTCACGACGCCCGAGATGCTCGAGGCCGTTCAGATCCTCAAGGCGCGCAAGATGCTCGACTGCCTCGTCATGCTGCACTTCCACATCGGCTCCCAGATCACCGACATCCGGAAGATCAAGGAAGCGATCCGCGAGGCCGGACGCGTCTACGCCAAGCTGCGCGGGCTGGGCGTGTCGATCCGGTACCTCAACCTCGGCGGCGGCCTCGGCGTCGACTACGACGGTTCGAAGACGGCCTTCGACTCCTCGATGAACTACTCGGTCCAGGAATACGCCAACGACGTCGTCTACACCGTCAAGCAGATCTGCGACGAGGAGAAGGTTCCGGCGCCCGTCCTCGTGACCGAGTCGGGTCGGGCCGTGACGGCCTATCACTCCGTGTTCGTCACGAACGTCCTCGACGTCGCCGACCGGATCCAGGAGGGCCGCCGCGTCCGCGTCGCGCCCTCCGACCCCAACGTCCTGCACGAGCTGTCGTCCATCTACGACTCGGTGAACGCCAAGACGCTGCGCGAGAGCTACCACGACGCCCAGCAGTACAAGGAGGAGCTCTTCACGCTCTTCAACCTCGGCCACCTCTCGCTCGAGGACCGGTCGAAGGGCGAGATCCTCTTCTGGCAGATCTGCGAGCGCATCCACAGGAACCTGAAGACGCTGAAGGAGGTTCCCGAGGAGTTCGAGGACATGGAAACGATGCTCGCCGACAAGTACGTCCTCAACTTCTCGGTCTTCCAGTCCCTGCCCGACATCTGGGCCATCGACCAGCTCTTCCCGATCCTGCCGATCCACCGCTTGAACGAGCGGCCCGCCGAGTTCGCAACGCTCGCCGACATCACGTGCGACTCGGACGGGAAGATCGAGAAGTTCATCGACCTGCGGGACATCAAGGAGACGCTTCCCCTGCACCGGTTGCGCCCCGGCGAGCCGTACTACATCGGCGTCTGCCTGATGGGGGCGTACCAGGACGTCCTCGGCGACCTGCACAACCTCTTCGGAGAGGCGAACGAGGTGCTCGTGACCGTGGACGAGGAAGGCCGGTCGCAGATCACCGACGTCCTGCCCGGGGAGTCGTGCGAGCGAGTCCTCGAGTACATGAACTACGACCGGGCCGAGATCCTCGAATCCCTCGAGCGCCAGCTGCGCCGCGTTCCCGGCCGGTCCCTGCCCAGGGAAGAGGCCGAAGCCATCTACAAGGAGTTCGAGGGGGTCTTTCCCCGCTACACGTACCTCGAGCGATGACGCGCCGGGTCGCCGCGCTCGCGTTCGTCCTGCTGGCAGGGACCGGCACCGCGGCGGCCGGGACTCCCGAAGCTCCGGCCCGCACCGCCCGGATCTGGCGCGTCGGCATCTTCGAGGCGCCGCCCTACACGATGCGGGACGCCAACGGCCAGTGGCACGGCCTGATCGTCGATCTCTGGAAGGAGCTCGCGAGCGAGCTCGACCTCGAGTACCGGTTCGGGGAAGCCTCCCCGGACACGATCATGGACGATCTCGGGCACGGGCGGCTCGACGTGGCCGCCGCCCCGTTCTCGGTGACCGTCGACCGGGAGAAGACGATCGACTTCAGCCATGCCTTCCTCATCCAGGAGGAAGGCATCGCGGTTCGCAAGGGCGGCGACGAGGAGCGCTGGCTCTCGGTGGCGCGCGCGCTCTCGACGCCGACGGCCTGGCGCATCTACTTCAGCCTCGTCGCGGCGGTGTTCGTCGCCGGCGCCGCCGTCTGGCTCCTGGAACGGAGGCGCAACCCCCAGTTCTCGGGTGATGCGGTGCAGGGCGTGGGCTCCGGTTTCTGGTGGTCCGGAGTCACCACGGTGGCCGTGGGATACGGCGACAAGGTCCCGATCACGCTCTGGGGCCGGCTGGTCGCGCTCCTCTGGATGTTCCTGAGCCTGATCCTCATCACGGCGTTCACCGCCTTCGTGACGGCCAAGCTCGCCGTGGCCGAGTTCGGCCGCGTGGTCGGGCCCGCGAGCCTTCGCAACGCCGTCGTCGGGACCGTCGAGGGAGCCTCGGTCGGCGAATACCTCCGCCGGCAGCGGATTCCCCACCGTCTTTACGCGTCCATCCCGAAGGCTCTCGACGGCCTGCGCGGGCGCGAGATCGCCGCCGTGGTCTACAGCGTGCCGATCCTCGACTACTACATACGGCACGACACCCGGGACGACGTCGAGATCCTGCCGGTGACGTTCGATCAGCAGCTCCTCGCCTTCCCGCTCACCGACGGGAGCCCCCTGCGCGATCCGTTGAACGGCGCGCTTCGGGGCTTCCTCCAGCAGCCGGCGTGGCGCGACATGCAGGACCGGTATCTCTCGGCGGTCCACGCGGCCGGGCACATGGAGCAGTGAGCTTGCGCCGCAACCTTTCGAGTGGAGCGCCCTGGGAGCCGGTCGTCGGCTACTCGAGGGCGGTCCGCGCGGGCAACGTCGTGCACGTTTCCGGCACGACGGCGACCGGCCCCGACGGGAAGCTGGTCGGCGCCGGAGACGCCTACGCGCAGGCCGTCCAGGCCCTCCGCAACATCCGCGAGGCGCTCGAACGCTCGGGCGCGCGCCTGGAGGACGTGGTCCGCACGAGGATGTACGTCACGCGAATCGACCGCTGGGAGGAGATCGGCCGGGCCCACGGAGAGTTCTTCGGCGCGATCCGGCCCGCCTCGACCATGGTCGAGGTGTCCCGCCTGATCGATCCGGAGATGCTCGTCGAGATCGAGGCCGAGGCGGTCGTCGAGCCCGGCCCCCCGTGAGGCGCCGGCGCCTGCCGGCAGAGACAATCACACGGCAAGGTCCAGGTCGCGCGCATCGCGCATAGTCTCCCGACCGAAGGGAGGGAGGAGGTTCGCGATGCGGGAGCCGGAGCGCCGCGAGGGAATCAGGCTTGCGGTCGAGCCCGCATCCGGGCGAGCCGCAAGCCGGTGCGCGCCGGCCGGCGCGCAGATTCTCTCGCAAGCGCAGGCGACGGTCAGGGACTCCAGTCGCCGACCGGATAAAGCGTCGGACCGACGGGATCGCACGTGGCGTCGCCACCGACGCGGAGCCGGCCCGTTCGATACCAGAGGACGACGTCGCCGTTCAGGCTCTCGTTGTTCAGCCACGGAGCGAAGCTGACCGGGCAGTTTCCCAGGCTGTGGCCGTCGTCGATTTCGTCGGGGTGATAAAGCAGCGCCCAGAGATCGCCCTGCGAGAAGGCGTCGGCCGGCAGAGCCGCTTCGGCCCCGGGCACGAGGCGGTACCCCCGCCGGCTCGTCGTGTTCGTGACGGACCAGGTGATCCCCGGATAGGAAGTCGGGCGCATCGTCTCATTCGTCAATATGACCTTGGGAGGCCGCGGTCCCGGCCGGCCTCCGCCCGGTGGAGGAGTCGGGTTCGGACCTTCGGTGACGATGTTCGAATCGGCACCGTCGATGTCGAAATCGAGTCGCCAGTAGGCGTGGTGCTTGCGGGTGCAGCCGACGCATTCGGAGGCCACCGAGGAAAATCCGAAGATTGGCTGAATCCGTCCGTCCATGTAGAACTTCCAGCGCATCGTGTACCGGTACCAGCCGGCCATGAACTGCGTCGTCAGGACGAGGGGGTCGTCATCCATTTCGATCGAGACGCCATCGAAGCAATTCGGCTGCCCCGATGAACACACTTCCGTGCCGTCGCCGACGTCGCAAACGGTCCGCGCGGGTTGATCCGGCGCGGCGTACAGGTGCGGCGTCAGGATGTTGTCCGCGAGGAAGTTGCTCTGCTGATACTCCCAGTCCCGGTAGCAGTCGCAACCGCAGCTCGTATCCAGGTACTCGACGTTGAGCATCGGGACGTGGCCACGTTTCAGGACGAGGTGGCCGTTGTAGTAGACGTCGCGAATCTCGAGGCCCGAGCCGTTGGTGCCGCTGCTCTCGCAGGGGCGCAGCCATGAGATCTGCCAGACGGGATTGGACGCGGGCCAGGACACGGTTTGCAACCCGAAGCAGGTCGAGTTTGGACACTGCGGACAGCTCGTCTGCGGAACCGGCCGACCCGCCGCGGCGAGCGGACCGGCGGCGAGGAGGAGCATGAACGAGACGAGAATCAGGGTTCGTCTCATTTTCCGGTCCTCGTCGAGCCCGGGGAATAGTTGCCGTCGACCACCCGCACACTCACGAGATCCACCACGACCTGGCGGAGCGTTCGGGAACGATCCGGCGACAGCACGAAAACTCGGAGGCACCGGCTGCCCGGCCCGCACGGCCGACCCCGCTCCTCCGTCAACAGGAACCCGCCCTCGAAGACGGCGCGGGAGCCCCTCAGGATTTTCGTGAACTCGGGATCACCGCGCACGACGCCGAATGCCTCGTCGATCTCCACGGGCGACGGCGCCGGGTGGCCGGGGCCGAGTGCCAGTCGGCCCGTCTGGATCCCTCCGGGCGTGTAGGAGTTCTGGTAGCCGATCCCGCTCTCGTAATCGAATACGACCTCGACGCGGCGCGGCGTCTCGATGCCGTTCGGGCCCTTCGCGGAATCCTGCCAGCTGCGTATCAGGCGCACCGGCCGGGACGTGCTCGTCACTTCGGCGGGGGACGAACCGCGCGACGGCTCTTCGGACGTGGACTGCGCGCGCGCGGCCGCCGGGGCGGCCAGGACCGCGGCCGCGAGAAGAGCCGGCAGGAGGCGTCCGGACATCGTCGGCATTCCCCCGAGTGAGCGGATCATCCTAGCAAGTCGGATCCTGATCCCGGCGGAGCATCGTCACTTCTTCGTCGCCGGCGTGGGAGACGCCGCGTTCGGCGCCTTTCCGGTTTCGGCGTCCTTGGGCAGCGCCTTGCGCGGCAGCATGGCGTCGCGCATCGCGGCGTCGTACGCGAAGACCGCCATCACGACCGATGCCTGCTCGAGATCGCCCTTCACGAGCCGCTCGTACAGATCCATGTTGGTGTGGTGCGTGCGCGTCTCGTACTCGACCTCGTCCTGGATGAACTGGAATCCGGGGAGGCCGACGCCGTCGAAGGACTCGTGATCGGTGCCGCCGGTACGGTTCATGGTCACCGTCGTCGCGCCCAGATCGTGCAGGGGCGCGAGCCACGCCTCGAAGATGGGAATGACCGCGGCGTTCTCCTCGCAGTAGACGCCGCGGATCTTGCCCGTGCCGTTGTCCAGGTTGAAATACGCCGCGAGCTTCGCGTGCTCGGGCTTGATCGTCAGGGGTCCCTTCTCCTTCTGCAGGAACCAGGGCTTGTCCTGTTCCTCCGGAGTGAGCGGGGGCCGCGAGGCGAAGTGCTGCGCCACGTACGCGCGCGATCCATAGAGGCCCTGCTCCTCGCCCGTCCAGAGGCCGATCCGGATGGTCCGGCGCGGCCGGACGTTCAGGGTCTTGAGGATCCGCATGACCTCCATCGCCACGACCGAGCCGGCGCCGTTGTCCGTCGCGCCCGTGCCGCCGTGCCAGGAGTCGAGGTGGGCGCCGACCATGACGACTTCGTCTTTCTTGTCGGTGCCGGGGATCTCGGCGATCGTGTCCCACTGCATCTGGTTTTCGTCCACGAAGTGAACCTTGACGTCGAGCTCGAGCTCGACGGGGACTTTCCGGTCGAGCAGCCGGGCAATCCGGCCGAAGTGCTCCGACTCCATCGACAGCTCGGGGGTCGCCGTCTTCGGCTTCGAGACGCGCCACTCACCGCCGCCCTGGACGTTGAACGTCCCGAAGTCGCCGCGGCCGAGATCGATGATCGCGAGCGGCTTCTCGTCGGCGAGAAACGCGTCCACGGCCTGGCGCAGCTCGAAGCGCTTGATGTACTCCTCACGGTTGTAGCGCGGCTTCCCCGGCGGCTCGTACTGCGCGAGCTGTTCCAGCGCCTTCTCGTCGTAGCGCGTCAGGTCCGGCGTGTCGTGCGGCTTGACCTCCCGCACGTCGCCATAGAGCACGATCTTCCCGGCGAAGCTGCCCTTGAGAGCCGGCAGCTCGTCCTTGGACTTCGGGTTCAGGCGGACGACCGGCGCACGGATCGGGCCGTTGGTGCCTGGGGTCCAGGCCTTCGGAAGCGCGAGCAACTCGGCGTGGTCGGGGGCGATCATCCTCACCGCGCACGACTCGTACTGCCATCCCCGGCCGAACGGTCCCCACGTCTCGAGGTGGGCATTGGACATCCCCCACTCGGCGAGCTTGTCCTTCGTCCACTCGTTGGCTTCCTTGACCTGCGGGGAGCCGGTGAGCCGGGGACCGATCCGGTCCATCAGCTCCGACGCCGTCTCCATGACCTTCGAGTCGTGAAACCCTTCCTGCCGGATCCGGGACACCATCTCCAGATCGACGCGCTCTTCGGCCGGCAGGCCGAGCGGCGCGATGGCGGCGAGACAGACGCACGCGACGAATCGCTTCAGGGCACACCTCCTTGACGCGGAACGGGGGCACGGTACCACCGGCCGTTTTGACCGGTCAAACGGCTCGAAAGGGCGGATGATTACCGCGGTTCTTTCGGAGGTTGAAGCCGGGTCCGGCACCCTCCCCGGCCCCCGGCGCACGTTCTCAGAAACGGCCGCTTCCCCGACCGCTGAGGAAAGCGACAAGGGCTCGAATGAGCTCGTCGCCCTGGTGACCGAGACTCCGAGTCCCGAGCACATCCACCTCGTCATGACCGAGGACGACGGCCGCACCGTGATCGACGCGGGCCGTTGAGGACGAATGGCCGCGATCCTGCGTCGATTCGACACACCGGTTCCGCATCCGGCCCGGCTCCAATTTTTCGGAGCCGGGCCTTTTCGTGGCCCTGAGCGATTCACCATGGAATCCTCATGGAAATCTGAGGTCCAAACCCGCCTCATCGGGCGAAAACTGCAGGAGAATGGCGTCCTCGGTGAGACTCAAAACGCTTCTCGGTGGAATCGCGCTCGCGGTGGGGCTCGCCCCGATGGCCGCGGCGCAGGACTCCTCCGGGCCCGGCTTCGTCCTCCAGGGCGAGGGCGGCCTGGTGACCGCGCTCGCGCTCGACCCCTCGGCGCCGTCGACGATCTATGCGGCAACCGCGCGCGGTCTCTACAAGACGCGCGACGCGGGCTCGAGCTGGAAGCGCGTCGGAACCGGCCTGCACAACCACTCCCTGCTTTCGCTCGCGGTGGAGCCCCGGGAGTCTTCGCGCCTCTACGCCACGACCGACACCGGCGGCGTGTTTCGCAGCGGGGACGGCGGCGAGACCTGGAGCGAAGCCAATTCGGGAATCGACGCCCGATACGTCGCCGCGATCGCGGTCGATCCCCGCGGCCCGGGCGAGCTCTACGCCGGCGCCGAGGCCGGCCGGATCTTCCACAGCACGGACGGCGCCTCGTCGTGGACGGAGGTCACGCCGCCGACGACGCACGTCACCGTGACCGTCATCGCCGTCGATTCGGGCCGTGTCTTCGCCGGAACGAACAGCGAGGGCGTCTTCTGGAGCGACGACGGCGGCACGACGTGGTCCCGGCCCGCCGGCCGCCTGAGCCACGGAACGGTCTGGAATCTGACCGTCGACGGATCGGCGGGCGAGGTCCTCGCGGGAACCCACGACGGCTTCTACCGCAGCCGCGACCGGGGCGCGACCTGGACGGCGTCCAACAAGGGGCTCCGGAGCTGGAACGTTCTCGCGATCGCGACCGACCCGTCCTCCCCCACGACGCTCTACGCCGGAACCGCGGCCGCCCTCTACAAGTCGAACGACCGCGGGCAGAGCTGGACCGAGCTCGAGCACGACGTGTACGTCACCGCCCTCGCGATCGATCCGCGCTCTCCTTCGACGCTCTACGCCGCCACCCATCTCGGCGTCATGAAGAGCGAATCGTCCGGAAACAAGTGGACGCCCCTGCGCATGGCGCCTCGAGTCGATGACAGCCCGGCGATCGGCTCCGAGGGACGGCGGTCGGCCGCGCCCGGCGGTGCGGACGAGGTCAGCGCCGCCGAGCGACTTCCCGCGCTTCCGCTCAAGCGATCGAGCCCCCGGCCGATCACCCCGAGACCCCTCCCGATCCGGCCGACGCCGCCGCCGGGAAGCTAGCCCGCCCGGGCGATCACGGGAAAAGGGGTCCGAGTCCGCTTCGACTCGAAGCCTCCCGCACGCGCCCTGGTTCCTACGGTCGCCGCGCTTCCCGCGGCGGCCGAACGAAGCTCAGTCGACCAGAAACAGCGTCAGCGCGAAGCGGACCTCCGCCTCGATCCACTGCTGGTGGCAGCGGAAGCCGCGCTTCTCGACGAAGGACACGAGCGAGCGCGCCTCGTACTTGTAGGAGCTCTCGGTCCAGATCGTCTCGCCGGCGGCGAAGTCGACCTCGCAGCCGGCGCGCGGGATGCGGACCCGCTGGGCCCGGCGCGAAACGAGGTGCATCTCGACCCGCCGCTCCGCCTCGTTCCAGACCGCGCGGTGCTCGAACGCGCCGAGGTCGAAATCCGCCAGAAGCTCCGTGTTGATCCGGGCGAGCAGGTTCTTGTTGAAGGCGGCGGTCACCCCGATCGGGTCGTCATAGGCCGACAGGAGCTCCGTCTCCGGCTTGACCAGGTCGGCGCCGAGCAGCAGCGCGTCGCCCGGGCGCAGGGCCCGCCGGATCTCGGAGAGGAACTCCGCCGCCGCCGGCGGATCGAAGTTGCCGAGGTTGGAGCCGAGGAAGAGGACGAGCATCGCTCCCCGCGCGGGCCGCTGCCGCGCGGCCTGCCTGAGTCCCTCCTCGTAGGTCGCGCGGTGCCCGACGACCGAGACGTGCTCGAACCGGCCGAGCGTTCGCTCCGACGTCTCGAGGGCGGAAGGCGAGATGTCGATCAGGTGCACGCCGACCGGCCGGCGCCGCACGCGAAGCGCCTCCGCGATCATCGCGATCTTTTCGCCGCTGCCGCAGCCGAGCTCGGTCAGCGTCACGGGATCGCCGATCGGCTCGACCATCTCGGGTGAAAAGCGCGCGAGCAGCCGGCCCTCGGCCCGCGTGATGCGGTACCAGGGAAGGTGACAGATCGCCTCGAAGAGGGCCGAGCCGAGGCTGTTGTAGAGATATCTCGACTGGAGCTGCTTCGGCGTCAGCGCCAGATCGCGGCGCACCTCGGCGGCGAAGTCGCGGACGGCTTCGGCCGGAGGTGCCTCGGCGCTGATCGGGATCGCCACTGTCTATTCCACCGTCCGGAACTTCGCATACACGTACGGATAGGTCGCGCGAAACCAGTTTCGGAAGCTTCGCCGGATGAGCTCGCGGGCGGTGCCGGGAGAGGCACCCTTCAACACGAAATGCTTCCCGTCGAAGAAGTCCGCCGAGTACTGCGGATAGGACGGCATCGGCTCGAATCCCTCGAACGGCTCGAACGCGGTGCTCGTCCACTCCCAGCCGTTGCCGACGAGATCCTCGACGCCCCAGGCGCTCGCGCCCCGCGGAAAGGATCCCACCGGGACCGGGTCCCAGCTCGCGAAGTCGAAGTTCCCGCGCGTCGCATCCGGCGGCTCGTCGCCCCACGGGTATCGGCGCTCCTTGCCTTCCGGCGTGCCGAACGCTGCGCGGTGATACTCGGGCTCGGACATGAGCCGCCGGCCCTTCCACCGGGCATAGGCCGAGGCCTCGGAATGGCTCGCGTAGACCGGCCAGGACATGGGAAGCGGAACGAGATCCCACAGCCCCCGCCAGAACCAGAGGCCGCGGTGCGACTCCCAGAAGAGCGGATGGCGCGCGTCGTTCTCGGATCGCCACGCCCAGCCTTCGGCGTCCCAGAGGGATTCGGTCCGGTACCCTCCCGCCTCGACGAACTCGAGATAGTCCCGGTTCGTCACGCTCGCAGCGTCGATCGAAAACGCCGGCACGTCGACCCGGTGAAGCGCCCGCTCGTTGTCCCAGGCGAAGGGCTCCTCCTCGCCCGCGCCGAGCGTGGCGGAGCCGGCCGGAATTCGAATGCTGCGGCGCGGCGGCGGCTCTCCGCCGATTCTCGGCGGCTCGAGCCCCGCGGGACGGATCTTCCGGTCGAACGGCAGCCGGTGCCACATGTACAGAAGCGTCTCCTGGTGCATCGGCTCGTGCTCGAGGACCGTGAAGGCGGCGAGGCCCCGCGCCAGCACCGGATTGCCGGGGTCGGCGATGTCCCGATGAGCGAAGGCGTCCAGGACGCGGCGATCGGCGGCCGCGGCGTAGCTGCGGATCGCGATGCGCGACGGCCACGGCGACGTCGCCGCCGGAACGGACTCGGCCGTCTCGGGATCGATCCCTCGTTCGAAGAGGGCCTCGTAGTCCGAATCCAGAGAGGGGTCGCCGAGCCCGCGCTTCAGGAGCGTGTTGACGGCGAAGGCCGGGATGTGGCCCTCGTAGAAGCAGATCGGATTGCGCAACGCGATCGGCCGCGACTCGTAAGCCTCCGGCCGAATCGCGTCGAAGAGCGACTCCGAGCGCGCGCGGTTGCGGAGATATCGAGCGGCCAGGGCCGCGCGGTCGACTTCCACGGACAGTGCCTCCGATCCGCCCATCTCTGCAAAGATAATGCTAGATTCCGCCGCATGAAGGCGATCCTGGGGGCGAGCGCCCTCGCGCTCGCGGGGATTGCCGGCCTGCGCTTCGCCGCGGACATCCCCGAGCGGCTGGCGAAGCTGCCGCGCACGCCCATCGACTACGACCACTCGCTGCTCGACGCGCGCGAAACGCGCGTCCTGGCCGAGCTGATCGACGCCTCGCGGCCCCTCGGAGACGTCTTCCTGCGCCAGGTCTCCGAGCAGAATCCCGCGCTGCGGCGGAGGTTGACCGCCGAATCGGCTCATCATGCGGAGGGGGCGGCGGACGCCCTCGCCCTCTTCCGGATCAACGCCGGACCGTGGGATCGTCTCGACGGAAACACGCCCTTCATCGGCTCGACGCCAAAGCCGCCCGGCGCAGGCTTTTACCCGCCGGAGCTGACCCGAACGGAGCTCGAGGGCTGGATCGCGGCGCATCCGGCCGATCGGAAGCCGTTCGAGAGCCTCTTCACGGTCATTCGGCGGGATGGCAGGACTCTGACCGCCGTGCCGTACTCGCGGGAGTACCGCAACTTCCTCGAGACGTCCGCCTCGCACCTGCGGCGGGCCGCGGGGATGACCGGGAGTGCGTCCCTGCGCGCCTACCTCGACCGGCGCGCCGCCGCTCTGCTCGACGACGACTATTACGCGTCGGACGTCGCGTGGATGGATCTCGACTCCGACCTCGAGGTCGTGATCGGTCCCTACGAGGTCTACGAGGACGAGCTCTTCAACTACAAGGCGTCGTTCACGGCCTACGTCGCGGTTCGCGACCGCGCCGAAAGCGAGAAGCTCGCGGCGTACGTCCGCCACCTCCCGGAGATGCAGAAAAACCTGCCGCTTCCGGCCGAGCACCTCGACACCAGCCGCAAGTTCGAGTCGCCGATCCGGGTCGTCCAGGAGGTCTACACGGCCGGCGACACGCGCGCCGGCGTCCAGACGAGCGCCTTCAACCTTCCCAACGACGAGCGCGTCCGCCAGGCGAAGGGCTCGAAGAAGGTGCTGCTGAAGAACGTCATGGAGGCGAAGTTCAGGATCGCGGGCCGCCCGGTCGCCGAACGGGTGCTCGATCCGTCGCAGCTTCCCTCGGTGTCGTTCGACGCGTTCTTCAACCACACGCTCTTCCACGAGCTCGCCCACGGGCTCGGGCCGGGAATCATCACGGGCCCGGACGGCCGGAAGGTCGAAGCGCGGATCCTCCTGAAGAACCTCTATTCCACGGTCGAGGAGTGCAAGGCGGACGTGGTCGGAATGTGGACCCTGCTGCAGGCGATCGATCAGAAGTGGCTGACTTCGTTCGACGCGGACTCGCTGGCGATCACGACCGCCGCGCTTTTCTTTCGATCGATCCGCTTCGGCGTCGACGAGGCGCACGGAGGGGGCACCGCCGTCCAGTGGAACTGGTTCGTCGAGAAGGGGGCCGTCGTGCCGGACGGCTTCGGCCGTTTTCACGTCGAAACGGCGAAGTACCGCGAGGCAGTCCGATCCCTCGCTCAGGAGCTCCTGACGATCGAGGCGACCGGCGACTTCGGCCGGGCGCAGAAGCTGTTGGCCGGGTATGGGAAACTGACGCCGGAAATGGAACGGATCAATGCGGGGTTGAAGAACATCCCGGTCGACATCGCCCCCGTTTACGCCGCGGCCGGAGAAAAATAGGAAACGAGGAAACCATGGAAGACCAGGACGGCTCGAACACGGTGGTGGAAATGACGACGACGAGGCGGCGCAAGGCGTCCGCCCGAAAGGCCTCCGGAGGCGCCGCCCGGCGGCCCCGGAAGACGGCGCCCCGCCGGCGGACCGCGGCGCGGCGCAAGGGAAAAGGCGGCGCGATTTCGTTCGAGGCCGTGATCCGGTCGATCACCGGCGGAGTCGCGGTGGCGCGAGCCGCGATCGCGGAGGCCTCGTCGGAGGGCGCGGTCGCGATGCGCCGGGCCGCCGGAACCGCGACGCGAGCCTCTCGCCGGACGGTCTCGCGGCTGGCCGAGGAATGGAGCACCATGGAGCCGAAGAAGAAAGCGAGCCTTCTCGCGGCGCTTCTCGGCGCGGCGGCCGCCGCCTCGGTTCCGCTCGTCCGCAAGAGCCTGAAGAAGTAGTGCTCCGCCGCGGCTTCGCGTTCCTCCTCGGCGGCAGCCTGGCTCTCTTCGGCCTCGCGGCCGCGCCGCCGTCCGACGAGACCCCGGCGGCGCCGACCTACGCGCTGGCTCCGCCGTCGACCGGGGGCCTCGAAGCCGTGGACCGCATGCTCCGGCGGCTCGGAACGAATCGCCGTCTGCTCGTCATCGGCGCGCATCCCGACGACGAAGACACCGAGCTGCTCGCGCTGGTGGCCCAGGGAATGGGCGGAGAGGCCGCCTATCTGTCCCTGTCGCGCGGCGAGGGCGGGCAGAATCTCGTCGGGCCCGACCTCGGCGTCGGGCTCGGCCTCGTGCGCTCGCAGGAGCTTTGCGCGGCGCGGCGCCTGGACGGCGGGAGACAGTACTTCACGCGCGCGTTCGACTTCGGCTTCACGCGGTCCCTCGACGAGACGCTGCAGCTCTGGCCGAAGGAGGTCCTTCTCGAGGACGCGGTGCGGATCGTGCGCCGGTTCCGGCCACAGGTCATGGTCAGCATCTTCTCCGGCACGACGCGGGACGGGCACGGACAGCATCAGGCCGCCGGCGTCACGGCGCGCGACGCGTTCCGCGCCGCGGGAGATCCGGCGGCGCTGCCGGGCCTCGGCGCCGAGGGCCTGACGCCCTGGCAGCCGAGGACCCTCTACCGCGAGACCGGTTGGTTCGACGACAAGTCGGCGACGACGATCGTCCTTCCGACCGGAGGCGTCGAGCCGCTGACGGGCCGCTCTTATTACCAGATCGCGATGGCGAGCCGCAGCCTGCACCGTTCGCAGAACATGGGCCGCCTCCAGGAGCCCGGGCCGGAGACCACGGAGGTCGGCTGGGTCGCCGGCGAAGGCCGAGAGAGCAAGGATCTGTTCGCCGGAATCGACACGCGCCTCTCGGGCATGGCGGCCGAGGTTCCCGATCCGGCGCGGCGCGCGGAGATCGAAAGACATCTCGACCGCGTCTCCGACCGGACGGCCGAGGGCCTGCGGCGACTCTCGACACCCGACCTCGCCTCGACGGTTCCGGTCGTTGCCGAAGCCCTCGGCGAGCTGCGCGCCGCGCGGTCGCTCGTCCGGCCGGGCGACGGCGGCACGGCCATGCTCATCGACGAGAAGATCGTGCTGGCCGAGGGCGCGCTCGCCGCCGCATCCGGCGTCACGCTCGACGTGCTGGCCGAGAGAGAGGTCACGGCGCCCGGGGAGAGCGTGGCGGTCACGGCGAGCGTGTGGAATGCCGGCGCGCAGCCGGTCGCCGTGGAGAGCGTCGCGTTCGTGTCTCCCGAGGGATGGAGCGCCGCCGCGGCCGACCCCGGCCGACCGGTCGAGGCCGGAAAGCTCGGGGAGTGGAAGACCGCTGTGGCGATTCCGGCGAACGCCCGGCCCACCCTGCCCTACTTCCTGTACAAGCCGATGATCGGGGACCTCTACGACTGGAGCGGCACTCCGCCCGCCGTCCGCGGTCTGCCCTTCGCGCCCGCGCCGCTGACGGCGCGCGTCCGGCTCACGATCTCCGGCGCGGCGGTCGACATCGAGCGCGAGGCGTCTTTCCGGCTGCGGGACGAGGCGATCGGCGAGATTCGCCGCCCCGTCCGCGCCGTTCCCGCCCTCGACGTCGCGATCGAGCCGCGACTGCTGGTCTGGCCCTCCGGCCAGCACGGCAAGAGCATCGATGCGACGCTGACGTCCAACTCCGACCGGCCGCTCTCGGGCCACCTCGAGATTGCGGCCCCGCGCGGCTGGCCGACCTTCGCCGCGCAGAAGTTTTCGCTCGGAAAGGCCGGCGAGCGGGCGTTCATCGCCATTCCGGTCACTCCGCCGCAGGACCTCGCACCGGGACGTTACCCGATCGAGGTCGCCGCCGTTCTCGACGACGGATCCCGGATGAGCCTCGGCATCCGTACCATCGACTACGGATACATCCCGCGGACGCCCCGACCCGAGTCGGCCGACGTCGTGATCGCCGCGGCGGACATCCGCTTCCCGCCCCTGGCGCGGGTCGGCTACGTGCGGGGCGCCGCGGACCGCGTCCCGGAGGCCCTGCTCGCCGTCGGCGTTCCGCTCGAGGTCCTGAGCGAGCGCGATCTCGAGACCGGGGACCTCTCTCGATTCGACGCCATCCTCGTCGGCAGCCGCGCCTACGAGACCGATCCCGCTCTGCCGGGAGCCAACGGCCGCCTCCTCGACTACGCTCGCGCGGGCGGGCTGGTCATCGTGCAGTACCAGGAATACCCCTTCATCCGCGGCAACTACGCACCGTTCGCGCTCGACATCGCGCGCCCGCACGACCGCGTCACCGACGAGACGGCGAAGGTGACGGTCCTCGATCCGCAGAGCCCGATCTTCCGGACGCCGAACGCGATCGGCCCCGCCGACTGGGACGGATGGGTTCAGGAGCGGGGCCTCTACTTCGCGCACACCTGGGCCCCGGAGTTCACGCCCCTTCTGTCGATGGCCGACCCCGGAGGTCCCCCGCAGAGAGGCGGCCTCCTCGTCGCGAAGCTCGGAAAAGGCCGCTACGTCTACACGGGCCTCGCCTTCTTCCGCCAGCTTCCGGCCGGCGTCCCCGGGGCATATCGTCTGCTGGCGAACCTTCTCGCCTGGAAATAGGCGGCCCGCACCCGGCGGGAGACAGGAGACGCGATGAGAGACAAGAGGATGCTCGTCCTGCTGATCGGCGGATTCCTCGCCTCGGGCGCCACCGCCCTGGCGCAGTTCGAGGGAACGGCCGATCTGAAGATCACGACGAACACCGGCAAGGGCGAGACCCTCCCGGCGACGGGACGGCTCTACGTCACGCGCAACGCGTACCGCATGGAGTGGCAGATGGACCTGTCGCGGGCGCGCAAGGACAAGACCGCCTCGCCCGAGGCGCCGCAGCGCATCCAGACGACGCTCTTCGGAACCATCGCGGAGCCGGACAAGATCACCATGCTCGACGACGCTCACAGGACGTACTCGGTCTGGGACCTCAAGAAGACGCGCGGCGAGGCCGCGGAGGCTCCCAGGCCGGCCTACACCGTGAAGAAGCTCGGCAGCGACAGCGTGGCCGGCCTTCCCTGCCAGAAGGCCGAGCTGACCTCCTCGAGCGGCACCGTCATCGAGGTCTGCGTGGCGAAAGACTTCATCGTGTCGAGCGACTGGCTCGCCACGCTGAGCCGCCGCCAGAGGGACAGCGCGGGCTGGCTCGGCGCCCTGCGCGACAACGGCCTCGTCGGATTCCCGGTGCGATATGCGATGCGCGCCCGGGGCGCGACCGAGCCCTTCATGACGATGGTCGTGACGAAGATCGACCGGGAGCCGGTCTCCGCATCGCTCTTCGAGGTTCCGGCCGGATACAAGCAGACCGAGTTCGCGCTCGGCGGCCTCTCGCCCGAGCAGCAGAAGGCCGTTTCCGACGCGCGGACGCGGATGCGCGAGGCCCTCGACCGCATGACGCCCGAGCAGCGAAAGGCGTACGAGGACGCGATGAAGCGCTATGCCCGACCGACGCCCGCGCCGACGCCGGCTCCGTGATCGCCCAAAAGATCGGTAACATCCGGGCGTGACGCTTCGTCGCGGCCGATCGCTCCTCGCGAGCCTGCTCGGGGCGGGACTCGCGGTCGGCTTCCTCGTCGGGTGCCGCCGCGATCCGCGAACTCCTCTCGTCCTCTATTCGCCCCACGGCCGGGATCTCCTCGGCCTGATGGAGTCCGAGTTCGAGAAATCCCACCCGAACGTCGACGTCCGGTGGCTCGACATGGGCTCGCAGGAGATCTACGACCGGCTCAATTCGGAGAAGGCGAACCCGCAGGCCGACGTCTGGTATGGAGGCCCGGACACGATCTTCGCGCGCGGGGCCCGCGAGAAGCTCCTCGCATCCTACCGCCCGGCCTGGGCGGACCACGTCGCGCCCGAGAGCCGACATGCCGGCGATCTCTACTTCGGCCTCTACCGGACGCCGGCAATGCCCGTCTACAACTCCCGGCTCGTGGCGGCGGCCGACGCGCCACGCGAATGGGACGACCTGCTCGATCCGAGGTGGAAGGGCAAGGTCCTCATCCGAGATCCCCTCGCGTCGGGGACGATGCGGGCGGTCTGGAGCTTCATCCTCTCGAAGTCGGTCCTCGAGACCGGCTCGGCCGACGCGGGCTTCGCGTGGCTCGCCCGGCTCGACGCGCAGACGAAGGAATACGTCTTCAACCCGATTCTGATGTACGAGAAGCTCGTGCGGGGCGAGGGACTCGTGACGATCTGGGACCTGCCCGACACGCTGCTCGAACGCCAGCGCGGCTCGCCCCTTCAGTACGTTTTCCCGAAGAGCGGCACGCCCGTCATCGACGATGCGATCGGTCTGGTCGCCGGGGCCCGGCATCCCGACCTCGCGAAGCAGTTCATCGATTTCGTCGGAGAGAAATCCATGCAGAGCCTCGCGGCCGAGAAGACGTTCCGCCTGCCGGCTCGCACGGATCTCGGCGAGGATCTTCCCCCCTGGGCTCGCGAGGTCGATCGCCAGATGGTCCCCGCCCCCATCGACTGGGATCTCGTCGACCGCGAAGCCTCCGGCTGGATGACCACCTGGGACCGGACGATTCGCGGCAAGGGAGCCTCGGCCGCGCGGTGAGCCCGGAACGCCGGCCGCCGCTCTCCCATCCGGTCCTCCGGTCTCTCGTTTTCGAACGGCTCCTGCTGGCGGTCTCCGCGCTGCTTGCCGCGACGGCCCTCGCCTCCGGGCGCGTTCGCGCCGATGAGGTCCCGGGGCTCGTCGATGTCCGGCTCCTCGCCCTCTTCTCCGTCCTCACCGTCGCGGTCGAGCTCGGCAAGAGGTCCAGCCTGTTCGACCGGCTCGTCGGCGCCGTCGCCTCGCGCGTGCGAACCGCCCGCGCGCTGGCATTCGGGATGGTGGCGGTCACCGGCGGCCTGGCGGCGCTCCTGACCAACGACGTGGCTCTCTTCCTGGTCATTCCGTTCACGATGCTCTTTCGCCGCGCCACCGACCTCGACCTCGCCCCCCTCGTCGTCCTCGAGGTGGCCGCGTCGAACGTTCTCGGATGCGTGAGCCCCTTCGGCAACCCGCAGAATCTCTTTCTTTACACGCGCGGCGGGTTCTCGGTCGCGACGTTCTTCGCGGCCCAGGTTCCCTGGGTCGCCGCGGCCGCCGTGGCGATCGGCATCGCCGTTCCGCTCCTCGTTCCCCGCCTCCGCCTCGCCGCACCCCCGGCGGGAGGCTTCTCCGTCGATCCGGTCCGGGCGGCCGCATGCCTCGGGCTGCTTGCCGCGGAGGCCGCCGCTCTCTTCGGCGCCCTGGACTTCCGGATCCCGCTGCTGCTCGCGGTCGGAGGGGCGGCGCTGCTCGGCCGGCAGCTGCTCGACGCCGACTTCTCGCTCGTCGCCGTCTTCGCCTTTCTCTTCGTCGGCGTGGCCGGCCTCGAACGCGGGAGCCTGCTCGAGGCGCTCGATCCGGTCCGCTGGTTCGGCCACCGCGGCCGGGGACTGGTCCTGTCCGGCGCGCTGCTCTCGCAGCTCGTCTCGAACGTGCCGGCCGCGATGCTGCTCGCTCCGGCCGCCTCCGCGCCGTCGGGGTTTCGCGCCCTCCTCTATGGCGTCAATGCCGGGGGATGCGGAACGCCGATCGCTTCCATCGCCAACCTCATCGGCGCTCAACTCTTCGTGCGGGAAGGAGGGCGGCCGCGATCCTTCTGGAGGGCGTTCTTCCCCGTGTCGGCCGCGCTCCTCGCCGTGCTCCTCGGAGTGTCCCTGTGGCTCGTCTCGTGAATAATGCGCAGCCGATGGCCGACTTCCTGACGCTCGATCGCCTCGAGAAGCGCTTCGGCGACCTTCCGGTCGCCCGCGGCATTTGTCTTTCCGCGGCGAAGGGAGAGATCGTCGCGCTGCTCGGGCCGTCCGGGAGCGGAAAGACGACCGTCCTGCGGCTGGTCGCCGGCTTCGAGACGCCCGATGCGGGCCGCGTCCTCGTCGAGGGCGAGGACGTGACGGCCGCCGTGCCCGAGCGGCGCCGGTTCGGCATGGTGTTCCAGCACTATGCGCTCTTTCCTCACTTGACCGTCGGTGAGAACGTCGCGTTCGGGCTCGCGGCCCGGGGCGCCCGAGCCGCCGAGACCGGGACGCGCGTCGCGCAGATGCTCGCGCTCGCCGGCCTCTCGGGATTCGAGAACCGCCGCGTGACCGAGATCTCGGGCGGCCAGCAGCAGCGGGTCGCGGTCGCGCGGGCGCTCGCGCCGAATCCCCGCGTCCTGCTGCTCGACGAGCCGCTGTCGAATCTCGACCCCACGCTCCGTGAGCACACGCGCCGGGAGTTGAAGCGGGCGATTCGAGAGGTCGCGATCACGACGCTCTTCGTCACGCACGAGCAGGAGGAAGCCTTCGAGCTCGGCGATCGCGTGGCCGTCCTCGACCGCGGAAGGCTCGAGCAGGTCGGCACGCCGGAGGAGCTCTTCGAGAATCCCGCGACGCGGTTCGTCGCCACGTTCATCGGCCGCTCGAGCGTCCTGCCGGTCGTCTGGGACGAAGGCGCCCGTCTCCCGGGCGGTCCGCTCTGGCCGGCCCTGGCCGGCGCTCCCCTCGCCCGCGGCGCGGCGGGCGATCTCGTGGTCCGGCCCGAGTCGGTGGCTTTCGCACCCGCGCCGCGCCCGGATGCGCTGCCCGGCGCCGTCGAAGAGCGGCGCTTCGCCGGCCGCTTCGCGTACTACCGCGTTCAGACCGAGGCCGGCGAGATCGAGGTGCTCGCCGAACCCGACGCCGCCCGCGTCGGCGACCGCGTCCTCGTCGGACCGGCGCCGGACGGCCCGCGGCCGCGCGTCTTTCCGAGAGAACCTTGACCGTCCGGCGAGGCGGATTCGCGGCCCCGCTGCTGACGCTTCTGCTCTTCTGGCTGGTCGGCTATCCGCTCGTCCTGACGGCGTCCGAGGCCTTCGGTGCGCCGCACTGGACCCTCGCTCACGTCCTCGAGTTCGCCCGCCGCCCCGCGGAGTGGTCGGCTCTCTGGGCGAGCCTCTGGATCTCGCTCGCCACGGTCGGTCTCGCGGCCGCCATCGGCGTTCCGCTCGCCTTCGTGTTCGAGCGCAGCGAGTTTCCCGGCCGCGGCCTCCTCGGAACGCTCGTCGCGCTGCCGGTCGCCCTGCCTCCCCTCATCGGCGTCATCGCCTTCCTCTTTCTCTACGGCGAGAGCGGGTTCGCTTCCCGCGGCGTGCAGGCCCTGCTGCGCCTCTCGGAACCGCCCTGGAGGTTGTCGGGGCCCGGGGCCATCCTGCTCGTGCATGCGTACTCCATGTACGTCTACTTCTACATGTTCACGCGGGCGGGTCTCGCGCGCCTCGACGGATCGCTCCTCGAAGCCGCGGCGAGTCTCGGCGCGGGTCGCGGGCGGGTGCTTCGGACCGTCTCGCTGCCGCTGCTCGTTCCCGCCCTGACGGGGGCGGCGCTCCTGACCTTCATGACGTCGCTCGCCTCCTTCAGCGCGCCCTACGTCTTCGGCGGCAGCTTCCGCGTGATGACGACCCAGATCGTGGCCTCGAAGCTCAATGGCGACACCGGCCTCGCGATGGTCGAAACGGTGACGCTCGCCCTGATGGGGCTGGCGGGACTCGCGCTGCTTCGGCGCGCCGAGGGCCGACGGCCCGCCTCCGGAGGCGTTCGCGGGATCGCCCCCCGACGGCGTGAGCTCGGACGCCGCCGGCGCTGGGCCGCGACGGCCGCCGGCTGGGGACTCACGGTCTTCCTGCTCGCCCCGCACGCGACGCTCATCCTGGTTTCCCTGGTGCCGCGCGACACCTGGACCATCGAGGCGATTCCACCCGTCCTGTCACTCGCGAACTACCGGGCGCTCTTCTCCCAGGCCGAGCGGCTCACCCCGATCGTGAACTCGCTCTGGATGGCGACCGCGTCGACGGCTGCCGCGATTGTTCTCGGCTTCTTCGCCGCCTACGTCGCTGCACGGAGGTCCGGCCGCTGGAGCGCCACGATCGAGGGGCTGGTCGCCGCTCCCTGGGCCCTGCCCGGGACGGTCTTCGCCGTCGCGCTCGCCGCCGCCTTCAGCGTGAACGCGCCGTGGATCGGGCGCTTCGTGCTCGTCGGGACCGCCGCCATATTGCCGCTCGGCTACCTGGTCCGAAGCCTCCCGCTCACCGGCCGCGCCGCGTTCGCGGGACTGCGGCAGATGGACCCCGCGCTCGAAGAGGCCGCCGCCTCTCTCGGCGCCGGACGGCGCCGCCGACTGCTCCGCGTGGTGTTGCCCCAGATCCGCCCGGCCCTCGCCGCCGGCGCGAGCCTCGCGTTTCTGGCGGCGCTCGGCGATTTCGTCGTGTCGATCGTCCTCTATACCTACGACACGCGGCCGATCTCGATCGAGATCCTTTCCTCGCTCCGCATCCAGGAGATCGGCGTCGCCGCGGCGTACGGCGTTCTCCTCACGATCCTCTCGGCGGCGGCGTTTCTCGTCTGGGGAAGACGCGGCAGCGTTTGAGCGCCGCGACCCGCGCGACCAAGTTCAGGGCCGCGTGACCACGCGCGGCGTCGGCTCGAAGCGAGGGACTCGCGGAATCGGGAAGTAGGTGAAGGCAAGCGGCTTCACCGCCGCCGGAACGCCCGGGTTCGCGACGGACACGTCCACCGTGCCCGAAGGGCGCGGCGGCGCGACCGCGACGAGCGTGGTCGAGCTCTGGACCGTGACCGAGGGCGACGGGAGGATGCCGAAGAGCACGTTGGTCAGGGCCGAGAAATTCGAACCCGTGATCAGCACGTGCTCGCCGCCCCGGGTCGAGCCGGTCGCCGGAGCGACCGCGTCGATCGTCGGCGGCTGCGGCGGCAAAGGCACGACCTCGTAGAGAGCGCCCTGCGTTCCGACGTAGAGCTCCCCGCGGTTGTCCTCGCCGAAAGTCGTCAGGTTCGGCGCCGTGATCGGAAGGAGCGTCGAAGACCAGGTCCCCGCCTGGGGGACGGCGGACCAGACCTCCCCCGTGCAGAAGTCGCCGTAGACGTACGAGCCCTTGAGGTCCGGGATGGCCGTTCCGCGGTAGACGTAGCCGCCGGTGATGGCGCACCGGCCGTTGTCGTGCGCGTACTCGAAGACCGGCAGCGTGTACGCCGGGTCGCCGCAAGCCGGCGGCGGCACGACGCACCCGGCCGCGCCCGCGCTGTTGCAGTGAAACCCCTCCATGATCTTCCATCCGTAGTTCTGGCCGCCGCCGCTCGAGAGGGGCTCGAAATCGACCTCCTCGTAGTTGTCCTGCCCCACGTCGCCGATGTAGAGGTCGCCCGTCATCCGGTCGAACGAGAAGCGCCACGGGTTGCGCAGCCCGAGGGCCCACGCCTCCGGCGGCCCCGTCGTCCGCACGAAGGGGTTGTCGACCGGGACGCCGTAGTAGGGCGGCTGGTTGACGTTCTGGCCGACGTCGATGCGCAGCATCTTGCCGAGCAGCGACTCCGTCGACTGCGAGAAGCACTGGGGATCGTTCTCGCTGCCGCCGTCCCCCATGCCGATGTAGAGGTCCCCGTCCGGTCCGAACTGGAGCTGCCCGCCGTTGTGGTTCGTGTAGGGCTGGTCGATGGTCAGAAGGATCACCCCGCTGAACGGGTCCGCCGCGTTGGGGTCGCTCTGGGAAACGCTGTAGCGGGCGATCACGGTCTGACCGGTGAGGTTCGTGTAGTCGACGAAGAAGAAGCCGTTGACGGCGTAGTGCGGATGAAACGCGGTCGAGAGCAGGCCCTGCTCGCCGCAGCAGATGATGAGGGTCGAGACGTCGAGGAAGGGCGTCGGCAGCAACTGCGTGCCGTCCCAGATGTCGATCTCCCCGCGCTGCCGCGTGATGAAAAGGCGGCTGTCGCCCGCGTTGGTGATCGCCGTGATGTCCGGCACCAGGGCGAGTTGCGCGAGAAGCACGCCCGGCGCCACCGAGCCCTTCGGAGACGGCCGGGGCGAGGCTTCCGCGCCGGCTGCCGCGCCGTGCCCCGGCCTCGACGCGAGCACGGCGCCCACGGCGGCGAGAACGAGGAGGAGACGGCCGGTCCGGCGCATCGGGGCTCGATGATACGGCATCGAGCCGCCGCGCGGGAGATTCAGCGCAGGTCCACGCGAAGGATGACCGCGTCCTGGAGTTCTTCGGGTTTCGGAGGATTCTTCGTGTCGTAGTACCGGTGCCCCTGGTTGTTCGCCGAAAAATAGAGAACGCCGTCGACGACCGTCCCGAGGGTCGGTTCGTCGAAGGCCGGATGGTTCATCTCGACGATTCTCGCCTTTGCGACGTTCGTCCCGTCGGGCGCGAGGTCGAGCAGGATGACGCGATGCGGCCGGACGCCGTTCTGGATCGCGACGAGACGGCCCGGCCCGGCATACGCGAGCCCGTCGATGCCGGAGAGCGTCAGGTCGGCCGGCACGGTCAGCGGCGCGATCTCCTTCGAAGCCACGTCGATCCGGTAGAGGCCGCCGTAGTCGGACGCGTAGAGCGTCCGGCCGTCCGGTGTCAGCGCGAGGCCCTGCGTGCCCCGCATCGCATCCGTCTCGAGAAAGACCTCGAGCTCTCCGCGGGCCGGATCGAGCGTGTAGATCCGGGGCGAGCGGCCGTCGTTGACGTAGACGCGTCCATCCGCGCCGACGGTCAGGTCGTCGAAGTAGGGCGGCTCCTTCGAGGCCGGCGGCCGGTGAATCTTCCGGAGCTTGCCGGTGTCCAGGTCGAATTCGAAGAGGCCGCTGTCGGGCGGATCGCCCTCCCTGGCGCCGTTCATCGCGGGAATCGTCTCGTTGGCGACCCACAGCGTGCGGCGCCGGGAGTCCACGCCCATTCCGAGCGCGCTCTTCAAGCCGCCGCCCGGCGGAACGAAAACCGAGATCCTTCCGTCCGGACGGATCCGGAAGATCTTGCCCTGGCGCACGCTGGCGACGAAAAACGACTTCGTCACGGGGTCGTAGGCGACGCCCTCGGGCGCAATCTCCTTCTCCGGTATCGTGAATGCCACCGCCGCGCCGGACGTGATGCGCTCCTTCTCGATCGCCCTCATGCGCGCCACGACCTCCTGGTACCCCTCCGTGCGCCGGATGGAGTCGAAGTCCTTGTCCGCGTCGAGGTCCGCGACGAGCCGGTGCGCGGCGAAGCTCCGCAGCGTGACGACGGCGGCCGCGGCGTCTCCGTTGATGGCCTGGGCGCACGCGAGGTTGTAGAGGATCCAGACGTCGCCCGGACGCAGGCGCGCCGCCTCCTGGTAGTCGCGGAGGAAGGCCGCCTTGTCGCCCCGGTCATAGGCGGCGCGGGCGTCCTGCATGAGAGCGAATGCGTTTTGGGGCGGGTCCGCCGCCCGGAGCGATGCGGCCGCGGCGCAGAGGAGAATGGCGAGCGACTTCTTCACGGAGTTCCTCCCCCCGCTGCTACGAATCGGGGGGGCCAGGGTTTCCCCGACGCGCCGGCGCCCCCTTCAAGAGTCGAGAACGGCGTACGCGCGGACGGGAAAGCTGCCGAGACCGCGGAAGGGAGCCGGAACGCAGTGGAACCGGAACCTCGACGATCCGAGCGACCCCAGGTTGCAGAGGTGCTCGACGATCGGGATGCCGGCCGAGAGAAGCAGCGTGTGGGCCGGCCGCACTCCGTCGGCCGTGTCGTCGATGTTGAGCGAATCGATCCCGACGAGTGCGGGACCGGCCGCCGCCAGATGCTCCGCGGCGGATCGAGTCAAGAAGGGATGGCCCTCGGCGTAGCGCGGCGTCCGCCAGTGCGCATCCCACCCCGTGCGGACCAGAACGGCCTTGCCCGTCAGATCGACCCCGGCGAAGCGCTCGGCCTCCACGCCGCGCCCCGCTCCGGCGTCGACGACGGCGCCTTCGAGGTCGGCGAGGCTTTCGAGGGGCAGCGCGCCCACGTCTTTGCCGTGGGCGAACCGATGAAACGGCGCATCGAGGTAAGTGCCCGTGTTCGCGATCATCCGCACGCGCGCGATGTGAAACGTCGTGCCCTCGGCGTAGTGCCCGCGCGATGCCTCGCGGCCGAGGAAGTCGGCGATCACCGGTCCGGGCAACCCGGGGTAGGTGACCATGCCGTGTTCGATCGGATGGGACAGGTCGACCAGCCGCGACATCGGGGCAAGGCTATCCCGATTTCTTGCGGTCCTGCCAGAGCCGCTTGAGGAGCTGGATCTGTCCGGTGTGGTACACGTCGTGAGAAGCGACGCCGTAGACGAGCGTGTCCGTCCGGTACCGGCTTCCCGGAAGCCTCCGTCCGAGCGCCGCGCCGGAGAGCCCGGCGACGGCCGCGCGCAGCCGGCGATGAGTCTCTTCGAGCCGGGCGAGGTCCGCGCGCCAGGCCCGTTCGGTCGGCGAGGCCGGACGCTCGAACCAGTTGCTTCCCTCCTCGGCGAATCCGCCCTTCTTTTCGCCGGCCAGCATCCGCCACACGGCGTACTTCCAGTACGCGGCATGCACGGCGATCTCCCAGACGTTGTGACGGCCCGGCGATGGACGCCACGCGGCCTGTCCCGCGCGGACGCCGCGAAGCGACCCCTTCAGGTTCGGGCCCTGCCACGCCTTCCTCTCGTAGGACTCGTCGATCAGGCGGAGAAGCAACGCGGTCTCGCTCACCGGCGGCCTCCTTCCGCACGCAGCGGAACGACGTTTTCCTCGGCCGGCGCGACCGTGCGGCGCGCGCCGTGGCGAATGATGAGGGCGACCGCCGCGACGATGATCGCCGCCGCGACCATCGTCCGCGGCGTCAGGGACTCGCCGGCGAACAGCCAGCCGAGCAGGACGGCCACGACGGGATTGACGTAGGCATAGGTCGAAGCGCGCGCCGGTGTGGTCGCCCCGAGAAGGAAGATGTACGCCGTGAAGCCGAGGAGCGAGCCCGCGACGATCAGATAGCCGAGGGACGCGAGCGAACGGGCCGACGCCGCCGCCGGCGAAAAGCGGCCCCACTCGCCCGTGACGCCGGCGGTCGCGAGCAGGATCACGCCTCCGGCGACCATCTCCATCGCCGTGGCGAGCAGGGTCGAAGACGGCAGGACGGCCCGGCGCGAGTACAGCGATCCGACCGCCCAGAGCAGGGCCGCCGTCAGCAGCGCGGCCGCGCCGAGCGGATCGACGCGGCTGCCGCCGGCGAAGGTTCCCGGGGCCACCAGAAACGCGATCCCCGCGAGGCCCATCGCCAGGCCGACGAGGACGACTCCGTGCGGGCGCTCGCGCCGCTGGAGGCCGTCGAGGACGGTCATCCAGATCGGCACCGACGCGACGATCAATGCCGCGAGCCCGGAGGGGACTCGCTGCTCGGCCCAGGTCACGAGGCCGTTGCCTCCGAGCAGCATCAGGCCGCCGATGACCGCCGCCGAGCGCCAGTGACGGCGCTCCGGCCGAGGCGTTCCGCGAAGCCGCAGCCACCCATAGAGAAGGACTCCTGCCGTGAGGTGACGCACTCCCGCCAGGATGAAGGGCGGGATCGTCTCGACGCCGAAACGGATCGCGAGATAGGTCGAACCCCACAGCACGTATACCGCCGCGAACGCGAGAACGAGCGGCGCGCGCGAGGCCGGATGAACGCGGGGCCCCGGGTCAGGCATGGAGCGTCTCCGGGGCCTTTTCGCAGCCGAGGCCCGGATCTCCGGAAGGGACGGCCTCGCCTTCTTCGCCGCCGTGGCGAATGATGATCGCGACGGCGCCGACGATGACGCACGCCGCCAGGGCGACGCGAGGAGTCAGGGGCTCCGCCGCGAGCGCCCATCCGAGGAGCACCGCGACGATCGGGTTCACGTAGGCGTAGGTGGACACGCGCGCGACGGTCGTCACGCGCAGGAGCCACAGATACGCCGTGAACCCCACGATCGAGCCGAAGACGAAGAGATAGACCGTCGCGAGGATCGAGCGCGCGCTGACCGCCGACGGATCGAATCGCGAGAGCTCGCCGGCCCCGATCCCGACCAGGACGAGCCCCAGCCCGCCGCAGAGCAGCGTCGTCGCGGTCGCCATCACCGGCGAAGCCGGCAGCCGCGAGCCTCTCGAGAAGAGCGAGCCGCCCGCCCAGCAGAACGTTCCCGCCACGAGGACCAGCAGGGCCGGCGCCGCGAACCGGTCGCCTCCCAGAAGGTCGCCCGGACCGATCAGGATCAGGAGTCCCGCGGCCCCGAGCCCGAGCCCGGCCAGCACGGCGTTGCGAGGAAGACGGCGTCGTCGCACGCTCTCTATCAACACGAACGACGCGGGCTCGGTTGCAACGACGAGCGCGGCCACTCCCGACGGGATCAGGTGCTCGGCCCAGACGACGCCGCCGGTCCCGCAGACGAAAAGGAGGAAGCCCGTGACCGCCGACCCGCCCCACTCCCGGCGAGCCGGGGCCGCGGCGCCGGAGAGGCGCGCCCAGAGATACATCACGACTCCGGCCGTCATGAAGCGCACGCCCTGGGTGAAGAACGGGGGAAGCGTCTCGATCGAGAATCGGATGCCGAGGTAGGTGGAACCCCAGAGAATGTAGACGGCCGCAAAGGCCGACGCCAGCCGCAGCGTCGAGGGCCTCTCCGGCCGGAGCCTCTCAGACACGGACGCTCTCGGGAACCGCCCGCTCGGGAGCTTCGAGCGGAAGGGAGGCGCTCTCCTTCACCGTCTCGAGCACGATCGTGGTCCGCGTCGAGGTGATCGATTCGATCGAGCCGAACCGATCCCGCAGGAGCCGGCCGAGAGACTCGGTGTCGGCGGCGCGAACCTTCGCGAGCAGACAGTCTTCCCCCGCGACGTCGTGGACCTCGAGCACCTCCGGGATCGCGGCGACGCGCGCCGCGGTCTTCTCCGCTCCGGGCTTCTCGTCGGCGCGCACGAAGACGAAGGCGAGCAACGGCAATCCCATCAGCTTCGGATTCACGCGAGCCCCGTAGCTCTCGATCACGCCGCGCTCCTCGAGCTTGCGGACTCGTTCGAAGACCGCCGACGGAGCCAGACCGACCTGCCTCGCAATCTCGGCGTTCGAGGTGCGGGAGTTTGACTGGAGAATCTTCAGTATTTCTAAATCAATACCGTTGATCATTCGTCAAATATACAAATTCTACGAATAGTCGTCTAGTGGCGCCAACTCCTTGAACCACTGAAGCTTGGGAGAGACCGGACGACGCCGGGGCGGGCCGCGCCGTGGACGCCGGCGCGCCACGGGGCTTCGAGCCGTCTACGCGGCGAAGTAGCGCGCCTGCGGGTGATGAACGACGAGCGCCGAGACCGACGCCTCGGGGTCCATCATGAACCCCTCGGTCAGCTCCACGCCTATCTTGCGGCCGTCGAGCAAACCGAAGAACGTCGCCTGATCGGCGAGCTCCGGGCACGCGGGATATCCGAAGCTGTAGCGCTTGCCGCGATAGCGGCCCTGGAACCGGTCGAGCATGCTCGTGCCTTCCGGATCCGGGAACCCCCAGCGCTCCCGGATCGTCCGATGCATCCACTCGGCGGCGGCCTCGGCGGTTTCGACGGCGAGCGCCTGCAGCGCATGGCAGAGCAGGTATTCGCCGGCCGTCTTCAGCTCCTCCGCGCGCGCCCGCACACCTTCCCCGGCGGTCGTGATGAGCAGCCCGACCGAATCGGGAGCGGCTCCTCCGGTGCCGGGGTGAACGAAATCGGCGAGGCACAGGCGCTCGCCGGCGACCTGCCGGGGGAACGTGAAGCACGCCTCGCCTCCGCCCGGGACCTGGACGTGGAGCGTGTTGCCCTCCGAGCGCGCCGGGAAATACCGGTACATCGCGCGGGCCGTCACCCAGCCCGAGGACTGGACTTTCGCGATGACCTTCTCGAGCTCGGCCAGCTTCGGGTCTCCCGCTTCCTTGAGCCTCCAGTAGCTGCCCCGAAGGCCGAGGTGCTTGGCGTAGAGCATGTGGGGGTTCAGGTACTGCCAGATCTCCCGAAGATCGAGCTCGCCGAGAACGTGCTCCGCCGAATCGGGTGGAGGGAGCGGATCGGCGAGAGCGACCTCGGGACTCCGGACCGCCGGGGCGGCGAGCGGAGTCTCCTGCTCGGGCCGCGCCGCCGACGCCAGCGCGCTGCGCCGGCGTTCGGCCTCGGCGGCGAGCTCGGCGCGGGCCGCCTCGCCCGAAAGAATGCGGTCGGCCAGCGCGAGCCCGCGCATGGCGTCTTCCGCGTAGGCCACCAGGCCGCCGTACGCCGGCGCGATCCGGTGGTCGGTGAACTTCTGCGACAGGGCGGCGCCCCCGACGAGCATCGGCGGAGAGACGCCGGCGGAGGTCAGGTCCTGCGCCGTCGTCACCATCTGTTGCGCGCTCTTGACGAGGAGCCCCGAAAGACCGATGAGATCCGGCCGGTGCACGCCGAAGGCCTCGACGAGCCGCTCGGGCGGAACCTTGATGCCGAGATTGACGACCTCGTAGCCGTTGTTCGAGAGGATGATCTCGACGAGGTTCTTCCCGATGTCGTGCACGTCGCCCTTGACGGTCGCGAGCAGAACCTTGCCCTTGCGCGAGCCGCCCTTCTTTTCCATGAACTTCTCGAGATGGCTGACGGCGGCCTTCATCGCCTCCGCCGACTGGAGGACCTCCGCCACGATCAGCTCGTTGGCATTGAAGAGGCGTCCGACCTCGCGCATCCCCTCCATCAGCGGCCCGTTGATGATCTCGAGGGGCGCCATGCCGCCGGTGCGCACGGCCTCGAGATCCTCGATGAGCCCTTCCTTCGAGCCGTCGAGGATGTAGCGCGGCAGGCGCTCGACGGGAGTTCCGGCTCGCGCGGCCTTCTGTTTCGGCGCCGAGCCTTTCGCCTTGAAGTAGTCCGCGAACGCGGCCACCGGATCCGGCCCCCGGTTGTAGAGCAGGTCTTCCGCCAGTTTCTTCTCTTCGTCCGGGATCGACGGATAGCGGACGATCTTTTCGGAGTTGACGATGGCGAGGTCGAGCCCTGCCCGCGTGGAATGGTAGAGGAACACCGAGTTCAGGACCTCGCGGCCCGCCTCCGGAAGACCGAAGGAGACGTTGGAGATCCCGAGGATCGTCTTCGCCTCGGGGAAGGCGGCCTTGATGAGACGGATGCCCTCGATCGTCTCCTCGGCGCTGCCCACGTATTTCGCGTCGCCCGTGCCGCACGGGAAGACGAGCGGGTCGAACAGGATGTCTTCCGCCGGGATCCCGTACTTCTCGGTCAGCAGCGTGTAGCTGCGCCGCGCGACCTCGAGCTTGCGGTGACGCGTGACGGCCATGCCGTTCTCGGGATCCTCGTCGATCGTTCCGACGACGAGGGCGGCGCCGTAGCGCTGCGCCAGCGGCACGACCGTCTTGAATCGCTCTTCTCCGTCCTCGAGGTTGATCGAGTTCAGGATCGACTTGCCCTGGCTCCACTTCAGCCCGAGCTCGAGGACGCGGGCGTCCGTCGAGTCGAGCATCAGCGGGACCTTGACCATCTTCGTCGCCCGCTCCAGAAACGCGTTCACGTCGGCGACCTCGTCGCGGTCGGGGTCCTGGAGGCACACGTCGATGACCTGCGCGGCGTTCTTGACCTGGGCCCGGGCGATCTCGGCCGCCGCCTCGAACTGACCCTCCGCGACCAGGCGCTTGAACTTCCGGCTGCCGAGGACGTTGGTGCGCTCGCCGACGAGAACCGGCCGGTTGTCCACGTCGACCTCGAGGACCTCGATCCCCGACACGAGCGTCTTCGTGTGAATGGCGGGCCGCCGGGGCTTCTTGCCTTCGGCCGCCGCGGCGAGCGCGCGAATGTGCGCCGGCGTCGTCCCGCAGCAGCCCCCCACGATGTTCACCCAGCCCTCGACCATGAACCGTTCGAGCTCGCGCGACAGAGACTGCGGCGTCTCGCCGTACTTGCCGTCGGCGTCCGGCAGACCCGCGTTCGGATAACACGACGTCCGCGTCTTCGCGAGCGCCGACAGGCTGCGCAGATGGTCCGTCATGAACTCGGGCCCCGTCGCGCAGTTGAGTCCGACCGAGAGCAGCGGCGCGTGCATGATCGAGGCGTAGAGCGCCTCGACGTCCTGTCCCGCGAGCATCGTGCCCATCGGCTCGATCGTCACCGACGCCATGATCGGCGCTCGCCATCCGACCTCCGCGAACGCCTGCTCGACGCCGATCAACCCGGCCTTGAGGTTGCGCGTGTCCTGGGTCGTCTCCAGGAGCAGGACGTCGGCGCCGCCCGAGAGAAGACCGATGGCCTGGGTACGGTAGTGGACGATCATCTCGTCGAACGTCACGCCGCCCGTCACGGTCATCGCCTTCGTCGTCGGTCCCATGGAGCCGGCGACGAACCGCAGCCGCCCCGTCGCGGACGCTTCCGCCGCCGCTTCGCGGGCGAGCTCGGCCGCCCGCCGGTTGATCTCGATCGTCCGGTCCGCGAGCCCGTATTCCGCGAGGACCAGCGGTGTGCCGCCGAAGGTGTCCGTCTCGACCATGTCGGCGCCGGCCGCGAAATAGTCCGCGTGCATCCGCCGCACGACGTCCGGCCGCGTCCGGACCAGGTTTTCGTTGCAGCCCTCGAGCTCCGGGCCGCCGAAGTCGGCCGCCGACAGGTCCTCGCCCTGGAGCCAGGTCCCCGTCGCCCCGTCGAGCACGAGGATGCTTTCGGCGAGGCGCTCCTGGAGCGCCTCGGCCCGCTCGCGCTGAGAAGAGCCGTCCGGCCGCGTGGTCATGGAACCGGCAATTATGCACGGCGCGCGCCGGGTCCGCCATGCGAGCGCGACCGGCGGTCCGCGCTTCACGTCCCGACGACGTCGCCCTGATATTCTCGCCGCGCGAATGAGCCGCCACGCCCCCACCATCGCCGTGATCGGCGGAGGCTTCAGCGGCACCGCGACGGTCGCGCAGCTGCTGCGCCGCGGGCGTCCCGCGCGAATCCTGCTCATCAACCGGTTCGGCCCGATGGGCCGCGGCGTGGCCTATGGAACCCCGATCGAGGCCCACGTCCTGAACGTGCCGGCCGGCGGCATGAGCGCCCTTCCCGACGATCTCGACCACTTCGTCCGGTGGGCGCGCACCCGCGACGAGTCGATCCGGGGCGAGACCTTCGTGTCGCGGCGGCTCTACGGCGAATACCTGGAGGCGCTGCTGCGAGAAGCCGAGCATCGCTTCCCGCGGGCCGCCCGCCTCGAGCGCCTCGTGGCGGTCGCGCGCGACGTCGAGCCGAAGCCGCACGGCGAATCGGCGGAGGTCGTCTTCGCCGGAGCCCGGATCGCCGCCGACCGCGTCGTGCTCGCCCTCGGCAACTACTCGCCCGCGAACCCGGCGGCCGTGGGCACCGAGATCTACGAGACCGATCGGTACGTCCGCGACCCGTGGATCCGGGGAGCGCTCGACGTGGTGCGTCCCGGCGAATCGGTCCTGATGCTCGGGACCGGACTCACGATGATGGACATCGCCCTGGATCTGGCCCGCCGCGGCGCACGCCTGCCGCTCTTCGCCGTATCGCGTCACGGCCTCCTGCCGCGCGAGCATCGAGCGGCCGCCCCACCCGCGTCGGCCGACTCGGTGCCGCCCGGACTCGACCGTCCGCCGCGCACCGTCGCGCGATATGCGAGGCTTCTCCGGCAGCACATCGCCGCCCGCGCGGCTTCGGGCGGCGACTGGCGCGAGGTCGTCGGCGCTCTGCGCTCGATCACTCCCGCCTTGTGGGCGGGACTGACGACCGAGGAGCGCGGGCGCTTCCTGCGCCACCTGCGGCCCTGGTGGGATGTCCACCGGCATCGCGCCGCCCCGGTCACGGCGCAGGCGATCGAGAAGATGCTCGTGTCGGGAGATCTCTCCGTGCGCGCGGGACGCATCCTGGGGTACCGCTCGGTCGCCAACGAGGTCGAGGTGACGATCCGCCCGCGCGGCGTGTTCGAGACGGTGCGCGTCCACGTGGATCGGGTCGTCAACTGCACGGGTCCGTCCTCCGACGTCCGCCGCATCGGCGATCCTCTGCTCGACGCCCTTCTGTCGCGCAGGCTCCTGAGGCCGGACCCGTTCGGCCTCGGCGTCGAGACGGCCGCGGACGGCGCGCTGCTCGACGCGTCGGGCCGCCCCTCGAGCGTCCTCTACTGCGTCGGGCCGCTTCTCAAGGCGGACTACTGGGAGGCGACCGCGGTCCCGGAGCTGCGCCAGCACGCGGCCCGCCTGGCCGAGCGGCTGCTGCCCTAGCCCTCGCGGCCGAGCGCGCGGGCCTCGACGGAGCCGGCGTCGCGGGCGCGACGGAGCCATTCGTCCGCATCGGGCCGTCCGAGAGCCGCCGCGGCGCGGGCGAGCTCGAGCAGGCTGACGTCGTCCGTGCACGTCCAGAGGATCGAGAAGTCGAACCCGCGCCGCGACCGGAAGAGCTCGAGCGCCTCCTCGAGGTTCTCCGGGGCGGCTCCGGCTCGCGCCATTCCCGCGAGGGCCTGGACGGCGAGCTGGCCGCCGCCGAGCCCGCGCGGCCGGCCCCTCAGGTGGGCCAGTGCCTGCCCGAAGCTCGCCCGGGCCGCGTCGCGGTCGCCCTGATCGAGGGCGGTGCGCCCGAGCGCGCAGAGAGCGATGCCCCGGAAGGAGTCGCGATACATGCTGTCGGATCGCTCCACCGCCTCCAGCCCCTCCAGGCAGCGGAGCCGCGCCTCGTCGAGCCGGCCGAGACGGCGCAGGCACTCTCCCACGTAGCCGCTCGCGCCGACCGTGGCGTGGGCTCCCCCGAGCCGCTCGAGCGAGGCGGCCTTCTCGAGACACCATAGCGCCTGGTCGCCCGAGTCGAGCTCGTAGTGGGCCCAGCCGAGTCCCATCCACGCCCAGCCATGCCGCGGTTCGATCTCGAGGGTGCGCTGATAGAGAGGCCGGCTCTCGGCGGGCCGGCCGCGGAAGGCCTGGACACACCCGCCGAAGTAGCCCGCGTAGGGGTTCGACGGCTCGAGCTCTCCGGCACGGAGCTCCTGTTCGAGCGCCTCCTCGAACCTGCCCTGACGCATGAGAGCGTAGCCGAGCCACACGCGAGGCTCGCCGAGCTCCGGGTCGGCGGCGATCGCGCGGCGCGCGTAGCCGGACGCGACGTCGAGCTCGGCCGGATCGGTCGTGAAGGTGAAGCGCATCGCGTGGATGGCCGCGAGTCCCGCCAGCGCGGGCGCGTGGCTCGCCTCGGCGGCGATCGCTTCCTCATAGGCGGCTCGCGCCTCGTCGAACGAACCCTTGGAAAGGCGCAGGAAGAGCCGCCGGCCGCGAGCGTGGCTCTCGAAGGCATTCACTTTCCGAGGACGAGCCGGCGAAGGCGACGCGGCGCTCGCGCGGAAGCGAGGGGCAATCGATGCCGCGAGGTCGTCCTGAATCCGGAAGATCTCCTCGAGCGTCCCGTCGACCTTCTCGGACGAGACGCCCTGTCCGGTCGTCGCGTCGGCCAGCCGCGAGGTCACGCGCAGACGCGGACCGACTCGCTGGTAGGCACCCGAGAGCACCCAGCGGCACGCGAGCAGCCTCGCGAGCCTCAGGGCGTCGGCATCGCGGTCGTTCGACGCCCCCGGCGCGGCGCGCAGCGCGAGCACCTTGCCGCGCGGAGCGACCGTCAGGCCCTCGACCCGCGAGAGATCGGCGGCGAGGCTCTCCGCGATGCCGCTGCCGATCCAGTCGTCGTCCGGGTTCTTCGAGAGGTTCTCGAAGTCGAGCACCGCGAGCGTCTCGGGCAGCGGCGCGACGAACTCGCCGGACGCGGCGGCGCGCAGGTCGGCGAGAAACGCCGCCGCAGAGGGATAGCGCCGCGCGGCATCCCGTGCGAGCGCGCGGGCGAGGACGGCGTGGATCTCCGGAGGGACGGCCTCGGCGGAGAGGGCCGCCGGATCGCCCTGCAGAACCGCCGCGATGCGCTCGGCCGCGGTGGCGCCCGGAAAGGCGGGACGCCCCGAAAGGGCCTCGAACAGCACGGCGCCGAGCGAGAAGAGATCCGACCGCTCGTCGAGCGGCTCCCCCCGAAGCTGCTCGGGGGACATGTACCCGACCGTTCCGACGACGGAGCCGGCCTCGGTGAGCGCGGTCGCCGTGGCCCCTTCGCTTTCGGCTTCGTCGGAGCCGACGAGGCGCGCGATCCCGAAGTCGAGAAGCTTCGCCAGCAGATCGCCCGTCCACATGACGTTCTCGGGCTTGATGTCCCGATGCAGCACGCCGGCGGCGTGCGCATGGTTGAGCGCCTCGAGCAGGCAGCTCGCGACGACGAGAACCTCGGAAATGGGCAGCGGTCCGCGCCGCAGCCGGTCTCTCAGGGTCTCCCCGGTGACGAACTCCATCGCGAGGAAGGCGATCCCGTCGGCATCGCCCGCCTCGTAGAACGTCGCGATGGCGGGATGCTCGAGACGCGCGCACGCCTCCGCCTCGCGGGCGAGGCGCGACCGCAGGCCCGCCGACAGAGGCCGCGCGATCACTTTCACCGCCGCCCGCCTTCCGAGAGCCAGGTCGCGCGCGAGAAACACCTCGCCCATGCCGCCGGCGCCGAGGCGCTTCTCGACGAGATAGTGAGACAGCTTCCGTCCGATCACGCGTTCTCCCGGCATAGAATTCCATCACTCTTCATGCCCACGCCGAAAATTCGCCGCTCCCGCCGCGCAAGTCGGTTGGCCCGGTTGCTTCGCGAACCCTGGTCCCGCCGAACACGGTCATGACCGTCTCCGTTGGTACGAAGCTCGGTCCGTACGAGATCCAGGCCCCGCTCGGTGCCGGCGGGATGGGCGAGGTGTATCGGGCGAAGGACGCGAAGCTCGGGCGCGAGATTGCGGTCAAGGTGCTTCCCGCCGCCGTCGCGGCGGACGGCGACCGGCGCGCCCGCTTCGAGCAGGAGGCCCGGGCGGCCTCCGCGCTGAACCACCCCAACATCCTGACCGTCTACGACATCGGCGAGGCCGACGGCGCGCTCTACATCGCCATGGAGCTCGTCGAGGGCAGGACCCTGCGCGAGCTCGTCGCCTCCGGAGAGCCGCTGCCGACCAAGCGCCTTCTCGAGCTCTCCGTCCAGATCGCCGAGGGACTGGCCAAGGCCCACGCCGCCGGCATCGTCCACCGGGACCTGAAGCCCGAGAACGTCATGGTCTCGAAAGACGGCTTCGTCAAGATCCTCGACTTCGGCCTGGCCAAGCTGACCGAGACGCCGGCGCAGGACGCATCGGTCCTTCCGACGGCGATCGCCGCCCCGACGCAGCCGGGCACCGTCATGGGAACCGCCGGCTACATGTCTCCCGAGCAGGCCAGCGGCCAGCCGGTGGACTACCGCTCGGACCAGTTCTCCTTCGGCGCGATCGTCTACGAGATGGCCACGGGCAAGCGCGCGTTCCAGAGAAAGACCGGCGCCGAGACGCTCGTCGCGATCATCCGCGAGGAGCCCGAGCCCCTGACCCAGGCCGCGCCGAAGGCTCCCGCCCCCGTGCGCTGGATCGTCGAGCGACTCCTCGCCAAGGACCCCGAGGAGCGCTACGCCTCGACCAAGGACCTCGCCCGCGACCTGGAGAGCATCCGCGACCACTTGACCGAGACCTCCGCCTCCGGCGCGCTCGAACCGGCCGGACCAGCGAGGGTGCGGCGCCGCGGTTGGGTCCTGCCCGCCGCCCTCGCCTTCCTGGCCGGCGCGGCCGTCGCGTTTCTCGCCGCGAGGAAACTGGACTCCGGTTCTCCTCTGCCCCGCTTTCAACGCCTGAGTTTCCGGCGGGGAACGATCCTCTCTTCCCGCTTCGCTCCCGACGGGAAGTCGGTCCTCTACGGCGCGACATGGGACGGAGGCCCGGTCGAGATCTATTCGACCCGGCCGGAGAGCCCCGAGTCGAAGTCATTCGGGCTTCCGCCCGGCAACCTGCTTTCGGTCTCGCGCAACGGAGAGCTGGCGATCTCGCTCGGCTGGCGATATGCCATCGGTTGGGAAGGGGTCGGCACGCTGGCGCGCATTCCGCTGTCCGGCGGCGCCCCGCGCGAGCTCATGGAGTCCGTCGACGACGCGGACTGGTCTCCGGACGGGCAGCAGCTCGCCGTGATCCATCGGGTGGGAGATCGCGCCCGCCTCGAGTACCCGATCGGCACGGTCCTCGAAGAGTCCTCAGGCTGGTTGAGCCGTCCGCGTCTCTCCCCGGATGGCCGGACGATCGCGTACTTCGAACACCCGGAGCGAGGCGACAACGCGGGTCGGATGCTCCTCCTCGACGTGGCGAGCCGCAAGAAGACGACGGGCCCGACCTTCGGCGGCTTCAATTCGTATGCCTGGATCTCTCCGGACCGCCTGATCGCGGGCGGCGGCAACGGAATTCTCCGGAGCGTCTCTCGCTCCGGGAATCGCGCCCCTTCCTGGCCGTGCCCGGAGGCTTCCTTCCGGAAGACGTCAACGCGGACGGTTCCCTGCTGGCTCGACGCTCGAACTGGCGCCGCGAGATCGTGGGCGTCGCGGCAGGAGGGCACGAGCGGAACCTGACGTGGCTCGACTGGTCCTTCCCCACCGATCTTTCGGACGACGGCCAGTACCTCCTGTTCGACGAACAGTCGCTCGGAAGAGAGAACTACCTCTGCTACATCCGCAAGACCGACGGGTCGCCGGCAGTCCTTCTCGGAAAGGCCAAGGGTTTCAGCCTGTCCGGAGACGGGCGCTGGGCCCTGACCGGCAACGCCACCGCCGACCAGCTGACCCTCGTCCCCACCGGCGCGGGCACCGCGAAGGTGCTGCCGAAGACGGGTTTGATTTACCAGTGGGGAGAGTTCTTCCGGGATGGCCGAAGGCTCTTGCTGTGGGCGAACGAGCCCGGACACTCGGGCCGTCTCTTCGTCCAGGACCTCGAGGGAGGAAAGCCGCGCCCGATCACGCCCGAGGGCTACGCGTTCGCGACCGGAAGATCGATCAGCCCGGATGGCTCGACGGCCGTGGTCGTCGGGCCCGACAACAGGATCGCGACCCTTCCTCTCTCCGGAGGCCTGCCGCGGCCGGTTCCCGGCACCGACGAACGCGAGACGCCCCTGGCCTGGACCGCCGACGGCCGCTCGATCTACGTCGCGAAGCCGATGGCCTCGCCGGCGAAGATCGACGTCGTCGACGTCGCGACGGGAGCGCGCCGGCCCTGGAAAGAGCTCCTCCCGCCCGATCCCGCCGGAGTGCTCGCCGTCGGGCCCGTTCTCATCACTCCCGACGGGAGCTCGTGCGTCTATTCCTACCGGCGAGTGCTCGACGAGCTCAGTCTGGTCACGGGGCTGAAGGACCTCGAAAAGTGAGTATCGGGTCGGGGACTCGGCTCGGTCCGTACGAGATCCAGGCGCCCGCTCGGTGCCGGCGGGATGGGCGAGGTGTATCGGGCGAAGGACGCGAAGCTCGGGCGCGAGATTGCGGTCAAGGTGCTTCCCGCCGCCGTCGCGGCGGACGGCGACCGGCGCGCCCGCTTCGAGCAGGAGGCCCGGGCGGCCTCCGCGCTGAACCACCCCAACATCCTGACCGTCTACGACATCGGCGAGGCCGACGGCGCGCTCTACATCGCCATGGAGCTCGTCGAGGGCAGGACGCTGCGCGAGCTCGTCGCCTCCGGAGAGCCGCTGCCGACCAAGCGCCTTCTCGAGCTCTCCGTCCAGATCGCCGAGGGACTGGCCAAGGCCCACGCCGCCGGCATCGTCCACCGGGACCTGAAGCCCGAGAACGTCATGGTCTCGAAAGACGGCTTCGTCAAGATCCTCGACTTCGGCCTGGCCAAGCTGACCGAGACGCCGGCGCAGGACGCATCGGTCCTTCCGACGGCGATCGCCGCCCCGACGCAGCCGGGCACCGTCATGGGAACCGCCGGCTACATGTCTCCCGAGCAGGCCAGCGGCCAGCCGGTGGACTACCGCTCGGACCAGTTCTCCTTCGGCGCGATCGTCTACGAGATGGCCACGGGCAAGCGCGCGTTCCAGAGAAAGACCGGCGCCGAGACGCTCGTCGCGATCATCCGCGAGGAGCCCGAGCCCCTGACCCAGGCCGCGCCGAAGGCTCCCGCCCCCGTGCGCTGGATCGTCGAGCGACTCCTCGCCAAGGACCCCGAGGAGCGCTACGCCTCGACCAAGGACCTCGCCCGCGACCTGAAGAGCGTCCGCGACCACCTCACCGAGACCTCCGCATCGGGAGCGCTCCCGGCCGAGCCCGCTCGAACGAAGGGCCGCCGAAGACTCGCTCTCGTCGCCGCCATGCTCCTGGTCGGAGCCGGACTCGGCTTTCTGGCGCGCAGCCTCGCCGGCGCCGCCCATGCGCCGCTGAAGCTCCGGCGGCTGACGTACGCCCGCGGCTCGATCCACTGCGCCCGCATCGCACCGGACGGCCAGACGGTCATCTACAGCGCGGCGTGGGAGGGCCGGCCCGTGGAGATCTTCTCGACGCGAGCCGACAGCACCGAGTCGCGCTCCCTCGGCCTCGCCGGAGCCGACCTCCTCGCCGTCTCGTCGCAAGGCGAGCTGGCGCTCTCGCTCAACCGCCGGCACCTGTTCGGTTTCGAGACCGCCGGGACGCTCGCGCGCGTGCCGCTCGCCGGCGGCGCGCCGCGGGAAGTTCTCGAAGACGTCGAAGACGCCGACTGGGCGCCCGACGGCAAGGCTCTCGCGGTGGTGCGGCTCGCCGGCAACACCTGCCGCCTCGAGTATCCGATCGGGAAGGTCCTCTTCGAAGCCTCCGGCTGGATCAGCGACGTGCGCGTATCGCCGGACGGACGGTCGATCGCGTTCATCGACCATCCTCAGAAGGGGGACAACAACGGCAACGTCAAGGTCGTCGACGTCTCGGGAAAGCTGCGTTTCACGGGACCCGAGGCTCAGAGGGGTCTCGCGTGGTCCCCCCGGAGCGACGAGGTCTGGTCCACCGGAGGTGATGACGGCATCCTGGCGACGTCCCTGTCCGGTAAGACTCGTCAGACCTGGAACTCCCCGGGGGTGAACCTCGCGGACATCGGCCGGGACGGGCGCGTGCTCTTCCAGTCCAACGTCTCTCGCCGCGAGATCGTCGCCGTTTCGGGCCCGGACGGCCTCGAGCGCAATCTGACCTGGTTCGACTGGTCCTTCCCCATCGATCTGACCCGAGACGGCAAGACGCTGCTCTTCATGGAGCAGAACGTCCAGCCGCCCGGCGTCTATCTGCGAAAGCTCGATGGATCGCCCGCCGTCCGACTCGGGGACGGTTACACGTTCTCTCTGTCTCCCGATGGACGCTGGGCTCTGGCCAGCCGGGACCCGGCGAAGGGACAACTGAGCCTCCTCCCGACCGGACCGGGAGAACAGAAGGATCTGAGTCCGACGGGCCTCAACGTTCAGGCCGTATCCTGGATCCCGAACGCGAGCCGCGTCCTGATCTCCGGCAACGAGCCCGGTCGCCGCTCACGTCTCTGGGTGCTGGACATCTCGGGCGGCAAGCCGCGCGCCATCACCCCGGAAGGAGTCAGCTTCGCCTTTTCGACTCCTTCTCCCGACGACCGGTGGGTCGTGGCCCTCGGGCCGGACCGGCGCTATGGCCTCTACCCCCTGGAGCCGGGCGAACCTCGGCCGTTGCCCGGGCTCGATCCGGAAGAGATCGCGGTGCAATGGTCGCCGGACGGCCGCGCCGTCGTCGTGTACAAACCGGCGGGGGCCCCTCTGCGCGTCGAGCTCTTCGACGTGGAGACGGGCTCCCGGAAGTTGTGGAAGGAGATCCGGCCTCCCGATCCCTCGGGCATCGCGCAGGTCGGACCGATCCTCATTTCCTGGGAGACCGGTTCCTACGTCTATTCCTATCGCCGCAGCCTCGACGACCTTTACCTCGCGACCGGGCTGAAGTGAAGAGATGACCGTCTCGCCCGGATCGCGCCTCGGCCCCTACGAGATCCTCTCGCCTCTGGGCGCCGGCGGGATGGGCGAGGTCTACCGGGCCCGGGACGCGAAGCTGGGGCGCGAGATTGCGGTCAAGGTCCTGCCGTCGTCCGTCGCCGACGACCCCGGCCGCCGCCAGCGCTTCGAGCAGGAGGCGCGCTCCGCCTCCGGCCTGAACCACCCGAACATCCTGACCGTCTACGACATCGGCGAGGCCGACGGTGCTCTCTACATCGCGATGGAGCTCGTCGAAGGCAGGACGCTGCGTGAGCTGCTCGCCGCCGGCGAGCGGATGCCGACGAAACGGCTGCTCGATCTCGCCGTTCAGATCGCCGAGGGCCTCGCCAAGGCCCACGCGGCCGGCATCGTCCATCGGGACCTGAAGCCCGAGAACCTGATGGTTTCCAGGGACGGCTTCGTCAAGATCCTCGACTTCGGCCTCGCCAAGCTGACCGAGACCGTCTCGCAGGGTGCGTCGGCCCTGCCGACCGCCGTCGCGCCGGGAACCGAGCCCGGGACGGTGATGGGAACGGCCGGATACATGTCGCCGGAGCAGGCGAGCGGCCAGCCCGTCGACTTCCGCTCCGACCAGTTCACCCTCGGCGCGATCCTCTACGAGATGGCCACGGGCAAGCGCGCCTTCCAGAGAAAGACCGGCGCCGAGACGCTCGCGGCGATCATCCGCGAGGAGCCCGAGCCCCTCTCGCAAGCCGCGCCCAGGGCTCCGGCCCCCGTGCGCTGGATCGTCGAGCGCCTGCTCGCCAAGGACCCGGAGGAACGCTACGCCTCGACCAAAGACCTCGCGCGGGACCTCGAGAGCGTTCGCGACCATCTCTCGGAGACGTCGGCGTCCGGCGGCATCACGGCGACCGAACCGGCGCGCCGCAGAACGGTTGGCTGGCTCGGCTCGCTCGCGGTGCTCGCAGCCGGCGCGGCCATCGGCTTCCTGGCGCGCATGGCGCTGACGCCGAAGCCCGACTCCCCCATTCGCCTCACCCGTCTCACCTTCGACCGTGGAGCGATCTACTCGGCCCGATTCGCGAAGGACGGCCAGACCATCTACTACGGCGCGGCGTGGGACGGCGGCCCGTTGCGGATCTACTCGACGCGCGCCGACAGCCAGCAGTCGCGGCCGTTCGACCTGCCCTCGGCCGACGTTCTCGCCGTCTCGTCGGCGGGCGAGATGGCGATCTCGCTCGGAGCGCACTTCACGGTCGGATTCCAGACGAGCGGCACACTCGCGCGCGTGCCCCTCGGTGGAGGCGCACCACGGGAGATCCTCGAGAACGTCGTGGACGCCGACTGGTCGCCGGACGGCAAGGAACTGGCCGTCGCCCACTTCGCGGACGGCCGGTTCCGTCTCGAGTATCCGATCGGCAAGGTGCTCTACAAGGGAACCGCCTGGCTTTCCCACGTCCGGCTCTCGCCCGACGGCCGCCTGATCGCGTTCCTCGACCATCAGGAGGTCGGCGAAAGCGTCGGCGTGCTGAAGGTCGTGGACACGAACGGCGGCATCCGGCTCACGGGTCCCGCGAACCGAACGGCGCTCGCCTGGTCCCGCGACGGAACGGAGGTCTGGACGAGCTTTCCCCTCCAGGCAACCTCGCTCTCGGGACGGACGCGCACGCTCTGGAGCGCCGCGAGCCAAAACGACCGCATCGCGGACGTCGGGCCCGACGGACGCGTGCTCTACATCATGGCCTCGGGCCGGCGCGAGATCGTCGCCGTCGATCCGAACGGCGGTCAGAAGAACCTGACGTGGTTCGACTGGTGCTACCCCTCCGACGTGTCCGCCTCCAGCCAGCTCGTCCTCTTCGACGTTCAGGGCTCGGACTTCTCGCGCGTTTACGTCCGAAGGCTCGACGGCTCGCCGGCCGTTCGCCTCGCCGACGGAAAATCCTTCGCGCTCGAGCCGGATGGCCGCCACGCGCTGATGACCTCGCAGGTGGGCACGGGGCGACTCCTTCTGGTCCCGACGGGCGCGGGCGAGCCCCGGACGGTCCTGGACGGGTCGATGAACGTTCAGTGGGGAACACTCACGCCCGATGGCCGCCGAGTCGTTTTCACCGGCATCGAACCCGGCCGGGGCGCCCGCCTCTATGTGATGGACCTGCCTTCCGGAAAGCCGCGCGCGATCAGCGCCGAGGGTGTCCCCTTGCGGTCCGGCCACGCCATCTCTCCCGACGGATCACGATTCGCCACCGCCGTCGACGGAGGAATCGCGCTCTACCCCCTCGACGGCGGGGAGCCGACGAGGCTTCGCGGCGTGCGCCCGGAAGAAGTCGCGGTCCGCTGGACACGGGACGGCCGCGGCCTCTACGTCTTCCGACCCGATTTGCCCGGCCGCCTCGACGTTCTCGACGTGGCCACCGGAGAGCGCCGCACGTGGAAGGAGATCGTTCCGCCCGATCCGGCCGGAGTCGTCCAGGTCGAGCCCTTCGTGGTTTCGGAGGATGGCTCGACCTACGTCTACTCCTACCGCCGCCTTCTCGGCGAGCTCGAGCTGATGACGGGAGTTCGGTGAGAGGGGTCTAGCCGCGGCCCACGGCCGCGTCGGCGGCGCGCAGGTAGACCGGCCTCGGATTCAAGGCGTATTCCGTCAGGCAGGCCTCGGTGAACTTGATCGCGTGCTCGTCGCCGGTCGCGACGGCGCGGTCCACGAGCGACTCGCGGTCCGGGAGAGCGGCTTCGCGCCGCGGCGCCGGCGCCGTCCCCCCGCTCGCCGCGTACAGCGCCGCGGATCCCTGCCAGCCGTAGCGCAGCAGCGCGCGGCAGGCGGGCGCGTCGAGGTGCGGCAGGAGCATCCGGATCGCGTTCGGTCCGGTCACGGCATGGATGTAGGTGATCCAGCTGCCGGGCGGCACGTTCGCCAGAAAGACCTCCGCGAAAGTTTCGGTCATGTTCGAGAGAAGCGCCGAGGAGTCGCCGGACGCGTCGATCAGGTCCGCGACGCCGGCAAACGGCGGGAAGCGGTCGAGCGGCGCGAGGCGATCCGTGATGTTGCCCGTCGAGATCCGCCGGTCCGACGGAAGGGCGGCGACCTTGCCGATGGCGCCGGACGGAAGGCTTCCCGCCGACGCGCGGCCCGGCGATTCCGGCAGCGCTTCGTAGGTCGCGGCCCAGTAGCCGAGGCCCTCCGCGAGCTCGCGCCGCCGCGCCGGCGTATCGGCCGCGTCCAGGCTCCGGACCGCATGGCCCGTGCGGATGACCCCGTGAAACGCGGCGGCGATCACGCCCGGGGAAAGCCGCGGCACCCATTCCGACAGGACGTCGCGCCACGGCCGCTCGGCGATCCGGTGGTCGAAGAAGGCGATCCAGTCGCCGACTCGCGGCTCCTCGCCGAGCGCCTCGCGCCAGCCCGCCGGATCGATCGGCCGGGTTCCGGGAGGGTGCGGGACGAGCCGGCGCCGGTAGCCCTCGACCCACGGCACGACGGCATCGGGGCGCTCCAGGACGACCAGCGACTCCGCGGCCATCGGACCGTGGTTGGCGAGACGGCCCGCGTACTCGGGGCCGGTCGGCGCGAGGAGGGCGAGGGCGTCTTCCAGGGCCTCTTTGCCGCGCATGGTCGTGTCTCGAGACGCGGGCGTCCGGCCGAGCAGCGCCGGAGCCACGCACGCGGCCGAGGCGGCCGTCGCCGCGTATCGAAGAAACCGCCGCCGCGAGTGCGTGGCCAATGGGACGCCCCGGACGATCATACGTCCAGACCCCCGGGGCGTCTCGCCGAGCGCCCTACTCGATCTGCTTGATCGCCGCCTCCGCCGCCCAGCGGATGCGCGGGTGCTCCGCGAGCTTCTTCAGCAGCGGCAGCGCCGGCGTCGCGGCCGGCTTTCCGATCGCGCCGAGCGCCGAGGCGCACGCGCGCAGGACGTGGATCTGCTCGTCCTTCACGGAGCAGGCCGCCATGAGGGCCGGCACCGCGGGAGCCGCACCCTTGCCGATCGCGGCGATCGCGTTGCCCGCCATCAGACGGACGTTCGGATCCGGGTCCTTCAGCGCCTTCTCGAGAGCCGGAAGGGCGGGCAGCGCCGCGGGGCCGCGATCCTTGAGCGCCATCGCGGCGAGGCCGCGCGTGGTGGCATCGGGGTCCGAGAGGGCGGCCGCGAGATCGGCCACGCTGCCCGAGGGATTCTTGGGCTCCTTCGCGTTGGCGGCCGCGGCCCAGGCGGCGGCTCCGGTCTTCGCGAGCACGATGTCGTCCACGCCGAGCGTGTAGCCGCTGGAATCCTCGCGCTTGCCGAGGCAGACGAACGTCAGCGTGTGCCGGCCCTTCGTCAGACGCGGCCAGCCGATCTGAAAGTCGTTGCCGACGTAGGTCTCGTACGCGTAGCCGTCGTACTGGGTCTGGGGCCGTACGTCCGCGCCCGGCTCGTGCTCGAGAACGGGCGAGGTCGGCGGCTTGCCGTCGAGCAGGACCGTGTACACGCCGTAGTCGGAGCCCGAGGCCATCTGGGCATAGAGCTCGTAGTCGCCGTCCTCCGGCACGTCGAAGGGAATGGTGACCTTCGAACCCGTCCCCTCGCCCTCGAAGACCACGACGTCCTTGGACCAGAAGAGGTCCGGAAAGACCGAGACCTTCCCCTTTTCGGCCTGAATCTGCGGCAGCGAGTTCTCGACCTCGATCTGGAGGGCATTGCCCTGCGGCAGACGCGCCGGTCCGTAGGGCACGGGCGGCTGATCGAGGGCGATGCCGTCCTGGTACCAGTACGCGACGCTGGACATGAGGTCCACGCGGTCTCCGAAGCCGGACTTGACCGAGCCGTCGGCGTTGAACGTCCAGCCCTTGTGCTCGATCTCGACCATCAGCGACTTCTGGAACGGCACGGGATCCGGGAGATGCCAGCGGTACGCGGTCATGCGCGAGCCGAGCCCCGTGCCCTCCGCGACCGTCACGCCGTAGTACGGCGCGTCGTTGACGTGAAGACCCCAGGCGTCGTTGAAGTAATCCTCGCTTCCCGTACCTTCGATCGAGGGGTACTTCTCGCCGTCGACGTAGAAGTGGTCGTCTCCCTCGCCGAACCATCCCGCCTCGGCCTGCACGACCGACATCACGGTGCCCACGTAGTGTCCTCTGCCGGTCACCTTGAGGAATTCGTAGGGCTTTCCGTCGGCGGGCGCCGGGAGCGACTGTCGGTAGCGCGCGTGGAAGTACGGCGTGTGGGCCGGGAGCGACGGCAGCTTCTCCCAGTCCACGTGGTAGTAGAGGTTCGCGACGCGGCGGCGCCCCTCGTTGGTGATCGTGATCCGGCACGACTTCTGGAACGGCATCGGCCAGTAGCTGTTGCGGGCCCGGCCGTCGGAGCTGTCCACGACCATCAACGACTTGACCTTCGCCTCGAAGCCGTGGCCGACGGCGAAAAAGTCGCCGACCGGAGCGTCGACACTCGGCGTCGCGCTTCCGTCGTAATAGACGCGAAGCCGCAGAAGCCTCGGCCAGCCGTATTCGTTGTCCGCGATCGTCACCCACATGTGCGTCACGACGCCGGGTCCGGCCAGATCCGCGAGGACCGTCGTCTCGCCGGGGATCGGACGCTTGCTGTCGTCGTTCGAGTTCCAGTCGGGGTTGTTCGACGAGGACCGATGCGCGCTGAAGTCCTTGAGCTCGAGCAAGCCGTAGGGATCGGGCAGTCCGGGCACCGGTTGTTGCGGCCACGCGGCCGGCGCGGCTCCGAGAAGCAGAGCGAGACCCGCCATGGCGACACGCGATCTCATGATTCCTCCCGTGCGCGGTATCCTATCCGTCCCCATGCGAATCCGAATGGCGATTCTGATCCTCGCGATCCTCGCGGCCGCCGCGGCCGCCGCGGCCGCCGCGGCCGAGGATCCGGTGCTCGTCGGCGCCGGAGACATCGCCGACTGCAAGACGCTCTCCGGCGCGGCGAAGACGGCGGCCCTCCTCGATCAGATCCCCGGTACGGTCTTCACGCTGGGAGACAACGCATACGACAGCGGTACGCCGCGGCAGTTCGCCGACTGCTACGGGCCGACCTGGGGACGCCACCGGGACCGGACGCGGCCGGTCATCGGCAACCACGACTACCGGACCGCCTTCGCGAACGGCTACTTCGACTACTTCGGCGCGGCGGCGGGAGACCGGACGAAGGGCTACTACAGCTACGACGTCGGCACGTGGCACGTCGTCGTCGTCAACAGCAACTGCACCCAGGTCGCGGGGTGCAAGATGGGATCGCCGCAGGTCGAGTGGCTGCGTGAGGACCTCGCGGCGCATCCGGCCGCCTGCACGCTCGCCATGTGGCACCACCCGCGCTTCTCCTCGGGAAGAGAGCATGGCGACGATCCCGGCATGCGGGACGTCTGGCAGGTTCTCTACGATGCCCGCGCCGAGCTCGTCCTGTCCGGCCACGACCACGACTACGAACGGTTCGCTCCGATGGACGCCGGCGGCCGGGTCGACCGGGAGCGCGGCGTCCGGCAGATCGTCGCCGGCACCGGGGGCCGCGAGCTCTACCCCTGGGCCGCGACCCGCACCGGAAGCGAGGTCAAGAACAACGAGACCTTCGGAGTCCTCAAGCTGACGCTCCATCCGGGAAGCTACGACTGGGAGTTCATCCCGGTCGAGGGCGGGACGTTCCATGACCGCGGAAGCGACAAGTGCCATTAGGCGAGAAGCCACAGACGGGAGACGGAACATGGCCGACGAAGACCCCCACCTGAAACAGATCCGGGACGTCAAGCCGAGCGCGAAGGGCTGCGAAGAATGCCTGAAAATGGGCGACCGCTGGGTTCACCTGCGTTTGTGCCTGTCGTGCGGCCACGTCGGATGCTGCGACTCGTCGAAGAACAAGCACGCGACCGCCCATTTCCGAGCGACGAAGCATCCCATCGTGCGTTCCTTCGAGCCCGGGGAAGACTGGCGCTGGTGCTACGTCGACGAGGCGTTCGTCTGAGCCGGACGCCGTGCTCGGGCTCTAGAACGCGTAGGTCAGCCCCGCGGTGACCGGCAGGCTCGAGTACCAGGTCGTCCGATAGAAATAGCAGCCCGCCGAGTCGCAGAACGCCGGATCGCCGGCGCGTCCCACGTTGCCGTACATGTTGTCCCACCGGATGTCCGCACGGACGGCGATGTGCGGGCTCAGGAAGGCCTTCACCCCGATGCCCACGGCGACGGTCAGGTTGGCGCCGCCGAACGAGGAGCCGGTGTTGGCGCCTCCGAGGCCGAAGATCCCGTAGGGCTGAAACGTGCCGCGCCGGAAATACCAGAGGCTGTCGAGCTCGAAGATGTTCATCACCACGTTGCGGATCGCGGTCGGCGGACTGGTCGTGTACTGCTGCGCGGGGTTCGTCTGCATCCAGGAGAGCTCGAATCCGAGCAGACAGCTCACGTTGCGCCCGACGCTCACCCCGAAGGCAGGGGCGTTGCCGAATCCGACCTCCGCGGAGCCCGACGCGGTGTTGTAGACGTAGGGGGCGGTGATCGAGTTCCAGCCGCCGCCGAAAGCGCTCGCCTGCCACGGGCCGGCGACGTCGAGGCCCGGCGTCTGCGCGCTCGCGGCCGCCGCGAGCACCGCGAGGCCCGCGATGGCGGCCAGACAGGTGGCAATCCGCCTCGACGCCTCGCGGCTTCTCCGATGAGAGCTCCATCGGGTGGTCGTCACATTCGTCTCCCTCAGTAGTAGTGGAACGGCGCGCCCGGACCGTACCACTTGTGGTTGTACAGGTTGTAGTAGGCGCCGATCTGCGTGTATGGAATTCGCAGGAAGCCGAAGATCCTCAGGAGCGTGTCGCCCCACCAGGTCGAGTTGTCGACACCGACGGCCCGAAGGACCTCCTGGAAGTCCAATCCCAGCTCGAAGCCGACTTCCTGGTAGCGGGAATCGAGCGGCGGCTGATAGCCGAAGCCCTTCGTCAGGTACGCGAACGAGAGCTGGAAGAAGCGCGCGAAGCCCGGATGCTGCGCGTGCACGCGGGGCAGGAGGCCCGAGAACCTCAGGTTCATCGTGTAGATCTCCTGCGAGTAGTCGATGCCGAAGAGCGGGCGGCCCGCGATGACCGGGGGCGGAATCGTCGTCTGGAGCCAGCGGCCGAGCGAAAAGCCGAGGGTATCGTCGAGACCCGCGCGCTTGACGAAGACGCTGGCGAGCGACCCCAGTGCGTCGGCCGTCCAGTCCTGCGCCGAAAAGCCGTAGGGCGTCAGTCCGTCGCCGATTTCGACGAAAGCCCCCGCCACGACGCTCGTCGCGAGAGCGAGACCGAACGACTGATCCTCGGTGAGGCCGTTCAAGCGGTACGCGTCGTAGAGGAGTCCCGCGACTTGCGTCGAGATGACGAAGTGCGAGACCTTGTCCGAACCTCCCCCGTAGGTGAAGCGCTGGAGGTACGACTCGTCCGTGAAGCTGAAGGGGTGGATCCCGTAGTGGATCGGGCCTTCGATCCCGTCGGCGATGCCGCCCAGGAGACCCGCCACGGCCCAGATCGTCACGCCCGTGCCGAAGATCTTCGGCGCGGGCGCAATCGGGAGCGTCTCGCACTGGAAGAGCACACAGCGTCTTCGAGCCGGCGGCGCTTCCGGGGGTTCCCATGACTCCGAGGAAGCCCGTCCGCCCCGATCGGCATCGGTTCCGGTCCCCGGCGGCCCTTGGATTCCCAGGGTGAAGCCGCCGCTTTCGGAGCGATTCCAGGGCGGCACCGGCTCGAACGTCCCCGCGGACCCGGCGGTATCCGCAGAGACTTCCGAAACAGACCCGGGAGGCGGCTCGAGATGCGCGATCGAAAAAAGGCGGGGCTCCTGTCCGCGCGCCGGCGCGCTCGCCCCGAATGTCATGGCACCCACGAGCAGGCCCAATCTCATTCCCGCGCCACGCGTCATCGGCCGGCGCCCGTCCAACCGTCTCTCTCCCTTCCGCCGACGATTCGTCGACGCACGACGTCCCCCGGCACGGCGGAGGGTCAGTACGGATAGCTGCCGATCGTGGGGCCGTGCCAGCGGCCATGGTTCAGGTCGTAGACGTATCCGATCTGTGTGTAGGGAATCCGGATCACGTCGAAGAGAAAGTAGAGCGCTTTCTGCCACAGTTTCTCCTTCGGTACCCCAGCGGCCTTCAGAATCTCGACGAAATTCACGCCGACGAACGTCCCGATCTGTCGCTCGGTCAAGTCCCGGTCGGGGTAGTAGCGGTAGCCCTTCGACGTATAGGTCAACGACACGAGAAGAAATCGAGCCGGACCGGGGTCGAAGCCGGTGTGCGCCTGGAGGCCGGCGACCTTGAAGTTGCCGGAAGAGATCGTCGTCGAGTAGTCCTGTCCGAAGTCGTAGAACCTCGGAGTCCCCGTTCCGAAGTCGGGCGTGGCGCAGCAGCCGGCGGGCTTGCCCTGAGCGGGAATGGTTCCAAAGGAAAACCCGACGAGATCGTCGAGTCCGTAGTGGTGAATCCCGAGGTACGTCGCGGCGCTGAGGACATCGAACACGAGGTCCTCGTACGAGAAGCCATAGTGGCCGCGGCCGTCGCCGACTTCGGTCACGAAACCGGCAAAGGCGGACACGCCCGCGGCGAGCAGCTGTGCGTTGTCCTTCGTCATGCCGAGGCCCTCATAGACGTTGCCCAGGAGTTGCGCGACGATGTAGTACGACGCGAAGTGAGACGCCTTGTCGGCGCCCCCCGCGTAGGTGTTCTCCGAGAAGAAGCCCTCGTTGAGGAAGTGGAACCTCTGACTCGGGCCGTCCGTGAACGAGTTGAGCGCCGAGCCCGCGACCGTCGTGACGCTGACGGCAGTGATCCAGAGCCTCTTCGGCTTCTTCCCGGAAGGCGGAGCGACGGCCATCGCGGCCGCCCATCCGGCTTCCGGCTCCGCGGACACTTCGACGACGCAGGTCTCCTCCAGGCACCCCGCTCCCCAATCGACGCCTCCCGGACCGTCCGCGAGCACCCCTGCCTCGCGGAGCGCGACGCCGAAAGAGCGATCGAAGCCGCTTCCTGCCGGCGACTCCGCGCCGGGAAACGGCCCGGCGGATGCCGAGGCCGCCGCGACGCCGAACAGGACGGCGAGGCCGATCGCCCGTGACCGGCGGCGCCGCGAAGGGCCGCGGCTCCCGCTAGCTCGCACGAGCGCCCCCTGCCGGAGCCACCGGAGCGGGCGGGATCGGGAACCATCGTCGCGCGAGCAAGAGCATCGGGGGCCGGACGAGCCGCGTCAGGAACGCGACGAACAGGGCTCCCCCGATCACCACGACCGCCAGGGGCTTCTGCGTCTGGGCGCCGATCGCGTTCGAGAGCGCGGCCGGCAGGAGGCCCAGCATCGCGACGAGGCTCGTCATCAGCACCGGGCGGAAGCCGCGCTCGGCTCCGAGCCGGATACCTTCCTCGAGGCCGGCGCCGTCGCGCCAGAAGTTCTGCGTGTACGTGCAGACGAGGATCCCGTCCTGGATGGCGATGCCGAAGATGGAAATGAAGCCCATTGCCGCCGAGACCGAGAAGTTGATACCCGTGACGAGCAGCGCGAGGAGGCCTCCGGAGCAGGCCAGCGGAATCGTCGAGAGCACGATCACGGTCTCGGGGACGCCGCGGACGGAGAAGTAGGCGAGCAACGCGATGAGGACGAGCGTGAGCGGCACGATCAGCGCCAGCCTGCGCTCCGCCTCCCTCAGCTCGTTGATCTCGCCGGCCCACTCGAGGTGCGTGTCGTAGGGCAGCGTCACGAGCGAGTCGATCCGCCGGCGCGCCTCGTCGAGCGTGCTCTTCAAGTCCCGCCCACGGATGGAGAACTTGACGGGGACGTACCGGTGGTTGTCCTCGCGGTAGACGGCTGCAGGCCCCTCCTCTTCCCGGATCGTCGCGATCTGGCCGAGAGGGACGTGGGCCCCGTCGGGCGTGCCGACGAGAATCTCGCGGATTCGCGGAACCGAGTCGCGATACGCCTCCTGCCACCGCACGACGAGGTCGAAACGCTTCTCGCCATCGAAGACCTGCGTCACCGCCTGGCCGCCGATCGCCGCCTGAATGACGGACTCCACGTCGCCGACCGCGAGGCCGTAACGCGCGCAGGCCGGCCGATCGGGCGTGATGGTCAGGTTCGGCTGGCCGAGCGTATGGATCATCCCGAGATCCTCGATGCCGCGCACGTGCCCGAGCACCGCCTCGATCTGCCTCGCCCTGTCCTCGTCCACGTTGAGGGAGGGACCGACGACTTTCACGGTGTTCTCGCCCTTGACGCCCGAGAGCGCCTCCTCGACGTTGTCCTGGATGTTCTGCGAGAAGTTGAAGTCGATGCCGGGAAACTCGCTCGCGAAGCGGTCCGACAGGATCTTCGTCAGCTTTTCCTTGTCGAGGCCGTGCTTCCACTCGTCGAACGGCTTCAGCGGCACGAAGAGCTCGATGTTGTTCGGCCCGCTGACGTCGGTCCCATCGTCGGGACGGCCGACCTGGGAGACCACCGTCACGACCTCGGGCCGCTCGCGGAGGATCTCGCGCATGCGGCGGACGTACCGCGTCGACTGCGGCAGCGAGACGGACAGGGGCAGCGTCGCCCGGATCCAGAAGTTGCCCTCCTCGAGCTTGGGCATGAACTCCCGGCCGACGAACGGAAACAGGACGAAGAAGAGAAGCACCGGGATCAGCCCGAATGCCGATGCCAGGCCGGGCCGCGCCAGGGCCCGCCGGGTCGCCGGGACGTAGAAGTGATGCAGCCAGCGCAGCAGCGCGTTGTCGCGCTCCTCGTGGCCGAGGGGCAGGTGCCGGGCCAGAGCGGGCGTCAGCGTCAGGGACAGGAGAAAAGCGCCGGCGATCGCATAGGCGTAGGTGTGGGCCATGGGCGCGAAGATCACTCCGGTGACGCCGGTGAGGGTGAGCAGGGGCAGGAAGGCGACTCCGAGGATCACGGTCGAGAACACGATCGGCCGGCCGACCTCGCTCGCCGCCGCGATGATCCGATCCTCGCGGGTACCGAGGGCGTCCCGGCCGAGATGGCGCACGCACGCCTCGATCATGATGACCGTGGACTCGACGATGATCCCGAAGTCCACGGCGCCGAGCGAGATCAGATTCGCGGGCGTCCCGCCCACCGCCATCCCGACCAGCGCGGCGAAGAGCGCCAGCGGAATGTTCAGCGCCGCGAGCAGCGCCGCCCTCCAGTTGCCGAGAAACAGCAGGAGCACCGCCGATACGAGCACCATGCCGAGAACCAGGTTGTGCAGGACGGTTCGCGTCGTGGCTTCGATGAGGTGGGTCCGGTCGTAGTACGGCTCGACGTCCATCCCGGGCGGAAGCAGGTGATCGAGGCGGATCTCCTCGACCTTGCGGCGCACCCCCTCGAGCGTCCGGCGCGTGTCTCCGCCGACCTTCATGAGCACGATGCCCTGCACGACGTCGTCGTCGGTGTCGCGCCCCACGACGCCGAGCCGCGGCGCGTGGCCGATCGCCACGTCCGCGACGTCGCGGACCCGCACGGGCGTCCCGCGGCTAGCGGACACGACGACGTCGCCGATGTCGTCGAGGCCGCGGATCAGGCCGATGCCGCGGACGTTGAACGACTGCTCGCCCTGGTTGAGGACGTTGGCGCCGACGTTCTGGTTCGAGGCGGCGAGCGAGGAGAGCAGCGGCGACAGCGAAAGGCCATAACCCCGAAGGCGATAGGGATCCACGTCCACCTGGTACTGCTGAACGAGCCCGCCGAATCCCGCCACGTCCACGACGCCGTCGACCTGCTTGAATTGCCGCTCCAGGATCCAGTCCTGGGCGGTCTTTCGCTCGAGCGGGGAATAGCCCCGTCCCGTGACGATGTATCGGTAGATCTCGCCGATCGCGTTTTCGGGCGAGAGGACCGGCTGGAGGTTGTTCGGCAGCTGCACCGTGACGAGCCGGTTCAGGACTTCCTGGCGATCGTCGCGATAGTCGGTGCCCCACCGGAAGTAGCACTTGACGTCCGAGAGCCCGAAGACCGAGATGGAGCGGATGTGGTCGAGCCCCGGCATCCCGTTCAACGCGACCTCGAGCGGCACCGTCGCGTAGCGCTCGACTTCCTCCGCGGCCCAACCGGAAGGCTGCGCCAGCGTCTCGATGCGCGGGGGAACGGGATCCGGATAGGCCTCGATGTCGAGGTTGCGATAGGCCCAGAAGCCTCCGCCCACGAGGGCCGCCGCGGCGGCCAGGACGACCAGCGGGTTGTCGAGCGAGAAGGCGACCACGCGCTTGACCACGGTCAGTCGCTCCCGCCCGAGAGGAGGATCGAGCCGGAGACGACGACGCGCTCGCCCGCTTTGAGCCCTCCGGCAACCTCGACCCAGCCGTCGTCCGCCTCCGCGAGCTCGATCGGCCGCTGCAGAAACCGCGTCCGTCCGTCGGACGTGCGGCCATCCTCGACGAACACCGTCTGCCGCGCTCCCGCCTTGATCACGGCGGCCCGGGGGACGGCGAGCGCGTCCTTGCGGTCCAGGTCGACCGAGAGGGTCACGAACATCTCGGGCTTCAGCCGGCGGTCGGCATTGCGGACGACGCAGCGCAGCCGCGAGGTGTGCGTCTGCGGATCGAGGACCTGCCCCACGTAGTCGATCGAGCCCTCGATCGGCGCCGCCGTGTCGGCCGCCGACGTGATCGCGACCCTCTGGCCCGGCCGCACGCGCCCGAGATCGCGCTCGTAGACGTCTCCCCAGACCCAGATCGGGTCGAGCTCGCCGACGGTGAAGAGCTCCTGGACGATGCTGGCGGACGCCAGCATCCCCTGGACCTCGAGACCGGGCGTGGCCGTGCGGAACACGACTTCACCGCGGACCGGCGCCCTGAGCAGAAACTCCTGAGTGGCCTTTCCGTTCGGAGACGCGTGCAACATCTTCAGGCGCAGCTCGGCGCGCTCGAGCTCCGCCTCGGCGCGCGCCGCGTTGTCCCGCGCCGCCTCGGCTTCACGCTCCGCGGCCGCCCCGTGGTCGTAGAGATTCTTCTGGCGCTCGTCCTCGTGGCGCGCGGCCACCGCATCGGCGCGCGCCTTGAGCAGGTCCGACCAGGCCGTCTCGAGATCCGGGCTCTCGATGACCGCCAGGGCGTCTCCGGCCCGCACGCGCTGGCCCAGGCGGCCGGGCACCTCGACGACGCGGCCGCTGACGGGCGAGAAGACGTGGGCCACGCGCCCCTCGTCGAAGGCCACGCGTCCCGCGGTCACGAGACGCAGAGTCAGCGGCCGCACGGCCGCCGGCTCGATGACGAGTCGGGCGCCGTGCATCTGCGCCTCGGTCAGCCAGACCTCTCCGGCGGGCGGCACCGGAACGGGCGCCTCGGCCCGGTGGCACGCGGCGGCCGCGAGCGCGGCGAGCGCCGGCGCGAGCACGGCGGCGGCGGCGGGCCGCTTCATGGAGCCACCCTGCGACCGACGGCCGCCTCGAGCTCGATCACCGCCACGCGCAACGCATGGAGGTCCTGCGCGTTCTCGAGCTCGACCTGGAGAGCCGTCCGCTCCGCGTCGAGCAGATCGAGAAGCGACACGGCTCCCTCTCGGTACTGAAAACGCACCAGGTCGCGCGCCTCGCGAGCGCTCGAGAGCAGCGAGTCCCGCATCCGGCCGACGCGCTCCCGCGCCGCCTGGAGCGACGACCAAGCGGAGCGGGTATCGGCGGACGCCTGCGCCTGGACACGGGACAGGGCGACGGACGCGGCCGATCGGTCGCTTTCCGCCCGGGCGATCTCGCCCTGCTGCTGGGAGAGGATGGGCAGCGCGAAAGCGGCGCCGAGCGAGACCGTCGGGGGTGTCACCGGCGCCGAGTCCGGACCCTGGCGCGTGTACCCGGCGGAGAGATCCACGTCGGGCAGCCGCTCCCGGCGGGCCAGATCGAGCGCGACATCCGCCCGCTCGAGACCGGCGCGCGCGGCGCGCACGTCGGGCCGCGCGGACGCAACCGTGGAGAGCGATGCCGGATCCGCGCCGTCGAGCCAGGAGGGCACGCCGTCGTCGAGACTCCCGTCCAGGGAGACGCCCTCCAGCGATCGTCCGCCCAGCCATACGCCGAGCGTCTCCCTCGCGCGAGCGACGTCGGCCGAGGCGGCCGTGACTCCCTGATCCGCTTCCAGCCGGGCGGTCTCGACGCGCGCCCGGTCCACGCGGCTCGCCGCTCCGAACTTCAGACGCTCATCGACGAGCGCGAGCGTGCGCCCGAAGCTCCCGGCGACGTCACGCGCCACCCGTTCGTTCGCCTCCGCGAGCAGGACGTCGTAGTACGCGCGGGCCGCCTCGAGGCGCAGCAGGCGGACGGCTTCGTCGCGATTGGATCGGGCGGCGGCGAGGGCCGATTCCGCCACGCCGACCCGCAGAGAGCGCTTGCCGGAGATCAGCGCCTCGATCGCTCCCTGGTCCGCGGCCGCGAGCGCATAGCCGCCCGAGCTCGTCAGCCCTCCGGGCACCGGCACCGAGGTGGAATGCAGGTAGGACCCCGAGATCGCCGGATTGACTCCGCGTCGGACCGTTTCGAGGTCCCCCTCCGCGCCGGCGACGGCCGCCTCGGCGCTGAGCGCTTCGAAACCCTGAGTCTCCGCGATCTCGAGCGCCGACGCCAGGCTCAGGCGGCGAACGGGCTCGTCGGCCGCCGCCGCCGTCAGGGCGACGGAAAAAAAGCCGAGCGCCACGGCCGGAGCGGCGAGCCGGGCGCTCGGGTTGGAGATCCATTGGTAGATGGGCAACGGCGCTTCTCCTCATGACGAAACCGTCCCCGGCGGCGGCCGCCGGGTTCTCTGGAACAGAAATGACGGAGGGTCAGGAGGCGGAGGGAGGGGCGCGGGAGCTGGTTCCCGATGCGACGACGGTCGGCACCGTCCAGGAAAACGGAACGGGGTGGTGCACGTAGGGACGGAGTGCGAAGGTCAGGGAGAGAGCGATCGCCGGCGACGTGACGAAGTCGTGCTGGAAGCAGGCGAAGCACGGCTCGTCCTGCACGAGCAGCCCGGGGAAGAAGCCGGTCTCGAGGCTGCCGGGCCCCTGGATCAGGGCCAGCGTGCCGGAATTGCTGGGCCGATCGGACAGCAGGTCGGCGATCGGATCGAGGTGGTGGTGGGGAGCGACCGCCGCTCCCAGAAAGAGCGCCAGAAGATACAGGGCGGGATACCGACGCCAGCCGCGCATGGGTTCGTTGACTATACGGCCTCTGTCAAGGCGACGTTTCGGCCGCCCTCGCCCAGCGGATAGAATCGGCCGCCGGTGGAAGACGCGCGCCGGCGACTCTACGAGCGGAGCCCGTTCGCGGTTCCGATCTCGTATCTCTGGTGGTTCGCCAACGTCGTTATCGTTCTTCTCTGGGCTCCCTTCATGGGGCTGTTCCGTCTCGTCACCCGCCACGCCGACCCCGGCCGGCACCGCATCGGCCGGATCCTGCGCAACGCCGGCGTCGTCGGCATCCGCCTGAATCCCTTCTGGAACTTCCGCGTCGTGGACTCGGTTCACCCGGACGCCCGCCGACCATATCTCTTCGTCTCGAACCATCGCTCCATGGCCGACGTCTGGCTCTTCTCGATGCTCCCGTGGGAGATGAAGTTTCTGTCGAAGGAGTCGGTGTTCAAGATCCCGGTGCTCGGCTGGGAGATGAGGCTCGCCGGCGACATTCCCCTCGCGCGCGGTGATCGGGGAAGCGCCCGACGCGCGATGCTCGACATGCGCCAGCGCCTGCTCGACCACAGCTCGGTCGTCGTCTTCCCGGAGGGCACACGGAGCGTGGACGGAAGCCTCGGACCGTTCCGCGAGGGTGCCTTCCGGCTCGCGATCGACCTCGGCGTCGACATCGTTCCGCTCGCCGTCTCCGGGACCGAGACGGCGCTGCCCAAGCACTCGATGGTCTTTCAGCGCACGACGGCCACGGTCGAGGTCCTGCCGCCCGTCTCCGTCGCCGGCCTCACCGCCGCGGACGCCGCGGCCCTGGCCGCCCGCGTTCGCGACGACATCGCCCGGGCGCTGCATCTCGAGGCGAAGGCGTCGTGAACGAACCGAGCATGGCGCTCGTCCTCGAGGCGCGGCGAGCGCTCGCGGGGCGCATTCGCTCGACACCGCTCGAAGAGTCGCTGCCCCTCTCCGAGACGGCCGGCGCACCGGTTTTTCTCAAGCTCGAGTGTCTGCAGCGGACCGGCTCCTTCAAGATTCGCGGCGCGCTCTTCGTGATGTCGCGCCTCGACGCGGACGCGCGCCGGCGCGGCGTCGTGACGTGCTCGGCCGGAAATCACGGCAAGGCCGTGGCCGCGGTCGCGCGGGAGCTCGCCATCCCGGCCGAGATCCACGTGCCCCGAGGCGTGGACGAATCGAAGTATCGGGGGATGCTCGCCCTCGGCGCACGGGTCGTGCGGTCGGAGGTCGACGGCTTCGACGAGACCGAGCGGGTCGCGAAGGCCGAGGCCGAGCGCACCGGAAGGCCGTTCCTGACGGCGTTCGACGACCCGCTCATCCTCGCGGCCAACGGCGGAACCCTCGCGGCCGAGGTCCTCGAAGACGGACCGGCCGCGCGAATCTTCCTGCTTCCCGTCGGAGGAGCGGGGCTGGCCGGCGGATTCGCCGTCTACGCGAAGACGGCGCTGCCCGAGAGCCGCATCATCGGATGCCAGCACGTCCTCTCCCCGGCGCTCGCCCTGTCGCTCGAGCGCGGCGAGGCCGTCCTGACGCTGCCCCCGGTCGCGACGGCGGCCGGCGGACTCGAAGGCGGCATCGGTCGCACGGGCTTCGAGGCGCTGCGGCACCGCGTCGACGGCGTGGCGCTGCTGACGGAGGAGGAGATCTTCGAGGCGGTGCGCTTCATGCTCGACCGGCATCAGTACCTGATCGAGCCGTCGTCGGCCGTGACGGTCGCGGCCATCCTGACGGGCAAGGCGGGCCGCCTCGATGCGCCGGCGGTCGCCGTCATCTCGGGCCGGAACGTCGCGATGCCGACGCTTCGCCGCATCCTCGCTTCATGAAGATCATCGGACAGGACGAGATCCGCCGGTCGGTGTCCCGCTCCGCGGCGATCGCCGCGATGCGCGAGGCCGTGCTCGCGCAGGCCCGCGGCGACTGCGACACGCCGATGCCGATGCACCTCGATCTCTCGTCCGGCGGGGGCGGCGAGGTCCACATCAAGTCGAGCTACCGCCGGCGAGGCCCGCACTTCGCGCTGAAGGCCGCGGGAACCTACGTTCGACGCCCCTACGGCTCGATCGTCCTCGTCTCGGTCGAGACCGGTGAAACCGTCGCATACTTCGACGATGGCGGATATCTGACGGACCTGCGTACGGCTGCCGTCGCGGCGATGGTTTCCCGCGAGCTCGGAAGGAGCGACTCCGAGCTCGGGATCCTCGGGACCGGCGTCCAGGCCCGCCTGCAGGCGGCGCTCCACGCGGAGGTCCTTCCGCTCTCCCGGATCCACGTCTGGGGCCGAAGCCCCGAGCGCGCGGCGGCCTGCGTCCGCGAGATCGGCGTCCTCCTGCCGGGAATCCGGGTGGTCGCGGCCGACTCGCCGGCCGATGTGGCCGCGAGCGCGGCGCTGATCGTGACCGCGACGGCCGCGCGCGAGCCCCTCCTGCGGCTCTCCGACCTGCGGCCGGGCACGCACGTGTCGGCGGTCGGCGCGGACACCCCCGGAAAGCAGGAGCTCGACGCCGGGATCCTCCGCCGCGCCTCGCTCCTGCTCGTCGATTCGCTCTCCCAGTGCGCGAAGCTCGGCGAGCTGCAGCACGCGCCCTCCGAGAAGGCGCGCGCCGTCGAGATCGGCGCCTTCTGCGAGACGCCGTCGGAATACGACCGCGCCGGGATCACCGTGGCCGACTTCACCGGGCTCGGCGCCGAGGACCTCTTCATCGCCGAGGCCTGCGCGGCGAGCCTCGAGCCCGGGAGCACACCGTGAACCGGCCGAGCCGCCGCCGCCACGGGAGGCCGGCCGCATGAGCCGCTTCCTCTGGATCTGCGGGGCCGGCGCGGTCGGAACCGGAGCGCGTTACCTGATCTCCGGCTGGGCGCTCGAGGCGCTCGGCGCGAGCTTTCCCTATGGCACGCTCGCGGTCAACGTCCTCGGCTCCTTCGCGATCGGGCTCGTCATGCAGATCGGTCTCGCGACGCCGCTGCTCTCGCCGACGCTTCGGATGACGCTGACGACGGGATTTCTCGGCGGCTTCACGACGTACTCGAGCTTCAACTACGAGACGATCCGGTACGTCCAGGACGGAGCGTGGAAGCTCGCCGCCGGCAACGTGGCGATCACGCTCGCGGCCTGTCTCGCCGCGGGCTTCGGAGGCATCGCTCTCGGCCGCTGGCTCTTCGGAGGGTAGCCCCATGCGCATCCTCGACGGCGAACAGGTCCTCGTACGCATCTTCATCGGCGAGTCCGACCGGTGGCACCATCAGCCGCTGTGGATGGCGCTGCTCCAGCGCCTGCGCAAGGACGGGTACGCCGGCGCCACCGTCTTCCGGGGAATCGGAGGCTTCGGAGCCCGCAGCGTCGTCCACACGACGCTGCTCGAGCGCCTCTCGCAGGATCTGCCTCTCGTCGTCGAAATCGTGGACACCTCCGAGCACGTCGAGCGGCTCCTGCCCATCCTCGACGAGATGGTCACGGAGGGACTCGTCACGATCGAGAAGGCGCGGGTCCTGAAGTACTCGCCGGGAAAGCGCCCGCTCGACCCGCCCGCGTAGCGGCGGTCAGGGCCTCTTCGCGCTCGCCGCCGGGACCGCGAGCGAGCGCCGCAGCAGGACCGCCACTTTGACGGTCTCCTCGCCGCGGCGCACCGTGAACTGCGCCGCGTCGCCCCAGCGCTTTCCCGCCACGAGCCTCGAGAGCGTCGCCCGATCGGAAAGCTCGGTCCCGTCCATCGTCAGGAGGACGTCTCCGACCCGGAAGCCGGCGGCGGCCGCCGGGGTGTCTTTCTCGACGTCGAGAACCTCGAGCCTCTGGTCGTCGGGACGCGTGTGGGTGGCGAGGCCGAGGTCCGGATAGAGCGAGCCCGTCTCGGGAGGGATTCCCCACACGAAGTTCGCGTAGGACGCCTGGACCGCGCGGACCGGCCCGGTCTTCTCGTCCTCCACAGGAACCGGTATCACGGAGGCGATCCGCCCCGGAAACCACTGCCGCGCCTGCCGCTCGATGCCGAGACCATACTGGACGTGGCCCGCGCCGACGAGAACCACCATGACCGATTTCGGGTCCGCATCCTTGCCGAGGGCGGCGAGGGCGTTCCAGGCCATGGTGGCGTCCCACGTACACTGGGCATTCAGCATCGCCTGCCACTGCTCGTCGCTGCCGCCCGAGTGAAAGCTCGACTCGGCGAACTCCGCCTTGAAGAGACGCAGGTGATCGGCGCTCTTCGTGTCGATCTGCGTCGGGATGTGCGCGGCCTCTTCCGGCGTCAGGCCCTGAAACCCCTTCTGCCGCACGGCGGAGACGACCTCGCGCGGAGCGTTGACCGCGAACATGCGCAGGCGATGGTCCCGCGCGAAGAGAAAGATGTCGCGGTAGTAGAGCCAGTTGTAGCCCCAGTTCCTGTACCAGCGCGAGCCGTCGAGAAACGCGTCTTCCGACAGCTTCCCGGCGGTCCAGTCGTCGAGCCAGCGCTGCTCGGGGTACGGATACATCTCCAGTCCCACCAGCACGCTCCGCCCCTCGCGCTGGAGCTCTTCGAGAACGCGGAGCTCGACGCGGTGGGTGCCGATCTCCGTGTGTCCTTCGCCGACGAGGAGGAAGCGCGCGTCCGCGAGGCGCGCCGGAAGGTCCGAGGGCGTGAGCAAATCGCCCGTCGCCGTGTCGGTGACGGCGTCGAGCACCAGCGGGACCTCGCGGTCCTTGCGCGCCGCATCGCCGATCGGCAGCCGAAGGAGGTCCTGGCCGAGAAGCGGCGCCGCGAGGAGTGCCGCGGCCAGCGCCCCGCGAAGGATTCTCAGGGCTTCCAGGGCGCGATCGACACGACCTCGACCGGCCCTTCCGAAAGGTTCAACCGATCGCCCGGGTGGGAGCCGAGCAGGCGTTCGGCGAATTCCGACTGGTACGAGTAGATCCCTTCCTCGGGCTTCGAGTCCCAGGGTCCCAGGATCGTCGCATCGCGCTCGGCCCCGGAGGAAGCCCGCAGGCGCACGCGGGTCCCCACGCGAACCTCCGACGAATCGATTTTCGTCGGATCGAGCGCCCGCGACCGGGACAGCTCGTCCGCCAGCTGGGCGATGCGCGCCGACAGATATTCGTGCTTCTGCCGGGCGGCGTGATACTCGAAATTCTCCCGGAGGTCGCCGTGCTCTTTCGCGGTCTTCATCGCGATCGCGTTGGCCGGAAGCTCGACCTGCTTCAGGTGAATGACCTCCTGACGCTTCGCCTCGATCGCCTCGGCCGTCGCGTAGAGGTACTCACGGGCCGGCGCCCGCAGCTCCGGGAACTTCATCAGCAGCGCTTCGCGCACGGTCGCGCGCCGGTGCTCCTCGAGCCCGGCCACCCGGTCGAGCGCGTGCAGCATCTCGCGGGCCTCCTCTTCCGATCCCGCGGCCCGGACGAGCGCGACCGCGAATCCCCCCGGCTCGAAGAATTCCTTGAGCCGCGCCCGGAGGCCCGAGAACTCGTCCATCCGGAGCGCGTCGGTCAAGGCGAAGAACAGGACGCCCGACTCGGGCGGACCGTCGGCATGGGCCTTTTCGCACAGCCAGACGAAGGCGCGGGGCGCCGAACGCGGCGAGCGGAGGATCCGGCGCGACAGATCGGCGGCCCGGTCGCCGAGCGCGTCGAAGAGGGCCGTCAGGACTCTCGAGTCCTCCTCGCGGCCGATCTGGTCGATGAAAATCTCGGCCCAATTGGGGCGGCTCTCGCGGACCGCGAGGAGCGCCCGCTCGCGCGCCCCCTGGTCGCGGATCTCCCCGAGGACGCGGCCGGCATCCGATGCCGCGAGCAGCGACGCCGCCGGGTAGGCCTCGGGCTCACCCGGCGCGAGACGCAGCGCCGCCTGCGAGAGCTCCCAGGCGAGGGCCGGCCGCGCCGAGCCGATCCGGCGCGCATCCTCGGCGAGCGCCGCGGCGAAGTAGGCCGCCAGGTCCTTCGAGCGCTTCGCGTGCTTGCGCGCGAGATCGATGCGCGCGGCCGGTTCGGCCTTGAGAAACGCCCGCTTGACGGTCTCCTCGGCCGCGTCGGCGCTCTCGCTCCAGCTGACCGAGGCCGACTTCGAGCTTCCCGAGACCAGGACCTGGCGGTTCTTGCGCGCCGCCGTCCAGAAGGCGCTCCAACGATCCTCGGGAACGACGCCCGCGAAGTGATCCTTGACCTCCTGCAGCGTCAACGCCCGGCCGAAGCTCGAGATCAGGAGGTGCAGGGCCTCCGAGGGTTCATTCTCCGCGAGCCCCGCCAGGCCCGGTCCGTCCTCGACCTTGCGGCGCAGGAAGTGGGCCTCCGGCAGCGGCACGAGGTTCTTCTCCGCCGAGACCAGCGAGAGCGGGACCTTGACGCCGCCGACCTCGAGCCTCATGACGTCGAGGGCCGGATTCATCTCGACCAGCCGTCCCGCGCCCCGGCCGGGCATGAAGTAGATCGCATTCGGCTCGAAGGACAGCCAGCGCGCGATGCGGCCCGCGACCTCCGAGGGATCCGGTGCCTTGTCGAGGGGAAACTTCGCGAGGACGGCGGAAAGCGCCGGGTGCCCGGCGAACCGGTTCTTCAGGGTGGCCGTCAGCTCCTTGCGCACCGCGGTGTCGGATGGAGACATCCGCGCGATCTCGAGAAGGACGCGCGTCCGCGAGGAGCTGTCGGCGACGTCGTGAAACTCGGCGAGCGAGCGCAGCCAGGCGATGGCCTGCGCGCCGCCCCCCTTCTTCTTCGCCCCGGCCGCGATGCCGAAGAAGAACGACAGGTCGTCCGCGTTCTCCTCCATGTGTTTGGTCCAGACCGCCCCGAGGGCGTCGAACTTCTTCGAATCGATCAGGGCCTGGACGTCGTCGGGCAGCGATTCGGGCACTTGGGACATGAGCCGGAGATACTAGCAGGGATCAGCGGACGTCCACCGCCGCCTCCCGGACGAACTCGGGCCTGGGGGTGATCCCGAGGCCCGGGCGATCCGGCGCGGCCAGACGGCCTTCCCGGCGCTGCGGCGCCCCGTCGGCCGTCGAGACCGTGACGTAGCTGTTGAAGTCCGTGGACGTGAAGAGCAGCTCCGGCGGCGTCGAGTGTGCGAGGTGCGCGATCGCCGCGGTCGTGACGTCGCCGCCCCAGGAATCCTCGATCGTCATCGCGATGCCGAGCGACGCGCAGAGGTCGCGTGCCTGGCGGGCGCGCGTGAGGCCGCCGAACTTCGAGATCTTGATGTTCACCACGTCCATCGCCCCGTCCCCGGCGGCGCGGAGAAGGATTCCGATCCCGTCGATCGTCTCGTCGAGGACGAAGGGATGATCCGTGCGCCGGCGGATCGAGAGGCACTCCTCGTAGCTCGCGCAGGGCTGCTCGATGTACACGTCCACGTCGCGCACGGCGCGCACGACCCGCGCGGCCTGATGCGGAAGCCAGCCCGTGTTGGCGTCGGCCACGAGCACGTCGCCCGGGTCGAGGACCGAGCGCACGGCGCGGATGCGCGCGACGTCCACGTCGGGATCGCCCCCCACCTTGAGCTGGAAGCGCCGGTAGCCTTCGGCGCGGTATCCGGAGACGCGCCGGGCCATCGCGTCCGGCGATTCCTGCGAGATCGCGCGATAGAGCGGGAAGTCCTCGCCGTAGCGCCCGCCGAGCAGCGTCGCAACCGGCAAGCCCGCCGCCTGTCCGAGGATGTCCCAGCACGCGATGTCGATTCCGGACTTCACGTAGGGGTGGCCCTTCAGCAAAGCGTCCATCCGGCGGTTGAGCCGCTCGAGGTCCCGCGGGTCTTCGCCGATCAACGTCGGTCCGAGGACCGCGAGCCCGGCCCGCACGCCCTCGGCATAGGCGGGCAGGTACGCGGGGCCGAGCGGACAGACTTCGCCGTGGCCGACGATTCCGTCGTCGGTCTCGACGCGCACGAGCGTGCTGTCGAAAATCGCGACGGACTTGCCTCCCGACCACTGGTAGCTGCCCTCGTGGAGGGGCAGCGCGACCGGGAAGGCGGCGATGCGCCGGATCTTCATGGGTGGGGACTGTAACGGATCCGGCCCCCTGCTACTATCCGCGCAACGTGCCGGGCGCCAAGACACTGCTGTTCCTCGCGCTCTCGATCGTGACGCTCGTCTTCTTCGTCGCCTGGGTCCGCTCCGCGCGGAAAAAGAACGAGGCCGCGCAGCCCGGGCCCATGGCGCTGGCGATCGGGTTCATCACGAATTTCTTCGACACGCTCGGCATCGGCTCCTTTGCTCCGACGACGAGCATCTGGAAGCTCAAGGGCATCGTGCCCGACGAGAAGATACCCGGGACCCTCAACGTCGGCCACGCGCCGCCGACGATCGTGCAGGCCTTCATCTTCATCGCGATCGTCGAGGTCGAGATGCCCACGCTCGTCGGGATGATCGCCGCGTCGGTGGCCGGCGCGTGGCTCGGCGCGGGCGTCGTCGCGGCCTGGTCGCGCCGGAAGGTGCAGCTCGGCATGGGCCTCGCCCTGCTCGCGGCGGCGACGTTCTTCGCGATGACCAACCTCGGCCTCTTTCCCGCCGGAGGCGAGACGCTGGGCCTGCGCTCGCCGTGGCTCTGGATCGGCATCGCCGGCAATTTCGTCCTCGGCGCGCTCATGACGCTCGGCATCGGCCTCTATGCGCCGTGCATGATCCTGATCGCGCTGCTCGGAATGAACCCGCGAGCGGCCTTTCCGATCATGATGGGCTCCTGCGCCTTCCTGATGCCGATCGGGGGACTGCGCTTCGTCGAAAAGGGCAGCTATAGCCTGAGGGCCGCGGTCGGGCTGGCGATCGGGGGCATCCCGGCGGTCCTGCTGGCCGCCTACGTCGTCAAGACCCTGCCCCTGACGGCACTCCGGTGGCTCGTCTTCGCGGTCGTTCTCTATACCTCGGCCGCGATGCTGCGATCGGCGCGGCGAAGAGAGGCCGGCGCGGTTCCCTAGAGGACGCCGCTTTCGCCGGTTTTTCTCCGAATTCGGCCGTTCCCGTCATATTCTTCGCGGCAGGAAGAGATGTCTCGGTCCGACTGCCCGGAAGCCTTCCAGGCGGGACGAGTCCTCGCACTTCCGGGAGGATCTCGATGCGTTTCCGTCCGACCCTCGTCGTCTGCACGCTCGCGGCCCTGCTCTCGGCCGCGGCGGCCTGCAAGAAGGGCGGCGCCAGCGCTCCGGCGGCGGCCACGCCCGCCGCGACGCCCAATGCGGCGGCCAGCGCAGCGGCGGCTCAGGATCTGTTCAAAGCGATGAAGCTGCAGGCGAGCCTGAACGACACGACCGCCGCGATGATCGACTCCGAGATCAGCCGCAACCCCGGCCTGACGCCCTATCGCGACGTGATGCTCGAATGGCTCCGCAAGTACATGACGTGGGACGCGATGCTTCCCGAGCTCACGAAGATGTACACCGAGTCGTTCAGCGAGGCGGAGCTCAAGCAGATGGCCGCGTTCTACGGATCGCCGGCCGGCCAGAAGGCGCTCGAGAAGATGCCCGAGATGATGCAGCGCACGGCGATGGCAGGCGCGAAAATCTCGCAGCCCCACACCGACGAGCTCCGTGCTTCGATGGCCACGCGCAACGAGGCTTTGAAGAAGGAGGCCGAGGGCGCCGGCGGCGGTGCCCCGGGCCGCGGAGCTCCCGGTCCGGGAAGGGCTCCCGCTCGGCCGCAGGGCGCCGCGCCGAGGCCCGCGCCGACTCCGTAGGCCTCAGTCCTTCTCGTCCTTTCGCGCCTGGCTGTGCGCGGAGAGCGACCGGAGGAAGCTGCCCGGAAGCGTGCCGCTGATCGACACGCCGTCGTCCTGGTTCTCGACGCGGAAGCGGCGGATCACCGAGACGAGGTCCGGCGACTTCTCCTGCACCGCCATGCGCCACATCGCGAGCACGCCGCGCAGGGAGTCCTCGAGGAGCCCGCGGTTCTCGGCATCGGTCGTCCGGCCGAAGGCCGACACGTCCACGGAGTCGCCGTGCACGGTCGCCTGGAGCGCCAGGAGCGAGACCGACTTCATCGCGCCGATGACGGCGCGAGAGGGATCTCCGTTGTCTCCGCCGCCTGCCTCGCTCTTCGGAAAGCGGGCCAGGTCGACCAGCGCCCAGGCCGAGGCGTCATGATCGATTCTCGAGAGCTGCGAGCCGAGGCCCTGTCCGGACATCAACCCGCCCGCGCCTCCGGACTCGCGCCGCCCGAGGGCCGCCGCGACCGCCGACTCGCTGCCCGCGATCACGAGGCCCGGGTTGACGATGGCCACCGCGCCGTCGTGCTCCTGCGCCGACGACCCGGCGAGCCGGTAGTAATCCCCGGCCGGCGAATGCTGGAGGACCCCGCCCCGCGCGGTGAGCGCGGAGCCGATGCGCACCGGGTCGAACCGGCCCTCGAACACGACGAGGCCGTCGCCGCCCGGGGAATCGCCGCCGGGCGTCATCGCGAGGACGATGGTGTCGATGTCATCTTTCGGCGTCAGCCCGGTGTCGCGCAGGAAGCGCGCGGCGTCGCCCTCGGTCGACAGGGCGTCCATCTGGCCGAGCACCTGTCCGGCGAGCGGACTCGTACGAAGCTCCCTCCAGTGCAGGACGGCGACCGTCGCGGCGTCGCCGGGGACCAGCGCGACGGGATCCTCCGTGAGTCCGGCCGCGTGCGCCCGGACGGCGCCGGGGAGCACGAGAACGGCGGCGAGGGCGAACCGGGAGAGCGTGCTTCGAGCGGTCATGTCAGAAATCCTTTCTGGAGAAGAGCCAGGAGGCCAGGGCGAGCGACGCGGCCCCGAAGGCCGCCGTGGAGCCGTAGACGCCGAGGGCGTTGAAGTGGGCGAGGCGGTCGGGGGCGCCCTCGCCCGCGACGAGTGTGACCGTGGCCTGAAGCAGCTCGGCGGTCTTCGGAAGCGCCCAGTACAGTCCCTGGACGATGCGGGCCGAGAGCTCCGTCGAGACGGCGGCGGCGATCCGGTCGTGGGTCGCCAGGGCGGCCCCGAAGAAAAACAGCGCGTAGGTCGCCATCAGCGAGACGCCGGTCGAGGACGTCACCACGCCGACGAGAAACGCGAACGCCAGCAGCGCCGCGATCGTGAACAGGATCACGGCGCCCGAGAGCAGGAATCGCGGATGGAGGACATGCGTCTTCCAGACGACGATCGCCCACATCGAGCCGATCAGGTACACGAGGTTCACGGCGGCGAGCAGCAGACCTCCGGCGTAGCGCGAGAGCAGCAGCGGCACGCGGCCGACCGGCCGGGAGAGATACAGGTCGATCGTGCCCTTCTCCTGGAGGCGGGGCACCAGATGCGCGGTCGCGAAGAGCGCGAGGAACGTTCCGAGGAAGTAGAGAAAGCCCGAGAAGCCGGACTCGAATCCGAGGACGACCCGGTCGACGCTCAGCGGGTCGCCGACCTCGACCGCGTGTCCGAAGAGCTTCGCGCCGGCCAGCGCGCCGTTGACGATGTCGAGGTTCACGGCGCAGCCGAAGATGAGAATGAAGAGCGACGAGAGCGCAAAGTACGTGATCAGAGTCCAGCGGGCCGCGGCCTCGCGAAAGACCTCCTCGACGCTCGCGAGCAGCGCTCTCACCGGATCCCCTCCCCCGCCTCGCCGTCGCGCACGAGGCCGACGAAGACGTCCTCGAGGCTCGATCGCACGGGCGAGAGCTCCTGGAGCTTCGCGCCTCCCGCGCGGAGGCGGTCGACGAGGACGTTCAGGTGGTCCACGTCCCGGGCCGTCAGGTCGAAGTGGCCGTTGACCCGGTCGATCGAGGCCCCGGTTTCGCGAAACGCGGCGATCAGGCGGTCGTCCACTCCCGTCGCCACGAGCCGGTACCGCGAGGTCGCCGCGGTCAGGTCCTCGATGCGACCCTGGGCCGCCACACGGCCGGCGCGCAGGACGGCGACGCGGCCGCACATCCGCTCGATCTCCGACAGCAGATGCGAGTTGAGCAGAATCGCCTTCCCGCGGGCGGCTTCCTGCTGGAGGAGGTCGCGGATCTCGCGCCGGCCGACCGGATCGACGCCATCGGTCGGTTCGTCGAGCAGCAGCACGTCCGGGTCGTGTACGAGGGATGCCGCGAGGCCGAGGCGCTGCGTCATGCCCTTCGAGAACTTCTTGACCCGCATGTCGGTCCAGTCCGTCAGGCGGACCCGCTCGAGCAGCTCCGGAATCCGCCGGCTGAGCGTCGGGCCGTCCACGCCCGACATGCGGCCGAAGATCGAGAGCGTCTGGCGCGCCGTCAGGTAGCCCGGAAAGCGGTGGCCTTCCGGCAGGTACCCGACCCGCCTGCGGCTCGCCGGATCGCTGGCCGGCAGCCCGAACAGGCGCGCCTGACCGGACGTCGGGCGCGTCAGGCCCAGGAGGATCTTGACCGTGGTCGTCTTGCCGGCCCCGTTGGGACCGAGCAACCCGAAGACCTCCCCCGGCTCGACCGCGAGATCGAGCCCGTCGAGCGCCGCCACCCGGCGGCCGCCGAGCCGCGAGCGATAGACCTTGCGCAGGCCCCGGGCCTCGATCGGAATCGCCGTCATCGGTAATGCAAACGAAGGACGCGTCGAAAAGTTCGCCCGTTCCCGGCCGCCAGGCCTCCCCCGCCCGCGCCGAAGGCGTCCGGCTCCCTCAGGAAGCGGCGCGGCTCGGCGGAACGGCCGCGACCGGAGGCACGCCCGCCGCCGCGACGGCCTGGTTGAACGCCTTCACGTCGCCGTCGAGAATCGCCTGAAACTCGGATCGCGCGGCGGACAGACGGCTCGCGAGGATCCTGTAGTACTCGACCGACGACGCGAGCGGCTTCGCATCGGCGCTTCCGACGATCCCGGCCAGGTACACCCAGTCGTGGTCGAGCTTCGGCTCGTAGTTGAGATCGTCTTCATCCGCGATGATCTGCTCGTTGGTGAGCTCTCCCTCGACGGCGTCGAGCTTGGCGGTGATCGCGGCCGCCTGTTTCGTGAGTGCGTCTCCCTTGCCGAGCCGCGCGGCCCTCTTCCCGATGCGGTCGAGCTCCCCTTTCACCTCGCGGATCTCCTGGATCGTGTCGTCGGTCTCGGTCAGCCGGTCGCGGATCGATCGCAGCAGCTCGTGCTGCGCCTTGAGATCGGCCGCGGTCGCATAGCCCGCCGGATGCGGCTCGACGACGATCGGCTGCGTCCAGCTTTTCCCGTTCACGGTCAGTTTCACCGAGTAATTTCCGGGCGCGACCTTCGGCGGATTCTTCGTCCCCTCGTTGAAGACCGTCTTCGGCGCGAGGGAAGGCTTGAAAATTCGAAGATCCCAGACGAACCGATTCACGCCGGCCTTCGGTTCGAGGGGTTTGTCCTGGTCCTTCCTCTCCTCGGTCCGCGCCGCTTCGGCCTTCAAATCCGGGAGCGGGGCCGGTTTCTGGTTCGAGAACGAGCGCAGCAGGGTCGAGCCGTCGAAGAACTCGAGCGTGACCTTCTCGTCGTCGCGCGGCTCGGCCTTCAGCCAGTAGTCCACCACGACGCCCGCCGGAACGTTGTGTCCGGTCGTCTGCACCTCGTCGTCTCCCTCGTCGCGGGCTTCGACGTCCATGCGCACGGCCGGCCGCGGCGGGAAGAGATGGGCGTCGGCGCCGGCCACGCCGTCGCTCCACTTCCGAAGAGCGGTCAGGTCGTCGAGGACCCAGAAGGCGCGGCCCTGCGTGGCGACGACGAGGTCGCCGTTCTTGACCGCGAGATCGGTGATCGGCGTGTACGGCAGGTTTCGCTGGAAGGGCTGCCAGCTCGCGCCGTCGTCGAAGGAGACGTAGAGGCCGAGCTCCGTCCCGCAGTAGAGCAGCCCGGGCCGCACGGGGTCCTCGCGGACGACGCGGGTGAAGGCGCCGTCCGGGATCCCGCTGGTGATCTTCGTCCAGGTCCTGCCGTAGTCGGTCGTCCGGAACAGGTAGGGACGAAAATCGTCCCACTTGTAGTTCGTCGCCGCGACGTAGGCGCGGCCCTTCTCGCGGACCGACGCGTCGATCGCGTTGATCTGGATGAACTCCGGAATGCCCTTCGGCGTGACGTCGGACCAGGTCTTCCCGTCGTCGCGCGTGACGTGCACGAGCCCGTCGTCCGAGCCCGCCCAGATTACGCCGGGATCCGCCGCCGATTCCCCGAGGGCGAAGATCGTGCCGAAGACTTCGACGCCCGAGACGTCGATCGTGATCGGCCCGCCCGAGCGCCCCTGCTTGGACTTGTCGTTGCGGGTCAGGTCGGGTGAGATCTCCTCCCACGTCTCGCCCCCGTCGCGGCTCCGCAGCAGGATCTGCGACGCGTGATACAGCGCCTTCGGATCATTCGGCGAGATCATGATCGGGGCGCTCCACTGGAACCGGTACTTCAGGTCCGAAGTGGCGTGGCCGTCGGCGAGCTGCGGCCACGCCATGATGTTGCGCTCCTGCTTCGTCCGATGGTCGTAGCGCGTGATTTGCCCGCCGTACTCGCCGGCGTAGACGACGTTGGGGTCGCTCGGATCGACGGCCATCCAGCCGCTCTCTCCGCCTCCGGCGGCGTGCCAGTCGGTCCGCCCGATCGAATCCCCGACGACCCCGCTCGGGATGCAGACGTTCGAATTGTCCTGCTGCGACCCGTAGACCCAGTACGGAAACTGATTGTCGGTCGTGACCCGGTAGAACTGCGCCGTCGGCTGGTTTTGCAGGGTCGACCAGCTCGTGCCGCCGTTGTACGTGATCGTCGCTCCCCCGTCGTTTCCGACGATGAAATGGCTCGGGTCATCGGGATCGATCCACATGTCGTGGTTGTCGCCGTGCGGCACGCGGAGGGCCGCGAACGACCGGCCGCCGTCGATGGACCGGTGCATCTCGACGTTGGGCAGATACACGACGTCGGCGTTCTTCGGGTCGGGATAGATCCACGAGTAGTACCAGGCGCGCTCGCGGATCTTGTGCTCGTCGTTGACGTGCGTGAACTTCTCGCCGGCATTGTCGCTGCGGAAGAGGCCGCCGTGACGGGCCTCGACGAACGCAAAGATGCGGCTCGGCCGCGCGCCGGAAACCGCGACGCCCACCTTGCCCCAGAGACCCTCGGGAAGGCCCTCGGTGAGCTTCTTCCAGGTGTCGCCCCCGTCGGTCGACTTCCACAGGCTCGACCCCGGGCCGCCCGAGACGAGCTCCCAGGGGTGACGCACGACCTGCCAGAAACCGGCGTACAGGATTCGGGGGTTCGAGGGATCCATCGCGAGATCGGACGCTCCCGTCTTCTCGTCCACGTACAGGATCTTCTTCCAGCTCTTGCCGCCGTCGACCGAACGGAAGATGCCGCGCTCGGCGCTCGGTCCCCACACATGACCCTGCGCCGCGACGTACACGACATCGGGGTTCGTCGGATGGATCCGAACCCGCGCGATCTGCTGCGTGTCGCGCAGACCGGTGTTCTTCCACGTCTTTCCCGCGTCGGTCGACTTGTACACGCCGTCGCCGTTGGAGACGTTGCCGCGGATCGGCTCCTCGCCCGTCCCGACGTAGACCACGTTCGGGTCCGACTCGGAGACGGCGACGGCGCCGATCGATCCGGTCCGGAAGTCCTTGTCGGAAACCGCCTGCCAGTTCGAGCCGCCGTCGGTCGTCTTCCAGACGCCCCCTCCGGTGCCGCCGAAGTAGAACGTCTGAGGCTGTCCGTGAACGCCGGTCACCGCCGTGACGCGGCCGCCGCGAAACGGGCCGATCAGCCGGAACTCCAGGCCCTCGAAACGATCCGACAGCGTCGGAACCGCGGGGCTCTTCGACGGGCTCTTCGCGGGTTCGGGGGATTGCCCGAAGGCTCCGGCCGGCAGCACGAGGGCGCCGAGGAGCGCGAGGAAGATCCGAAAAGGACGCACGGCGTTCATGACCTTCCTTTCGCGAAGCGGAAACCGGCGATCGGGTGAGAAAGTATATGGCAGCGATGACGCGCCCACTCGTGACCGCCGGTTTCCTCGCGGCCGGCGTCGTACTTCTGTTGGCGGCCCTTTTCGCATTCGTGTTCGTCCTCCGACAGGACCGCCTTCTGTACTTCCCGACGCGGAAGCACGCGACGACCCCGCAGGCGATGGGGCTCGACGCGGACGAGCTCGCGGTCGTGACGGATGACGGAGTTCGCCTGCACGGCTGGCGGATCCGCGGTTCGGGCCGGCGCGCGCTTCTCTTCTTCCACGGCAACGCCGGAAACGCCGCCGATCGTCTCGAACGGGCGAAGATCCTGAACCGCCGGTTCGGGCTCGACGTCTTTCTCGTCGATTATCGAGGCTACGGGCGCTCCGAAGGCTCTCCCACCGAGGACGGGCTCTACCGCGACGCGCGCGCGGTCTACCACACGGCCATCTCGTCCGGCTTCCGATTCGATCAGATCGTCGTCTTCGGCGAGTCGCTCGGCGCCGCGGTGGCCGTCGACCTCGCCGCGCGCTGGGCGTGCGCGGGAGTGGTGCTCGAGACGCCGTTCCTGTCGCTGGCCGAAGTCGCGCGAGTGCACTACCCGTACGTGCCGTCCTCGTTCGTGCGCAGCCGGTTCGACAACCTCTCGAAAATCGCCGAGGTCGCGGCGCCGAAGCTCTTCTTCGTCGCCGAACAGGACGAGGTCGCCCCGCCCTCGCAGGGCCGGAGGCTCTTTGAGGCGGCCCGCGGCCGGCGAGAGCTGTTCGTCATCCCGGGCGCCCACCACAACGACACCTACACCGTCGGCGGCGAGCCGTACTGGAAGGCGTGGGATGCGTTTCTCGCGGAGATCGGCCCGGGGAAGCCCTAGTCCGGCGTCTCGACCAGCCGGTTGTACTTCTTGAGGACGCGCCGCAGCTCGTCGTGCGGCAGGGCCGGGACGACGACGTCGTTGGCGCCCTTCATCGTCCGCGCCGCCACCATGGCGTTGACGATCGCCTCCTCGACGGCCTGGACGGTCGCGGAAAAGAGCGGATTCATGCGGTCGTTGGGGAGGTCCGTGAGGCTGACGAGCCCGGTCGGCCGCGCGGCGCCCGGATTGGCCGTCGAGAACGCGATGAAGATGTCGCCGGAGCCGTTGCCTCCGATGCCGCCGTCCCGGGCGAGGCCGAGCGACGCGCGGCGCGCGAGTCGCTTCAACTGCGTCGGCAGGAGCGGGGCGTCGGTCGCCACGACGATGATGATCGAGCCCGTGTCCTCGTCCCGGACGGATCGGCCGGCGAGCTCGCGTCCCACCGGAACGCCGGCAATCCGCAGATCCGCTCGCCGTCCGTAGTTGCACTGCACCAGCGCGCCGACCGTAAAGCCGCCGTCCTTCTCCGGCAGCCGGCGGGAAGACGTCCCGATGCCGCCCTTGAAGCCGTTGCAGATCATGCCGGTCCCGCCGCCGACGCTGCCTTCGGCTACCGCGCCGCCCGCCGCCGACGACAGCGCCTCGAACACGTGCTCCCTGTGCACGTGAAATCCGTTGATGTCGTTCAACTCGCCGTCCCACGTCTCGGCGACGACGGGATTGGACCACCAGTAGCCCGTCGCGTCCGGTCCACCCTGCGCGACGCGCCAGGCGATCGTCCCCTCGTGGACCGCGCCGACGCTGTGCGTGTTGGTGATCATGACGGGACCCTCGAGGAACCCGGACTCCTCGACCCACGTCGTTCCCGTCATCTCCCCGGCGCCGTTCAGGGCGAACCAGCCGGCGAAGACCGGGTCGTCCAGGCTCCCCCGTCCGCGCGGAAGGATCGCCGTCACGCCCGTGCGCACCGGGCCCTGGCCGACCACGAGCTTTCCGTCGCCGCGGATGATGGTCGCCTGCCCCACCGTCACGCCGGCGACGTCGGTGATGGCGTTCAAGGGGCCCGGGGTTCCATCGAAGGGGACGCCGAGGTCGCGGGCGCGGGGATTTTCGCCCGCCGGAACCGCCGCCGCAGCGAGAAGAAGAGCCGCGGTGAGAGAAAGAGTCGTTCGTCTCATGGGCGAGAGTCTAACCGCGCGACGGATCCGTCCCGGCGCCGCGCCGGGCTCGTCCCTCTCCGGGGGCCGGATCGGACTCCGCCGTGGTACACAGGGCCGGATGCGGCGCGCCGCTCTCCTCCTCTGGCTGACCGCGGCCGCATGTGGCGCCGACGATCTCTCTCCGGGAAAAGTCGTCGACCAGATCGTCTGCCGCGGCAAGCCCGACCAGTCCTACGCGCTCTTCCTTCCTTCCTCCTACGGGAGGACCCGGCCCGCTCCGATCCTGTACCTGCTCGACCCGCGCGGCCGGGCGCTTCTCGCCCTCGAGCGGTTTCGCGAGGCCGCCGATGCGTTCGGCTGGATCCTCGCCTCTTCCTACGGCTCGCGCAGCGATACGAAGGACGACCCCAATACCCCGGCGCTCCAGGCGATGTGGAACGACACGCACGAGCGCCTCGCGATCGACGCGCGCCGCGCATACGTCGGCGGCTTTTCGGGGACGACGCGGTTCGCCGTGGCGCTCGCGCTCGGCGCGCCGAAGGTGTTCGCCGGCATCGTCGGCTGCGGAGCGGGATTCCCCGAGGGAAAGCGGTCCTATGCGAGTCTTCCCTTCGTCTACTTCGGAACGGCCGGCGACCGCGATTTCAACTATTACGAGGTGCGGCAGCTCGATGCCGATCTCGAAAAGGCGAAGGCCATCCACCGCATCGAGTACTTCGACGGCGGACACGACTGGCCTCCGCCGGACCTCGCGCGGCGAGCGGTCGCCTGGATGGAAGTCTCCGCCATGAGGTCCGGCGCCCGCCCGCAGGACCCGGCGCTGGCGGCCGGGCTCCTCGCCGCGGACCTCTCCCGCGCGGACGCGCAGTCCGCGGGCGGCCGGCGCGCCGAGGCCGGCGTTTCGTACGCGCACGCGGCCGAGGACTACCGGGGGCTCGCGGACGTCGGCCCCGCCGAAACGAAGGCCGCGGCACTCGCCGCCTCCGCCGAGGTTCGCCGTGCGTGGAAGGATGCCGCGGAGCGCGACGACCGCGACCGCGCGGCCCTGCGGAGGCTCTCGCAGAAGATCCAGGCCGCCGTTCGCGATCCGGAGATCCCGGCCCCGGCGGAGCTCTCGGCCGAACTCGGCATTCCAGCCCTCCGCCATCGCGCGGCGTCGGGATCCCCCGAGGAGCGTCTCTCGGCCGAGCGGCTGCTCGCCAACCTGCGCGTCGAGACCTCGTTCTATCTGCCGGAAGATCTGCTCGAACGCGGCGACGCCGCGCACGCGAGGCTCATGCTCCAGGTCGCCGCCGAGATCGACCCCGACAATCCCCTGACCGACTACAACCTCGCCGCCGCCGACGCCCGCACCGGGCAAAAAGGGCGCGCGAAGCGGGAGCTCGAGAGCGCCGTCGAGAAGGGCTTCCGGCGATTCGAGCTCCTGGACCAGGACCCGGACTTCGCGAGCCTCAGATCGGACCCCGACTCCTCGAAGTGGCTCGCCGACCTTCGTGCCCGCTCGGCCGCCCCGGCGGCTCCGACCCCGCCGCCGACCCCGAAACCCGCGCCCTGACCCGCTCTCAACGCTCCGTCGCGACGCGAATCAGGCGGCGGACCGCGAAGCGGCGGTACAGCTTCCACAGCGCGAAGCCGAGCAGCAGCCACGGCAGCGCCGCGGCGATCCCGTAGACGAGGGCGGCGACGGACGAGGCGAGCAGGGGCAGCGCCTTGCCCAGCGCCTCCCGCAGCGGCGAGAGGGCATGGTCGCGAAGCAGGGCCGGCGGCTCGTGCAGCTCCACCGTGATCGTCGAGAGCGCGAGCTGCCGGTCGAAGTACCGCCGCTCTCCCTCGAGCGCCTCGCGCTCCTCGATGACCCGGGAGAGCTCCTTCTCGGCCGCGAGCACGTCGGAGAGGCGGGCGGTCCGGCCGCGGAGCAGGTCGCGCAGGCGCCCCTCGGTGTCCTGCTTGGCGGAAAGGCGCGTCTGGAGGTCCATGTACTCCCGGCCGATGTCCTGCGTATCGACGCTGGCGTTGTCGATGCGGCCCAGGGCCTTCAGGGCGGAGAGCGCGGCGTCGAACCGATCGGCCCGCACGCGCAGGGTCAGGGTTCCGCGATCGTGATCTCCCGCCTCGCGCGCGACCTGGGCTCCGGCCAGATAACCGCCCTGTGCGGCCGCGATCGCCTCGGCCCGAGTCGCCGCGTCGGCGTACCGGGCGACCTCGAGGCTCAGCGTGGCGTTGCGGATGAGCCTTCGACCCGCGTCCATCGCGGCCAGCGGGTCCGGCTTCGCCTCATCGGCGGCGCCGGTCTTCATCTCTCGCGAGGCCTGCAGCAGGCCCGCCTGCTCCCGACTCACGGAGGCCGCGTACGAAGCGCGGGCGAACCCGACAGACCTCTGCGCACGCATCAGGAAGAGGCCGCCCGCGGCGGCGCATACGACGAGAGCGGAGACGATCAGGAGCTTCGGCAGCGGACGCGTCATCGGGTCTTCCCTCCGCAGGAAGGGAACCCACGTCCCGCAAAAAGTTCCCGGCGAAGAAGCCGGCTAGGGCTTCTCCGCCTTGAGGATGCGCTCGCGCATTCCCGGCATTCGCGCACGCAGCGCCTGCACGCGCTCGGCCGCCCACGGAGCCATGGTGATCGCCTTCTCGAGGTTTCCGAGCAGCCGCGGCGCCCCGTACTCCTGGCGCAGCGCCGGCACGTATTCCCCGAGCTTCGCCCAGACGAAGAGCGCCTCTCCGCCGGACTCGAAGAACAGCTCGGGGTGCAGGATCCCGTTCGCGACGAACGAGGCCGCCATGTCCCAGTAGCCGATGACCATGCGGTAATACGTGTTCTCGGAACCGGCGCCGAGCGCCACCGCCTTCACGTCCTCGAAGGACTGAGGAAAGAACTTCGCTCGGAACCACTCGCGCGCAGCCCGCAGTTTTTCCTCGCGGCGCATCTCGTAGAGACGCAGGACCAGATCGGCGTCCTGATAGGTCGGCGGAATCGGCATCGAAACCTCCTCGGTCGAGGCGAAATCTACCGCAATTCGCGGCCGGCCTGTCTCGCGAGCAGAACGCGGACCGAGTGCGCCTCGGCACGCGCAACGACGGCGTCCGCGTGCCGGTCGCCGTCGACGTCCACGAGCAGGACGCGGTCGGGCGTCTCGGGAAGGGGCACGCGCGCGAGCAGAAGCGCGGCGCCGCGTCTCAATGCCCGTCCCGGAACACCGCCGCATAGTCCCGGGCGAAGTTCCGGAAGTTGCGCGGTGCGTGCCGGGTCACCTCGGCGACCGCCGAAGTCACCTGCGCGCCGTATCCGTCTCGAAACGAAGCCGACAGGACGATCATGTCGTCGACGAGCCAGCGCGGGATGCCGTCCGCCATCATCTGCCGGCGCGTGTACTCCGGCGGCACATGGGCGTAGGTCACCTTCTTGCCGATCGCGTCCGAGATCGCGTCGGCCATCCGGTCGTAGGAAAGCGCCTCGGGCCCCGTCAGGTCGTAGATCCGCCGGTCGTGGCTCTCCTCCGTCAACGCCGCGACCGCGACATCGGCCACGTCGCGCGTGTCCACGACGGCGATCTCGCCGGCTCCCATCGGAGCCGAAAACGAGGCCGTGGCGGCGATCGACGGGGCATAGGCCAGCATCTGCTGCATGTAGAGCGTCGGCCGAAGGAACGTGAACGCGAGGCCCGACGCCTCGATCTGCTTTTCGGTCGCCCAGTGCCAGCGCCCGATCTGGGTCCCCGCGTCGGGACCGCCGGCCACCGACACCTTGACGATGCGCCGCGCCCCGGCGAGACGAGTCGCTTCGAGGGCGTTCGATTGCAGCTCGACCTGGTCCGAAGACACGGCCGTGAGGAGAAAGACGCGCTCGACGCCGGCGAAGACGGGGGCGAGCGTTTCCGGACGCGAGAGGTCGCCGACGACGACTTCGACGCCCGGGATCCGGATGTGGGAGGCGCGCGTCGGATCGCGAACGAGTGCCCTCACCGGAGCTCCCCGAGCCGAAAGCTGCCGGACGACCTCCGAACCGACCTTTCCCGTGGCACCTGTCACGAGGATCACGGCTTCCCTCGATCTAAGGCGTGAGTGCGAATCGGATCATGGCACATGGGACGCCGGCGCGCTGTGATCAGGGGCGCAGGAGCACCTTGCCCGTGGTCCGGCGTCCTTCGAGAGCGCCGTGGGCGGCCGCGGCCTCGGCCAGCGGGAACTCGTGCTCGATCCGAAGCTTCAGCCGGCCTTCGCGCACCCAGCCGAGCACCTCGTCCGCCCGGGTGACGAGCTCCTCTCGGGTCGCGATGTACTGGAAGAGACTCGGGCGCGTCAGAAACAGTGACCCGCCCTGGGCGAGAACCTGGGGATCGAAGGGCGCGACCGTGCCGGACGACTGGCCGAACAGCACCATCATTCCGCGAGGCGCGAGGCACGCGAATCCCTTCTCGAACGTCGTGCGGCCCACCGAATCGTAGACGGCCGCAACGCCGCGGCCGTCGGTCCAGCGGCGGACTTCCTCGGGGAAGTCCTGCTTCGTGTAGTCGATCACGGCGTCCGCCCCCGCCTCCCGGGAAAGCTTCGCCTTCTCTTCGCTCGAAACGGTCGTGATCACGCGCGCGCCGCGCATGCGAGCGACCTGCGTCAGCAGCAGCCCGACGCCCCCGGCGCCCGCGTGCACGAGACATCGATCGCCGGGCTGGAGCGGATAGGTGGAGCAGGCGAGGAAGTGCGCCGTCATTCCCTGGAGCATCGCCGCCGCGGCCTGGCGCGCGGTCACGCCGTCCGGTATCTCGACCAGGCGATCCGCCGGTACGGCCGCGCGCTCCGCGTAGGAACCGATGACGCCCGCCCACGCGACTCGGGCGCCCGGGCGGAGGTTCGCGACGTCGGGGCCCACGGATTCGACGGTTCCCGCCCCTTCGCGGCCGAGGGTGGCGGGCAGGCTCAGCGGGTAGAGGCCCGTCCGGTTGTAGACGTCGATGAAGTTGACGCCGGATGCCTCGACGCGCACGAGCGCCTCACCGGCCTTCGGCTGCGGCTCCGGGATGTCCTCGTAGCGGAGGACTTCGGGACCGCCCGGGGCGTGGACCCGAACCGCTTTCACGACTTCGCGTCCGCCAGAGGGGCGTCGGGAAACGAGTTGATCTTCTTCGGGATGGGTTGGAGGGTCTTCAGGTAGTCGTAGATCGCCCCGAGATCCTCCCGGGACATCCCGGAAAACCGCACCCAGGGCATGACGGTGTTCTTGCCGGGCGGCGCGACCGGAGCATTCTCGCCCTCGAGCCCCTCGAAGGACTTGAACCGGGCGATGAACTCCTCGCGGCTCGCCTGCCCCATGTAGTTCTCGGAATTCGGCGTGAGGTTGGCCGAGACGACGCGGCCCCACGGTCCCGGCATCAGCCAGCCGCCCGAGAACTCCATCCCCGCGATCCGCCGCCCCTTGTCGTCGTGGGGCGTGTGGCATTCGCGGCAGCCCGCGATCGTGACCATGTACTTTCCGTACGCCACGGTATCCGCCGGGCTCGGCGCCGCCACCGGGCCCGCGAGCGGCTTCGGGGCGAACTTGATCAGGAGGTTGACGGGGAAGTCGAGATGGCGCGGGGCCACCGCGTGATGGATCGGCGGGAGCGTCCGAATGTACGCCACCACGGAGCGCGCGTCCTCGTCGCTCATCTGGTGGAAGTATTCGTACGGCATCATCGGAAAGAGCGCCCTTCCGCGGCGGTCGACACCCTCCCGCATCGCCCGGAGGATCTCACCGTCGGTCCAGTCTCCCAGGCCGTACTCCTTGTCCGCCGTGATGTTCTGCGCCTGAACCAAACCGGGGACGCCGAGGCGGCTGTCGAACGGATACCCGCCCTGTCCGATGGTCCCCGCCTTCAACGGAAGTCCGAATCGATCCGCGTGGAAGTCCGAATGGCATCCGACGCAGTCGGCGACGTGCACGACGAGGTACTCGCCGCGCGCGAGCCTTTCGGGGGTGGCCTCGATCTTCTCGGAGACGGCGGGCCGCTGGGCGGGCGAACGCAGAGCGAGCCACGCGAGGAGACCGCCGGCAGCGACGACGAGCACGGCGAGAGCCCACAAAATGAAACGCTTCAAGACGAAACCTCCTCGATCTCAGTTTACCGGCTCGTCGGGCGTGACTTCGCCGGTCGGAGAGGGCGACGCATGGTGGTGCACGAGGCGCCATTCCCCCTCGACGCGGCCGAAGAGATTCGTGGCCTGCATGCGCGCGGCCTCCGAGTCTTCCTCGGCCCCGAACGGCACGATCACCTCGACGCAGGTGACCCAGGCGAGATCCCCGGCGAGGGCGATGCGGATGTCCTCGCAGGAGACGGCCCAAGGGCGCGAGTTGGCGAAGATGTTCTCCCACGACCGCTCGACCTCGTCCCACCCGTCCAGCCGGTGCCAGCCCGGGTGCACGCAGCTGACGGCCGCATCGTGATGCCAGACCGATGCCATGGACGGAAGATCCCGAGCCTCGAGGGCGCGATAGAAGGCGAGGTTCGCCGCGGCGACCGCGGTCGCTTCCGGACTCACGTTCCAACCATATACCGGCCGGGACGCCTCAGCTCGCGCGAGCGATCGTCGCGAACTTCTCGAGATCCACGTTGCCTCCCGAGACGAGCACGGCGGCGATCGTCTCGTGCGGCACGCGGATCTTCCCGGCGAGCAGAGCACCCGTCGCGGCCGCGCCCGAGCCCTCGGCGAAGAGTTTGGCGCGCGTCGAGAGCATCCGCATCCCTTCGAGGATCTCGTCCTCGGTCACGGTGACGATCTCGTCGACCGCCTGGCGCGCGATCTCGACGGCGAGCGCGCCGACGAATGGCGGCGTCATGCCGTCGGCGATCGTCGGCGGACGCGGCGCCGGGACGGGCTTGCCCGCGGCGAGCGCGGGTCCGAGGCCGGGCCCGGCTTCGAGCTCGACGGCGACGATGCGCGCCCGCGGGCAGAGCGCGCGGATCGCCGAGGCGACTCCGGAGAGGAGCCCTCCGCCTCCGACCGGAACCACGACGAGCCCGAGCTCCGGGAGGTCCTCCGCGATCTCGAGGCCCGCCGTGCCGGCGCCGGCGAGGACCACCGGATCGTCGAAGGGGTGCACGAACGTCAGACCCCGCTCGTCGCGGACCCGATAGAGGCGGTCGAAGAGCGTCGGCCGATCCGCGTGAAAGACGATCTCGGCGCCGTATCCGCGAACCGCCTCGATCTTCGACCGGGGCGCATCCTCGGGCATCACCACGACGGCCGCGCAGCGCGCCTCGCGCGCCGCCCAGGCCACGGCCGCGGCATGGTTGCCGGCCGAGACCGTCACGAGGCCGCGCGAGCGTTCCGAGTCGGAGAGGGAGAGCACCTTGTTCAGGGCGCCGCGCGCCTTGAAGGAGCCGGTCTTCTGGAAGCTCTCGCACTTCAGATGAAGCCGCACTCGGGCGCGATCCCCGAGCTGCGCGGACGAGAGGAGCGGCGTGCGATGAACGCGTCCGGCGAGCCGCGCCGCGGCTCCGCGGATCGCGTCCAGCGGGATCATCGGGCTACGACGCCCCGAGCGCCTTGAGCCGCTCCTCCGAGTGGACGCGCGCCGCGCCGTTCTGGCCGACGTTCCCCTGCTTGCCCGCCACCTCGAGACACTTCTTGTACATCGCGATCGCGCCGGCCTTGTCTCCGCTCGCCTCGAGGGCTTCACCGAGGCTGTCGTAGGTGTTGGCCGAGTCGGGATAGAGCTGCGTGTTGATGCGGAAGGCGGCGACCGCCTTCGCATAGTCCTTCTTCTGGAGGAATTCGTAGCCCATCTGGTTGAAGCGCGTCTCGGCGACCGCGGGATCGGACGGATTGGCCGTCTTGAGCTTGGCGTAGCCGGCGAGCGCTTCGTCCGACTTGCCGTCGGCGAGCTCCTCGGACGGGACGAGCGGGGACGGCCCGACCCGCGGGGCGACCTCGGTGGTGGAGTCGCCGGAGACCGTCAGCTGCGCTCCTCCATCCTGGCGCCGGCCGAAGGTGTACCGCGTCTCCTTGTCGCGCCGCACGAACGACTGTCTCGACACCGGCACGAGCGCGAAGTCCTCGCCGAGAGCCACCTTCACGTCGAGCCCGGCGCCGGAGGGCGTGACCACGAGCATCGTGTCGCTGCCGATCTTGTAGCGCCCGGCGAAGACCGCGAGCTCTTCCGGCGTCAGCTTCGCCGTCGGAATCGCATCGATCTGATAGCCCTCCCAGTAATAGGCCGCGGCGATCGCGCGGATGATCTCCGGCATCAGCAGGTACCCCGAGTCGGAGTTGGTCATCACGACCGCGCCGTATCCCCGGTTTTCGCTCGCGGTCAACTGCGCCTGAAACCCCTCGTCGGCGCCGCCGTGCTCGAAGTACTTCGTCTCGCCCGCGTCGCGAATTCCGAAGCCGAGCGCGTACCCCTCCTTGCGGGGCGTCACCATGTTCTGGGCCATCGCCTTCGACAGCGGACCCTTTCCTCCGGCGAGCATCTTCTGCATGCCGATGGCGAAGCGAGCGAGGTCCGATGGCGTCGTCCAGAGTCCCGCCGCCGCCATCTCGGGATAGACGTGGCGCTTCCCGTCGACCGGTTTCCCGCCGGCGCCGTACCCCGCCGCCGCCTCGGGCACGAGCGAGGCCGGCAGCGGCTGCTCGAAGGTGCTCTCCTTCATCCCGAGAGGCGCGAGCACGAGCTTGTGCAGAAGCGCCGGGAACGGCTGTCCCGTCACGTCGGTCATGGCGAGCTGGGCGATCGTGTAACCGCCGCCCGAGTAGCTGTAGTGCGTGCCGGGGTCGGTGTCGACCCGAACCGGCGCCGTGTTGGCGGGAGACGCGCCGTCCAGAACCTGAGGGACGGTCGGCACGGGCGCGCCGGCGGCATAGCCCGGAAAGCCATGGACGGTGAGGCCCGCCGTGTGCGACAGCAGCTCCTCGAGCGTCACGGGCGATTTCGCCGTGTGGTCGTTGGCGGGCACCTTCCAGGACGTGAGGAACGTGTTGATGTCGGCGTTCAATTTCAGCTTGCCGTCCTCGACCAGAACGAGCGCCGCCATCGCGGAAACGGGCTTGCTGATCGAGCCGGCCTGGAAGAGGGTCGAGGCCGTCACGGGCTGCTTGCCCTCGACGTCCGCGAGGCCGTAGCCCTTCGCCCATTCGACCTTCGAGTCCCGGATCACCGCGATGCTCACGCCGTTGACGCCGTAGTGCTTCATCCTCTCGGCGAGCGTCCAGGTCTTGTCGCCTTCGACGAGGACCGGCGGCCGGAGTCCGTTCTCGACGGCTTCGATGCGCGCGTCGTCGGGTGGCGGGACCGCCGCCAGGGAAACTGCGAGCAGCGCGGATGCGGCCGGAAGGAAAAGGACGCGGAGACGTCTCATGAAGCGACCTCCCATCGAACTCGCGGGATACTACCGAAAAGACGCCCGAGACCGCGACATCAGGGGTCGCCGAGGTCCGCGACGACCGGAGCGTGGTCGCTCGTGCCGACCTCGGCCCGAACCACGCACGCGGCGGCCCGCCGGGCCAGGGACTCGCTCGCCAGGATGTAGTCGATCCGCCAGCCGATGTTGCGCTGCCGGAGGTTGCGCCACGGAGCCCACCAGGTGAAGAGGTCCGCGTTCTCCGGATCCATGGACCGGCCGAGGTCCACGAGCCCGTGGGCCAGGATTCTCTCGAAAAGCGCGCGCTCGTCGTCGCGCTGACCGATCGCGCCGGCCTTTCTCTCCTTCGGATGAACGTCCTGATCCGTCCGGGCCACGTTGAGGTCCCCGCACAGGAGCACCTCGCGGCCCGCCTCGCGGCACTCTCGCGCGAAACCCTCGAGGGACTCCAGGAAGCGGAGCTTCGCGGGGTAGTCCTTGCCTCCGTTCGGCACGTAGATCGAGGCGACCGTGACGCCGGCGACGTCGGCGGCCACGATCCGCGTCTCGTGGTCGAATTCCGGATGGCGGAAGGCGGGCCGCTCGGAGCAGAGCTCTTTTCGGACGTGCAGCGCGACGCCGGAGTACCCGCCCGCGCCGTGCCAGTAGCACCAGTAACCCTCGGACTCGAAGAGCATCGCCGGGATCTGGTCCGGCTTCGCCTTGATCTCCTGGAGACAGACCGCATCGGGACGGTCGCGGGCAATCCACTCCCGGACCTGGGACTCGCGCGCGCGAATCCCGTTGACGTTCCAGGTCGCGACCCTCATCGCGGGCGGGCGGGCTCGGGTTCGGGCTCGGAGGCGAGCCGCTCGAGCAGCTCCGTCCGCGCGGTCTCGAGCGCAGCTTTGCGGGCGGCGTTCTCCGTCTTGCGGAGGAGGTCCTCGATTCGGGCGAGCGAGAGCTCGAGGCCCCGGCGACGGGTGAGCTTCTCGGCGAGCGCCCGCGACGGCCGCGCCGCCGCTTTGTCCGCCGCCTCGCTCGCGTGCTCCTTCTCGGCTCCCAGGTCCTCCTCGCTCTTACCCCAGCCCCGTGCCACCTCCTAAACCTACCACCCGGAGGCCCGCAGGGCGAAGCCGGGGCCGGAGTCAGGCGGAAGCATCGTCCCTCCGCCGCGGGGGCGGCGATCCGGGGACGGGCCGCGGCGCCGCCGCGGGCGCCCGTTCCCGAGGCCCTTTCGGATCGGACTCCGCGGCTAGTCCGCCAGGCCCGCGACGAACTCCGCCGCGGCCGCGATCGCCTCTTCGACGTTCTGCTTCTCGGTGCGCCCGGAGCTCGCCGGCGGCTTGAGGGAATGGTCGCCGGCCTCGATCCAGTGGATGCGAATGGCCGGCGAAAGCCGGTACTCCGCCACGTCCTCGCGGGTGCCGAAGGCATCCCGGGTGCCCTGAACGAAGAGGGCGGGCGTACGCAGCTCGGCGAGGTGCGCCGTCCGAAGTCGAGCCCGGTCTCCGGGCGGATGGAACGGATAGCCGAGACACACGAGGCCGCGGGCTCCGACCTCGTCCGCGATCATGCTCGCGATTCGGCCCCCCATGGATTTCCCTCCGACGACGACCCTCCGTCCGCCGCCGAGGCGCTCGACGATCTGTTTCCACCGCTCCCGCAGCACGGGTTCCCGGTCCGGCGCGCCGCGCTTTCCCTCCGCGCGCCGCCGCGCCATGTAGGGAAACTCGAAGCGCGCGACGCGAAGCCCGCGGGAGGCGAGCCCCGCGCTCACACGGTTCATGAAGCCGGAGTCCATGGGCGCGCCCGCGCCGTGGGCGAGGACGACGGTGAGATCTGCATCGCTCGGGCCGTCGAACAGAATGTCGTCAGACACGGAAGCCGGCTCCCGGAAGTCTCCGCCGATTCGTTAGCGCGAGCTAAAGGACGGCGACTTCGCTTCGACGCATCCTACTCTGGGCGCCGACTCGGTTTCCCTGGTCCTCCTCGGTGCCGGCGGTCCCCCTGGGCCGCCGGCCCTTTTCGGCCGGCGCGATCGCGCTCGTCGATGGCGGCTACGGGACGCGCTGAGGCGCCCGCGCCGATCGGGAGGTTCCGCGACGGCCGGTCGCGAGGCCGAGCGCGAGGAAGACGACGGCGCCCGCGGCGGCGCCGATGGCCTGGCCCCGGATCAGCCTCGAAGTCACGTAGCGCACGACATCCGGAAGGTTGACCATCGCGGCCGGCTGTCCTCCCTTCGCCAGGTACCCCGCTTCGTTGTACCAGGACAACATCGGCGGAACGACGAACGAGGCCGCCGCGACGCCCACGAGCGCGCCCGCGAGGATCCAGAGAAGGAGGGTCTTCATCGCCGCGTCACGCCGCCCGTCCCGGCGGGCTCAGCGCTCCGGCTCGACGACGACCGCCGTGCCGTAGGCGAGGACCTCCGTGACGCCGGCCGAGACCTCGGTCGCATCGTAGCGAAAGGCGATCACCGCGTTGGCACCCATCTGCTCGGCGTGCCGCGCCATCAGCTCGAAGGCCTCCTGGCGGGCGTGCTCGCACATCTCGCTCCAGAGCGTGATGTTGCCGCCGAAGAGACTCTGAATGCCGGCTCCCAGCGTGCCGACGATCGAGCGCGAGCGCACGACGATTCCCCGCACGATCCCGAGCGTCCGGATGACGCGATAGCCGGAAAGCTCCTGGGCGGACGTCGTGAAGGCGTGGCTGAGCATCTCGATGAGGCGGCGGAGCCTCTCAGACCGCCTGTTCGACCACGAGCTCGGGATCGAACCGGAGCAGCGGCGATTCCCCGGCGGCGGGGCGGCGCAGCGCCGGAAAGACCCGGGCCCGATTGGCGCTGGCCAGGCATCCCATGATCAGCAGCCCCACTCCGGTTCCGACCGGAAAGGCCAGGGAACCGATCGCGGCGAACGCGAAGGCGAAGTTCCGTGCCCACAGGTGATGCCGCCGGAGGTAATAGCCCACCGCGGAGTAAGCCGTCGCGAGCACGAGGGATATTCCGGGGAGGATGAGGTCCGAGGCCACGCGGCCCGACCAGAAGACGCTGATTCCCACCGCGGCCGTCAGGAGCGCCTGGACCGCGAGCAGGTAGAAGATGAAGCCGACGGCCTGGATCAGCCGCCGGGCAAATCGCGCCTCGAGGGGACGCCGCACGCGTGTCACCGTCATGAGCCCACCTCCACTCCCGAACCGGCTTTCGCCGACAAAAAAAGAAACGGGCGCCTCGCGGCGCCCCACTCCGTCAATCGACCGAAGCGACGAACTTCAACTTCGTCGAGTCTCCCCTCACACCGTCATCGAGAATGCCATCCGGCGATTGTCTCTTCGAGTTTTATAACACGCACTTCGCCGCGAGCAGCGATTTTTTTTACGCCGCCTTCACGAGACCCGCGGCGGAGAACCCGTGGTCAACCGCGGCTCTCGAGCTCGCGCAGAACTCGGAAGCCGTAGTCCGAATACCGATAGGACGGAGGAAGGCTGCTCGACGCCGAGGGCGCGGACCATCGCACCGCGTGCCTCCACGATCCGCCGCGGCTCGCGCGGCGCGCCGGCCCGCGCGAATCCCGGCACCACTCGTGAATCGCCGTCCCCATGTCGTGAAGGCCGTAGGCGTTGGGCCGTCCACGGCCGGCCTCCCACGGCCCGGAGAGCGGACCGTCGGGAATCTCGCCCTCGGGAATCTCGCCGCCCCACGCCGTTGCCGGCGACGCGAGGCCGCCGCTCGCCGCCCGCTCCCACTCCGCCTCGGTCGGAAGCCGCCAGCGCCCGCCGTGAACGCCGCAAAGCCACGCACAGAACGCGGCGGCGTCGTCCCATGAGACGCCGACGACCGGCTGGCTCGCCGAGGCGAAGCGAGGATCGCTCCACCAGGGCGGCGCGGGAACGATCCCTCCCTCGACGGCGGGAGCGTACTCGGCGTTGACGACGGCCGTCCGGCCCAGGAAGAATGCCGGCGCCGCCGGAGCGGCCGGAATCGGCACGACGGCGGGTGGCCGCGCCGGCGTCACGGCGCGCCGGGAGTCTCCGTGGCCCGCAGCGCGGGAAGCGACGCGGCCTCGAGTGAGCGGTTCGTCTTCGGCAGCTCCGAGTCGAGAAAGGCGCGCCAGCCCGCCAGGGACCGCTCGACCGACTCCTTGCGCTCGCCGAATCCGACGGCCGCGTCCGGCGAAGGCGCGGCATCGGCGCTCTCGACGGCGCCCTCGAACCGCGCGAGCATCGCGTTGATGCGCAGAAGGCTCGTCGCCGACGCGTCGGAGAGGTTGAAGAACTCTTCCGGATTCACCGCGGGCCCCGCGACCGGCACCATCGCCCGCTCGAAATCCGCCAGCGCTGCCGCGGCGCCTTCCGGGGCCTTGCCCGAGAGAGCCGCCGCCTGCTCGCGGAGTGAGCGGGCCTGACGGAGCGCGGCCGCGACCCGGACCCGCTCGGCCTCGACCTGGCGGGCGAGCTCGAACTGGCGGACCAGCGCCTCATCCGTGACGGCAACCCGGGGGTCCCGTTCGACGGTCAGCGGCTGGCTCAGCGTCTTTCCCCCCGCGGTGAGGCGAACCGTGTAGCGTCCCGGCGGCGCCCACACGCCGAACCGGGCTCCACGCCGGCCCCGCGAAAGCTCCGGCGGCGCCCCATAGTGCAGGTCCCACACGAACCGATGCATCCCGGCCGACGCCGGGGGCGGCGCCGGGGGCTCGACCCAGTCCTCCGTGACCTGGATCCGCTGCAGGTCCGGCGCCTCGAACCTGTCGTCGCTCGCGTAGCGCCGGACGGACTCGCCGCGGGGATCCAGGATCTCGAGGACGACCGGTGCGGCCGGCGAATCCCTCAGGAAGTAGTCGATCACCGCACCGCGAGGCGGATTCTCGGCCGCGGGCTCGTCCTTCGGCTCCGGCGTGCCCTGGAAGAGGGCGGGATTCAGGCGCACCGCGGGCCGCGGCGAAAAGAGCCAGACGTTCGCGGCGGCGATCTTCGCGTCGAGCTGGCGCAGCGGCGACGAATCGTCGAGCACCCAGAAGGATCGGCCATGAGTCCCGATGACGAGATCGCCGCGGCGGATCGCGATGTCTCGCACCGAGCAATTGGGCAGGTTGAGCGAGAGCGGCTGCCAATGATCACCGTCGTCGAAGGACACGAACGGGCCGGTCTCGGTCCCCGCGTAGAGCAGCCCGCGACGCTCCGGATCCTCGCGCACGACGTTGACGAAGCTTCCGAAGGGAATTCCGCGCACCGCCGGCGTCCACGTCTTTCCCGCATCGCGCGTCCGGTAGACGTACGGAGCGAGATCGTCGAGACGATGGCGATCGACGGCCGCAAAGACCGTGTCCGCGTCGAAGTGAGACGCCTCGAGTACGCCGATCTTCGACCAGGCCGCCAGTCCCGCGGGCGTGACGTTGTCCCAGTGGGCGCCGTCGTCGCGCGTGCGCCACACGAGCCCGTCGTCGGTTCCGCACCAGAGAAGGCCGTCGACGAGGGGCGAAGCCGCGATCGCGTACACCACGCCGCGGCGCGGGTCCGGCCTCGGCGCTGTCGGCGACGGTCGCGGGATCGAGCGTCGCGGGAATCTCGGGATTCTCGCGCGTCAGGTCCGGGCTGATCTTCTCCCAGTGTTGCCCGCCGTCGGTCGTGCGGAAGACGAACTGGTTTCCGAAATACAGGGCGTGCGGCGCCCGCGGCGAGGCCGCCAGCGGCAGGGTCCACTCGCCGCGATAGTCGCCCGGATAGGCGAGCGTCGGATCCACGTCCTGCTCCTGAAGCGTGGTCCAGTCGAATCGGCCGACGCCGCCCCCGAAGACGATCGTCGGCTTCTCGGGGTCCGGCGCGAGATAGCCGTTCTCGCCGCCGACCGCGATCGGGCGCCAGTCGCGCAGCGTGATCGAGGAGTAATCGGTGCGCGAGGGAGAGGCCGCGGCCCCGGAGTCCTGCTGCGCGCCGTAGATCCAGTAGGGGAAGCGGTCGTCGGTCGACACGTGGTAGAACTGCGCGGTCGGCTGGTTGTACCAGGAGCTCCACGTCCGGCCGCCGTCCACGGTGATCGACGGCGCCCTGATCGCTGCCGACGATCATGCGCCGCGGGTCCTCCGGATCGATCCAGCAGCACGTGGTAGTCGTCGCCGCCCGGCGCTCCCTTGACCGGCAGAAACGTCCGGCCGCCGTCGGCGGATTGTACATCGCGGTGTCGCACGTGTAGATCGTGTTGGCGTCCTTCGGATCGACGGTCAGCTCGCCGAAGTACCAGCCGCGCTCCCAGATCCGCCGGTCGCCGCTCGCCTTCTTCCACGTCGACCCGCCGTCGGACGAGGACCAGAGGCCACCCTCCTTCGCGTCGACGAGTCGCGTACACGCGCTGCGGGTCGCTCGCCGCGAAGGCCACGCCGACACGCCCGAGCTTCTCGGAGGGGAAGCCCCCCGCGACCGGCGTCCACGTGTCGCCGCCGTCTTCCGTGCGGTACAGAGCCGCTGCCGGGACCGTTCGAGGGCGGATAGACGTTCCACGGCGGCCGGCGCGTCTGCCAGAGCGCGGCGAAGATCCGTTTCGCGTTGGCCGGGTCGATGGCGAGATCGATCGCGCCGGTGTCGGAGTCCTTGAAGAGGATCCGGCGACCAGGTGTGACCGCCGTCGAGCGAACGAAACACGCCGCGCTCGGGATTCGGGCCGTAGGCATGGCCGAGCGCGGCCACGTACACGCGGTTTGCGTCGCGGGGGTCGACGACGATGCGCGCCGATCTGGCGCGTCGCTTCGAGCCCGATGTGCGTCCACGTCCTGCCGCCGTCGTCCGGATCGGTACATGCCGTTGCCGTACGAGATGTCCGAGCGCATGTCGGCCTCGCCGGTTCCGACGTAGAGCACGCGCGGAATCCGAGGGAGCGACGGCGATCGCGCCGATCGAGGCGACCGGCTGCGGAGTCGAAGATCGGCTCCCACGTGCGGCCCGCGTTGCGCGTTTCCCAGACGCCGCCGCCGACCGCGCCGAAATAGAAGCGGTTCGGCTGTCCCGAAACGCCCGCGACCGCGAGCACGCGGCCGCCGCGGAACGGACCGACCATCCGCCACTTCAGGCCCGAGAGCAGAGCGGCGTCGTACGGCTGCGCGGCGAGAAACGGCGCCGACGCCCACAGCAGGATCGAGACTCCGAGCCGAAGCGCCTTCGACAATCCGCACCTCCTCGAACGGCGGCGATTATACGAGCCGTGTGACATCTCGCCGCAATGCGGCGGAAGACGCGGCGGTGTGCCATCGCGACCCAGTCGCGAAAATTTTCGCGAGATCGAAACTCGCGCCGCGTAATCGCGTCTAAGAAGAGTGTCGGTTCGAGGTCGGCTACTTTCGAATGGAGGTCACATGAAGAGGTTGTCCCTGGGAATCCTCGCTACGGCGGCCCTCGCGTTGGGCGCCGCGGCATGCAGTTCGAACGGGTTCAGCAACGTCGCGGTGACGAAGGATCCTTCCGTCGTCGCCGGCTGCGAGAAGGTCGCCGACGTCAAGGCCAAGCCCGGCGTCTTCGACGAGTCGGACGCGCAGACTCAGCTGACGCGCGCCGCGCAGTCGCACGGCGCCAACACCGTCCTTCTCGCGAACGACGACGCGAACGCGGGCACCGCATACCGCTGCTCCATGCCGTCGGTCGCGGCGACCACCAAGACCGGGAACAGCGGCACGCACTGATCGGGCACCGTCCCGAGATCTTTCTTCCTCCTCGCCGCGGCCGCTGAACTCGGGCGGCCGCGGCACATTTTCTCCGCCTCCGCCGCCGGCGAAGGATCAGGCTCCCCAGAAGCCCACGACGTCGGCGATCCGGCCGTCGGGGGCGAAGGTGAAGACGTTGGTACCTTTGCCGACCGCAGCGCCCGCCCCGTCGCGGGCCTCCCACCGAACGAGAGCGCGGCCGTGCGAGAGCGCGGGGTCACCGGTGCGGACGATCGTCATCCCCGGCATGAAGCGCTTCGTCGCGCCGATCTGAGCGTCGAGGTCGTCGCACCCCGTCAGAACGCCGTAATCGTCGCAGAAGGTGACGTCGGCCGTGCAGCACGCCGCCAGCCGATCGCGGCGCAATGCCGCGTCGGCTTCGTTCCACGACGCGAACCAGCGATCGGCCGCGGCGGACGCGCCGGCGTGGGCCTCGCCGGTCGCGACCCTCGAGAACACGGAGAGCTGGTAGCGCCAGCCCTGGACGAACTCACGGGCGATCCCGGCGCTCGGGAAATCCGTATGCCGGAGCGTGAGCAGCGTTCCGCGCGGGGTCTCCTCGAGCGTCACGATCACGGTCGAGCCGCCGGGAGGAATCGGGGCATCGGGGCCCTCGTTTCCAAACGTGAAGACGACGCGCCCCGGAGACTCAATCTCGCGAAAGACTCCCGACGCGCGCTGACCGTTCGGATAGCGGATGTCGATCGCGCCGCCCGGCCGCGGATCCACCGTCGAGCCGTCTCCCCACCACGCGGCGAACCGCGCCGGGTCCGTGAAGTAGCGAAACACCGTCTCCCGCGGTGCGCGGATCTCGATCCGGCGCACGACCTCCGGCGCATCCCTCATCGTCCTGCCTCCCCTTCTTCCGTTTCCGCCAGCGACTTCAGCTCGTCGAGCTTGTCCGCCCACATCCGCTCGAGCCGCGCCAGCAGCCGCCGCACGGCCGCGCGGTCCGCGCGATAGAGGCGACGCCGGCCGTCCGGGCGCATGCGCACGGCCCCGGCCTCGCGCAGCGTCTTCAGGTGCTGCGACACGGCGCCGAACGTGACGTCGCCGATCGCACGGTGGATCTCGCCCGCTTCGCGCTCCCGCTTCCAGACGATCGAGAGGATCTCGCGCCTCCGGGGTTCGGCCAGCGCCTGAAACAGGTCCACGGAAAATACTTTAGCAGATACTAAATCATTTAGACTCGCCGGGATCGGCGCGGAGCCCCCCGCGTCGGCCCGGCGACCGCTATTCCGAGCGGAGCGCTTCCAGCGGATTCACGCGCGACGCCCTCAGCGCCGGCACGGCGCTCGCCGCGGCCGCGATCGCGAAGAGGATCGCGACGACCACGGCGAAGGTCGCCGGGTCCCTCGGCTCCACGCCGAAGAGGAAACCCGAGAGCGCCTGCGACAGGAAGAGGGCCGCCACCGTCCCGACGGCGATCCCGATCGCGGCGTAGGCCATGCCGCGTCGGACGACGAGGCCGAGCACTCCGGCCCGCGACGCCCCGAGCGCCAGGCGAATCCCGATCTCCCGGCGGCGCCGGCTGACGAGGTACGAGAGCACGCCGGCCACTCCGACTGCGGCGAGCAGCAGCGCAAGGCCCGCGAAGATCGCGAGCAGCGTGCCGGTCAGGCGAGGCGTCGCGAGCGACGCATCCACGACGTCGGTCATCCGCCGCGCGTTCGCCACGGGGAGGCTCGGATCGAGAGCGCGCACCTCGCGGCGGACGGGGCCGACGAGGGTCATCGGGTCGCCGTCCGTGCGAACGACGATGGTCATCCCCCGGGAGGCGTCACCGCCGCGCGCGTTCGGAAACTGCGCGTAGGGAACGTAGAACTTCTCCTTGATCGCGGCCGTGACGCCGTTGTGCCTCTCGTCGCGCAGAAGCCCCACGACCTCCATCGACGGCCGAACCTTCTCCGAGCTCATGCGGAGGTGCTTGCCGATCGGGTCCTGGCCCGGCCAGTATGTCCGCGCGAGCGTCTCGTTGACGAGCACGACCGGAAGCGCGTCCGCCGTGTCGGACGCGGCGAGCGAACGGCCGCGGACGAGATGCTCGCCGAGCGCCTCGAGCGCGCCGTCGGAGACGACCTGCCAGTCGCCCTTCGCGTGAGTGCCGGGAGGAGCCACGTAACCTTCCGCGTCGAGGCCCCAGTCGCCGATCTCGGCCGCGAGCGGAAGCTTCCGGACGATCCCCGCGGCACGCACGCCCGGCAGCGCGCGCACGCGGTCGAGCAGAGCGCGATAGAACGCGACGACCGACTCCGGTTTCGGATAGGACGCCTCGGGCGGGCGGACCTGCAGCGTCAGGACGTGCCGCGGCTCGAAGCCGAGGTCCACGCGCAGGAGCGCCGCGAGGCTCCGCAGCATCAGGCCCGCGCCGAGCAGCAGGAGCACGGCCATGGCCATCTGCGCCGCCGCGAGCGCTCCGCGCAGGCCCTGGCGCTCCAGCCCGGCCGACGTGCTCAGGGCCGTGTCCTTGAGCGAAGCGGCCAGATCGAGGCGGAGCGTCTGCACGACCGGCGCGAAGCCGAAGAGCAGCGTCGTCACGAGCGAGAGGGCGGCGGCGAAGGCGAGCATCCGCGGCTCGACGCCGAGCGGCGCCATGGCCGGCAGATTCGCTGCCCCGTGGGCCGCGATCAGCCGGACGCCTCCCCAGGCGAGCAGCAGGCCCAGCGCGCCCCCGGCGCCGGCGAGCACGAAGCTCTCCGTCAGAAGCTGCCGCGTCAGCCGCGCCTTGCCCGCGCCGATCGCGGCGCGCACGGAGATTTCCCGCTGGCGTCCTTCCGCGCGGGCGAGCAGCAGGTTGGCCACGTTCGCGCAGGCCATCAGCAGAAGAAAGAGGACCGCCCCGAACACGAGACCGAGCGCGCGCCGCGCCGCCCCGCGGATGTCCTGCTCGAACGAAACGGCAAAGGGCGCGAAGAGCATTTCCGCCGGATAGACGCCCTGGCGCGTCAGGTTCGCGGCGAGAACCCGCAGCTCGGCCGTGGCGCGAGCCGCGGTGGCGCCCGGACGGAGGAGACCCGCGGCGTAGTAGCCGTGATTGCCGTGCGACATCTCCTTCGGATCGAACTGCACGGGGATCCAGACCTGCGAGGGCTCGGAGGCGTCGACCGTGAAATCGGTCGGCAGGGCGAACCCCCGGGGCATGACGCCGACGACCCGCCGGGCCACGCCGTCGAGCTCGATCGTCGAGCCGAGGACCTCGGGGCGGCCGCCGAGGCGATTCTTCCAGAGGCCGTATCCGAGCACCGCGACGGGCGCCCCGCCCGGACGATCCTCGTCCTCGGTGAAGCCGCGGCCGATCAGGGGCCGGGACCCGAGCGTGTCGAAGGTATTGGCCGTGACGGCCGCGATGCCGACCCGGAGCGGGTCGGCGCCGCCGCCGGTCAGGTTCGCCTCGTCGCTCTCCCAGGCGGCCACGCTCTGGAGGCTCGGGATCAGCCGGCGGTAGTCCATCACCTCGCCATCGGCCACCCAGGTCTTGTCGAAGTCCTTCCAGCGGCTCCAGATCATCACCCGGCGCTCCGGCTGGGCGTAAGGAAGGGGGGCGAGCAGGACCGCCCGGATGACCGAGAAGATGGCGGTGGTCGCCCCCATCCCGAGCGCCAGCGTCAGCACCGCCGCCGCGGTGAACCCGGGGGAACGCCGCATTCCCCGCAGCGCGTAACGCACGTCCTGAATAAAGGTGTCCATGGATGGTCCTCCACGGGCCGGATCGCCCATAGGAGAGGACGCATCCGGCCGGCGGAGGTTCCGCTCCGGCGAGATCCCGCCTGTAATCCCCCGGCGCGCCCCCTCGTTTTATGGAGTGAAGGCGCCTCGAGACTCAGAAAGGAGACCCAGTCCTCATGAAACGGTTTCTCACCATCCCCGGCATCGCACTCATCGCTCTCTCAGCGGCCGCCGCCGCCCGCGCCGACGAGGGGTCGACCGGACCCCGCGCCGCGTGGGGACACGGCCTTCGTCACATGGAGCAGTGCCTCGCGAGCATGGACCTGCCCGCGTCCGTCAAGTCGAACATCGACGCCAGCCTGAGCTCCGGCCGCGCGACACTCAAGGCGGACGGTCAGTCGCTGAAGACCCTGCATGCGCAGATGCAGACGGACCTCGCCAACGGAGCCGACAAATCCGTCCTCGGCCAGGATGCCATCAACCTCGACGCCGCCCGTCAGAAGATGAAGACGGACGCCAGGTCGCTCCACGACGAGCTGCTCTCGCAGCTGTCGCCCGACCAGCAGGACGCGCTGCGCGCCTGCGCCTCCTCTCACGGCCGGCAGGGATCCGGACCTTCGTCCGGCACCGGCTCCGAGACTCCCCAAGACTAACGACGGCAGCCCCTCCGCGGCCCGGGTACCGAGACCCGGGCCGCACTTTTTTCTCCTTTCAGGACCAACCGCTCGAAAAGGCGGATCCGTCCGTGCAACCCGGCGCCCCGCGGCCCGTAGCTTCCCGATGTGAAGCTCTCGCGGATCGGAGCGGTCGGACTGGGACTGCTCGTCCTCGCATCGGCGGGCGCCGCTCCGCCGCGTGCGGCTCCGGAGGTCGATCCCCTCGCCGCCGAAATCGCGCGCTGGCAGACCTTCGTCGCGACGCACCGTTCCGGAAACGACACGTGGGCCGACGTGAAGGAGTCGAGCGAGAAGACCCTCGCGAGCGCGGCCGCGTCCCTGCAGCGCGGCGACCGCGATCTCGCGCTGATGCGCCTGGCCGCGGTGCGGATCAACCTCGCCGCGTCCGAGTACGTCGACTCGCGGGCCGCCGCCGGGCTCCAGACGCCCGAAGCTTTCGAGGCCGAGTGGAAACGGGTGGGCGAAGTGCTGCGCGTCGACCTGGCCGCGCCGAGCCCGGACGCGCTGTCGGGAGTGCGGCCGGCCTCGGCCCGCGCCGTCGCCGAGGTCGCGCGGCTGCAGTTGCGCGAGTACTACGACAGCGCGCTCGAGTACGGCCGCAACACGATGGCGCAGTACGGACTCTTCTACGTCGGGGCGGCCCTGGCGCAGCGCGATTTCGTCGCCTTCGCGCGGACGCTCCACGAACCCGACTCGAAACCGCTGCCGGCGCTGCGGCCGCTCGTCCCCGATCTCGACGGTCTGGAGGATGCGCTGCTGGCGGCCTACCGCCCCCCGGTCTCGATCGAGCGACACTCGGATTTCATCGGCGCGAGCGCCTCGCTCAAGGAGGCGCGCGAGCTCGATCGAGCGGGCTTCCGTTACGGAGCGCTCTACAAGTACCTGCAGGCCGCGCAGCGGCTGCCGGTCGCCCGCGATGAGGCCGGCGTCGCCGCCAGGCTCGATGCCTTCGCGAAGCGGCTCGCCGGCAGCCCGACCGACGCCTCGATCGGGGTTCTCTATCTCGACCTGGCCCGCGCCGATCTCGCGTCCGCCAAACCCGGCGCGCCTTCCGCCGCCGCGGCCGCCATCGCCGACGACGTGCTTCCCCGCTATTTCGCCGCCCTCGCTCCGGCGCCTCCTCCATCCACCCCGGGACCGGGCGCGGAGGTGACGGTCACGCTCGTGCGCTGGCCCTACACCTGAAACCTCTCCGACCCGGCAAGTTTGCTGGCCCGGAGCGTCGTGCGGGACTTCGGAGGCAAGGCGCGTTTCGTCTCGGAAAACTACGGCGACTCGGAGCTCGCCCGAAAGAGCGGCGTGAGCTTCTATCCCGCGATCTTCGTCGACGACATCCTCGTCGCGACCCCGCGGGACTTCTACAACCCCGACGAAAAGGCGACCGGACGGTACATACCGTTCAAGACCGCGGCGAGCCACGAGCGCTTCCGGGCGGACCTCTCGCGCATGATCGCGTTGATCCTCGAGGGGCGCAAGGACGCCGCGCGCGCGGTCGCGGCGCCGTCGAAGGCCGATCCGATCGCGTCGCTGCCGGATCGGGCCTTCGTGGATCTGGACGGCCGGGAAGTCGCCCGCGCCGATCTCGCCGGCCGCGCCGTCGTCGTCGAGCTCTGGGCGACGTGGTGCCCGCCGTGCCGGGGCTCGCTCGCCTGGCTCGGCGGCCTGAAGCGGCGCTACGGCGATCGGCTCGCCGTCGTCGCGGTCGCGGTGAAGTCCGAGGAGAAGGACGTGCGCAAGCTGACCTCCGAGCTCGCCCTTCCCCTGACCTGGACGATGGGAACGCCGGAGCTCGTCACCGCCCTCGGTGATGTGACCTCGGTGCCCACGCTCCTCGTCTTCGACCGCGAGGGGCGGGCCGCCGGCGCCTACTACGGCGCGCCGCCCACACTGCATGCGGAGGTCGAGGGGCGGCTCACGAAGCTGCTCGAGTAACGGTCCTCACTCCGCGGCCATCTCGCCCCGGGCCTCCTGGTAGGCGCGCTCGATCGCGGACCGCGCGAAGAAGTCGTCGAAGGCCGCGCCGCGCGGGAAGCTGTCGCCCGCGAACGCCTTTCTCTCCGCCGCGAGATCCACGCGTTCCCGCGTCTCTTCGAGCGTCGCTCCCGCGCGCACCTCTCCGCCGACCTGCCGCTCGAGATCCTGCAGCAACGCCGACACCTTCTTCGCATAGCTCCAGTCCCGCTGGACGGGACCGTGGCCGGGCACGATCGCCGCGGCGTCGATCGCCGTCAGGGCCGAGAGGGTCTCGATCCAGGCCGCGGGATGACATCCGTAGCCGTACGGCGTCGGGCTGACCAGGAGGTCGCCCGTCGCGACGACCTTCGCATCCGGCACGATCACGACCGCGTCCCCTTCGGTATTGCCCATTCCGAGGAACGCGACGCGCACTTCGCGCGATCCGAGGTCGATGCGGAGCTCCTTCTCGAAGGTCAGGCTCGGCGCGACGATGCGCGCTCCCGAGACCTCCGCCATCTCGAGGTTCACGTCTTCCACCTGGCTCGCGAGGTAGCGCCTCAGCTCCTCGGGCATCGAAGAGCCGTCGAGGCGCGTTCCGTCCGCGAGGCGCTCCTCGAGGTATTTCCCGTACGCGGCGTCGGTCTGCGCGAGGCTCTCGAGGTAGGGCACCTGCTTTTCGAGCATCTTGCGCCGCGTGAACGCCGTCGAGACGAACGTGATCCCGGGGAAGGCGTCGCGAAAGGCGGCATCGCCGGCAATGTGGTCGAGGTGCCAGTGCGTGTGCACGAGATAACGCACCGGCCGGTCGGTCTTCTTTCGGATCTCGGCGGCCATGCGGCGCGCGAGCGAGGGAAAACGGCCCGAGTCGACCAGAAGGACGGCGTCATCCCCGATGACCGCGAGCACGTTACCGCTCGGAATGGGACCGTCGGTCTCCGGCGAGATGAACGCGTAGACGCCCGGCCCGACCTGGACCGTCTGATACATCCGCTCCGCGGGGAACGCGCCCCGAGCGGCCGCGGACAACACCAGCATCAACCCTCCGAGCGCGACCTTCGATCGCATGCGTCCTCCCTCGCTCCCGCCTGAGAGCTCGAACGAAACCATGCCCCCGAAGTTGCAGCCCCGGCCGCTCGGCGTTGAAACCGACGGGCCGCCGGGAGGACGAACGCCTCGAAACGCGGGCCGGCCGCGGTATGCTTTCGTCACTTGCTCCGCGCTTCGAGGATTCGTTCCGTGCTGGCCCTCTGCGCCGGCATTCTCGCCGGGAGGGACGCGTCTGCCGACGAGCTTGCCAAACTTCTCGCTCGCCCCGTCTCTCCGGGTTCACTCGCGATGCTGGCCCGGCAGGCCGGCAAGCCGGGAGTTCGTGAGCGCCTCGAGGCTGGCCTCCGCAGCACCGATGCCGCATCGCGCGGCGCGGCGGCGAGGGTTCTCGACGTCTCGATGGAGCGCGCCGCCGCGCCCGCGACGAGAGAGGCCCTTGCCCAGGAAACCGACGCCGGCGCAGCGACGGAAGAGATGCAGACGCTGCTGGCCCTGGGCGGTCCCGACTCGGACGCCGACGTCCTGAAAGCCGCGGGGCGTTTTTCGCCCGGGCTCAACGCGGCGCTCGTGCTGCTCATTGCCCGCGCGCGAGCCACCGCGGCGCTCCCTCTCTACTTCGACACGCTTCGCGAGCTCGACCTTTCGGCGCACACCCGGCAGCTCTTCTTCACGGAGGCGACGCGCGGCCGGCCCGACGCCTTGATCGCGGCCGCGGCGCTCGCGTTCGGCCATCGGGACGCGCCGGCATGGCAGGCGGTGCTGAACGCGGCCTCCGAGCTCGGAATCGAGATCCAGTCTTCCCTGCTCGCGAGCGCGCTCCGCTCGGATCAGACCGTCTTTCGCGGAGAGGCGTCGTGGTATCTGGCGAAGAATTACTGCGGCAAGACGCCTTCCGACGCCGCGGCGCTCCTCGCGGACCTGGCCCAGGGTGAGCCTTCATCCTCGATGACCGTCGATCCGGAGCTTCACTTCGGCACCGAGCTTCTGCGCCGTGTCCTCGGTCAGGCCCCGGTGGAAGACGGCGCCTGGATCGCCTGCCTCGAGTCCAGCACGACTTGCCATCTGGACTCCGATTTCGGATCGAGCCCGCTGCTCGCCTATCTCACGGATCGCGAGCGGGAAGCCGTCGACCGGCGAAACGCGGCCGCTCACCCCGATGCGAAAGAGGACAAGGACAAGACACGCGACAAGAAGCCGGGATCGACCTCCGAGAACCAGACCCTGCTTCGTCTCGTGACGGGACTGCCACCGGGCATCGCCACGGACCTCTTTCGCCTCGAATCCTGCACATCGGGTCTCGTGGGGCACGAGTTCGGAGTTGCGGTCATCGAGTTCCGGCCGGACGGCATTCCCCGCCACGTCGAGATCAAGCTCGCCCCGGACCAGGAAGCCTGTGGACGGATCGCCGGCACCCTGTTCCTGATGTCGCGTGCACCCGACGCCGTGCCCGATCCTTCAACCGACCGAACGGCGTATCTCGTCCCGACTCTCCTGGCGGCCCTCGAATGTCCCGACGCCATCCCGAACCCGGGTCCCGGCGCCGAGGCCGGGTCGAACGTGGTCCGCGTGCGCGGAAAGGTGGAAGCGCCGAAGCTGACGCAGCGGGTGCAGCCGGCCTACCCCTCCTCGCTCCGCAAGAGAGGGGAAGAGGGAGTCAGCCTGTACGAGGCGATCATCACGACCACGGGCTGCGTCAGCGAGCTTCGCCTCGTCCGCTCGTCGTACCCGGAGCTCGACATGCTCGGAATGGAAGCCATCTCGCAATGGCGCTACACGCCCGCGCGCCTCGACGGCCGCCCCGTCCGCGTCTACCTCACCGTCACCGTCACGTTCCGGCTCCACTGAGGCTCAGTCGCTCGGGAAAACCTGGTACTGCTCGATCTTCCCGTCGGGCATGTCGCGCTCGGCGATCGAGACGTTCCTTCCTCCGCCGAACTTGACCTCGAACATCCGGAACGTCATGCCCCCGCGCTCGTTCGACCGGGTCTGGTGGACCTCGGCGATGACGAGCGGTGCGAGGCTCGATGCGAAGTCGCCGATCGCCTGGTCGCTGAAGTAGCTGTTGCCGTTCGACGTGAACAGGGACCGGTCGAGCTTTCCTCTCTGCAGGCCCTCGAGAATCTGGCGCGCGCGAATCTCGGCCGGCCCGGCGCCGCCGCGGGCGAACAGCAGGTCGGCGATCTTGCCGGCGATCGCACCCGATGCCTCGCTCGAATCCTGGTTCACGAGCACCGCGATGGCCGCGCCGTCGTCCGGGAAGACCAGGTTCGCAGCCGTGAAGCCCGACACCTCCCCGCCATGCTCGAGCAGACGGTGACCCTCACGCAGGTGGACGCCCATGCCGAGCGCGTAGGAGATGCCGACGCCGTCCTTGCGCAGGACGTCGGTCTGCATCTGCCGGTAGGACGCCGGCTTCAGGAGCTTCTGCTCGAGCATGCCGACGTCCCAGCGCGCGAGGTCCTCCGCCGTCATCGCGAGCTCGCCCGCGGCGAAGAGCCAGCCCTTTCCCTCCTTCGGCGCGGGGCGAAGCGGCCCGAGCGCGTAGCGCAAATATCCGGTCGGGTCGGTGTCGCCGAGCCGCTCCTGATCGATGTTGAGGACGCTCGACATCCCGAGCGGGCGGAAGATCCGCGCCGTCAGGAAGGTCAGCAGCGGCATCCCGCTCGCCTTCTCGACGATGAGACCGGCGATCACGTAGCCGGTGTTCGAGTACTGGTACTGCGCGCCGGGCTCGAAGTCGAGAGGGCGCCTGGCCCACCGGTCGAGGATCGCCTGCGCGGTCGTCGGCTGGAGCATGAAAGGGGGCACGTAGTCCTGCGGCCAGTAGTCCTGGTAGCCGGACGTGTGGGAGAGCAGCTCCCGGATCGTGACCTCGTCGCCGCGGGTCAGGCCCGGAACGAACTTCGAGACGGGATCGTCGAGCGAGAGCTTGCCCTCTTCGGCGAGCATCAGGACCGCCGTCGCCGTGAATTGCTTGCTGACCGAACCGATCGAGTAGCGCATCTTCGGCTCGGCCGGCGCGGAGGGCTCCAGGTGCGCCGAGCCGTAGGCCTGGAGGTAGGCGATCTGTCCGTTTCGAACGACGGCCACGGAAGCGCCGGGCGCCCCGCTCTTCGCCAGAGCCTCGCGAGCGGCGGCGTCGATGGCCGTTCGGAGCGTCGAGTCGAGAGAGGCGTTCTGGCCGACCGCGGTCCGGGGCGCGAACAGGATGAAACCCGCCAACAGCGGGACGAGACGGGAGACGGCTCGGTGCATCGGCGCTCCTTCGTGTCGAGAGGAATCGGGGAATCTTTGGGTCCGGTTCATCGTATATAACCCGGGTTTTGGCCCGAAGGGGGAAGGTATGCGCAAGTGGGCTCCGGCGCTCCTCGGAGCGGTGCTGGCGGCGACTCCCGCCTCCGCCGAGGTCGTGGACGTCGGCGGGAACGGGTTCGAGGTCCGCGAGACCGTGACGGTCTCCGCCGACCCCGCCCGCGCCTGGTCGGCCCTGATCGAGGTCGGCAAGTGGTGGGACCCGGCGCACACCTACTCGGGCGATTCGGCCAACCTGTCGATCGACCCCCGGCCGCAGGGATGCTGGTGCGAGAAGCTGCCGGGCCAGGCCGGCGTCGCGCACATGACCGTCGTCTTCGCCGACCCGGGCAAGATGCTGCGGCTCTTCGGCGGACTCGGGCCGATGCAGGCGATGGCCGTCGCGGGCGTGATGACGTGGACGTTCACCCCGGGGCCGAACGGCACCGCGGTGGAGACGACGTACTCGGCCGGCGGCTACAACCGGGGCGGCTTCAAGGATCTCGCACCGGGCGTCGACGGCGTTCTCGCGGGCCAGATGGCGCGCTACCAGCGCTACGTCAACAGTGGAAAGCCATAGGAGACTCATCGTGATGAAGGTCCTCGACCACCCGGCGGCGGGATTCGCCGTCGCCCTCTGCCTGGCGGGTGCGCTGCCCGCCCAGGCACAACTCCCCTCCTCCAACCCGTTCGCTTCGCCGAGTCCGCTGCTCGACCAGGCGCCTCCGTTCGACAAGATCAAGGACTCGGATTTCCTGCCGGCCTTCGAAGAGGGCATGAAGCAGCAGAGGGCCGAGATCGACGCGATCGCCGACAACCCGCAGCCCCCGACGTTCGAGAACACGATCGTCGCCATGGAGCGCTCGGGAGAGCTGTTGACGCGCGTGGCGAAGGTCTTCTTCAACCTGGATCAGTCGGACACCAACGAAGCCCGGCGGAAGATCAAGGCCGAGATGGCTCCGAAGCTCGCCGCGCACAACGACGCCATCAACCTCAACCCGAAGCTGTATGCGCGGATCAAGGCGCTCTACGAGAAGCGCGATCAGCTCGGCCTCGACCCCGAGGGCAAATATCTGATCGAGCGCGACCACCTCAGCTTCATCCGTTCGGGCGCCGAGCTCTCCGACGCCGACAAGGCGACGCTGACCGCATGGAACCAGGAAGAATCGAAGCTGACCACCGAGTTCATCGACAAGGTGCTCAAGGCGACCAACGACGGCGCGGTCGTCGTCCGGAGCGAGAAAGAGCTCGCCGGTCTCTCCGCCCAGGACGTCGCGGCGGCCGCCCGGGCGGCCGAGGACCGCAAGCTCGCGGGTCAATGGCTGCTGGCGCTCCAGAACACGACGCAGCAGCCGGCGCTCGAATCGCTGACCGACCGCGCACTGCGGCAGCGCGTGCTCGAGGCCTCCGTGCGCCGGGGCGAGGGAGGTCCCGACGACACCCGGCCGATCGTCGCCCGGCTGGCCGAGCTGCGCGCGCAGAAGGCGAAGCTGCTCGGGTTTTCGACCTACGCGGCATACGTCCTCGACGATCAGATGGCGAAGACGCCGGCAAACGCCGAGAAGCTCATGACCGATCTCGTGCCCGCTTCGACCGACAAGGCGCGGGCGGAGGCGGCCCGCCTGCAGAAGCAGATCGACGCCGAGAAGGGCGGTTTCTCTTTGACGGCGGCCGACTGGGAGCTCTACTCTGAAAAGGTCCGCAAGGCGGAGTACGACCTGGATGAGTCGGAGCTGAAGCCCTACCTCGAGCTCGATCGCGTGCTGCAGGACGGCGTCTTCTTCGCGGCGAACCAGCTCTACGGCATCACCTTCAAGCCGCGGCCGGATCTGCCCGTCTACCACCCGGACGTTCGGGTCTGGGAGGTCTTCGACGCCGACGGGAAATCGCTCGCTCTCTACTACGGCGACTATTTCCAGAGGCCGTCGAAGGGCGGCGGAGCCTGGTGCGACAGCTTCGTGGATCAGTCCCGCCTGCTCGGCACCCGGCCCGTGGTCGTCAATAACTTGAATTTCACCAAGCCGGCCGCGGGGGAGCCCGCCTTGATCTCCTTCACCAACGTGACGACGCTCTTTCACGAGTTCGGCCACGCGCTGCACGGGATGTTCCAGAACGTGAACTACCCGACGCTCGCCGGCACGCCGCGCGACTTCGTCGAGTTTCCGTCGCAATTCAACGAGCACTGGGCCCTCGAGCCCGCGGTCTTCGCCCACTACGCGAAGCACCACCGGACGGGCACTCCCATGCCCGACTCGCTGGTGGCGAAGATCAAGAAGGCGAAGACGTTCAACCAGGGCTACCTCACGACCGAGTACCTGGCGGCGGCGCTGCTCGACATGGCCTGGCACACGCTTCCGGCGAATGCTCCGAAGCAGGACGTGGACGCGTTCGAGAAGGCGGCTCTCGCGCGGTACAAGGTCGACCTCCCCGCGGTGCCGCCCCGATATCACTCGACCTACTTCGCGCACATCTGGGGCGGCGGCTACGCCGCCGGCTACTACGGGTACCTCTGGGCGGAGGTGATCGACGACGACGCCTGGTCGTGGTTCCAGGAGAACGGCGGGATGACGCGGGGCAACGGCCAGCGGTTCCGCGACATGCTGCTGTCGCGCGGACACACGGAGGATCTGGCGACGATGTACCGGGCCTTCCGCGGCCGCGACCCGATCGTGGAACCGCTTCTCGAAGAGCGCGGCCTCGCGGCGCCGAAGAAGCCTTGACCCCCGAGACGCTCGGCGGGCTTCTCGGCAACTTCTCGGTCGCCGACCTCGTCCTGGCGATCTTCTTCGGGCTCGTCGGCTTCGCGGCATTCCGCTACGGGCGGAAGAACGATGAGCCGCGGCCGCTCTTCATCGGCATCGCCCTGATGGCCTACGGCTACTTCGTGACGAACGCGTGGGTCTCCTTCGCGATCGGAACCGTGCTCACGCTCCTCCTGTTCTTTCCCCGATAAACACCGGCGTCGATCGCTCGTATGAGACTCGGGCGCCGCGCCGTCTCGCGGCCGCCGGGAGGTCGTCATGACGCGCTCGATTCCGCGCACGATGCTTCGCCTCGTCCTCGCTTCCGTTCCGTTCGTCCTCGGAGTCCGGAGCCAGACCGCTTTCGGCGCCCAGGGGCTGACCTTCCCGCCGAACGGCGACAATCCCCAGGCCGCGGTGATGCAGGCGATCGGCCCCGTGCGGGTGACGATCGAGTATTCGAGCCCGCGCGTCGTCCGGGGCTCCAACGACCGCCGCGGAAAAATCTGGGGAGAGCTCGTGCCCTGGGGACTCTCCGACCTCGGACTGAACGGCTGCACGAGCTGCCCCTGGCGCGCCGGCGCGAACGAAAACACGACGTTCACGGTCACGCACGACGTCCGGATCCAGGGCCAGCCGCTGCCCGCCGGGACCTACGGGCTGCACATGATCCCGGGGCAGGAGGAGTGGACGGTCGTCTTCTCGAAGGACGCGAGCTCCTGGGGAAGCTACTGGTACGACCCGAAGAACGACGCGCTCCGCGTTTCGACGCGGGCCCAGAAGAGCGACTACCACGAGTGGCTGACCTACGAGTTCACGGATCGCGAGCCGTCGAAGGCGACCGTGGCTCTGCGCTGGGAAGACCTCCAGGTCCCGTTCTCGATCAGCGTGGACGACGTCAACGCGCTCTGGGTCGAGGGACTCCGCAAGGACCTTCGCCAGTGGTCGGGATTCTCCTGGCAGAACTGGCAGCAGGCCGCCGCCTTCTGCGCGCAGAACAGGATCAACCTTCCCGAGGCGCTGGTGTGGGCGCGGCGGGCGGTCGCCGATCCCTACGTCGGCGGCGACGAGAACTTCGTGACCCTCTCGACGCTCTCGCAACTGGAGGCCTTGAACGGCCAGGCACCGGAGGCCGCGAAGACGCTCGAGAGGGCCCTGAACCATCCGACGGCGACGGCCCTTCAGGTCCATCTCTATGGCCGCTCGCTCCTGCTCGAGGGAAACAAGGAGCAGGCGCTCTACGTGTTCCAGATCAACGCGAAGCGTCATCCCGACCAGTGGCCCGTCCACGTCGGCCTGATGCGCGGCTACTCGGCCAACGGCGACTCGAAGAAGGCCCTCGCCGAGGCGAGACTCGCGCTCGCCCAGGCTCCGGACGATCCGAACAGGAAGAACCTCGAAGCGTTGATCCGGAAGCTCGAAGCCGGACAGTCGATCAACTAGGCGGAGACGCCCCCTCACCCCCGTCCTCTCCCCCGCCGGGGGAGAGGGTCTTGCCGGGCGGCTCTCGTCCCGCGGCAATGCCCCGATCGCTCGCATCGCGAATAGTCGCCCCGACCGAAGGGAGGGAGGAGGTTCGCGATGCGGGAGCCGGAGCGCAGCGAGGGATCAGGCGAGCGGTCGAGCCGGCATCCCGGCGAGCCGCTCGCCGGTGCGCGCCCGAAGGGCGCGCAGCCCCCGAGCGAGCGGAGGCGACGGTTTACAGCATTCCGACCGCGCGCGATGCCAGGATCGCGACGATCGAGAGCGAGATGAGCGCCTGCAGCATGCAGAGCACCTTCGCCCAGCGCGAAAGTATGGCCGTGTCGGTCGGCGAAAAGGCGGTGCTCGTGTTGAAGGCGAGGAAGAGGTAGTCGACGAACCGCGGCGACCAGCCCTGGGGATCATCGATGGGCGCTCCGTCCATCATTTGGGGAAAGAAGAACGCGCCGGCGGTGTGGGCGTTGCGAGTCTCGCGGTGGTGCGGGCCTCCGGCGTCGAGCCGCCAGTACCAGATCGCGAAGACGAGGATGTTCGTGACCCAGAGCAGCGTGGCCGACTTGAGCAGCGCCGCCGGACTCTCGGCCTTGTCCGGCAGTCGCACGATCAGCAGCACCAGGGAGGCTGCCAGCGCGAACGTGACGATGGCGCTGATGACGTATCCGAGGATCCGGTCGATCTCGTGGCGGCCCGTGAAGTGCGCGATCGTCGTCGGCACCAGCAGCACGCCCACGGCGGCCGGAAGAAACCAGCGGGGTCCGAGCACGAGGGCATGCGGGAGACTGAGCAGGATCCCGCCGACCCCGACGATGGCGACGAGAACCGGCCACCGCGCTTCCGGATTGACGATTTTCGGAATGTGGTACTTGGCCACGGGCGGGATGATAATGCGCGCATGGGGAAGAAGGACCCGCGCATCGATGCCTACATCGCGAAATCCGCCCCCTTCGCCCGGCCGATCCTGGAGCGCCTGCGCGCCCTCGTGCACCGCGGATGTCCCGAGGCCGTCGAGGAGATCAAGTGGAGCTCGCCCCACTTCCACTACAAGGGCATGTTCTGCGGCATGGCCGCCTTCAAGGAGCACTGCGTCTTCGGCTTCTGGAACCGCGCGATGCACCTCCCCGGGAAGGACGGAGCGATGGGCCAGTTCGGCCGCCTCCGCAACCGGTCGGACCTGCCGGCCGACTCGGCGTTCGTCGGCTACGTGAGGGAAGCGAAGCGTCTGGCCGACCAGGGGGTCCGGCTCGGGCCGGTGCGCCGCGCGAAGAAACCGCTCCCGGTTCCGGCCCCGTTGACGGCCGCGCTCAGGAAGAAGGCCGGAGCGCTGGCGAAGTTCCGGGCGTTTTCCCCGAGCCAGCGGCGCGACTACTCCGAGTGGATCGCCGAGGCGAAGACCGACGCGACCCGGGGCAGGCGCCTCGCGATCGCGGCCGGCTGGATCGCCGAGGGAAAGACGCGAAACTGGAAGTACGAAAGGCCGAGGAACTAGCCCCGTGAAGCGCATCGCGGACTTGACCCCCGAGGACCTCGAATCGCATCCGGTCTGGCGATACGAGGAAGGCGTCGGACCGAATGCGCTCGTCATCCCCGCGCGGCGGACGTCCCTCTCCCGGGCGGACGACGAGGTCTTCCTCGCCGCGACCGAGTTCGAGCTCTTCGACGGCAGCCGGCACTCGGGCTACTGCTTCCCCGCCGACGACTCGGGAATCGACTACCTCCAGCCGGCCATCGTGACGGCCGCCGGCCACGTGAATTTCTGGACCGAGACCCCCGCCCGTCCGCAGGATCTCGCCGAGAGGTGGCGGGCGCTCGGCAAGGAGGGCGGGCAGATCTTTCCCGTCGCCTTCCGCTGCCTCGTGCCGGTGGACCGCCGCACCGTCAGCGGCTGGATCGCGGGCGTCGAATCCTCGCGGGACCTCACCGTCGCGATCCGGGAGCTCCCCGACTCGCCGGAGTCGCGGGACGTCCCCGCGGGGCCGCCGGCGCCGACCGCGCGGCCCGTCGACCCCCGGCGCGAACGGACCTCGAAGCTCGACAAGCGGACGGCACACCGGCGCTCGGCGGAGATGACGGTCGAGTTCACCCAGGACGCGCTCCACGGCACCGGCGTCGCGGAGAACGTCACCCGCCGCGGCATGTTCGTCCGCGCCGCGCGCACGCCGGCGGCCGGACCGCAGGTGCGGCTCACCGTGAGCCTGCCGGACGGGAGGCGCCTGATCCTGACGGGCCGCGTCGTGCGCCGCTCCAGCGACGCCGCCGGGTTCGGCCTCCGCCTGGCCGAAGACTTTCCCAACTACGACTCGCTCTTTCCCCGGTCGCGCCACAAACCCGGATGAGGCGCGGGATCCGGAGGGCCGCGGCCCTCGGCATTCTCGCCGGAGCGGCGGCCGTCGCCGCGCCCGCGGCGGAGCCGTCGCCCGCCTCGGCCTCGGGGAAGTTCGAGGATCGAAACTGGAAGGTTCCCATCCACGGCGCGTATGCCTTCTGGGACAAGTCGAGCGGAACGGACGACGATCCGGTCCTCTGCGTGGCCGTCTCGAACGCCGAGTTCGCTTCCGACGCGATCGACGGCCATTTCGACCGGCGCCACGCGATCAGCGCGTTCTTCGCGAGCGACGACGTCAAGGTCGTCTACTTCGAGTTCGCCGAGGACGGCCGCTACCGGGGTCTCTCCTATTACTTCGAGTCCGGCGACGGCTGCGGCTATTGCTACGACAGCAAGGTCCGTTCGACCGTTCACGCGCGCGATGGACGCCTCGCCGGGACGGTCTCCTACAAGGAGGACGCGCGAGAGTTCGACGTCGCCTTCGACGTGCCGGTTCCTCCCAAGACCTGGGGCGACCCGCTTCCGGCCGGCGGGGGCGCGCCCGGCCAGGCCTACGTCGCCTACGCGGCCGCGCTCGCCAAAGAAGACCGCGAGGCGGTCCGCGAGCTCCTCGACGCCGGGCAGAAGGAGCGGTGGGATCGGCACGCCGCTCAGAAAGATCTCGCCGAGTTCTTCCAATACCTCTGGGACGACGCCCACGACCGGATGAAGACGATCCGCATCACCGGAGGATTCGAGCGGGGCGACCGCGCGGTCGTGCTGTTCGACGGCTCGAGCCCGATCCTCGATCACCTCTACGGCGAGGCGCTCCTTCGTCGGGAGAACGGGAAGTGGCTCGTCCACGGAGAGATGGTCGAGATCGGCACGAGGTAGAAAGACAAAGCCCTCTTCCCCGTCGGGGAAGAGGGCAAGATCGAGATCGCGAAGGACCCGAACGTCTACTTCTTGGCGTTGGTCCAGCTCTCCGTCTCGACCTTCCAGGCGCCGTCTTCCTCGACCATGCTGATCGTGCCGGTGTTGGCCTCGCCGCCGATCTTCCCCGTCGCGTCGAGCGTCGCCTTGTTGCCGTTGACCTTCAGCGCCGTGTACTTGAGGTCCGTCGGGGCCATCGCCTTCATCATCTCCATCATCTTGCCGGTGTCGAGGTTCATGTCCTTGTTCTGCTTGTCCATCATCTCCAGGGCCTTCTTGCTCATGGTGGCGCGGAACGCCTTGTAGTCGCCGGCGGCCATCGCCTTCATGTGGGCGTCGTAGACCTTGGCCTGGGGGCTCGAGGCCGCGGCCGCGGCGACGCTCGCGGCGAGGGCCGACGCGGTCGTCGCCGCAAACAGGACGACCCCGAGGAGTCCGAGAGACTTGCGCATTCGATCGCTCCTTCCAGTTTTCCGCACGCGGGTTTGCGGGCGGCCGACCACGGTGGGCGAGACGGGAACCGGAGATCCGCTACTTGTGGCGTCGCTCTCCGAACCGGCGCTCCATGACCCGCCGGTCGAAGAGAAGTTGATCCGAGCCCGGCATCGAACCGGGGTCGCGCCGCTCCTCGCGGCGTCGATCGTCCGTCCGGCGCTCGGGATGGGTGAGGGTGTAGGGCCAGGGCTCGTCCGACCGGAGTTCCGCGTTGATCCTCACCTCGACCGGCACGCCATCGGGAGGCGGCACCGCGAAGGGCGAGGACTCCGGCTCCGCGAGGGCGACCTCCAGGTCGGGCCGGCCGACCGGGTCCGAGACGTCCTGGACGAGCCAGTGCTCGAGCGCGTCGGTGGGGATGTCGCGCGTCGCGTTGACCGCCGCGGTGATCCGGCGGGCGTCGGCCAGGGTGCGCCCGCGGACCACGATCGCGCCCCGGGCATCGCGAATGTAGCGCCCGTCCTGGGTCCAGGGCTCGGGCGAGTGGAACGTATCGATCTCGTCTTCCGGAAAGGGGTCCGATGGAGTCATGAGCCTTTGCGAGTTGATGCTCATCGAGAGGTGAGTGCTGGAACGATTATCGCACGGAACATTGCGGTTCGGCACGGCGTTGCTCGACGAAGCCGTCGCCGTGTCTTGGCGCACCCGAGAAGGGACCGACGCTACGGCACGCGGCACTTGGCGACGTAGCTCTCGATCACCCGGACGGTGTCGACGTGAACGGTCTTCGCGGCGTCGTTCAGCGTCCCGTGGACCTCGACGTAATCGCTCTCGATGCCCTTCGTCGGCTTCGGGTTGTCCACACGGTAGAGAGCCCCGGTCCGTTCGTCGATGAAGACGACCTTCACGCCCCGGGCGATGCAATTCCGTGTGCACGTCTGGCCCGGCGGTCCCTTGCTTCCGTTGCGCACCCGCTCGGTCGAGCACTTCTCGTCGGCGAACCAGCCCTTGCGGGTCACCGTCCCGGGCGGCGAGCCTCAGCGATCTCGACATCGACGCCTCCTCGGCTCGGCGCGTCAGGCCGGACGGGCCTCCAGCAGGAAGAACGGGCTTTTCGTCGGGACGACCCGCGTCAGGCGGAATCCCGCCCGGATAAGGACCTCCGAGAACTGCCGTTCCGTCCGTTCCCGGCCGCCCGTCACGACGAGCATGTTCAGGTCCATCAGCATGACGAAATCGGGCCGGGTCGGCTCGGGCACGAGCATCTCGACGATGACCAGCCGGCCCTCCGGCGCCAGGGCCTCCCGGCACTTGTTCAGGATACGCACGCACTCCTCGTCCGTCCAGTCGTGGAGGATGAACTTGAGCACGTGCAGGTCGGCGCCGCGAGGCACGCTCTGGAAGAAATCGCAGGACTCGAAGGCGCACCGGCCGGCGGCTCCCGCGGCGCCGATTCCGGCGTGGGCCGCGGACTCCATGTAGGGAAGGTCCACGACCTTCCCCTTCAGGTCCGGATGCTTCGACAGGATCGCGAGCGCGAGGCTGCCGTTGCCTCCGCCGACGTCCATGATCGTCTTCGCGTCGGAGAAGTCGTAGGCCTCGAGGACGGCCGCGGCGGCGAAGCGCGAGATGTTCTCCATCGCGCGTCCGAACTGCTCGCCGTGGACCGGATTCTTGCCGTACCAGTCGAAGGCCGGCATCCCGAAGATTTCCATCGGACGCGGAAGGCCCGACCGCACGGAGTCGGAGAGGTGCTCCCACGACTGCCAGTGGACGGGGTCCGACTCGGCGATGAAGGCGTCCCGGAACGTGCCCGGCACACTCGAGCGGAGCCGCTGGCCGATGTCGGTCAGCGCGAACCGGCCGCCGTCCTCCGGCGCCAGAACTCCGAGGCTCACGAGCGCCCGCAGAAGGCGCGCCACCGCTTCCGGCCGCGTCGCCGTTCGCGCCGCGACCTCGGCTGCCGGCTTCGGTCCCGCGGCGAGCGCATCGGGGATTCCCAGGCGCGCCGCCGTGGCGACCGCCTGCATCGCCCACATCCCGGTGAGGAGTCGAATCAGAGCCTGGTCGACCGCCGCCGGATCGCCGTGTGGATTCGTCATGGCGCGGGAGAATATCCCGGCCCACGCGCGGCGCCGGATTCGCCGGGGTTCCGGCGCACGACGAGGCGGGCGCTATTTCTTCTTCTTTTCCGTCGACGGCCGGCGCGGACGCTGCTTCTTCGACACCGACCGGATGATCAGCCGGCCGCGCCCCTTCCCGGGAAGCGCGACACGGTTCTGCGCGATCGCGGCGGCGAACAGGGCCTCGACCTCCGGCCGGTCGAGGACCCGGGCCGACTCGAGGCGGAGGAATCGATTCTGCTTTCCCTCGCCGAGCAGGATGCCGTGCGGATCCGGCAGGCTCGCGCCGCGGTAGAAGGACCAGCCCACGCCGTTCGAGGCCGCCGCGATCGAGCCGATCGAGTCCGAGGGACGTTCGGTCGGGCTGTAGCCGATGACGAAGAAGTTGTAATTGTCCCAGACGAGCTCGTTGGCCGTCGGGAGACGCCGGCGCATCGCACGGCGTACCGCGCGGATCAGCGCCCGGATCTTCGGATCGAACTTCGCGATGAAGCCCTCGAGCTGCTTTTCGGCGGCCGTCGTCATGGTTCTCCCCAGCTCCTTCCCGGCGCCTCGTCGCCGGAGGGCCCATAGATCCAGGGAACCTTCGCGCCGGCGAGCCGGAGATACACCGACAGCTGGCCGCGATGGTGGACCCAGTGATTGAGGATTCCGTCGCGAAGCTGGACGTCTCGCGTCGTCTCCTGCATGACCCGGCCGCCCGAGAGGAGCCTCCAGCTCGTCATGAGGTGCGCATCCGTGGTGCCTCGCAGAGCGGCGCGGCCCTTCTCCGCCGCGGCATCGAGCCCCTTCACGAGTGTTCGTCCGGAACGCGTTCGAGGACTCGACGGCTCGCGGGCAGCTCGCGGTCGAGATCGGCCAGGAGAAGCTCGGTCATCTTCATTCGGTGGACTCCCGGTCAGGAAATACGAAACCCGTGCCGGCGTAGAGCGTATCGAATGTCGAGCCCGAACGCCCGGGGACGGGGGCCCCGGCCGCGGGCCGGCTTGACAGCCTCCAATGACTGCGATACCTATATGTCGCAATGAAACATATTGGAGGCCTCGACCGGCAGCTGAAGAAGGGCTCGACGGAGCTGCTCGTCCTCTCGCTCGTCGCCCACCGCGCCCGGCACGGCTACGAGATCGGCAAGCTCATCGAGACGCGCTCGCGCGGAGCCCTCACCTTCCGCGTCGCGTCGCTCTATCCCCTCCTCTACCGGCTCGAGGCGCGCGGCCTGATCGAGGGCAAGTGGGTCGAGAAGCCTTCGCAGCGCCGGCGCCGTTACTACCGCCTGACGGCCGCGGGCCGGAAGATGCTCCGGATGCAGCAGAGCGCCTGGGCGGACTTCGTCGAGGCCATGCATCGGATCACGGAGGCCGAGCATGCCTGAGTGGTCGGCCGAGATCCGCCGGCGCCTCGAGGGCCTCCGGATCGATCCCGCTCGCGAGGCCTCCATTGTCGAAGAGCTGTCCCAGCATCTCGAGGATCGCTACGCGGAGCTGATGGCCGGCGGCGCGGCTCCGGAAGACGCGCGCCGGTCTTCGCTGGAGGAGCTCGCCGGCGGCGGCCTGGCGGCCGCGCTGAAGGAGTCGCTTCCGCGCCCGGCGCCGCCCCGCACGCCGACCCCCGAGGCGGACCTCGGGCTCTTCGCCGGCCTCGCCAGGGATTTCCGCTACGGCGCGCGGCGCCTGCGGCTGGAGCCGGCCTTCGCGCTCGTCGCCATTCTGTCGCTCGCGCTCGGCATCGGCGCGAACACGGCGATCTTCCAGCTGCTCGACGCGGTCCGCCTGCGGAGCCTGCCGGTCGCGCGGCCCGGCGAGCTCGTGAACGTCCGCATCGAAAAATGGAAGGGCCGCACGGGCAGCTTCTCGGGGCACTTCCCGGACCTGACGTCCCTTCTCTTCGAGCGGATCCGCGCCGAGCAGAAGGCGTTCTCTCAGCTGGCGGCCTGGAGCTCCGACCGCATCAACCTCGCCTCCGGCGGCGAGGCGCGCTACGCCGAGGCCATGTGGGTCAGCGGAACGTTCTTCGACACCGTCGGGGTCGCGCCATTGCAGGGACGCCTCCTCGGCCCCTCCGACGACATGCCCGGATGCCCCTCTCCGTCCGTCGTGTTGAGCGAGCGGTTCTGGCGGCGGGAGCTCGGAGGAAAGAACCTCGCCGCCGGAGAGACCATCACCCTCGAGGGTCACCGGTTCGAGATCGCGGGCATCACGCCTGCCCGGTTCTTCGGGGTCGAGGTGGGCCACGCCTTCGACGTCGCCCTGCCCACCTGCGCCGAGGACCTGCTCACCGACGATCCCCGGACGAAGGGGAGGTCGTCCTGGTGGCTCTCGACGATCGGCCGCCTCGCCCCGGGCTGGACGCTCGCGAAGGCCAATGCGCACCTGGACGCGATCTCGAAACGGATCTTCGAGGCCGCGCTGCCCGAAGACTACGACGCGGCGGACTCGAAGAACTTTCTCGAGATGAAGCTCGCGGCTTCGCCCGCCGCCACCGGTTTCTCGGACCTCCGTTCAGACTATTCGAATCCGCTGTGGCTCCTCCTCGGCATCTCGGCCCTCGTGCTGCTGATCGCCTGCGCGAACATCGCCAACCTCATGATCGCCCGCGCGAGCGCGCGCCAGCGCGAGATCGCCATCCGCCTCGCGCTCGGAGCGTCGCGGCGACGGCTGGTCCGCCAGCTGCTCGCCGAGAGCCTCGTGCTCGCCGCGGCGGGAGCCCTCGCGGGGGCGGCGCTCGCCCAGGTGCTGAGCCGCAAGCTGCTGGCCTTTCTCGGCACGCACGACACGCAGTGGGTCGTGGAGATGCCGCTCGACCTGCGCCTCCTGGCGTTCACCGCGGGGATCGCCATTCTGACCTGCGTCCTCTTCGGATTGCTTCCCGCCCTGCAGGCATCGCGCACGGACCCCATCGAGGCGATGAAGGCCTCGGGCCGCGGCATCGCCGGCGGCGGCGCGCGGCTCGCCGTGCGGCGGGCGCTCGTCGTGTCGCAGGTGGCGCTTTCGCTCGTCCTGCTCGTCGGCGCGTTGCTCTTCGTCCGCAGCCTGCGCAACCTGCTCACCCTCGACGCCGGTTTCGGACGGGACCACGTCCTCGTCGTCGACGTCGATCACACGCGCCTGCGCGTTCCGAAGGAACGCCGCGTCGCGCTGAGGGCCGACGTCCTCGAGCGGGTCCACGCGGTGCCCGGCGTGACCGACGCCGCCGTCGCCCGCCTGGTCCCGCTCGGGGGGCGTTACTGGAACTCGAGCATCAGCGTCGAGGGGACCGAGGTCCGGCACCAGGCGGCCTACTTCAACCAGGTGGGGCCCGGGTACTTCCGCGCGATCGGGTCGACCCTGCTCGCCGGCCGCGACTTCACGGCGCGGGACGACGTCTCCGCTCCGCCGGTCGCGATCGTCACCGAGACGTTCGCGCGCAAGTTCCTCGCCGGCGCCAGCCCCATCGGGCGGACCGTCCAGATCGACAACCAGGGAGGCGACACGGTCCGGCGCTTCGAGATCGTCGGTTTCGCCCGGGACTCGAAATATGAGGATCTCCGGGAGGACTTTCAGCCGATCGTCTACCTGTCCCAGGCCCAGGATCGGGATCCGCGTCCGTGGTTCTCGGTCATCGTGCGCTCGGACCTGTCCCTCTCCGGCCTCCGGCGCGCCCTGTCCTCGGCCGTCGGCTCCGTAAGCCCCGAGATCGACCTCCAGTTCCAGCCGATGGGCGAGCTGATGCGCGACGGCCTTGTGCGCGACCGCCTGATGGCGAGCCTCTCGTCCTTCTTCGGCTTCCTCGCCGCCCTGCTCGCGACGATCGGACTCTACGGCGTCGTGTCGTACATGGTCGTGCGCCGGCGCAACGAGATCGGCGTGCGCATGGCCCTCGGCGCGACGCGGAGCGACATCCTCGGCCTCGTCCTGCGGGAAGCGGGAACGCTGGTCGCGGCCGGTCTCCTCATCGGAACGGTCCTCGCGATCGGCGCCGCGTCCTTCGCGCGCTCCCTCCTCTTCGGACTGAAACCCTCCGATCCGGCGACGCTCGCATTCGCGGCCGCCGGTCTGACCGCGGTCGCCGCCGTCGCGAGCCTGCTGCCGGCGCGCCGCGCGGCGACGCTCGACCCCGTCACGGCGCTGCGGGACGAGTAGCACCGGAAATTTCGCGCGGGCCCGCGCACATCTACCCGGAGTGCGGCCGGCTCGTTCGAGCTGCTCCCGCCGGGTGCCCTCCTCCGGGTCGATCCGCACGAAGTGTGGGTTTTCACCCCTTGTGTCGTGGCCATCAACGGCTGGGACCGTCTGAACATCGCGCTGCGCACGCCCGCGGGCGCGTACCGGGCGGCGGCCCGGACCCGCGCCGAACCGAAGAGCCGCGCGGCCCGTCCCGAGGCCGCCCACGAGAACTTCGGGAGTCCGCCGCCGGCGGGCATGGAGCGCCCGGATTTCGGGGACCGGGAAGTGGGAAAATGGCGCCCATGCCGCCGACGATGGCTCACGGGAAAATCTGTTACCTCGAGATTCCCGCCGTCGACGTCGCCCGCTCGAGCGAGTTCTACGGCAGAGTCTTCGGCTGGAAGATCCGCCGGCGCGGCGATGGCACGACGGCCTTCGACGACGGCGTCTTCGAAGTGAGTGGCGCGTTCGTCACGGGTCGGCCGCCCTCCCGGGACGCGGGCCTTCTTCTCTACGTCATGGTGGAGGACGCCGCCGCGGCGGTGAAGGCCATCGAGTCGAACGGCGGACAGATCGTTCAGCCGATCCACCCCGACGCGCCCGAGATCGTCGCGCGATTCCGCGATCCGGCGGGCAACGTCGTCGGCATCTACCAGGAGAGATCGCTCCGGTCGTGACCACTCGAGACGCCGGTGGGAGGATCCTTCCGGGTCCGGCGCGGCGTCGTCCATGAGCGCCGCGGGACGAGACATCGCCTTTTCGGGCGGCGTCCCGGGCGCGTACGAGACCCACCTCGTTCCCCTGCTCTTCCAGCCATACGCCGAGGACCTCGTCGTCCGGCTCGCCTCGCGAAGGCCGGGCTCCGTCCTCGAGACCGCGTGCGGCACGGGAGTCCTCACTCGGGTCATGGCGGCGAAGCTTCCGGATCGAGTCTCCATCACCGCGACCGACCTCAATCCGCCGATGCTCGATCAGGCGGCGGCGCTCGGCACCCCGCGCGCCGTGGAGTGGAGACCGGCCGACGCGCTGGACCTTCCCTTTCCGGCCGCGAGCTTCGACGCCGTCGCCTGCCAGTTCGGCGTCATGTTCTTTCCGGACCGCCCGCGCGGATACGCGGAGGCGCGCCGCGTGCTGCGGAGGGGCGGAGGATTTCTCTTCAGCTCCTGGGATCGCATCGCCGACAACGAACTCGCGCAGGTCGTTCAGGACGCCCTCGCGCCGCTCTTTCCGGACGATCCTCCCCGGTTCATGGAGCGCACGCCGCACGGTTACGCGGACGTGTCGCGGATCGCGGGCGATCTCGCCGCGGCCGGCTTCGAGGGCGAGCCCCGCGTCGAAACCGTGGCGCTGCGCAGCCGCGCCCGATCCGCCCGGAACGCCGCAGCGGCCTTCTGCCTGGGAACGCCGCTGCGCGGCGAGATCGAATCGCACGGCGGTCAAAGCCTCGAGGACGCGCTCCGCGCCGCCGAGGAGGCCCTCGCGCGCCGGTTCGGCAACGGCGAGATCGACGCGCGCATGCAGGCGCACATCGTCGAGATCGAGCGCTGAGACGGCGTCAGGACCCCTTCCGGCGGAGACGGGCGCGCTCCATCGATTCCGTCGTCGCGGCGAAGGCGACGACCCACACGAGGCCGGTCAGCATCCCGGCCAGGGTGTCCGTGGGCCAGTGGGCGCCCAGGTAGACCCGCGAGACGGCCACGGCGAGAACGAGGATCGCGGCGCCCCCGGCGGCGAGAAGACGGGGGCCGGGCCGCTTCGTCAGATGGAAGACGATCGCGGCGAGCCCTCCGAAGAAGACCGTCGCCATCACCGTATGGCCGCTCGGAAAGCTGTACGTCTTCTCCCTCACGATCGCTCCCCACTGGTCGGGACGGGCGCGCGCGATCGAGATCTTCAGCGCGGAGCTCAAACCGAATCCGCCGAGCACGCTTCCCATGAAGAGAAGCGCCGAGACGTGACGCCGGCGCGCCCAGAGCAGGATCGCGACCAGGAGGGTGACCGGGAGAAGGAAGTACCGGTCGCCCGTCGACGTCACCGCCATCATCGCCGCGGTCAAGGCCGGGGAGCGGTCCGCGATCAACGCATCGCGGACCTGGGCGTCCATCGAACCCGGCCGGCCCCGCTGCTCCCGGATCTCGTGCGCCATCCAGCCGAGCGCAACCGCCAGCACGGCGCAGGTCAGAAAGCTGATCGTGAAGGAGAGGCCGACGATCTCCTCGCGCGAGAACCTTCGGCGCAGAAACGCACGCACGGCCTCTAGTTCGCCGGCCGCACACCGAGCGCGGCGTAGAGCGCTCCCGCGTCGTAGATGTTGCCGCCCTGGACGACCGTGACGACCCGGCGAATGTCGGCGATCCGAGCGGTCGGATCGCCGTCCACCAGGATCAGATCGGCCGCCTTGTCGGGAGCGATGGACCCCGTCTGCGCATCGCGTTTCATCACTCTCGCCGCACCGAGCGTGGCGATCTGGAGCGCCTTCGGCGCCGGGATGCCCGCCGCCACGTACTGCTCGAGCTCACTGTGCAGGCTGAAGCCCGCGATGGCGTCCGTGCCGGCCACGATCGGAATTCCGGCGGCGTAGAACATCTTCAGCATTCTCAGCATCGCCCGATACGAGTCCCGGTAACGCCCGTCCATCCCCGGAGGGACGGGCAGGCCGACGCTGAGACCGCCGCGGCGAATCTGCGGCGGCAGCCGGGGAGCGACTTCCACGAGAACCGGTGACATCTCGCCGGGCCGCCCGAGGAACATCTCCTCGAAGACGTTGACGGTCGGATCGACGACGGTGTGGTGCTCCTGGAGGAATCGAAGGAACGCGCGCACGCGCTCGGAATCCAGGTCGAGCTCCGCCGCGTGCTCGGCGACGGCGGTGAAGCGGGCGGGAGTCCGGGTGTCCGGGACCGAGTCGAACAGGAAGTTCAAGAACCAGAAATTGGCGTGTTGAACCTCGTCGAAGCCCTGCTCGATCGCCTGCTGCATCGTCATGAAGGCCGGAACGTGTCCGCTCACCCGCATCCCCTGGCGATGGGCCTCCGCCGCGATCACGGGCACGAGCTCCGGTTTGACCGAGCTGTAGATCTTGATCTGGACGTAGCCGAGCGATTTGTAGCGGTCCACGTCGGCCCGCGCCTCCTCCGGCGTGTCGGCGAAGACCTTCGTCGGACCCTGATAGGGGCCGCGGCCGTCGATGAACCCGGCCTCGAGCACGTGCGGCCCGATGAGCGCACCCGACTCGAAGCGCGGGACGAGCTCCTGGAGGTGCTCGATGTCGTTGGCCATGTCGCGCACGGTCGTGACGCCGGCGGCCATGTGGAGCAGTCCATCGTCCCAATCGCCGAGGTGCACGTGCATGTCCCAGAGACCGGGGAGAAGCATCCGGCCGTTCGCGTCGAGGACCTGCTGCCCGGGCTCGGGGCGAACGGTCGCGTCGGGCCGCACCGCCGCGATCCGCCTTCCGGCGACCAGCACCGACATCCCCTCTTTCACCGTGGCCGTCTCGCTGTCGAAGAGCCGGGCATGCCGGATCAACAAGGGCTTGGCGAGCCTCTTCTGGAGGCTGCGAGCGACTTCTTCGCCGCGCACCGCGGCGCGCCCCTTCTGGGTCGCGAGCAGGCCGGGCCATGCCGACTCGGCGCCGCCGCGCACGCTGGCGGACCAGTCGCTTCCGCTGGCGAGCAAGCGGCCGTCATCGCCGAGCCACACGTCCGCCGGCGTGAATCCGAACCCCGTTTCCTCGTAGAGGATCGCCGTCTCTTTCCGGCCTCCGATCTCGACGCTCTGGTCGGCGACGCGCGCGATCGCCGCCTCGCCTTCCGGCAGGAGAGGGAGCCGGTGACCCGGAGCGGCGAGCAGGGCCGACTCGGTCTCGTTCTCGAGGACGCCGTAGAGAGGAACGTAGAGGGCCGGGCTCGTCAGCGTCTTCTCGCCCTTTTCGGAGCCGTTGCTCCAGCTCGCCTTGCCGTCCGCGATTCGAAAGTGCTCCTCGACCGGCGACTTGAGGTAATCGCTTCCGGCGGCGTCGAGCTCGGTGAGGATCCCCGAGCGGTCCACGATGTAGCGCGTGAGAATGCTCGGGCCTCGCCCGCGGTCGTTGAACGCGAAGAAGGTGTGCCGGGCGCCGTCCGGACTCGTCCACGCGGCCAGGAGACCCGCCTCGTTGTCCGCGATGCGGACCGAATAGCGGCGGGCGTCGGGCGGAACCTCGGGAGGCACCGTGACGAGCGACGCCTGCGCGGGCTCGGTCTTGCCCGGCGCGGGAGGTTCCTGCCGGGGGAACCGCGAGCCGGCCCCAACGGAGACGAGAAGGAGCGCACCCATTCCGACCAGAGCACGGACGAATCGAGGCATGCTCATGAATCCCCTCCGAGGACGCACGACCACGGGATCATGTCACGCGGGATCGGGCGGAGCGCCGGCGCTCCGCATTCCGTCGAAGATCGCGCGCTGGCCGGCGAGGATCCGCTTCTCGGCCTCGAGGTCGGGCTCCATCGTCTCGACGCCGCGCTCGTGCGTGCCGCCGAGGACGATTCCGTCGCTTCTCGGAAACATGTAGAGATCGCTCGTCACGACCGCGTAGTCGACCTCCGGCTGCGGCAGCAGGACGGTCAGCTGTCCCTTGATGGGAATGAGCTCGGCATCGCCGAAGAGCTCGCGGGCGCCGAGGCCGGTGGCGTTGACGACGATTGGCTCGGACAGCTCCGGGATCTGCGACGCCGCCGCGAGCTCGCGCACGACGAGGCGCCCCCCCGCCAGCTCGAAGTCGCGGCGAAGCGCGCGCAGGTACGTCGCCGGCTCGATGAAGAGCGTCTCTTCGCGGATCACGCGCGGCGCCGCAAACGGGCTCCCTCCCGCGGGCAGGACCCGCTTGTCCGGGTAGAGCTCCGGAAGACCCCAGTCGGGTAGACCCTCCGTGTGAGGATCGTCGGAGAGAACGAAGAGGTCCCGCCAGCGCACGGCATAGTCCGACCCGACCAGTCCCTGGAAGATGCGGTGCGACGCTCTCTCGGCGCGCTCGAACTGGGCGTCGAAGGACGGCGACCGCCGCGAGCGGTCGAAGACGAAGGAGGGATTCCACATCGCGCCCGCGACGTTGGAGGTCGTGTCGGGGGGAAGCTGACGAGCGTAGATGGTCACAGCGAAGCCCCGGTCCTGGAGGATGCGCGCGGCCGAGAGACCGTTCACTCCGGCGCCGAGGACCGCCACGGATCCCGATCGCCCGCTCTCGCGCACCAGGTCCGCGGCGAGGATGGCCGTTCCCCACGAGAGCGTCACTCCCCCTCCGCCGTGCCCGTAGTCGTGAACGAGGAGCTTGTCTCCGAGACTCTCCGCGCGGACGACGAAGCCGGCCGGCCGAAACGGCCTCAGGCCGACCACGCGGCGGATGATCCGGTCCTCGGCGACGTCCACGCGTTCGAGCCTCCGCGGGATCGGGCTTCCGGGCGAACGCGGCTCGACGTCGTAGAGCGGAAGCCGGCTCGCGCAGCGCGCGGCGAGAGCCGCGGAGGCTGCCGCGGCCCCGAGCCTCAGGAAATCGCGGCGGCTCGACGAATGCTTCAACCGGCCTCTCCCACGCCGAGCTCGACCCAGTCGAGCTCCTCTTCCAGCCGGTGGAACGCGTCGTCGCCGATCTCGTCGCGGTCCCGCATCTCGAGGATCGAGCGGCGCGCCGCCTGCAGGGCTCGCCGGTGAACCGCCTCGTGCGTCGCTTCCCCGGCGACCGTGCCGTCATTCTCGGGACAAGCTCCGAGATGGTCGGTGAGCTCTCGCCGGACCGCCTCGGCGGCGGGCGACGGGTCGTCATGGAGCGTGGCGAGCCCCGCCTCGAGCGCGCGCTCGCGCGCGTAGTCCGTCTCGCGGCCGACGGGGTCGTCGTCCTCGAGCCGGAGGGCGCGCAACAGCGGCTTGAGCGTCAGCCCCTGCAGCACGAGCGTCCCGACGACCACCGCGAACGCCGTCAGTACCACCAGATCCCGGAAAGGGAATGCTTCGGGAAGCGCCAGCGCGGCCGCGAGCGTGACGATGCCGCGCATGCCGGCCCACGAGATGACGAGACCTCCGGCGAAGGTGGGAGGCGCCATTCCCGGCCGCGGCGGCCGGTAGCCGAAGCGCCGGTTCTTCCAGATCACGACCCCGCTGTGGAGCATGACCCAGGCGACGCGCGCGACGATCACGGTCAGGAGCACTCCCGCCGCAAATTCCATGTACCGGGCCCGGGCGCCCGGGTCGAGGCTCGAGAGGATGGGGCGCATCTGCAGACCGATGAAAACGAAGGCGAGCACGTTCAGGACGAAGACCGCCGTCTCCCAGACCGCATAAGACGGAACCCGAAGGCGCGCCGACGTACGGGCCGGGGCCACCCGGGCGATTGCGATCGCGTAGCAGACCATCGTCAGGATGCTGGAGAGGCCGAGGCGGTCCGCCAGGATCCACACGCCGAAGGTCGAGATGAACTGGAGGATGACGGCCGTCGGCACGTCGCGAACGCCCTGAATCAGCCTCATGAAAACCCAGGCCAGGACCAGCCCGGCGACGACGCTGCCGACCAGCACGAGCAGCATGGAAGGCACGACGGCCCCGATCGAGATCGCCGTCATCGACGCGCCACCGACGGCGAGTCGGTAGATGAGCAGAGCGCTGGCGTCGTTGAGCAGACTCTCTCCTCCGAGGATCGTCACGATCCGATGGGGCGGCCGGAGCTGCTTCAGGATCGCCATCGCGGCCGCGGCGTCGGGGGGCGAGACGATCGCGCCGAGGGCGATCGCCGCCGCCCAGGGCATCTCGGGCATGAGTCGTCGAGCGACGGCGGCGACCGCGGCCGTCGTCACGAGCACGCTGATGACCGCCAGGCTCGCCACGGGAACCCAGAGATCCTTCAGGTCCCGCGGCGACGCGTCGTAGGCCGCGTCGAGCAGCACGGGGGCGACGAACAGGGCGAGCGCCGCCTCCGGGGCGATAGTGAACTTCGGCGCTCCCGGAATGAACGCGAGTAACCCCCCGGCGATCGCGAGAAAGGCGGGATACGGCACCCCGATCCGCCGCGCGAGCGCGGCGAGGAGGACGGCGACGAGAAGCACGCCGAGGAGAGACTCGAATCCCGTCACGACGTGGAGATTACGCCGCCCGGCTGGCCCGCGATAGGCTCGATGGAGGAGGCCGCATGGCGAAACTGATCGAGCGCGTCGAGGCGATGCTGCGGGGCGAGATCCCCGGCCCACCGGCGGCCCGTCTGATCGGCTTCACGCTCGTGAGCTTCGAGCCCGGCAGGGCGGTCTTCGCGCTCGAAGCCGGCCCCCAGCACGCGAATCCGATGGGCACGCTCCACGGGGGCATCCTCTGCGATCTCGCGGACGCCGCGATGGGAATCGCCTACGCGACGGAGCTGAACGACGACGAGACCTTCACGACGCTCGAGCTCAAGATCAACTTCTTCAAGCCCGTCTGGAACGCGCGCCTGCGCGCCGACGCGAGCGTCGTCAAGCGGGGCAAGACCGTCGGCATGGTCCAGTGCAACGTCGTGGACGAGAAGGAAAGCCTCGTCGCCCGCGCCAGCAGCACGTGCATGACGCTGTCCGGAAAGCAGGCCGCGGGCCGCTAGGTGCTCTGAACCAGGAGTCCTGCATTGCATTGTCTTCGTAGGGGCGGCCCTTGCGGCCGCCCGCGGGCGGGGACAAGCCCCGCCCCTACGAGCCTTCGGTGTGTCGCGACTTTCGTTACAGCACGCGAGGTGCTCCGCGGCGCGGCGCGACCGGCTTCCTCCTTCGGTAGACTCGGGCCGGGACGGACGAAACGATGGGCGATACGACGAAGGCCACGACCCTTTCCATGTCCGCGGCCTCCCGCGCCGCGCGAGGAAAGGCGCTGCTGCTCCCCCAGCAGCTCATCGAGAGCCCGGAGACCCGGCTGAAGTATCGGATCGACAGCCTCCTCGGCCAGGGAGGCTTCGGCCAGGCCTACCTCGCGACACGCCTGACGCGTTCGCTCGCCGTGCCGCCCGTCGTCGCGATCAAGGCGAGCGAGCACATCGACGGATGGCTGAAGGAGGCCTACTTCGGACAGCTCCTCGCGGGGCACGAGCGAGCGATCCGCGTCTTCGACGTCTTTCCCCTGGTGAGCGGCGACGGCCGCATCGTCTACTGTCTCGCGCTCGAGTTCGCGAAGCACGGAGACCTTCGAGCCTACCTCGACCGCACGGGCAAGGGTTGGACCGAGCGGGCCGCGCGGCGCGAGATCGCCGGGATCCTCGGCGTCCTCGGCAAGCTCCACCGCGGGCAGCTCCTCCATCGCGACCTGACGCCGATGAACGTCTTCGTCTGCGACGGCGTTTGCCTGAAGCTGGGCGACTTCGGCATCGTGAGCCACCAGAGCGACCGCCGCGGCGTGGCCGCGCGGACCCTGAACCCGTGGGGCGTCCCGAGCGACATCCTCTCGGGCGCCGCCCCCAAGTGGCAGGCGCGCGACGACGTCTACCAGGTCGGACAGCTGCTCGGAATGCTCGTCAAGGGAACCGCCGCCGCCCGCATCCGGACCGGCGAGGTCCGCGGCCTGCGCTGCACGGATCATCTCAAGGAGATCGTGTATCGCTGCATCGGCGAGCGCCGCAAGCGGTATGAGAGCGCGCAGGAGCTGATCGACGCGCTGACGCATCCCCCCGCGGCGCTCAGGGTCGGACGGCTTCGCACGCTGAAGGGCGCGCATCTCGCCTTCACCGGGATCCTCTCGACGCGCCGCAGCGAAGCCGCCCGCGCCGCGCGGCGGGCCGGCGCGAAGGTCCACGGCGCGCCGTCCGCGAAGACGACCGTCGTCGTCCGGGGCCGGCCGAACCCCCTCCAGGCGGCCGGAAGGGACGCGGGGCGGAAGCTGCTCGAGATCAAGCGGCTCCGCGAAAAGGGCCACCGGATCACGCTCCTGAACGAGGCGCAGTTCTGGCGGCTGGCGGGAAGCAGGAAAACCACACGGACTTAACGACCCGGGCCGGACCGAGGCATACAGTCCGTCGCACCGCCCATCGGAGACGAACGGAGGATTCGGATGCCGTGCTCCAACGAGGTCCTGCGCCAGGTCCCCCTCTTCTCGCTGCTCGACGACGACGAGACTTCGGTCCTCGCCCAGCACGTCGAGTTGCGCTCTTTCGCGCCCCGTCAGCGCATCTACAAGATCGGAGACCCGGGCGAGAGAGCCTACGTCCTGATCTCGGGCGGCGTCCGCGTGACGACGATCGACGAGGACCACCAGGAGGTCGTCGTGGATGCGCCGACCCGGGGCGAGTTCTTCGGCTTCGCGTCCATGCTCGACCGGACGCCCCACCAGACGAACGCCCTCGCCACCGAGGAAACCGTCTGCGTCGAGGTGGACCGCAACGACATCGAGGCCCTGCTCAAGACGAGGCCGCTCGCCGGAATGGACATGCTCGCGGTGCTCGGGCGGCAGTACCACAACGCCCATCAGCTCGTGCGCTTGCGGGCCTCGCGCAATCCGAACGAGGTCATCGAGGAGCGGGAGACGGCCGCCGAGAGGATCGCCGATTCCGTCGCCTCGTTCGGCGGATCCTGGACGTTCATCACCGCGTTCGGAGTCGTTCTGACCGTTTACACGATCGTGAACATCGCCCTCGCGAAGAAGGCCTGGGACCCCTACCCGTTCATTCTCCTGAACCTGTTTCTTTCCATGCTCGCCGCGATCCAGGCACCGATCATCATGATGAGCCAGAACCGCCAGGACAAGAAGGACCGCGTCCGCAGCGAGATGGACTTCGAGGTCAACCGCCGCTCCGAGGCGGAGATTCAGCGGCTCGCGGAAAAGCTTCACCTGATCGGCGACAAGCTCGACGACGTCTCGGACCTGCTCCGGCCCGGCAGCTCGCCGAGTCCACACTGACTCTCGACGCCTCTCCGGCGATATCGACCGCCGGCGGAGAGTGCTACTTCTCGAAGAGCTTTCGGTACTTTCCGTAACCCTCGGCCTCGAGCCCTTCCGCCGGGATGAACCGCAGCGCCGCGGAGTTCATGCAGTAGCGGAGTCCGGTCGGAGGCGGACCATCGTGGAAGACGTGGCCGAGATGCGAGCCCGCGTGAACGGAAAGCACTTCGATCCGCACCTCCGCGAGGTGATGATCCGGCCGCTCGCGGATGTTGGATGGTTCGAGCGGCTTCCAGAAGCTCGGCCATCCGGTCTTCGAGTCGAACTTCTGAAGCGACGAGAAGAGCGGCTCGCCCGAGACGATGTCGACGTAGATGCCGGGCCGCGTGTTCTCGTCGTACTCGTTCCGGAAGGCCGGCTCGGTCCACTGTTCCTGCGTGACGCGGTACTGAAGCGGGGTCAGCTCCGCCCGAAGCGCGGCATCGGTGGGCTTGACCCAGGTCGAGGGGTTCCATCCCCTTCCGCCGGGCGCCGGCGTCACGGACGGTTCCGGAGCGAGGAGAAGCGCCACGAGAGCGGCGATTCGCATCATGGCTTGCCCTGCTCTTCCAACGGCGTGACGCCCCAGATCTGCTTCAGCAGCTCGTCCCGTCCGCAACCCTTTCGATAGAGACCGTACGGATACGGATTCTTCCGCGCGTAGCCCTGGTGATAGGTCTCGGCCGGATGGAACTCCGACGCCGGGCGAATCTGCGTGGCCACCTTCTGGTGGAGCTGCTGCTCGATGCGGTCCCGGGACGCCTCGGCGAGGCGGCGCTGTGCGTCGCCGTGGAAGAAGATGACCGCCCGATACTCGTCGCCGCGGTCGCAGAACTGCCCGTCGGGATTCAGCGGATCGATGTTTGTCCAGTACGTGTCGATCAGCGTCTGATAGGTGATCTTCTTCGGATCGAAGACGACCTCGATCGCCTCGACGTGGCCGGTCTTCCCCGTGCCGACCTGCTCGTAGGTCGGATTCTTCACGGTTCCCCCGTTGTAGCCGGAAGTCACGAGGACGACGCCGTGGAGCTTCTCGAACGCGTCTTCCATGCACCAGAAGCAGCCGCCGGCGAAGGTCGCCTTCTCGGTGGAGGCCGCGAGGGCCCCCGCGCACAGGAAGAGAGCGGACAGCACGAGCGCCGCCGCGCGGGAAACGGACCGAGACACCGTCAGTGGCCCGCGGCGCTCAGGGACCGAGCTGCGGAACCGAGAATCGCCAGAGACCCCGGGTCCTGCAGAAATGCGGCAACGCCGAGATGGGACGGGCTCCACTCCTTCGAGACGTGCAGCGTCGCGGTATGGTGCGAGTCGGGGGGATCATCCTTGGAGATCCGTCCGGCGCGCTCGAGCTCGCGCACGACGTAGTCGTTCCGGAGCGTCCTGCCGCCATTCTCGCCGCGCCCGACGGGGGTCGAGAGTCCCGTCTCGAAGAGGGCCACGAAAAGATCCAGCTTCCGTCCGCGGAGCGCTTCGGGAAGAGCGACGTCGACGCCGACCTCGACCCGCGAGGAGGAAGGCTCGAGCCGGAGCGCGAGCTTCGCGCCGGGCTTCGCCGCGGCCGCCTCGATGGCGGCCCGAAGCGCTGCGGCATCCGAACCGACCAGCTGGGTCGCCCCGTCCACGACGGCCTGGGGCGTGTACACCTGGCTGATCCCGAGCTGACGCTCGTAGTCCACCTGGCGCAGGGTCCACTGCCTCGACGAGAAGGGATCGGTCCAGCCCTGGGAGTTCCAGAAGTCCACGTGAAACGCGAGAGGAACGACACGGCTGCCGTCCTGTCCCCCGATCGCCGAAAGCAGCTGGTCGGCGGGAGGGCAGCTCGAGCATCCCTGCGAGGTGAAGAGCTCGACGAGCACGACGTGCCCCGCGTCCGCGTCCGGCGAGGCGGCGGCCCGGCGCGCGGCGCCGAGAATCGCGGCTCCGAGCGCGAGCCCGAGCCCCATGCGCCCGACGGCTCGGCGGGTATTTCTCTCTGTCGAATTCGAATCCGGCGTTTTCATCCTCGAAGAACTTACTCCTTTCAGGGAAAGGCGGGAGCGGCCGAAGCCGCCCCCTCGAAGGAACGCTCTGGCGTTAGAAGCTCACCTTGAGCGCGAACCGGAACTGGCGCGGGCCCGTCTGGGTCAGGGTCTTGCGGTAGTTCACGTTGTCCGAGCAGGTCCCGGTCACGGAGTTGACCGGGCAGGTGCCATCGGGAATCAGTCCCGGCCGTCCATAGAGCGGGCTGGTCGGGTCGGTCACGAAGGAACCGTTGACGTTGAAGTTCTGGTCGATCGAGGTGGCCGTCTGATTGTTCAGGAGCTGGAAGGCGTAGACCTGGGGAGTGATGGTCACCGGGCCGACGTTCAGGTTGTAGCCGAGCGAGAGGTTCATCTCGTAGTCGGTCGGCAGGCGTCCCGCGTAGCCGCGCTGGGCCAGGTAGAGCTCGGTCGTGTAGAACTGGTTGTAGTACCCGTCGATCGAGGTCGGGGTGCCGGTGCGGACGTAGAACTGCAGGCCCGCGGACAGACCCCACGGGGCGTTGTACACCGCGTCGAGGCGGCCCTGGTTCGGCCGGTCGAGCTCGAGGATGCCCGAGGCGTTCTGCGTGAAGGCGGCGTAGTCGAAGTCGGCGTTGATGCCGGGGTCCGTCTGGCCCGAGGCCTCACGAATCGCGCCCGAGTAGTTGCCCCGCAGCGACGAGCCGAGGTAGGACAACTGGGCCCAGATCTCGTTGGTGAACTGCTTGCGCGCCACGAGCTCGATGCCCTTGAAGATGCGCTTGGCGGCCGGAATCGGCGTGCCCTGGCCGGGGCCCGTGCAGCCGTTGTCCGTCGCCGTCGGGTTGCCCGAGTTGTTGCAGCTGCCATACAGGCCGGCCGCGCCCGGATTGTCGATGCCGGTGGCGCCCGGGTTCATGAGCGCGCAGGAGGATCCGGTGGGGTTGGTCGCGTAGTTGAGGTCGCAGCGATCTTCGATCGTGCGGCCGAGAGAGCGGTAGGTGCCCTTCAGGCCGACTGAGAGAGTCGGATCGATCGCCTTCTCGACGCCGATCGAAAACTCGTCCTGGTAAGAAGCCTTGAGACCCGGATCCGTGGGTTCTCCGGCAAATGAGGCGGCCTGGATCAGCTGGGTGCGGCCGGTGGGCGCATCCGGGGCCTGGATCAGGGAGTTCGGATCGTAGTTCCAGGTCACGAGGGTGGTGTTGGCGGTGAAGACGCGGACGTTCAGGTCCGTCGGGATCGCATAGTAGAAGCGGCCCAACGAAGCGTACAGCTTCGAGGTGCCGTCGCCCGCCCAATCCCACGTGACGCCGAAACGCGGCGCCCACTCGTTGTTCAGGCTGAATGCCTCCTGCTGGAGACCGTTGTAGAGCTTCTCGGCGTCGTAACGCACGCCGAGGTTGGCCGTCAAAGCCGGGGTGATCCGCCACTGGTCCTGCACGTAGCCGCTGAAGCGCTTGGTCGGCGTGTTGAACGGCGCCGTCACCAGCGGGGTCAGATCGTTGGAGTCGGCCGTGAAGAACTGGTGCTCGTAGTAGACCGGGCCGGAGTAGGGCGAGGAGTAGCCCGGAACCGACGACGCGTCGAACGGAGCCGCCGCGCCGGAGCAGTCGAAGCCGCCGGCGCCGCACGCGAAGATGCTCGTGCGGGAAGAGCCCGTCCAGTAGGTCGAGCCGAACGTGTCGACCTTCTCGTAGTCGCCGCCGGCCTTGAACTCGTGGTTGCCGAGGTACCCGGTGTAGCTCGCCGTATAAGCCTCACGCGACGAGGCGTTGTTGACGACGGGTCCGAAGACCTGTCCGTAGCCGCCGTAGTAGCTGAACGGGGTCAGGGTACGGTCACGCAGCTGTGCGACGTCCGGACCCTCGGGCTTCGTCTCGAAGCGGTCCGAGTGCTGCCCGTAGGCCAGGGTCAGGATGCCGCTCGAACCGAAGAGCTGGTTCAAACGGGCGCCGTAGTCCGGGCCGCCCACGTCGAGCCGGCCCTGTGTCGCGAGCGGGTTGAAGCTCTGCGGGTTCGCGGAGATCGTGCCCGTCGTGGTCTGGCGGTCCGAGAAGTAGACGCCCTGCAGCGTCGTCGACTGCGCCAGGTTCAGCGTCATCTTCAGGGAGTACTTGTTCTCGGTGATCGTGTCCGGGAACGGGCAGCCCTCGCCCGCGAGCGGATCCGTGGCGCAGGAAGCCGTCGGTCCGGTCACGCCGCTCGTGGGGTTGAACACCTGATCCGTGATCACACGGTCGAAGGCGCCGAAGAACCACACGCGATCCTTGACCATGAAGCCGCCGAGGTCGACGCCGCCCTCGGAGCGGGTGTTCTTCGTCGCGATCGTCGCGACCTGGGAGTTGCCGAGCTGAGAGTTGTCCGGCGTGATGAGATTCTTCTGGGACGAGGCCTCGCCCAGGCTGTTGTAGTAGCCGAAGGCGTCGCCGTGGAACTCGTTGCCGCCGGACTTCGTGATCACGTTGACGATGCCACCGGTATTACGGCCGTATTCGGCCTGATAACCGCCGGTCTTGACCTCGACCTCCTGGACGAACTCGTTGTTGATGTCCTTGCCCTGGATGCCCTTGATGACGTTCGTCGTGTTGACGCCGTCGATCAGGAAGTTGTTCTCGGACGAGGTCGAACCGTAGACCGAGATTCCTCCCGACATCATCCCGCCCGAGCCCGACGGGGAACGCCCCTGCGACTCGCCGTTGTCGAACTGGACGCCGGGTTGAGAGATCGCGACCGACGCATAGTTGCGGCTGGCCAGCGGCAGCTTCGCGATCACCTTGCCGGAAAAGTTCGACCCCGTCGTCGTCGACGTCGAGTCGATCAGCGGGGCCTCTCCGGTGACGGTGACCTCGGCGGTCGTGGACAGGTTCAGCTGAAGGTTCGCGCTGGCCGTCGCGTCCAGCGTGACCGTGGCCTTCTTCTGCACCGTCCCGAACCCGGCGAGCGTCGCCGTCACGCTGTAGTCACCGGGGACCAGGTTCAGGAAGCGATAGCGGCCGTCGGCCTCCGTCACTGCCGTCTTGGTTCCCTGAAGGTGAATACCCGAGAGCTCGATCGTGACACCCGGGAGTGCGGCGCCGCTCTGATCGGTCACCTGCCCTTCGATCGTTCCGGTCGTCTGCGCGAGCAGCCCGAGCGGAAGTAGAAGAAGCAGGCTCATCGCGGTGAATCCCACGCGTCTCCCGGCGCGGGAGATTCGCGAACCCAGTGAAGTTTGCATTCTCTTCCTCCTTGCGGCCGACCCACCATCGGATCGGCTGCAACGCCCACGGAAAAGCAATCGATCTGCCACGATTCGAAAACTCACCGGATCGCTCCAACCGTCTTTGACGCGTATCGGTTGCAATGCGTTGGATTCGCATGAGGAGCTTTCTTGGATCCGAGCGCATGGATCCGCTCGGAGATCCTGAACGTCGAGAGCGCATCGGCACGAGACGCGGCGCGTGACGCGCGGCGTTCAGACGACTTCGTCGCGAAGAGCGACGCGATGCGGAAGCGCCGCGGCGTCGCTCTGCCGCGAGCGGCGGCGCGACAGCCGGTGCGAGGAGCGGCGAACGATTCGGCGCAGCTCGGCGAATGCCCGCGCCTCGGTCGGGGCTCGCGGAATCTGGTAGCCCTCTTCGCGGGCCTTCCGGATCGACGCGTCGAGAGCGTGTCCCGGCCTCGGAGCCGTCTCGCGGCCCAGCGCCCACGCCGCGTCGTCGAAGCTGCAGCGCGTCTCCGTGCAGATCGCCGCCATGCGCTCCGACGTCGCGCCCCGGCTCCGGCGCGCCGCGCGGCAGACCCGCTGCAGAGCGAGGACTCGCTGGTGGGCGAGCCACAGATGCGTGGCGAGCGCCGCGGCATCGTGTTCCGGCCTGCCGACGAGACGGCGAAAGACCAGCCGGAGCTCGCGCATCGGGCCCGGCAGCGCGCCGGAGCGCGCCGCGGCGGAGAGAGCCTGGATCTCGTCGCGAACCCGCCACGAGCTCAGGAACGAAGAGGACAGCACCGAGAGACGCGTCGCCAGCGGGATCGCGGCGGCGTCGGGAACGTGGCGCCTCTGCGCCTGTTCCGCATGGATTTCGTCCTGAAGGATTCGCTGCCAGGGGATGTCGAGAGCCTCCGCCCGGCGCAGCAGATCGAGCCGGGCCTCGTCGGCGCTCGGCCGGACGTCCGGGGCGGGGACGGCCGGCGCGTCGGGCTGCCATGCGGCCGGCGGCAGCCGCCAGTGGCTTCGGCGAGGATCGGAGGGTTGACTCGAAGCCATGACGAAGGCAGTCTGGGATCCCATGTGGTCGCTTTCAATGACCGGTTCGAGACGAAATCGCATGACCACTTTCGGAGGCCCGCTCCAATCCGCGGGAATAAAATGACGACCCTCGCTCCCGGAATCCTTCCCGTCGTCGCGCTCGACAGGACGAGCGCCAAGCCTCTCTACAAGCAGCTCTACGAGGGATATCGCGACGCGATCGTCGAGCGCCGCCTCCGGAGCGGCCAGAGGCTGCCCTCCACGCGCGGCCTCGCCGCGGAGCTGCAGGTCTCGCGCATCCCGGTGCTCAACGCGTTCGAGCAGCTGCTCGCCGAGGGCTACTTCGAGAGCCGCGTCGGCGCCGGAACGTTCGTCGCGAGCTCGCTGCCCGACGCCGTCTCACGGCCCGCGCGGCAGATCGCCCCGAGCGGCAACGGCGGCCCGGCCCGACACGGACGACGGATCCTCGCGAGAAGGTCCGAGGCGGTGCGTCAGAGCGGCGCATGGCCGTGGCTCGAGGGAGTCGAGCCCTTTCACTGCCCGAGCCCGGCGCTCGACCAGTTTCCCGTCAAGGTCTGGTCGAGCCTCGTCGCGCGCCATGCCCGGAGACCCGACGCCATCCACCTCCAGTACCAGCTGCCGATGGGTCTCCCCGAGCTCCGGGAAACGGTCGCCGAGTACCTCCGCACGTCGCGGGCCGTCCGGTGCGACGCCGAACAGATCATGATCGTCAGCGGATCGACGCAGGCGCTCGACCTGACGGCCCGGGTCCTGCTCGACGAAGGCAGCCCGGTCTGGATCGAGGAGCCCGGTTACTTCGGCACGCATCAGGCGATGCGGCTCGGAGGCGCCCGGCTCGTGCCGGTCCCCGTCGACGACGAAGGATTGGACGTCGAGGCCGGCATCGCGCGGTGCCCGCGGCCTCGCGCGGTCTTCGTCACGCCCTCTCATCAGCTCCCGCTCGGCGTGACGATGAGCGCCTCGCGAAGGATCCGCCTCCTCGAGTGGGCGCAGCACTGCGGCGCCTGGGTCATCGAGGACGACTACGACGGCGAGTACCGCTACGGGAATCTCCCGATCGCATCGCTCCAGGGTCTCGACCGCGGCGATCGCGTGATCTACCTGGGCACCTTCACGAAGAGCCTCTTCCCCTCCCTGCGCCTCGGCTACGTCGTCCTCCCCCGCGACCTCGTGGCTCCGTTTGCCGCGACGCGCCGGGCCATGGACATGTTCTCGCCGCTCTTCTTTCAGCGCGTCGTCGCCGACTTCATCCGCGAGGGCCACTTCGAACGCCACCTGCGGCGGACGCGCCTCGTGTGCCGCGAGCGGCGCGAGGCGCTCGTCGCCGCGCTCGACCGGAACTTCGGCCCGCGGCTGCCGGTGGTCGGCGACCAGGCGGGGATGTTCCTCACCGCTCTTCTTCCGAAGGGCCTCCGCGACCGGGACGTCGCCCTGCGCGCCGCGGAGCGCGGCGTTCGCACGTTTCCGCTTTCCTCGTGCTACCTCGGCCGCGCGCGGCGGCAGGGCCTCGTCTTCGGATACGGCGGGTTTGCGCCGACTCAAATCGCCCGCGCCGTAGAGCGTCTGCGCGACGTTCTCGACTCTGCCGTTCCGTCGAGCGGACCGAGGCGGCGGCGCGGCGCCTGGTGGTCGGAAGCCGCGACCGGGGGCCCGTCTCCCTAGCTGACGGAGACCGGCCGGCTTTCGGTTCTCTCGCCGGGTTCGCTTCCCGCGTTTCATCCTATGATCCGCACTTCGGGAGGTGACGGAATGAGGAGGATTCGTGCGCGCTGGCAATCGACGGCGGTGCTCGTGGTGACGGGACTGGCGGCGGTGGGAGCCGCTCCAACCGACGTCGATCCCTACGCGTGGCTCGAAGACGTCCACGGCGACAAGGCCATGGCCTGGGTCAAGGACCAGAACGCGAAGACTCTTCCGGTGCTCCAGGCGAGGCCCGAGTACGCCCCGATCTACAAGCAGACCCTCGAGATCCTCGACTCGAAGGAGAAGATCCCGACGCCGGAGCTCCTCGGCGACACGGTCTACAACTTCTGGAAGGACGACGTGCACGAGCGCGGCATCTGGCGGCGCACGACGGTCGCGTCCTACCGCACGGCGAACCCGGATTGGGAAACGGTTCTCGACGTGGACGCCCTCGCCAGGGCGGAGGGCAAGGCCTGGGTCTTCCACGGCGCGACCTGCCTGCCGCCCGCCTACGAACGCTGCATGGTCACGCTCTCGGTCGGAGGCTCCGATGCCGCCGTCCGGCGGGAGTTCGACACGAAGAAGAAGGCGTTCGTCGAAGGCGGCTTCTCGCTGCCGGAAGCCAAGTCGAACCTGTCGTGGAAGGATCAGGACACGCTCTGGGTCGGGACCGACTTCGGCCCGGGCTCCCTGACGGACTCCGGATACCCGCGGATCGTGAAGCTCTGGAAACGCGGCACGCCGCTCTCGTCCGCGAAGACCGTCTACGAGGGCAAGAAGGAAGACGTCGCGTCCTCCGGCGGAAGCGAGATCCTGAGCGACGGCCGCTTCGATCTCGTCACGCGGACCCCGGCATTCTTCCGCCAGGAGACGTTTCTCTACGCCGGCGACCGGCTGGTCAAGCTGGACATCCCGGAGGACAGCGAGACGCGGGTCGTATTCCGCGGCCGTCTTCTCTTCTCGCTCCGCAGCGATTGGACCGTGGACGGTAGGACCTACAAGGAAGGGTCGCTGCTCGCGGCGCCGCTCGAAGGCCTCGGCAAGGGAGCGCACGAGATCGAGGTGCTGTTCGAGCCGAGCGCGCGCATTTCACTCGCCGCGGTCGATCGCACGAAGGACCGGGTTCTCCTGCAGCTCCTCGACAACGTGAAGAGCCGTCTCGTGGCCCTGTCTCTCGAGAACGGCTCCTGGAAGCGGACGGAGATCCCGACACCCGGTCTCGGCACCGCCGAGCTGACGGCCTCGAACGACTGGTCGGAAGACTTCTTCTTCACCTACGAGGACTTCACGACGCCCGAGTCCCTCTGGCTCTCCCGGAACGGCGGCGCGGCGGCGAAGGTCAAGACGATGCCGACCTTCTTCGACGCCACGGGCATGACGACCGAGCAGCTCGAGGCCACGTCGAAGGACGGCACGAAGGTCCCGTACTTCGTGGTCCGGCCGAAGGGCGTCAAGGACGACGGCACGTCTCCGACGCTCCTGAACGGTTACGGGGGCTTCGAGATCTCCGAGGTTCCCCACTACAGCGGAGTCCTCGGAGCCGCGTGGCTTTCCCGCGGGGGCGTGTTCGTCCTCGCCAACATCCGCGGCGGCGGCGAGTTCGGCCCCGCCTGGCACAAGGGCGCCGTGAAGCAGAACCACATCCATAACTTCGAGGACTTCGCGGCGGTCGCGAAGGATCTCATCGCGCGCAAGATCACCTCCGCCCGCCACCTCGGCATCATGGGCGGCTCCCAGGGAGGTCTCCTCGTCAGCGGCACCTTCGTGCTCTACCCCGAGCTCTTCCACGCCGTCGTGGCGCAGGTGCCGCTCGCCGACATGCATCGGTTCAGCCACCTGCTCGCCGGCGCGAGCTGGATGGCCGAGTACGGCGACCCGGACAAGCCCGAGGATTGGGCGTACATCCAGACCTGGTCTCCGTACCAGCTCCTCAAGGCCGACGCGAAATACCCGACACCCTTCTACTGGACGAACACCCGCGACGACCGCGTCCATCCCGTCCCACGCGCGCAAGATGGTGGCGAAGCTCGAGGCGCAGGGACACCCCGTCTATTACTTCGAGAACACCGAGGGCGGCCACGGCAGCGGCTCCGTCAACAAGCAGACGGCGGAAGTCGACGCGCTTCAGTATGCGTACCTGTGGATGATGCTGAAATGACGCCGGTCGCGGCCATTCGGATAGAGTTCGGGGCCAGAAACTCGAACGAAAGGAGAACCCCGTGAAGAAGCTCTCGATCTGGAGCCTCGTCCTGCCCGCCTTCCTCGCCGCCGGCGCCGCCTTCGCGCAGCCGGCTTCTCCGGTCATCAGCTCGGTCACGGACGCGAAGTGGGGTCCGGCGCCGCCCATGCTCCCTCCCGGAGCTCAGCTCGCGGTTCTCGCGGGCAATCCGATGGGCACCGGCGCCTATGCGGTTCGCATCAAGTTTCCGCCGAACTACGCCATCCCCGCGCACTCGCACCCGACCGACGAGAACGTCGTCGTGACGAAGGGCTCGTTGACCTTCGGCATGGGCGACAAGCTCTCGAAGTCGGCGAAGGGAAACAAGACGCTCTCCGCCGGCGGGTACGCGATGATGCCGACCGGCATGAACCACTACGCGTACGCGGGAAAGGCCGGAGGCGAGATCGTCCTCTTCGGCCAGGGACCGGTCGAATTCAAGTACGTCAACCCGGCCGACGACCCGAGAAACGCCAAGCCCGCGGCGAAGTAACGGCCGCGTCCGCCCGAGTCCCTTTCGGCCCGTGAAGCCGAGGTTCTTCGCCACGCCCGCCCGCTTCCGCGCGTGGCTCGAGTCGCATCACGCGACCGAAACGGAGCTTCTGGTCGGCTTTCACAAGAAGGGGTCGGGCAGGCCGAGCATCACCTGGCCCGAATCCGTGGACGAAGCGCTCTGCTTCGGCTGGATCGACGGCGTGCGGCGCAGCCTCGGCGACACCGCCTACACGATCCGCTTCACGCCCCGGCGAGCGACGAGCATCTGGAGCGCCGTCAACGTCGCGCGCGTCGGCGATCTGACCCGCCGTGGCCGCATGCACGAGGCGGGCCGGCGCGCGTTCGCGGCGCGCACGCCCGAGCGGACGGGCATCTACTCCTTCGAGCGCCGAGAGCGGGCGAAGCTCTCGAAGGAGCAGGACCGACGGCTGCGCCGCCACCGCGGGGCGGCCGCCTTCTTCGATGCCCAGCCTCCCGGCTATCGGTCGGCGGCGATCCACTGGATCATCACCGCCCGGCGCCCGGAGACACAGGACCGCCGCCTCGCGCAGGTCATCGCCGACAGCGCCGCCGGCCGCCGCATCGAGCCCCTGACGCGCCCCGGCAAGAAGAAATCGCGCCCGGCGAAAGTCAGAGGCGAGCGGCCTTCGTCAGGACGGACCGCGCGGGATGACCCTCGGCGAGCGCGGGGACGGTGATTCCGGAGCGATCGTTCTCAACCTCGGCAGATCGTCGTTCAGAAGCCTGCCTCTCAGGACGACCCCGGTCACGAGGCGAAGGGATCCCACGTCCTCCAGCGGGTTGCCGCGGACGAGAAGCATGTCGGCTCGGCGGCCCGGCGCGAGCGTTCCGATCTCCCCGCTCTCCTCGAGAAACTCCGCCGCATCCGCGGTCGCGGCCCGAACCGCCTCATACGGCGAGAGACCCGCGCCGGCGAGGTCCTCGATCTCGTCGTCGAGCGAGCTTCCCGGCGCCGTGTCGCCGATGCCGGAGTCGGTGCCGGCGAGCAAGCGGGCACCCGCGGCATGGAGCGCCCCCACCATCGCCGCTCGATTCTCGAGGATGCGGGCGCGCGTGCCCGCGTCCGGCGTGCCGAGGAGGGCGAAGATCGCCAACGTCGGACAATTCCACGTTCCCGCGGCGACGGTTTGGGCGGCGAGATCCGGCATCCGGCTCGGATCGACGGCCGTCCACGCCTGAAACGCTCCCACACTGGCGGGAAGACGGGTCAGCGCGAAATCGTATCCGCGCAGGTGCTCGATCGAGGCCTGTCCGGACTCGAGCGCGTGAGACAGCGGAACCTGGTTGGGGACATGACCGATCACGCGGATGCCGCGGCTCTTCGCCGACGAAACGATCGCGTCGTAGACCGGCAGCGACAGATTGTTGTAGACCTTGATGAAGCGCCACCCGGCCGCGACCTGCGCGGCGACGATCCCGTCCGCGAGCGCGGGATCCACGATCAGCTGCGTCTCCGGCCAGGCCGGCGGCGGCCCGTCGAGGCCCGGACTCGCGGAGTAGATCGTCGGACCCGCGAGCTCGCCGCTCGCGATCGACCGCATCGTCTCCGGCAGGGCGGCGTAGCCCCACATGTTCCGCACGGAGGTGATGCCGGCGGCCAGGTACGCCGGCAGGTCCGAAACTCGGACGTGCACGTGCATGTCGATGAGGCCGGGGAGTGCATACAGCCCCCGCCCGTCGATCTGGTCCGCACCGGCGGGAATCGCGGTCGACGAATCCGGACCGATGGCCGCGACGCGATCGCCCGCGACCACGATCGTGCGGTCGCAGAGGACCTGCTCCACGTCCATCGGCACCACGCAAACGTGCCGAATCGCGAAAGAGCCATCGACGGCCGCGGGCCGGATCCGGGGCGGGCCCCCGGAACGCACGGCGATCAGCGGAAGCACGAGTGCGGCGCCGAGCAGCGCCTTCGGGGTCCGGATCATTCCGCGTGATACGGCCGCTCGAGCGGAAGGTTCCGGAAGAATCCTCCCGTGCTCCCTCGCTATCAGTTTCTTGCTCGAACGCTCCAAGACGGCCGGCGCACGCGGCATGCACGGCGACCGCGGCCGGACGCTAGCTCTTCCCGGCGCCGTATGCCGTCACGTCGATGAACACTTCGGCGACGAACGGCAGCTCGCGCCGGATTCGGTGGTCGAGCTCATCCATCGCCCGGGAGAGCTCGCCGATATCCAGGGATGGGGACGGACGCGCCTTCGCGAGCACGACCACCTCCTCCGGGCCCGAGTAGATCGCCTGAAGCTGCAGGAGCTCCTCGATCGCCGCCTCCCCTTCGACGATCGCCCGCAGCTTCTCGAGCATCGCCGAGGGAATCGAGCGCCCCACGAGGAAGTCCGCGAACGGTCGGGCCAGCGCGAAGGCCGTGCCGGCGAGCAGCAGACCGATGAGAAGCGACGCCACGGAGTCGGGAACGCTCGAGCCGGCGACGTGAGCCGCGAACAGCCCGCCCGCGGCGAGCATCAGTCCGACGAGCGCGGCGCTGTCCTCGACGAGGACCGCGCGCACCACCGGGTCGCTCGAACGAAGGATGTAGCGCCACACCGTGAGCCCGTAGTCCTTCGCCTGGCGGCGCGCCTGCCGCAGGCCCTGGAGCCACGAAGCGCCGTCCGCCGCGAACGACACCGCGAGAACGATCCACGGCGCGAGCCCGGCGGTCACCGGGTTGCGCGCCTCGAGCTCCCGGATCGCGATGGCGATCGACAGGCAGCCGCCGATCAGGAACGACGCAATCGCGGCCATGAAGGCCCAGAGGAATCGCTCTCTTGCGTGCCCGAGAGGATGCCGCTCGTCCGGCGGAAGTCGAGCGCGGTAGAGACCGAGAGCCAGGAACAGCTCGTTGACGCAGTCCGCCGCCGAATGCGCCGCCTCGGCGATCATCGCGCTCGACCCCGACGAGAGCCCGGCGGCCAGCTTCGCGACGCCGATGACGACGTTCGCGAGGAGCGCGATGACGACCGTGCGCGGGCTTTCCCCCTCCGCGGCTCTCCGCTCCGCGATGGCCGAACGGCGTCGAGGGAGAATCCGCAAGGAAGACAGCCTACCGAGGATTCACCGACCGGGCCAGGGCCGCGATCGGCTCAGACCCGCGGCGTGAACTGCGCCAGATCGTAGATGCCGAGCGTCTTCTCGATGCCGGCGACGCGGTCGACCATCTTCTCGAAGCCATCCTCCCCGAAGAGCTCGTGCTCCTTGTCCTCGAACTGCTCGCCGAGCGCGGCGTACTCGTGCGCGGACACGATCGACCGAAAGGCCGGGAAGAGGACCGTGTCCTCGCGCGCCTCGTGGGGGCTGTACATGCGAACGAAGGATCGCAGCGACTCGACCAGACGCCTGCGGTCCTCGGGATCATGGATGGCCTTCGCGGTCGACAGCCGGAGCGTCACATCCGTGACGCGGCGGCCCGCCTGGTGCTGCGCATCGAGCACGTCGACGAGGTCCACCAGCTTGTTCGCCTTGCGAAAGCGCGGGAACAGAAAGTCCTGCTCGAGCTTCTCGTGGTAGTCCTCGATGAACGAACGGATGATCTTCGCGGAGTCGGCCACGGCCTCGGGCGGCAGGTCCTGGGCGGAATCGAGGCGCCGAACCGCCTCGCCATAGATCAGCAGGATGCGCTTCAGAAGGCCGTGCTCGCGCATCAGGTCCTCGTTGGGCTGGACTTCCACTTCCTCCTTGCCGGCCGGCTCCTTCGACTTCGGCTTCCCGGGCTCCGCCCGTAGTCCGACCGTCCCGCCGATCAGGCCCATGGCGCCGGCGACCGCCGACCGCTGAAGCCACATCCGCCGATCCGTTCCCGCCTTCGTCGTCATGGCCGCTCCGTTTCTCGTCGAGATCGTTCACCCGACGGGCTCGAAGCATGCAAGTTTCGTGTCAGCGAGCGCTCGCCGCCTGCCTCTCGGGTGATCGGGAGGATCTCACGGCTGACCCTCGACGAGAAAGATGCGGGCCCTCGATGCCGATTTCCGGAGTGGAATGAGCGCCTGATACGCGGGCGACTCGTACCACTCCTTCGCCCGGGCGACGCTGTCGAAGGCGATCACGACGACGCCGACGGGAGACTCGCCCTCGAGAGCCCGGGGGCTGCCGCCCCGCACGACGTAGCGGTAGTGGAATGGCGCCAGAGTCTCCGGGACCCTCTCGGCATATTTCCGCATGGCCGCCGGATCCGTCACCTCGATTTCGGCGATGAAGTAGCCGGGCGCCTCCTTCGCTTGACGCGCATGAATCGCGGGAACTCCCACCACACCGACCAATGCGCCCGCGATCGCCGCCAGGGTGATCTTCTGTCTCATCGTCACGTGCCTCCCCTCATCTTCGGGCTTGCGCCACGGACGCGATCGTGACCCTTCGCGCGCGGGACCGCGACGGAACATCGGCGACCGGGCGGATGCGCCGGTCGATCGGCGCCGTGGGTCGCCGAAGCGTACCCTTGCGAAAACGGCGTCGCGAAGCCCGAGGCCTGTCACGTCGAGCCGGGTGCGGCGTAAGGATGTCCGGTCTCCCGTTCGGCGGGCATCCACCCCGGGACCGTGGCCGCCCGAACATCCCCTGCCCGGCTGTCATACGTCATGCTGCCCCGAACCACTCATGGACGAAGAGCCGCATCGATGACGCCGAACGAGACCCGGGCTGAAATCGAGCGACTGCATGGCGCCGCGTTTGCGTGGGCCATGGCCTGCTGCCAACGGGATCGAGAAAGGGCCGAAGACGTGCTTCAGACGAGTTACCTGAAGATCCTGGACGGAAGGGCGCGGTTCGAGGGGCGCTCGGCATTCAAGACTTTTCTCTTCGGCGTCATCCGCCGCACCGCCTCCGAGGAGCGCCGGCGGGCCGCGCTCGCGAATCTCTTTCACCGGCGTTCCGAACCGGCCCCGGCTCCGGACGCGGACGACGCGGCTTGCGTCGACCGGCTCACCCTGCGGCGGGCGCTGACCCGCCTGCCGCGGCGGCAACGCGAGGTCCTGGAGCTGGTCTTCGCCTTCGGAATGACTCTTCGGGAATCGGCGCAGACGCTCTCGATCTCGCCCGGCTCGGCGAGCGTCCACTACGACCGGGGCAAGAAACGCCTGGCGGCGCTGCTCTCACGGGGAACGGAGGCATGAAGACCGATTCTCCGGACGAGAGAATCGCCCGGCTCTTCCAACAGGAGCGCCTCGCGGACGAGGCGTCGGCGCCCGCCCTGGCGCCGCTACTCGAGAGTCCCCGGCACCGTCCAACGCGCGGCACGCGGGCGATTCGGCGAATCGCCTTCGCGGCCGCCGCGGCCGCGGCGATGTTCGCGGCGGTCCTCCTCGTTCCGCGCCCCGCCCGGCCGCGCGCCCGACCGTCCGGGACCGCCAATGGCGCCGCCCTGGCGCCCGCGGCGATCCAACTCGCCAACTGGAAGGCTCCGACCGACGCATTCCTCCGCACGTCCGGAGCCGAGCTGTGGTCGCGCATCCCGGAGCTCGTGCCGCGCGAGGCGGAGTCCGAGGTCCGCCTGTCTCTCGAGCCGATGAAAGGAGTGACCCCATGAAGCCCTTCCTCGCGTTCTTTCTGGCCGCGCTCGCCGCCACGCTTCCGGCGCAGGCGCTCGTCCCCGGCGCCCCCGGGGAAGGCGACCCCTTCGCCGCGTATCTCTTTCCTCCCGACCAGGTCATGAGCCACAGCCTCGAGCTCGGCCTCGACGACGTCCAGAAAACGGCGATCAAGAACGAGGTCCGGAACGTGCAGGGCAAGTTCGTGGACCTCCAGTTCGCGCTCCAGGGCGAGTCGGAGAAGATGATCCGGCTTCTCCAGGAGAAGCCCGTGGACGAGACGAAGGTGCTCGCCGAAGTCGACCGCATTCTCGCGCTCGAGAAGGACATCAAGAAGATGCAGGTCTCGCTGCTCATCCGGGTCAAGAACGTCCTGACGCCGGCGCAGCAGGCGAGACTCTCCGAGCTGCAGAAGGCGGCCGGGAAATGACGACGAGGCTCGGCGCCGCCGCCATCGTCGCGGCGCTCGGAGCGGCCGCGGCTACGGCGCAGGAGTCTGGAGCGGCGCCCCGCGAGCCCGTGGCCCGCGTGGAACGCCCTCACCCCGTCCGCGACGTCGCCGCGCGCCGCGCGCTGCCCCAGGTCGTCTTCGAGGGACCGGGGATTCCGGGAAGCGGGGCGCATCAGGAAATCTCCACGATGGACCTCGACGGGTCCAACCTTCGCCAGCTCACGCGCGACGGCTTGAGCAAGTTCCTTCCGCACTTCTCGCCCGACGGGAAGCGGCTCGTCTACTCGAAGTTCTACACCGGCCAGTACGGCGACCCCGATCCGCAGACCGACATCGCCGTTTACGACTTCGCCGAGGACGCGGAGCAGCGGCTGACGTGGACGGGTCACGCGTTCGCGGCCGCCTGGTCGCCGGATGGCACGCGCATCGCCTATGGCACGTACCAGGGCGACTCGCTCTGGATCATGGATGCCGACGGGTCCGATGCGCGCCTCGTCGGTGCGCCGAGCCGCCGCGACGACGACCTGCGCTGGAACGACTTTGCCTGGTCGAGCACGGACTGGATCCTCTTCACGGTCGGGCAGAACGTGGACGGCTGCTTCAAGGTTCGGCTCGACAAGATCCGTCCCGACGGCTCCGACCGCACGCCGGTCACCGACGGAGGCCCGTTCTGCACGCCGCCGGGACGCGAGCAGAGCGGGGACGCCGATCCCGGGTTCAGCCCGGACGGAAGCACGATCTATTCGTCCCGGGGGTTTCCCTTCGCTCCGCCGGGATTCCCGGCGCAGGTCGTGCGCAAGCTCTACGCCTTCTCGAGCGACGCGTGGACGCCGGAGAAGGTCGAGAGGGACCTGAGCATTCCGTCCGCGCCGAACTGCATCGAGGGTGTCCCCAAGGTCTCGCCCGACGGCGCTCGGGTCCTGCTCTTTCGCGCCTGCGCCGGCGAGCCTCACATCGGAGTCACCCTGACCGACCCGGACGGCTCGTACCGGGCCTGGGTCGCGGACGGGTTCGGCCCCGATTGGAACCCGGCGGCCGACCGGACGGCGAAGTCAGGGGATCGGGACTGAGCTTCCGAGACCCCGCCGAAGGTGGCCCGACCATTGCTTGAGATCAGCGATGGCGCGGAAATCCATTTCTCGTGCAGCGGAGGGACTAGAATCCGCCCCAGTCGGAGGTTCCATGCGTGACGACTCGCGCCCGGCTCGCCGGAAACTCTCGCGCCGCGCATTTCTCTCGAGCGCCGGCTCTTCCGCCGCGGCCGTGGCCATCGCCGGGCGCGCTGCGGTGCCGGCGACGACCGCCGCGCCCGATGCGCCGGCAGGGTCCGCGGACGCCCGGGGCACCGCCGGCGCCGTTGCGGTGACCCTGCGCATCAACGGCAAAGAGCACCGGCTCGCGGTGGATCCCCGCTCGACGCTCCTCGATTGCCTCCGGGAGACGGTCGCGCTCACGGGCACGAAGAAGGGATGCGACCACGGGCAGTGCGGCGCATGCACCGTCCATGTCAACGGCCGGCGGGTGAACTCCTGCCTGACCCTTGCGGTGATGCACGACGGCGAAGAGATCACGACGATCGAGGGCCTGGGAACTCCCGACGCGCTACATCCGATGCAGGCGTCGTTCGTCGCCCACGACGCGTACCAGTGCGGCTACTGCACGTCGGGCCAGATCATGTCGGCGGCCGCGCTGCTCGAGGAGCCCTGCGGGCCCGACGACGCCGCCGTCAAGGAACTGATGAGCGGCAACATCTGCCGCTGCGGGGCCTATCCGAACATCGTCGCCGCCATCCAGCAGGTCCGGCGGGGCTCCGGCGCCTAGCCCGGGGAGGGAGATCGCATGCAGACCTTCGAATTCCTTCGCCCGGAGAACGCGGCGGGCGCCGTCCGCATGGCCGCGCCGGCGAGAACCGCTTCTCAGGGCGCGCCGGCGTCTGCCCGGTTCATCGCCGGGGGAACGACCCTGGTCGACCTGATGAAGCTGAACGTCGAGACCCCGTCGCGGCTCGTCGACATCAACCGTCTGCCGCTCGGGAAGATCGAGGCCCTGCCCGACGGCGGCCTCAGGATCGGGGCCACCGTCCGCAACTCGGACCTCGCCCACCACCCCGCCGTGCAGAAGGACTACGCCGTCCTCTCCCAGGCCGTTCTGTCGGGCGCCTCCGCCCAGCTCCGAAACATGGCCACGACCGCCGGCAACCTGCTCCAGCGAACCCGCTGCGTGTACTTCCGTGACACGGCCATGCCGTGCAACAAACGCGAGCCGGGAACGGGCTGCCCGGCGATCACGGGCTTCAACCGCACGCTCGCGATCCTCGGCACCAGCGAGAGCTGCATCGCGACGAACCCGTCCGACATGAACGTGGCCATGGTGGCGCTGGAGGCCACCGTGCACGTGGAGGGCCCGAGGGGCTCCCGCGCCGTTCCGATCGGCGACTTTCACCTCCTCCCGGGGAAGACGCCGCAGAGGGAAACGGTGCTCGAACCGGGAGACCTGATCACGCACGTCACGCTCCCGCCGCCCGTGGCCGGGAGCCGGCAGCTCTACGTGAAGCTGCGCGACCGGGCGTCGTACGAGTTCGCCCTCGCATCCGCCGCCGTCGTCCTCACGCTCGCCGGGGGAAACGTGACCCGGGCGCGCGTGGCGCTCGGAGGCGTCGGGACGAAGCCCTGGCGATCCCCCGAGGCCGAGGCCGCGCTCGTCGGCCAGCCGGCGAACACGGCCAGCTTCCGCAAGGCGGCGGATGCGGCCCTGCGCGACGCCAGACCCCGGAGTGAAAACGCATTCAAGATCGAGCTCGCGAGGCGCTGCCTCGCGCACGCCCTGCAGACGGCCGCGACGACCTAGTACCGAGGAGCGACCATGCCGACGACCCCGGAGCCCGCCCCGCCGACCTCTTCACCGATCGGCCGCCCCACTCCGCGAGTGGACGGCCCGCTGAAGGTCAGCGGAAAGGCGCAGTACACCTCCGACTTCCGCTTCCCCGGCATGCTCTATGCGGTTCCGGTCGAAGCCACGATCGCCAACGGACGCCTGGTCGGGCTCGATGCGTCGGCCGCCGAGAAGATGCCGGGCGTGCGCGCCATCTACCATCGCGGAAACGTCGGAAAGGTTTATCGCTCGACCCTCGGGCTCGGGTTCGAAGGCATCGTGGACGAGCGCCGCCCGCCGTTCGACGACGACGTCATCCGCTACTGGGGCCAGTACATCGCGTGCGCCGTCGCCGACACGTTCGAGAACGCCAGGGCCGCCGCCGACGCGGTCCGCGCCACCTACGACCGACAGAAGCCGAACGTCGACACCGACCTTCAGGCCGACGACGAGCCCGACGTCGTACCCACCACGTTCCAGGCGACGCCCCGCCTCCAGAGCCAGCGCGGAGACGCGGAGAAGGCATTCGCGGGAGCCGCGGTCAGGCTCGACCAGACCTACGTGACGCCCACGGAGACCCACAACCCCATGGAGCTGCAGGGGACGGTCGCGATCTGGGACGGATCGATGTTGACCATCTACGAGGAGTCGCAGGGCATCTTCAACCTCCAGGGTGTCCTGGCGCAGATGTTCGGCCTGCCGAAGGAGAACGTTCGCGTCATCACGAAGTTCATCGGCTCGGGTTTCGGCAGCAAGCTCTGGCCCTGGACGCACTGTGCCATCGCCGTCGCGGCGGCTCGCCAGCTCCAGAAGCCCGTGAAGCTCGTCGTCAGCCGCCGGATGATGTTCCAGTCCGTCGGCCATCGGCCCCGAACCCAGCAGCGAGTGCGGCTCGGCGCCGGAACCGACGGGCGGCTCGTCTCGCTCCAGCACGACTACGTGAACGCGCACGCGATGCTCGACAACTACCACGAAGACTGCGGCGAGGCGACGGCGTTCATGTACAGCGTGCCGAACCTGCGCGTGGCCTTCGGCCGCGCGCGGCGCAACGTCGGCTCGCCGACGGCGATGCGCGGCCCGGGCGCCGTCCCCGGGCTCTACGCGACCGAGTCGGCGATGAACGAGCTCGCCGAGAAGCTCCAGATCGACCCCGTCCGGCTCCGCGTCGTCAACGAGCCGAAGATCGACGAGTCGCTCGGCCTTCCGTTCTCGTCGCGCCACCTCCTCGAGTGCTATCAGCTCGGCGCGGAGAAGTTCGGCTGGTCCAGGCGGACGCCCGCGGTCGGCTCGATGAAGCGCGACGGCCTGACCCTCGGCTGGGGCATGGCCGCCTGCGCGTGGCTCGCGGCACGGTTTCCCGCCGAGGCCAGCATCCAGCTCCGCGACGACGGGACCGCGCGCGTCGCCTGCGGCACGCAGGACGTCGGCACCGGGACCTACACGATCCTCGCGCAGCTCGTTTCGGACAAGACGGGCGTACCGGTCGAGAAGGTCGAAGTCGTCCTGGGAGACACGACGCTTCCGCCCGGGCCGATCTCGGGCGGTTCGATGGTGACCGGGACGGTGGTGCCCGCCGTTTTTGCCGCGGCGGACGGCGCCGGGAAGTCTCTGCGCACCATCGCCACCCGAACTCCCGGATCGCCCTTCGCGAAGCGCGCCGCGGACGATCTGGCCTTCGAAGGCGGCCGGATCTTCGTGAAGGCGGACGGTCCCTCCGGGGGAGTCCCCTTCGGAGAGGTGCTCCGGCAGGCCGACGTGCGGCTGGTCTCGGGCCACGGCAAGTCCGAGGCGACGTTCGGGGATTCGAACGCGAAGTTCTCGATGCATTCCTTCGGTTGTCACTTCGTCGAGGTCAGCTGGCAGCCCGAGATCGCCCGGCTTCGCGTCAGCCGCGTCGTCACCGTGATCGACGCGGGCCGAATCCTCAATCCGCTGGCCGGCCGCAACCAGGTCGAGGGGTCGGTCGTGATGGGCATCGGCATGGCGCTGCTCGAGCACACGATCTACGATCCCCAGAACGGCGCGCCGATCAACAGCAACCTGGCCGACTACGTGATGGCGGTCAACGCCGACGTGCCGCCGATCGACGTGCATTTCCTCGACCATCCGGACATGCAGATCAACGCCCTGGGCGCGCGCGGGATTGGCGAGATCGGCCTGGCCGGGTTCGCCGCCGCCGTCACGGACGCGGTCCACCACGCCACCGGCATCCGCGTTCGGCAGCTGCCGGTCAGGATCGAGGATCTGCTGGCTCCGGCCTGAGCGGCGTCGGCCGACTCAGGAGCTCCGGCGCGGTCCGATCGAGATCAGAGAGTCCGGACCGGCCCTTCTCACAACTTGATGCAGACGTTCTTCGCTTCCGTGAAGAAATCGAGCGACTGGAAGCCGCCCTCGCGTCCGACGCCGCTCTCCTTCATCCCGCCGAAGGGAACACGAAGATCCCGAAGGAGCCACGTGTTGACCCAGACCGTCCCGCTCTCGATCGCCGCGGCGACCCGATGGGCCTTCTGGAGGTCCCGGGTCCAGACGCTCGCCGACAGCCCGTAGCGCGTGCCGTTCGCGAAGGCGATCGCCTCCTCGGGGGAATCGAAGGGCGTGACGGTGACGACCGGCCCGAAGATCTCCTCCTGCATGACGCGCCCCCGGCAATCGAGATCCGCGATGACCGTCGGCTCCAGAAAGTAACCGTCCCGGACGCGCTCCGGGAGGTTCGCCGGACGTTTTCCGCCGGTGAGAAGGGTGCCTCCTTCCTCTTTCGCGAGCGCGACGTAGCCCTCGACTTTGCGTCGGTGAGGCTCGCTCACGAGCGCGCCCACGTCGGTCGTCGGGTCCTGGGGATCCCCGATCCGGAGCTTCTTCGTACCGGCGAGAAAGCGCTCGAGGAACTCGTCGTAGATCGCTTTCTCGACGAACAGGCGCGATCCGCAGAGGCAGATCTCCCCCTGATTGGCGAAGCTCGACTGGATCGACGTGGCGACGGCCTGGTCGAGATCCGCATCCGCGAACACGATGTTCGGGTTCTTGCCTCCGAGCTCCAGGGAGACCTTCTTGAAGAGCGGCCCCGCGTTGGCCATCACGTCCGCGCCCGTCTTCGTTCCTCCGGTGAACGAGATGAGCGGGACGTTCGGGTGCGACGTGAGGGCGCGGCCGGCTCCGGCTCCGGGGCCGTGCACGATGTTGACGACGCCGGGCGGAATGCCCGCCTCCTGGATCAGAGCAGCGAGCCGGTCGGCGGTGAGCGGCGTCAGCTCCGACGGCTTTGCGACGCAGCAATTCCCCGCGGCGATGGCCGGAGCGATCTTCCAGGTCAGGAGGTACAGCGGCAGGTTCCAGGGCGAGATCAGCCCGGCGACGCCGAGGGGCGCGCGGATCGTGTAGTTGAGCGCCCGATCGTCCGTGAGGTGGCAGGACGTCTCGGCGTGCAGAATCGCGGTCGCGAAGAAGCGAAAGTTCAGGATCGCCCGGGGCACGTCCATCCGGCGCGCGAGCGCGATCGCCTTCCCGCTGTCTTCCGATTCGAGCCGCGCCAGCTCGTCGAAATTCTCCTCGATGAGCTCGGCAACCCGGATCAGGAGCCGGGATCGTTCCTCGGCGGGCGTGCGGCGCCACGTTTCGAACGCCCGCGCCGCGGCGGCGACGGCGGCATCGACGTCCTCGGGGCCGCTCTCCGGGATCTCCGCGATCGACCTGCCCCGTCGCCGGCTCGACGTCCGGAAGGTACCGACCCGAGCAGGGCGGCCGAAACTGGCCGTCGATGAAATTGAGGACCCGTCTCACGGTCCGGAGATCCTATCGCGCGGTGTCCTTGTCACCCCGAGAGCGGCGTCCCCGTCACCAGGCGCCACCGAGACTCAAAAGGGATCCCTCGCTGCGCTCGGGATGACAAGTGAGCGCCAAACCCTGTCCGCTGTCATCCCGAGGAGCGCAGCGACGAGGGATCCCGCCACGCTCGGGATGACAATTCAGTACCAACATGGTACGAAGCCCGCTTAATGGAAAACGAAAAGCCTCGCAGTCCTCTCTACTACGCGGACTACCTCCAGCTCGACAAGCTGCTCGGAGCGCAGCAGATGCAGAGCGCGCTGCACGGCCGGCCGGCGCACGACGAGATGCTCTTCATCATCGTTCATCAGGCCTACGAGCTGTGGTTCAAACAGGTCCTGTGGGAGCTCGACGCCGTGCTCGCGACCTTTCGAGGCTCTCGCGTCCCGGAGGAGGCTCTCGGGCAAGCCGTCCTGTCCCTCGCGCGCGTCGTCGAGATCCAGCGCGTCCTGATTCAACAGGTCGACGTCCTGGAGACCATGACCCCTCTCGACTTCCTCGATTTCCGGGACTACCTGATCCCGGCCTCGGGTTTTCAGAGCGTTCAATTCCGCCTGATCGAGAACAAGCTCGGAATGCGGCGCGGGGACCGCCTTCAGTTGAACGACGCTCCCTACACGTCGCGCTTCACGAGAGAAGATGCCGCCCGCGTCGAGGCTTCCGAGAAGGAGCCTTCTCTCTTCGATTCGATCGAAGGCTGGCTCGAGAGGACGCCCTTCCTCCACTTCGGCGACTTCGACTTCTGGCATGAGTATCGACAGGCGGTCGACGCCATGCTCGCCGCCGACCGCTCCACGATCCGGGGAAACCCCACCCTGACGGAGGACGAGAAGGCCACTCAGCTCAAAGGGGTCGAGGCGATGGTCGGCAAGTTCGCGGACCTTTTCCGGCCGGACGAGGGCGAACCGGCCGCGTCGCCGGGACGTCACTTTTCGCGGCGCGCGCTCCAGGCCGCGCTCCTCATCAACCTCTATCGGGACGAGCCGATCCTGCACCTGCCCTTCCAGTTGCTCGCGATCCTTGCCGACATCGAGCGGAATTTCACGACCTGGCGCCAGCGCCACGCGCAGATGGTGATGCGGATGATCGGCACCCGCATCGGCACCGGGGGCTCCTCGGGTCACGAGTATCTCGACCGGACGGCCGAGCGTCACAGGGTCTTCGCGGACCTCTCGGCGCTTTCGAGCTTCTTCATTCCCCGGTCGGCGCTCCCGAAGCTTCCTCCCGACGTGAGGAGCCGAATGGGTTTCGAGTTCAACTCTCCGCGATGATCTTCAGCTCGACCGAGATCGGAACCGGGAGCGCGACGACGCCGACGGTCGTTCTCGTCGGACGGCTTCGGAGCGTCTCGAAGTACTCCGCGTAAACCCGGTTGAACGCGGCGAAGTCGCGGTCGATGTCCGTCAGGAAGACCGTCACGTCGACCACCTTCTCGAGAGAGCTCCCCGCGTCCTCGAGAATCGCCTGGGCATTCCGGATGCAGGCCCGCGTCTGGGCCTCGATGCCCTCGGGAATCTGCTCGGTCTCGGGATGCCGCGGGCCGATCCCGGAAAGGAAAAGCAGGCTCCCGAGCCGGCGAGCGTGCGGATAGGCACCGAGCGGTCGCGGCGCGCGGGAGGAAACGACGTCCGGGCTTTTCTGCGGCGGATTCACGCCGCATATACTACGAGACGAACGTCATGGAATCGAAGGCGCTGAACTTTCAGCGGTGGATCGACGAGCACCGGAGCCTGCTGAAACCGCCGGTGGGCAACAAGAAGGTCTTCGAGGACGACGAGTTCATCGTCATGGTCGTCGGCGGCCCGAACAACCGCAAGGACTACCACGTCGACGAGGGGCCCGAGTTCTTCCATCAGCTCGAAGGCGAGATGGTCCTGAAGACGATCCAGGCCGGAAAGGTCGTGGACGTCCCGATTCGGGCGGGCGAGATCTATCTTCTTCCGGGGCGCGTTCCCCACTCGCCCCAGCGGGGGCCGAATTCCGTCGGCCTCGTCATCGAGCGCCGGCGGCTCCCGAACGAGAAGGACGGGCTGCAGTGGTATTGCGACCGGTGCACGTCCCTGCTGTACGAAGAGTTCTTCACTCTTCGCGACGTCGAAAAGGACTTTCCGCCGATCTTCGACCGGTTCTTCGCCGAGGAGAGGAACCGCACCTGCAGGAAGTGCGGCGCGGTGATGGCCGCGCCGGCTGCGCCCGGCGCCTGACTTGCTGAAGATCGACGTCCACACCCACATCCTTCCCGAGGTGCTGCCCGACTTCCGGAACGTGCCGGGCGGCGAGCGCTTCGTTCGGCTCGAGCACCCGGTGCCTCGCAGCGGCCGCGCGCGGATGGTCGTCGACGGCTCCGTGTTCCGCGAGATCGAATGCAACAGCTGGGACGTCGAGACGCGGCTGACCGAATGCGACGCGGCGGGCGTCGGCGTGCAGGTCCTCTCGACGGTGCCGGTCATGTTCAGCTACTGGGCGGAGCCGGCGGTCGCGCTCGACCTCTCGAGGGTGCTCAACGAGCACATCGCGGGGATCGTCGCAGCGCACCCGGCGCGCTTCGCCGGCCTCGGAACGATCCCGATGCAGAAGCCCGACCTCGCGATCCGCGAGCTGGAGCGCTGCGTGCGCGATCTCGGACTCTCGGGTGTGCAGATCGGCTCGAACGTCAACGGCGCGAACCTCGACAGCCCGGAGCTCTTTCCGGTGTTCGAGGCGGCCGCGTCGCTCGGCGCCGCCGTCTTCGTCCACCCGTGGGAGATGGCCGGCAGGGACCGGATGGCGCGCTACTGGCTCCCGTGGCTCGTCGGCATGCCCGCGGAGACCTCCCTCGCGATCTGCTCGCTCATCTTCGGCGGCGTGCTCGAGCGGCTGCCGGCCCTGCGGATCGCCTTCGCCCACGGCGGCGGCGCTTTTCCGGCGACGATCGGCCGGATCGCCCACGGCTTCGAAGTGCGGCCCGATCTGTGCGCGGTTTCGAACGGCGTTTCGCCCCGCGAATACCTGCGGCGCATCTACCTCGACTCGCTCGTGCACGATCCGCTGACGCTGCGCTACCTCGTGGATCTCATGGGCTCCGATCGGATCGCCCTCGGCAGCGACTATCCCTTTCCACTCGGCGAGGCTCGCCCGGGAGCGCTGATCGATGCCTGCGGATTCCCCGAGGAGACCCGGGCGCGGCTGCTGCACGGAACGGCGCTCGAGTGGCTCGGGCTTCCCGCGGGGCGCTTCGCGGACGCATGAGCGAGCCGAACGGGTCTTTCAAACCCGGACGCGACTTTGCCGTCGCGCTGGATCGGGGGGACCCGCTCGCGCGATTCCGGGAGGAGTTCCACATTCCCCGGAGCACGCCCGGCGGCGAGGAGGAGATCTACTTCGCCGGCAATTCGCTGGGGCTCCTCCCGAAGAGAACGCCGGAGTACGTCCAGGAGGAGCTGGAAAAGTGGAAGCGGCTCGCCGTCCGGGCCCACTTCTCGGGAGAACGCCCGTGGATGCCGTACCACGAGCTCCTCGCCGGGCCGATGGCGAAGCTGGTGGGCGCCTCGGCCTCCAGCACCGAAGTCGTCGCGATGAACTCGCTCACCGTCGACCTTCACCTGATGATGACGAGCTTCTACCGGCCGCGCCGCGAGCGGCATCGGATTCTCATCGAGGACCGTGCGTTCCCCTCGGACGACTATGCGGTCGAGTCGCAGGCCATCCTCCACGGCTTCGATCCCGCCGAGGCGCTCGTGCGGGTGCGGCCCGAACGGGGAAAGCACTCGATCGACACCGCAGACGTCGCCCGGATCCTCGAGCGCGACGGTGAGTCGATCGCCCTGGTCCTGCTCCCGGGGGTCCAGTACTACACGGGCCAGGCGTTCGAGATCGAGGCGATCACGCGGCTCGCGCACGCGAAGGGGTGCGTGGTCGGCTTCGACCTGGCTCACGCGGCGGGAAACCTCGTGCTGCGCCTCCACGAGTGGAACGTGGACTTCGCCGTCTGGTGCACGTACAAGTACCTGAACTCGGGCCCGGGCTCCGTGGGTGGATGCTTCGTGCACGAGCGGCACGGCATGCAGCTCGATCTGCCGCGCCTGGCCGGCTGGTGGGGCCACGACAAGGAACTGCGCTTCCGGATGGAGCCCGGATTTCGACCGATCCCCGGCGCGGAGGGGTGGCAGCTCTCGAACCCTCCGATCCTCTCGCTCGCGGCGATCCGCGCTTCCCTCGACGTCTTCATGGAAGCGGGAGGCATGGAGCCGCTGCGCGAGAAATCGCTCCGGCTCACCGGCTATCTCGAGTGGCTGCTCCAGCAGGACATCGGCGATGCGGTCGAGATTCTCACCCCTGCGGATCCGCGTCACCGGGGATGCCAGCTCTCGCTTCGCATGGCGTCGAGCGGGTCGGGAAGGAGCGTCCACGAAAAGCTCGAAGCCTCGGGCGTCACCTGCGACTGGCGCGAGCCGGACGTGATCCGCGTGGCGCCCGTCCCGCTCTACAACCGCTACGAGGAGGTTTACCGCTTCGTCGAGATCCTCGGGAAGGCGCTGTGAGAATTCCTGTCCCGCCCTTGCGCTCCAGGGAGTCCCGCTGCCCCTTTGTCATCCCGAGGAGCGGAGCGACGAGGCATCCCTTTCTGAGCCGCTCCGCCAATCAATGTCCGCACGGCGATCAAAGGGATCCGTCGCTGCGCTCGGGATGACAGGAGAGGTACCGTGAACTCCCCCCGCTCCACCCCCGAGATCACGCTCGTCGGCGCCGGTCTGGCCGGCTCGCTCCTGTCGATCTTTCTGGCCCGGCGCGGGCACCGCGTGACGATTCTCGAGCGCCGCCTCGATCCCAGAAAGACGGGCGCCTCGGCCGGGCGCTCCATCAACCTGGCGCTCGCCAATCGCGGCATCGCAGCGCTCGAAGAAGTCGGAGTCATGGAGGACCTCCGGCCCGCGCTCATTCCGATGGCCGGGAGAATGCTGCACGACGAGGAAGGACGACTCCGGCTGGTTCCCTACGGCAACAAGCCGCACGAGGTCATCTACTCGGTCTCGCGGTCGGGCCTGAACGCTCTGCTGCTGGACGCCGCCGAATCGACCGGCAGAGTCTCGATCCGCTTCGGCGAAACGGTCCAGGGAGTCGACTTCGCGAACCGCCGCGTGCGGCCGCAGGCGACGTCGTACGAAGTCCTCATCGGGACCGACGGAAGCGCCTCGGCCGTTCGGACCGCGATCCTGGAGCGGACCGGCGGGCGGCTCGACGTGGAGCCGCTCGGCCACGGCTACAAGGAGCTCTCGATTCCCCCGGCGGACGGAAGCGGCGGATTTCGGATGGAGAAGAACGCCCTGCACATCTGGCCTCGAGGCGAATACATGCTCATTGCGCTCCCGAACGTCGACGGCAGCTTTACCGTCACGCTGTTCCTGCCGCAGCAGGGAGCCGAAAGCTTCCAGGCTCTGACGACGGCCGAGGCGGTCGACGCGCTGTTCGAACGCCGGTTCCGCGACGCGGTCCCGCTCATGCCGCGCCTCGCGGACGACTTCTTCGCGAATCCCACCGGCCACCTGGAGACGATCCGTTGCGCGCCCTGGTCGTTCGAGGACCACGCGCTCGTCCTCGGCGACGCGGCGCACGCGATCGTCCCCTTTCACGGGCAGGGCATGAATGCGGCGTTCGAGGACTGCAGCGCGTTCGATCGGAGCCTCCTCGATCCGGATCGCCCCTGGAACGAGATCTTCGCGGATTTCGAGAGTCGCCGCCGGCAGAACACCGATGCCATCGCCGACATGGCTCTGGAGAACTACGTCGAGATGCGGTCGACCGTCCGGGAGCCGAAGTTCCAGTTGAAGAAGGACCTCGCATTTCGTCTCGAGGAGCGCAACCCCGGCCGGTTCATCCCCCGCTATTCGATGGTGATGTTTCACACGCTTCCGTACGCCGAGGCCAGGCGGCGCGGAGCGATCCAGGAGGAAATCCTCGACGCGTTGACGGGCGGGGCCGTGAGCCTCGACGAGGTCGACCTCGAGCGCGCCGACCGGCTGATCGCCGAGCGGCTCGGGACGATTTGACCAGGCGAAGCCCCGGAGCCCGCACCGGGGGCGGCGCGTGAGCCGTTCCAAAGCTCCGAGTCTCCGGCAGCTTCGCCGGTACACGATCGCGCGAAGCCTTTTCGAGCCCACCGGCCTGTCGCGAGCCATCGCGCGCCTGGGCTTCGTCCAGGCGGACCCGATGCGCGCGCCCGCCCGCGCCCAGGATCTGATCCTCTCGCACCGCGTCAAGAACTATCGCGCCGGCGACCTCGAGCGCCGCTACCCGCGCCTGGCGATCGAAGAAGCCTTCTTCGTCAACTACGGTTTCCTTCCCCGCGAGATCCTGGTCCTGCTCTATCCGCGCGGGGCGCCGCGCGGCTGGAACGCCCGAATGCGGAAACGCGCCGACGAGGTGCTGGCCTTCGTGCGCGAGCACGGCCGCACCTACGCCAAAGACGTGCAGGCGCATTTCGACCATGGCCGCATCCGGCGCTGGGGCGGCGATCTGAACGTCAGCACGCATCTGCTGGAGGGCCTGCACCATCGCGGGTTCCTCCGCGTCGCGCGGCGCGAGGCAGGCATCCGGGTCTACGAGGCGATCGAGCGCCCGCTGGGAGACGACAGCCCCGAGGCGCGGCTCGAGCGCGCGGGGCGGATGATGGACGTGCTGGTGCAGCTCTACGCTCCCCTGCCTGCAGCGAGCCTGGGCTATCTCTGCAGGCTGCTGCGTCACGGAATACCGCACGTGGCCGCCGCGGCGCGGCAGGTCCAGGAGCACGCCCGGTCCCGTTATGCCCACGCTCAGGTCGACGGCCAGCCGTGGTTCTGGCCGCAGGGGGAGAATCCCGCTTCCGCCCGTCACCGGGTCGACGACACGCTGCGCTTCCTCGCGCCCTTCGATCCCGTCGTCTGGGACCGCCGGCGCTTTCGGTCGTTCTGGGGCTGGGAGTACAAGCTCGAGGCGTACGTACCGGCCCACAAGCGCCGGATGGGCCACTACGCGATGCCCATGCTCTGGGGCGAGAAGATCCCGGGCTGGGCCAACCTGAAGGTGATCGATGGCCGGCTGCGGCACGACCTCGGCTTCGCCGGTCCACCGCCGCGCGGTGCCGCGTTTCGGCGGGCGCTGGACGAGGCGCTGGAGGGGATGCGGGAGTTCCTGAATCTCTAGCTCGACTGTGGTTTTCGAGAGAAGCACCGCCGGGCACGACGAAGGAGCGCCGTCTGTTCCTCCTCCGATGAGGAAAACTTCCTGCGAAGGCGCCCGTAGACGAATTCAAACGCCCTCCGCGCCGACGAAAGGAGCGCCGATGAGTCCCCGCTGGCAGCGATTCCCGGTTCTCTACGCCACCGTCGTCAGCATCGCCTCCGCCTTTCTCGCGGTAGCCGGGCTCGCCGGCGCCCGGCCCGGCAAGGTGGCCTTCGACGAGATCGACGTCCACCGCATCAACGTCGTCGAACCGGACGGAACGTTGCGAATGACGATCTCGAATCGCGCCCGCCTTCCGGGAATCATCCGTCACGGCAAGGAAGAACCATTCGATCGTCCTCAGGCGGGAATGCTCTTTTACAACGACGAGGCGTCCGAGGTCGGCGGCCTGGTCTTCGGCGGCAGGAAGGATGCCAAAGGCGACGTCACCGACTCCGGCGGAAGCCTCTCGTTCGATCGCTACGGCGGCAACCAGATCGTCCAGCTCATCGGCGTCCACGACAAGGAAGACCGGTTCGCCGGCCTCGCCGTGACGGACAGCCCTCCCGGCGGCCCGAACCATCGCCGGATCTGGGTCGGAACGGACGAGACGTCGGCTGCCAGCGTCGCGCTCACCGACCGCGACGGAAAGAAACGCGTCGTTCTCGAGGTCGCGCCCGACGGCGCCGCCCGCCTCGTCTTCCTCGACGTCGCCGGAAAGCCGGTTCGGGAGATCAAGCCGTAGCCGGTAAAGGGACTCAGGAGGGAAGAGGGACCACGACAGACGCCACTCTGCTCACTCCACCCGCACCTGGTCGGTGATCCAGTTGACCTCCCACGTCTTGCCGCCGTCTTCCGAGAACGACTGCTCGAAGTGGGGGGACTTCGACGCGGTCCCGCTCCAGACGTAGCGCACGAAGATCATCCGGCCCCGGTAGGCCTCCTGATCGAAGAACTCGCCGCGTCCGTCCGAAAACGACCCGACGGTCGGAATGTCCACCGTGCCCTTCGCCGCGTTCGACCAGTAGAGGCTCCACTGGTGAGATTCCGGGCCGTAGAGCCGCAGCGTCAGCCCCTCGATGTGACCGCCGGGGCCCTTCACGTCCAGCGTGTCGAGCTGCGCCTTGCCGTTCCAGATCGGCCGGCACTCGCCGATGCCGTCGAACTCGATCCACTTCGTCGATCCGGTGAGCGGACTCTCGAGGCGCCTCAGGTGGTACTTCCACTTGCCGAGGAGAAAGTCGAAGTCGTGCTGGCCGTCGCGCAGGGGTTTCAGCGGCGGCGGCGCGGACGTCTGCGCGTCTCCGCGGTTGGGCAGGAGCGCGAGGGCTACGATCAGCGCGCCTGTCGGCGCGACGGCGAGCGCGCTCATCCGAACGGCTCGAGATCGGATCATGGCAGTCTCCTCACGTAAACTTTTCCGCCCTTCATCACGAAGCGCACCCGCTCGAGCTCGGTGACGTCCGCGAGCGGATCGCCGTCGACCGCGACGAGATCCGCGAACTTCCCCGGCTCGATCGATCCGACGCGGTCCTGCCACCCGATCATCTCCGCCGCGCTCGTCGTGACCGCGCGGAGGATGTCGGGCGGCGGCAGTCCCCCGGCGCGCAGCGCGGAAAACATCGTCGCCGTGGCCTCGCCCCGCGTCTTCCCCGGGTAGTACCAGCCCATGTCCGACCCCGCGGCGAACTTCACGCCCGACTTCAGAACCCGAGCGACGAGCGCGGTGGCCTGCTGGCGGCGCCGCGCGTCGCCCGCGGCGAGGTCGGATCGGGTTGCCGGCGACAGCGTGACGACGTCGTGGATCTTCGACCACATCCCGTCCCACGTCGTCGGCGTCAGGTCGAGGAACATCGCCCTGGCGCGCATCGTCTGGAGCTGCGCGTCGGTCGCGTCGTTGCCGTGCTCGACCGAGTCCGCGCCGGCGTCGATCGCCGTCTGGATGCTGCCGGTGGTGCCCGCATGGACGGCGACCTTCAGATGCTGCCGATGCGCCTCCTCCACGACCGCCGCGAGCTCCGGAGTGGAGATGTCGTCGCCCACGGCCACCTTGATTACGTCGACGTTCTCGAAGGCGTTCTGCCGCACCGCCCGCCGCGCCGAATCGACACCCTCCACCAGCAGGAATTCCTCTCGCAGGATCGCGTCGGCCAGCGCCGGATTCAGGCTCTGGAGGTACGAGCCCTGCGCGATGAGCTTGCGGCCGGACGCCAGGATTCTCGGGCCGGGAACGCGGCCCGCGTCGATCGCGTCCCGCAGGGAAGTGTCGCCGTCGATCCCGGAGTGCCCGAGGTTGCGCACGGTCGTGAAGCCGCTTTCGAGGTCCTCGCGCGCGAGCTGCGCTCCCAGGAGCACGCGCTTGCTCGGCGACTCCACGATCGCGAGCAGCAGGCCGGGCGCGAACTTGGGGTTGTACCGATTCCCGAACTCGGCCTCGGCGGGCACCGTCGGGTTCACGAACAGATGCGTGTGAGCGTCGATCAGTCCCGGCAGCAAAGTCGCGCTGCCGAGATCGATCGTCTCGGTGCCGGCCGGCGCGTCGGCCTGCACCTTCTCCGGCGGACCGACCTCCTGGATCTTCTCGCCCTCGATCAGCACGGCGGCCGGTGAGAGCACTCTGCCGGTTCGCGGGTCGAGAAGGCGGCCCGCTTTGACGAGCGTCGCGGCCGACGCGGCGCCGGATGCGGCGAGGAGCAGCGCGGCGAAGTAGATGCCGCACCGCAACCTGGCTCCCCCCTCACCCCAACCCTCTCCCCCCGCCGGAGGGAGAGGGGGATTCCTACGGAGCGCGTCATCGAAACGCATCACTTCCCCGTCTTCTCGAGCACCATCTGCGCGCCGCGCACGAGCTCGCCGCGGAACTCCTCCGTGTCGGACCAGGACGACGCGGGCGCCGCGTGCGCGTTCAGCATTTCGAGCGACGCCTCGGCATGCCGCCGCGCCAGGTCCTTCTCGCCGGCGTCGAGGTACGCCTCGGAGAGGTTTTCGTGGGCGGCCGCGGTCGGGTAGGCGAGGAGAACGAGCTCCAGGACCTCGACCGCCGCTTTCGGGTCGCCGTCGCGCTGGTGATCGAAGCCGATGATGCTCGCGGTGATCTCGGGGAAGAGCTGGGCCTCGGGGTCGGTCTTCCGCCGATCGAGCAGCTTCTGGCGGACGCGCTCGACGCCTCCCGCAGCCCGGATCTCGTCGAGCGCCGCCGCGCAGGCCACCGTCTCCGCCGGAGCGCGGCCCGGCGTCCGGATGAGGGTCGTGACGAACCAGTCTTCGAAGATCCCCGCGAGCTCCGGATGACGGGCGAAGAGGTCGGTCCCATGGGCGCCGTCCGCGCGCACCTTCGTGGCGTCCGACGTCTCGTACCAGAGCCAGGGCGCCTCCTGTGCCGCGGCGTAGTGGACGAGCCTCTTGCTCGGGCTCCCGTCCGATTCGTACATCAGACCCATCGCCTCGACCGTCGGCGGGTATTCGTCCGCATCGGCGACCACGAAGAGGGCCGGCAGGCGCCAGCTCTGCCTCAGGAACTCCATGCCGTCGAGACCCGTCTCGCCGGACAGCAGCGCCAGGGCCTTGACCGAGCCGGGATGCCTGCGCGCCGTTTCGACCGCGTCGATGACGCCCTCCCAGCCCGCGCCGCCGAGTCCGACGACATCCCCGTGCACACCCGGCTGCGACGTCAGGAACGCGAGAGCCGCGTCGAGGTCGCCGAGGCGCACGTCCTTCGCCTTCTTCCGGTCCTTGTCGTACGCACCGCCGGTCTCGCCATGGCCGCGCATGTCGAGCGTGAGGACGTGGATCCCGGCCGCCGCGAGCCGGCGGGCGGGCGCTTCCCAGGAGTCGCGGTTGCGGTTCGACTGATGGAAGAGAATCGCGCCGGGACCCGGCGCGGCCGCCGCGAAGAACGTGCCCTTCAGCGCCGTGCCGTCCGCCGTCCGAACGTCGATGGCGCGAGCCGGCGGCGTCTCCGGCGGCGGCGCGGCGACGAGCAGCCGGGCAGCCGACCAGCCGACGGCCGCCGCGATCACGCGGGCTCGAGTCACCGGGTCCCCGGGCGTCCGGCGAGCTCCGCCGGACCGCGCGAACAGAACTCGCCGAGCGCGGCCCGGTGCATCAGGTTCGACTGGAACGCGGACCCGAGCACGCCGGCGAGGAGAACGAGAGCGAAGAACACGACTTGCAGCGCGTTCGCGGCCGCCGAGGTCCGGCGCGGGAGCGCGAGACTCGCCACACGATCGGCGAGGAACGAGGCCGCTCCCGCCTGCAGGAGGAGCGTCTCCGCCGGGTTTGCGAGCTTCGCCAGGGCGGAGACGAGCTCACCGCCTCGCGCGCCGCGGACCACGGATTCGTCGCAGGAGAGCTCGCGGTAGAGCGAGAGCCGCGACCCGGCGAGCCAGACGAGCGGGTGGAACCAGAACGCGCAGGCGCCGAGCTCGTGCACGAGGCGGATCAGGTTGTCGCGCCGGCGCGCGTGCGTCAGCTCGTGGAGCAGGACCGCCTCGAGCTCCGCCTCGGTCAGGACGCGCTCGATTCCTGCGGGAAGCGAGATCCGCGGTCGAAGCACGCCGTCCACCGCGGGCGCGCCGCCTCCCGACTCGAACCGCACCGGCACGCCGCCGGCGCGGAGGTCCGAAGCGGGCTGCGGGAAGGCGGATCCGGCGGCGGTCCGATGCGCGCGAATCCGAAGCCCGAGCCGCGCCAGCATCACGACGAGCCCGACGGCCCATGCCGCCACGAGCGCTTCGCCGAACCCGCCCCGGCGAGCGATGGCGTTCCCGAAGTCCTCGAGCGGCAGAACCCACGAGACCTCGGGAGGCCGGAAGCGGTCCACGAGCACGCCGGCCGGGACCACGAAATTGATCGAGGTCGCGACCCAGATCCAGTATTTCGTCGTCGCGCTGGACGTTCCGAAGCGCGACGACGTCACCGCCCAGGCCGCGAGCGCGACGACGCTCGCGAAGGCCAGATGAATCTCGAGGGCACGAATCAGAAGTGGGAGCGTCGGCAGGTCAGACATGGCCCTTCCCCCGGCTTCTGTTACGGCGGCCGGCGGCGGCGGTTGCGGCCGGGGCCGCGTCCTGCAGCGCCTTCAGGTCCTTCAGCGTGATCGTGCCCGACTCGAGCAGGCTCGAGACGAGAAGACGCGGCGAGCCCCCGAACAGCTCCAGAAGCTCGCGCACGACCCCGCGCCGGTACTCCCGCTGGCCGAGCGCGGGCTCGAACATCTGCGCGTTGCCGATCTTCTTGACGCGGCGCACGGCCCCCTTCTGCTCGAGCCGGGAGACGAGCGTCTGGACGGTCGTGTAGGCCACGCGCTCCTCCTCGGGAAGGCTGTCGAGGATCTCGCGGACGGAACACGTGCCCAGCCTCCAGCACTGTTCGAGGATCCGGGCTTCGGCTTTGGAGAGTCTGGGCTTCGGCATGGTCTCCTACGCGACGCGGTGATGCTACTACATCTGTAGTAGGACTCGTCAAGGGGGTCGAGATCACGTGAAGCGGCGCCGACCGGGACCGGCCCCGGAAACAATCCCTCCGGCGTTCCGTAGCCCCCCTCTAGGATCGCGCTCGAAAGGAGTCGGCATGCGTGTCCCCGCTTCCCTACGGGCATCGACCCACGCGGCGGTTTTCGGCTTCGTCGCGGCCGCCGCGCTCGGGGAGCCGAACCTCACGGACCTGGCCGAGCAGGCGCTGCAGGCTCGAACGGCGGCGATGCAGGAGAACGCCACCGCCGCGGACGTCGACCGCTTCCTGGGATTCGCCGCCGACGGCGTGGTCTACGAGGACCCCGTCGTGGAGATCAGGATCGAGGGCAAGGACTCGATCCGCCGGGGCATGACCGCGTTTCTCGGCGCGACGCGCCACGCCCGGCGCGTGACCGGGCGCATCGCGGTCGACGGCGTCGTGGTGCTGCAGGAGGACGTCTCCTTCGAGGAGAAGCAGAACGACGGGAGCTGGAAGCCCCGGCAGCGCCGGCAGGTCACGCTGTTCGAGTTCGAGGCGGGCAGGATCCGCCGCATCGCGGACTACTGGGCGCGGCCGGGCTGACCGCGGCGCCCTCGCCCCGAGGGCGTCGTGAATCGGCAGCTCAAGGGTGTAGACTCTCTACATGCCTGCCCGGACGCGTCCCGAGGAGAGCGGGTCGTGAGACTTCCGTGGTTCCCACTCGGCCGGCGCGCCCGCCGCGAGGAAGATCTGGACGAGGAGATCCGCTCGCACCTCCGCATGGCCGGGGAAGAACGTGTGGCCCGCGGCGAATCGCCCGCGTCGGCGGCGGCCGGTGCTCGGCGCGAGTTCGGCAACGTTGCGCTCGTCCGGGAGATCACGCGGGAAGCCTGGGGAGGCGTCTGGCTGGCGCAATTCGTCCAGGACGTCCGGTTCGGCCTCCGCCTGCTCCGGCGCGAGCCCCGTTTCGCGATGCTCGCGGTCCTCTGCCTGACGATCGGGATCGGCGCCAACGCGGCCGTCTACGGTTGGATCGAGGGGATCCTGCTCCGTCCCTATCCCGCGGTCGCCCACCAGGAAACCCTGTTCGCGCTCGCCGGGACCTCCCGGGGCACGCCCGATTTCGACGTGATCTCCTGGCCGGATTTCGTCGACCTTCGCCGGAGCGGCACGCTCTACGAGCCCATCGCCGAGAAGATCACCCGCACGACGCTCGCGATCGGCGGCCGGGCGGAGCAGGTGGCGGGCAGCGTGGTCTCGGCGAACTACTTCGAGGCGCTCGGCGTCGAGCCGCTCCTCGGGCGCGGGTTCGAGCCGGCCGAAGAGCGGGGCCGCAACGCCCACCCCGTGACCGTGATCAGTTACCAGCTCTGGCAGCGCCGATTCCACGGGGATCGCGCGATTCTCGGGAAGACGCAGCGCATGAACGGCGTCCCGCACACGATCGTCGGCGTCGCCCCGCCCGGGTTCTTCGGGACCTTCGTCGGGTACGCGTTTCAGTTCTGGGTTCCGGTGTCGATGCAGGAAACGTTCGAATCGAACGCCTACAAGCTGGAAGATCGGGGACAACGCTGGATCGAGGGCTTCGTCCGGTTGAGACCCGGGGCGACGCTCGCGCAGGCGCAGGAGGAGATCTCCGCGGCGGCGAGACGGTTGGAATCCGATTTCCCGGCGACGAACCGCGGCCGGGGAGTCCGTCTCCTGCCCCTGTGGCGGTCCCCGTTCAACAACGCCGGCGCCCTGCTCCCGACGCTCCGCGTCGCGCTCGGCCTCGCGATCGTCCTTCTGCTCATCGCCTGCGCGAACGTCGGGAACCTGCTCCTCGTCCGCTCCTTCGCGCGCCGGCAGGAGATGACCATTCGGCTCGCGATCGGGGCCGGAGGCCGCCGGCTGGCGACGCAGCTCATCGCCGAAAGCCTCGTTCTCTCGGTGTTCGCGGTGATCGGGGGTCTCCTCGCGGCGTTCTGGCTCCGCAACGCCCTCGTCCTGCTGATTCCACCGCGAGGTACGCCCATGAGCCTCGCGGGAAGAGTCGACGGGCGGGTTCTCGCCGTCTCGATCGGCGTCTGTGTGCTCGCGACGGTCCTCGTGGGGTTGGTCCCGGCGATGCAGGCGAGGCGGATCGATCTCGCGGGCGCGCTGCGGTCCGAATCCGGAAGCGTCGCCGGCCCGGGCCGCCGGCTGCGCTTGCGGTCGAGCCTCGTGGTCCTCCAGGTGTCGCTCTCCTTTCTCCTTCTCGTGGGAGCGGGCCTGCTGCTGCGGAGCACGCTCCGGATCCGCGACGCCCGGCCGGGATTCGCGACGGACGACGTCCTTACGACCGCCATCGATCTCGCGTCCGCGGGTTACGACCGCGCCCGCGCGAAGCTCTTCCAGGACGCGTTGCTCGAACGGGCGCGCGCGATTCCGGGCGTGCGGTCCGCGGCCCTCTCGCGGATCCGCCCCTTCGGCTATCGCTCCTACTCGTCGGCGGCGATCGAGTACGAGGGTCACCAGCCCCGGCCCGACGAGCAGCCGACCGTGGACTTCAACGAGGTGAGCCCGTCCTACTTCGCGACCGCCGGGATCGCCCTCGTGTCCGGCCGCGAGTTCACGCGCGACGATGACGAGGGGACGACGCCGGTCGCCGTCGTCAACGAGGTCATGGCCGCGCGCTACTGGCCGGGCGAGAACCCGATCGACCATACCTTCCGAGCCGATGGCCGATCGATTCGGGTCGTCGGCGTGGCGCATCAGGCGAGCTACGAGACGCTCCTCGAGCCGCCGAAGCCGTTTTTCTACGTTCCACTCCGTCAGAGCTCGTCGCTTTCCGCCTCGCTGTATCTTCGGACGTCGGAACAGCCCGGAACCATCGCGATGGCGCTGGCGAAGGAAATCCAGGCTCTCGACCGCGGTCTCGCGCCGTCCGAGCTCATCACGATGCGCGAACAGGTCCGGCGGTCGGCGGCCCCGCAGCGTGTCGCCGTCACGCTGCTGGGCGTCTTCGGAGCCGTGGCGCTGCTGCTCGCCGCGATCGGGCTGTACGGGGTCGTCTCCCACGCGGTCTCTCAGAGCGAGCGCGAGCTCGGCTTGCGCATGGCGCTCGGCGCGGCGGCACCCGATCTGATGCGATTCGTGATGTCCCAGGGCATGAGGCTCGCCGCGGCCGGGGTCGTCCTGGGGGCGGCGGCCGCGCTCGGCCTCACGCGCCTCCTCGGATACCTGCTCTACCGCGTCAGCCCGCGCGATCCGCTCGTCTTCGGGGCCGCATGTCTCCTGATGCTGGCCGCCGCGCTGGCCGCGTGTCTTCTGCCGGCCTGGCGCGCGATGCGGACGGATCCGGTCGAAGCACTGCGCGGTTAGCGCATCCCGTCGTCGGCTGAATCCAGCCCCTCGAAAGGATCCGGCGCCGGCCGAGCGGCTCTAATACGGAGGAGGTCTTGCCTGATCTGCCGACTCCCCGCTGCACGACCGACACCCGAAACAAAGCGGCAACGCTTTCGTAACCGCAGGATATGAGTCTCCTCGCCCTCGCCGCCTTCGTCGTCTCCGTCCTTCCGTCGGCCCAGACCGCCGCGGCACCGCCCGACTCATCCTTCGCCGCCGCCATCGACAAGGAGGTCACGCGACTCGAGTCCCAGGTCGTGGGCCTCGCCGAGGCGATGCCGGAGAACAAGTTCGACTTCACCCCCGAAAAGCTCGCCCTCAAGGACAGCGATTTTCAGGGCGTGCGCAGCTTCGCGGCGCAGGTTCGCCACGTCGCCGCGGACAACTTCGCGATCTGGGCTCCCCTGACCGGCAAGCCCGTGCCGGCCGGCACCGACGCGCCGAACGGTCCCGCGGCGATGACCTCGCGGGCCGAGATCCTGCGATTCCTGAGGGAGTCGTTCGAGTTCGCCCACCAGGCGGCGGCTCAACTCACGTCGCAAAACGCCCTCGAGACCGTCGACTTCCGAGGACGAGCGGTCACGCGGATCTCGATCGTCTCCCTCGGGCTGACGCACCCGATGGACCACTATGGGCAGATGGTCGTCTATCTGCGCCTGTGCGGGCTGACTCCGCCCGGGAGCCGTCCGCGCGCCACGCCCACGCCCGCCTCCAGCCGCTAGACCAACTGGATCAACGAACCCGCCCGGGAGCCCGGCGAAGAGCCGTGCCCTCCGATTCCACCTCGCCGCGGAAACCGGGGAGTCGGGACCGACCGCTCAGCAGGCCGGGGGTCGTCCGGCTGGCCCGCTCGAGCACGCGGTCCGACTTCATCGGCTCGTAAGCGAACACCGTTGCGGCGCCGCTGCGGATCACGATCCGGTACGGCTGCTCGAGCTCCCGGGTCAGCTCGTAGAGCGCCACGTATTCCGCGAGGTCGTCGGCCCAGCCGCGGCTGCCGTAGAGGGACGCGAAGGGCGTCCGGCCGAGGGCCTCGTAGACGCCGATGGCGTCGCCGATCGGAAGGACCTTGCCGCCGTCGCGGAAACGCACGCTCTCCAGCCGCGGGTCGCGGTACCGGGCGGCCGGAGTCGCGCGGTCGGCCCAGACGCCCCGCGTGAACGGTTTCGAATCGCCGCTCGCCGGCGGCTCGCCTTTCGGGGGCGGCGGCGGCGTGATGTGAACCGACATGTCGACCACGTGCGTCGCCTCGTGAATCAGCGCGTACACGATCGCCGGCGTCGTCCCCGCCTCGATCGACACCTGGAGCGCCGATCCCGCCGCGTCGAAGCACGACCGCTCCTTCTCGGTGAGCCACTCGGACGTCGTCTGGCCGAAGACGCTCGCCCGCAGCGTGATGTCGAAGAGCGGATACTCGTCGCCCGGGTTGACCGTCGAGGTCAGCGCCGTGTTCGGCATCCCGTCGAGAAAGCTCAGTGAGCGCAAGCGTTCCCTCAGGACGCGCCGGTGCAGCGGCGGAAGCGCGTCGAGCGCTGCCGCGAGCTGCCGGCGCTCCGCGTCGGTGAGCGTGTGCGGAACCGGCGCCGGCACCCCCGGCTCCGCGAACATCTCCAGGACCGAGGCGGGTGTCGCGCGAACGCGCGACTCGAGAGAGGATCGCGGATCGAGGCCGAAACGCGGCGGCGTCTCCGTACTCGGGGTCGGTGCGGGATCCGGCGCCCGAATCAGCGCCATCGACAGCAGCAACGGAATCATCCTCCCGATCCTATTCCGTCGGACACGGCGGCCAGTCCCCGGTGAACCCTGGAACCGTTCTTGCTTTCAGAACGGTGGGAGTCGTGCACCTGCGGTCGATGAGAGTCGCCATCAACGGAATCGGCGTTTCGGGGCCCACACTGGCGTACTGGCTGCGCCGCGCCGGCCACGACCCCGTCCTCTTCGAGAAGGCGCCGTCGCTGCGCACCGGCGGCTACATGGTCGACTTCTGGGGGCTCGGTTACGACATCGCCGACCGCATGGGACTCCTTCCGACCCTGCGGGAGCGCGGCTACCTGATGGAACGGCTCCGCATGGTGGATGCACGCGGCCGTGAGGAGGCCGGACTCGATCTGGCTCCGCTTCGCGCGATGCTCGGCGGAAGGTTCATGAGCCTCGCCCGCTCGGATCTCGCCTCCGCTCTGTTCGAAGCCTGCGGAGAGACGCCCGCCCGGTTCGGGGTGTCGATTTCCGGGATCGAGCCGCAGAACGACGGCGTCCTCGCCCGGCTTTCGGACGGGGGCATCGAGCGCTTCGATCTGGTCGTTGGAGCCGACGGACTCCACTCTCGAGTCCGGGAGCTCGCATTCGGGCCGCAGAAGCGCTTCGAGAGGTCGCTCGACTGCCACGTCGCCGCGTTCCGTCTCGCCGGCTATCCGCGGCGCGACGAGCTGACGTATGTCTCCCACACCGTCCTCAACCGGCAGGTCGGGCGCGTCTCGCTGCGAGGCGACGAGACCCTGATCCTGCTCATCTGTCGCGGCGCGCCGATCGAAGGCGATCTCGCCCGCGCGGGCACGAAGAGCGCCCTGCGGCGCGCATTCGGCGACATGCGGTGGGAAGTGCCGGAGATTCTGGACCGCATGGACGACGTCGACGACGTCTACTTCGACCGTGTCAGCCAGATCAGCCTTCCGCACTGGTTCTCCGGCCGCGTCGCGCTGATCGGCGATGCGGCGGCATGTCCGTCGCTCCTGGCCGGGGAAGGCACCGGCCTCGGCATGGTCGAGGCGTACGTCCTGGCGGAAGAGCTCGCTCGGGCTAACGGAGACTTTGCGAGAGCCTACGCGGCGTACGAGGGTCGGCTGCGCGCGTTCGTGGCCCGCAAGCAGCAGGCCGCGCTGCGCCTCCGGGGATTCTTCACACCTCGAACGCGGCTGGGGCTGACCGTTCGCACTCTGGCGATCCGCGCGATGTCGATCCCGCTGGTGGCCAAACGCCTGATGGCTCCCTCGCTCGACGAGTCCATGCCGTAGCGTCGCCGGATCCACCGGGCCCGCGGATCGGCCGACCAGACCGATCCCGGCCCCGCGAACCGAAACCGGGCCGCACCGCCTACTTCGTTCGGAGAGGCCACGAGGAACGACGCCACGTCGCCCAGTGCCACTGGCATGTCACGTTTCCACGACCTGTCCGGTCTCTCTTTCGGACGCGCCGGAAGAAGCCTGCGAGCTCGGAGGCAGGTCCGACGGTCCAGGAGGCCACCATGAACAAGAAGGACAGAGTCATCGACGGCATCGCGACGGGGCTCGTCTGCGCCGTCATGGCGTACAGCGCCGTCAACTTCAACCTGAAGAATCCGCTCGGCCCGATGAAGGGCGCCTTCCGGCACCTCGGCTACCCCGACTACTTCCGCATCGAGCTGACGGCCGCGAAGGTGCTCGGCGTGCTTGCCCTGCTCCTGCCCGGGCTGCCCCGGAGGGTGCGCGAGTTCGCGTACGCCGGCTTCGCGATCACGCTCGTCTCGGCGGCCATCGCCCACTTCTCGGTCGGCGACGCCTGGTTCTTCGTCGTCGACCCCCTCTTCTTTCTCGGCGCGCTCGTGGCCTCGTACGTCTACTTCGAGAAGAAGCATCGACTCGAGGCCGCCCCGACGGCGGCCGCGGGGACGCCGATCGCGGCGCCGGCGAGACGGTCGGCGTGACCGGGGACGCTCCGCACGCGATGCCGGTCGAGGCCGGCGCATCGGCCGCGCTCGCCGCGTTCGAGGAGCACCGCGCGCTCCTGTTCTCGATCGCGTACCGGATGCTCGGGAGCATCGCGGACACCGAGGACGTTCTCCAGGAGACCTTCCTGCGCTGGCAGGGCGCGAGCTCCGGGGACATCCGGTCGCCGCGCGCATTCCTGGTCACGATCGTCAGCCGCCTGTGCATCAACCAGCTCGAGTCCGCGCGCTCGAGGCGCGAGGAGTACGTCGGCGAGTGGCTGCCGGAGCCGCTCCGGACGGAACCGGGACGGATCGCGTCGAAGCTCCTCGAGGTGGACGAGTCCGTCTCGATGGCGCTCCTCCTGCTCCTCGAGAAGCTGGCGCCCGCCGAGAGGGCCGTCTTCGTCCTCCACCAGGTCTTCGACTACACGCACGCGGAGGTCGCCGAGACCCTCGGCGTGACGGAGTCGAACAGCCGCCAGCTCCTGCGGCGGGCGCGGCAGCACGTGCGGCTGGCGCGTCCGCGGTTCCGGGCCGGGACCGCCGAGCACGCGGAGCTCCTGCGCCGGTTCGCTCGAGCCGCGGGCAGCGGCGACATGGAGGCGCTGATCTCGCTCCTGTCCTCCGACGTCGTCATGCACACCGACGGCGGCGGCAGGGCGTCGGCGCTTCGGCTCCCGATCTTCGGGCCGGAGAAGGTCGCCCGGGCCGGCGTGCACGGGCAGCGGAAGCTCCTGTCGCTCGGTGTCGAGCAACGCTTCGAGGAGATCAACGCGCGGCCAGGCATCGTGAGCTACAGGGATGGACGGCCCTTCTCCGTGTTCACCATCGAGGCGAAGAACGGCCGCATCGAGGCGATCTACATCGTGACGAACCCGGAGAAGTTGACGCAGCTCGCCGCCGTCGATGCGCGTGCACCGCGGTGACGGCGAATCGAGACCGACGGCTCGCTCTCCCTCACGACGGGCCGCGCCGAACGAACCGTCCGTCGCTCTTGACCACCCACGTCTTTCCCCCGTCCGCGGAAACGGAGTAGACGTGCCGGATCGTGTCCGGCGACACGTCCTGAAGAACGTTCGATGCGAGCACTCGTTTCCCGGCGGCATCGAGGATCCAGCCTTCGAACCGCATCGCGCCGTCCCGATACGAACCCTCGAAGTCGTTCGACTGGTTGTCGTCGCCGTTCCACACCATCCGCCACACGCAGCGGTTGACGTCGTAGAAGGACATGCTCATGCCCCGGGAACCGGCCGCGCCTTCCCACCTCTCGACGATCACACAGCCGTCGTACTCGCGGGTGTTGTGGAGATGCCCTCGCACCGGCCCGTTCGGCTCGTTCCAGGGTGTCGCGTCGAAGTCGCCGATCCAGAAATCGAAGGTGTGCACGGATCGACAGGGGTACCGGGTCTCGTCGGAAGGCGGTTTGGCCGGCTGCTGGCCGAGCATAGAAGCGGAGCCGATCGACCAGAGGGCCACCATCAGGGCGCGGACTGGACGCATGACGCACTCTCCCGCCGGTCGCGGATCGAACGACCGTCCAGAGTGCGTACGGCCGGAAGCGCCCGCGAGTTTTCCAGGGATCCGTCGGCCGGAAGGGCGGCAGGGCGCTTCGCCGAGGCCTTCTCGCGCGGCGCCGCGTCGTCCCACATGTGACGCGCGATCCCGTGAGAACGCCGGCTCATCATTCCCGTAGAGTTCATTCATGAAGAAGAGACTCCACCCCCGTGTCCTCGCGGCTTTCGTCCTTCCGCTCGTCATGGCCGCCCGCGGCTCATCGGCCGCCCGCGCGGCGTCGCCCGAAGAACAGTCCGTGCGCGACGCCGAGGCGCGCTGGGTCGAGGCGCTCGAGAATCGGGATTCCGCCGCGCTCCGTGCGTTGCTGGACGACGACTTCGTGGACATCACCTGGAAGGGCGAGGTCCGGGACCGGGGCATGGCGGTCGCGGCCCTGGAGGCCCCGGGACGCCCGTCCATGAAGCAGACGCTTCAGGACATCCGCGTCCGGTTCGCCGCTCCGGACGTCGCCGTCGTCACCGGCGTGAACGTCGCGTCCGGCAAGGCCCCCGACTTCACCGCTCGCATTCGGTTCACCGACGCCTTCGTGAAGCGAGCCGGCGCCTGGAAGGCCTTCACCGCCCAGGAGACTCTCGAGCGGTCCGAGTGACTCCCCCGCCGCCCTCGCCCTAGCGAATCGGGTCGATCGGCGTCCGCCTCGGCTCCTTGCCGAATCTCTGACGCGACCGTTTCATGTGTTTTCGAATCTCGACGTCGCGGTCCTTCGGCGGCGCAGTCGTCACCCATCCCCGGACCAGCTTCTCCGCGGCGGCGGCGACCTCGTCGACGGCCCGGGCGAACAGCTCCTCGTTCGCTCTGGACGGCTTGTTCGCGCCGCTCAGCTTGCGCACGAACTGAAGGGACGAGGCGCGGATCTCGGCCTCGGTCGCCGGCGGAGCGAAATTGGCGAGAGTACGGATGTTCCGGCACATGCCGGAACTCTAATCCGGTTCGGGTCGCCCGCTAAACCGGCTGATAGAGCTGGATCAGGTTGCCGCACGTGTCGGCGAAGATGGCGATCTTCACGGGCCCTGCGGACATCGGTTCCTGGACGAACGTGACGCCCCGCTTCTTCAGGCGCTCGAATTCCGCCGGGAGGTCACGCACCTCGAACGCGGCGACCGGAATTCTCTGGGCGAACATCGCCTCCTGGAACGTCTTCGCGGCCGGGTTGGCGTTGGGCTCCAACGCGAGCTGCAGATCGTCCGGGCCCTCGGGAGAGATGACGGTGATCCAGCGGTATTCACCGACGGGAAAGTCGAGCTTCGTCGTAAATCCCAGGACCTCCGTGTAGAACCTCTGGGCCTTCGCCTGATCGTCCACCAGGATGCTCGTGAGCTTGATTCGCATGATTTGCCTCCGAGCCCGGAGTCTGCCGCCTGCGGGGCGGCTTACGCTTCTCGAAAATTGCGAAACGCCGAGGCCGGCAGCCGGGCCATGAGAGTCAGGCAGCCGGGGAAGAGCTCCCGCGGGAGCGTGCCCGGAACCTGCACCATCGAACGCGCCCGCCGCCGAAAGGACGACGGCGATTCGCCGACGCGGCGAGTGAAGAGATCGCTGAAGGTGCCGAGGCTCGAGAACCCGACCTCCATGCAGACGTCGGTCACCGAGATGCCGCCCATCGCGAGAAGGCGCCGGGCGCGATCGAGGCGCGCGCGGATCCGGAGCTGATGGGGCGTGAGCCCGAAGAGCGCATCGAACTGGCGGATGAAGTGAAAAGGAGAGATCCCGGCCGAGCGCGCCACCGTCTCGATCGAGGGCGCGACCTCGACGTCGTTCGTCAGCGCCTCCCGGGCCTGACAGAGTCGGCGGAACACCGGGGGGCGGACCAGCATGGAATCCAAGTCTAGTTCGGGGCAACCGTCTTGTCGCGACCCGTGAGTCGAATGGCATCCGGCCCGAAGAGTGGCCACGTCGCAATTCCCTGAAGTCAGCGAATCAAGACTGACACCTCCACCCGCAGATCATGGCGATGCCTCCCGAGTACGTCAGGCCTTGATGAACGCGAGCAGCTCCTCGTTGACCCTGTCCTTCAAGGTGGTGCACATGCCGTGCGGGGCCCCCTTGTAGACGACGAGCCTGGCGTCCTTGATGATCTTCGACGACAGGGCCCCGGAGTCTGGGAACGGCACGATCTGGTCGTCGTCGCCGTGGAGGACGAGCGTCGGCACGTCGAACTTCTTCAAGTCTTCCGTCAGGTCCGTCTCCGAGAATGCCTTGATGCAGAAATAGGACCCCGGGAAGCCGCACATCATGCTCTGGAGCCAGAACGACTCCCGCACACCGTCCGACACCTTCGCCCCCGGGCGGTTGTAGCTATAGAACGGCAGGCTGAGGTCCTTCCAGAACTGCGAGCGGTCGGCCTGGACGGAGGACCGAAGCTGGTCGAAAACTTCGATCGGCGTGCCGCCGGGATTGGCCGCCGACTTCAGCATGACCGGCGGAATCGCGCCGATGAGCACGGCCTTCGCCACACGCTTCGTTCCGTGCCGGCCGATGTAGCGGGCGACCTCGCCGCCGCCCGTCGAATGGCCGACATGGATCGCGTTCTTCAGGTCGAGATGCTCGACGAGCTCCGCCATGTCGTCGGCGTAATGGTCCAGGTCGTTGCCCTCCCACGGCTGGCTCGACCGCCCGTGTCCCCGTCGATCGTGGGCGATGCACCGGTAACCTCTCGAGGCCAGGAAGAACATCTGGTCCTCGAAGGCGTCCGAGGAAAGCGGCCAGCCGTGGCTGAAGACCACGGGCTGGCCCTTTCCCCAGTCCTTGTAATAGATCTCCGTGCCGTCCCTGGTCGTGATGAACGTCATGGTCTTCTCTCCCTTCCTGCAATGTCTCCCGCGGCGCGGTCTCCACTCCTCGTCTGCCACTTATCACACGCTCGCAAAGACGGGTCGAAGGACGAGCGCGTTCTTGACCCCGCCCTCGCAGGCCGCCAGAATCGCAAGCCGTGAGGCGAAAGGCCCGAGGACGCGCCGCGACGGCCGCCGACGTCGCGACCGACATCAAACAGAGCCGGCCCTTCGCGCGCCGAAGCGAGGAGGCGACGGTGGGCCTTCTCCTGACGGCCGACGTCGTGCGGCGCTGGGGCGAGTCGCTCGTGGCCTCCTCCGGGGTCACCCTCCAGCAGTACAACGTGCTGCGCATCCTTCGGGGCTCGCGCCCCGCCGGGCTTCCCACGCTCGAGATCGCGGCGAGGATGATCGAGAAGGCGCCGGGGATCACGCGCCTCCTCGACCGGTTGGAGCGCAAGGGCCTGATCCGGCGGGCGCGCTGCCAGGGCGACCGGCGTCAGGTCCTCTGCTTCATCACGCCCGGGGGACTCGCCCAGGTGGACGCGGTGACGGCGGTGATCCGGAACGCCCGGCAGCCCATGAACCGCCTCTCGAAGAAGGACTTAGATCGTTTCGTCGCACTCCTCGACGCCGTTCGCCAGGCGCACCGCTGATCCCGTGCCCTCATGGCCGGAATCCATTACTTAACTAGTCAACTATTTACGAGTGAATGAACGCCGGATGGGCCGGCGCCCTCGTCAAGGAGACGCTCGTATGGCCACGCAGGCCGCAAAGCTCGCCCCCGCATCTTCCGTCCCGGCTTCCGCCCCCGAGATCTACGCGATCGACAAGGGGCACTCCGAGGCCGCCTTCCAGGTCCGCCATCTCGTCACGAAGGTCCGTGGCCGATTCACGGACTTCGAGGGCGTGATCCGCCTCGACCGGGAGCGGCCCGGAATGTCCTCCGTCGTCTTTTCGATCGACGCCGCCTCGGTGGACACGGACGTCGCCGACCGCGACACGCACCTGAAGTCGCCGGACTTCTTCGACGTCGCGAAGCATCCGCGAATTACCTTCGTGAGCTCGCGGATCACGCCCCGAGGCGACGATCGCTACGACGTGACCGGGACCCTCACGATCCGCGGCGTCGCCCGCGAAGTGACGCTGCCGGTCGCCTTCCTCGGCTCGGCGCGCGACCCGTGGGGCAACGAGCGGTCCGGATTCGAGCTGGAGACGAAGCTCGACCGCAAGGACTACGGAATCATCTTCAACGCCGCTCTCGACAACGGCGGCCTCCTCCTCGGGGACGAGGTCCGCATCACGATCAACATCGAAGCGATCCGCCAGAAGGCCGAGTCGGCGGCCTGACCGGGTCGCCGGATCTCCTCACCCCCCTCTCCCCCACCGGGGGAGAGGGGAGGCACGGCCGCTCGAAGAGTTCGCCGAGTTGCAGCCCCTTGAGGTCAACGCAATCTCCAGCGAGGTTCCATGAGTCCGGAGCCGGTGCGCCGGCGAGCGGCTGGTGAAGGAGCTTCTCCGAGGAGCGGGTCCGAGGGTTTGGAATGAGGAAGACGTTTCGCGACGAATGTTCTGTTCGGTCCGTAAGCACATCGGGAGGACACCCAACTTGAAGTTCCTGCTCGCGGCCGTGGCTCTTGTCTGCCTGTCGGCTCCCTCAAGAGCCCAAACCCTCGAGCCGATCGAAGTCTCGCCCTTCGCCGGCTACTTTCTTGGTGGAACCATCTTCGAATCCCCGAGGCCGGGCCCCACGACGTTGTCGTTTGCGAACGACGTCACCTATGGTGTTCGCCTCGGCTGGAACGCGACTCCCCACTTCGAGCCTGAATTCCAGTGGTCGAGAACAGAGACCGAGTTTTCCCCAGCCCATCCCGAGTATCTTCACTCATTGAACATCGATTACTTGCTGGGCGGGGCCAGCTATAACTTCGGCAGCGGCGCGACGCGCCCGTATGTATCGGTCGATCTGGGCGCAGCTCGAATCGATGCGATCGACTACGTGCCGGACACCCTCTTCACAATCAGCGTAGGCGCCGGCGTCAAGCACTTCTTCACCCCTCACTTCGGCCTCCGGCTCGATGCGCGCGGCTACACGTCCATGACGAATGACCACCTGAAGAGCATCTGCACGACCTTTTCGGACTCAGCGGGAGGACCGGTCGTGCCAGTTCCCTGCGTGCACAACTGGCTCCTGAACGGGGACGTCACCGGCGGTCTCGTCATCGCCTTCTAGCGGGGTTCGGAACGTCCACGCCCTCACCAGCGCTCCACACGATTGCCACGGCGTGTAAGCTGCAGCCGCCATGAGAAACGCACGGCGCGTTCCTCCTGCCGGCAACCCCGGCATCCCGCTTGCAGCGGAGGCAGCGATCAGGGATTACGCTGTGATGAGGGAGCCGCACGCGCTCGAATAGGCAATCCGGAGCGAGGGACTTTCCATAGAAGGAGCACGCAAACATGAAGCCGAAGAACACGATCTGTCTCTGGTACGACAAGGACGCGCTGGAGGCCGCCCGCTTTTACGCGGCGACTTTTCCGAACAGCGAGGTCACGGCCGTTCACAAGGCGCCGAGCGACTACCCGGGCGGCAAGAAGGGCGACGTCCTGACGGTCGAGTTCACCGTCCTGGGCATTCCCTGCCTCGGCCTCAACGGCGGCACGACGTTCCAGCACAGCGAGGCGTTTTCCTTTCAGGTCGCGACGGACGACCAGGAAGAGACCGACCGCTACTGGAACGCCATCGTCGGCAACGGCGGCCAGGAGAGCGCCTGCGGCTGGTGCAAGGACCGCTGGGGTCTCTCCTGGCAGATCACGCCCCGCGCTCTGACCGACGCGCTCGCGGCCGGCGGAGACGAGGCGAAGCGGGCGTTCGAGGCGATGATGCCGATGAAGAAGGTCGACGTCGCCGCGATCGAGGCGGCGCGGCGGGGCTGACGTCTCCGGCGAGGGGCGACCGAGCGGATCGTCCGCCCCCGAAGTCAGAAAAGCGAGACTGACTCCTTCTCCGACGCGAGTCCGCCTACGGCGCCGCGATCGACCCGTTGAGGCCGAGCGCCCTGGCAATGAAGACCGCCATGACGCCCGAAGCGGCGAGTGCTTCGACGTACTTGAAGATCGGTGGGTCGTCGGCACGTCGCCGAAAAGTCAGCGAATCTCGACTGACCCTCCCATCCTCGGTACAGGACTCGCGAGGGTTATGATCGTCGCCGTTTCGCGGGCTCGAGACCGCGCAGAGGCAATGATGCACGCCATCTCCGCATGAGAACTCCGCAGGGCGGCATCTTCGCGCTGGGCACGGCGTCTCACTCCTACCTGGAGTTCGACGCTCTCGATGCGCGGAAGGGATCGGACCTGGTGGCAGCGATCTCCTCCCTCCGTGAGCCGAGGACCACGATGGGCGGCGTCAACCTGGTCGCTGGGTTCCGGCCGGAGCTCTGGAGGAAGGCCGTTCCCGATGACGCGCCCGCGGACGTGGAAGGGTTCGATCGCGACGTCGTCGGGATCGACGGCTTCCGAATGCCCGCCACACAGCACGACGCGGTGCTGTGGATCTCGGGAATGGCCTACGACGTGGTCTTCGGAGTCTCGCGCGGGGCGGTGGCCGCGCTCGCCGGGTTGGCCTCGCTTGCCGACGAGACCGCGAGCTGGCCGTATCAGAAGGACAGGGACCTGACCGGTTTCATCGATGGAAGCGAGAACCCGACCCTCATCGATGCTCCCGAGGTGGCCGTCATCGCCGAGGGAAACCCCGGCGGCGGTGGAAGCATCCTGCTCCTGCAGAGGTGGGTCCACGAAACGACTGCGTGGGAGGGCCTCTCCGTCGAGCAACAGGAGAAGGTGATCGGACGAATGAAGCCCGACAGCGTCGAGATCCAGAACAAGGCATCCGACTCGCACGTCGCCAGCACCGACCAGGACCGCTTCGGCAAGATCTTCCGGCGGAACATGCCGTACGGGACGGTCACCGACCACGGCACCATGTTCGTCGGCTTCAGCGCCGATCAGCAGCGCCTTTCGCGGATGCTGCAGAGCATGGCCGGCCTCGCCGGCGGTACTCGCGACGCTCTCACGCGATACACCCGACCCCTCACCGGAGCGTACTATTTCGTGCCCTCGACGGAGCGTCTGCGTCAACTGGCGGCGGAGCCGTAGTTCCTTCCGTCGATCTCGACACCCGTCACCGCCCGCGTCGCGGGCGAACTCGGCAAATCCAGACTGACCCCTTCAGGTTTCAGGTTCGGCCGTTCAGGCCTTCTCCGGCTTCTTCTCGTGGGGATCGGTTCCACCGCCTCTGGTCCACTCGCCCGAGTCTTCGCCCGGCTCGATCTCGGGCGGTTTCTTCAGCCCCTGCGGGGCCGGGTTCTCCTTGAACCCCTGCGCGTCGCGCGGATTGGGGACCTGGGCTTCGGGGCTGGATCCCTCGCGATTGCGTTTCTCGTCCATGCGAATTCCTCCTTGAGGTCACGAAATGCCGTCGATGTCGTTCGGGACTGCAAGACCCGTTCCCGGCTCCGGAGACGAGGTCGTAAAGCCCGGACCGACCCCGCCCGTCCCGCCCTTGAGATAATGAGGCTCGACAGGAGGCCTGCCATGAGTCGACCGGGCGTTCGTCTCGTCGCGCTCGTTTCCGTCCTGCTTTCTGTTCCGCTCCTCGCCGAGAGCCTTTCCGAGCTCTTTCAGAAAGCCAAGGCGCAGGTGAAGAGCCGATCGTGGCAGGAGGCTCTGACGACCCTCGATCAGCTCGACGCCGAATCCGCCCAAGCCGGAAACGAGACCCTTCGCCCGCAGCTCGTGGCGCCGATCGCGTTCTACCGCGGAGTGTGCGAGGCCAATCTCGACCAGGCCGAGAAGGCCGAGGCGGACTTCGCGGCCTACCGGCGGGCGCAGCCGGGCTACACGATCGACAAGGCCGCGTATTCGAAGAAGGCCGTGGCGGCCTTCGAGGCGGCGGGCAAGATCGCGGCGCAGAACGGCGCGAGCGGGGACGCGGCGCAGAACGCCGCGGGCAAAGACGCGGCGTCGCCGCACGGCACACTCTCGATTCTCCAGAGGTTCGAGGAATTCGAGGCTTCCCCGAACATGGGCGAGAAACCGGACGCGCGATGGACAGACGGACCGGTGAAGTGGCTCATGACGCCCGGGGAGACGGCGGCCTGGGGAGCGCTGACGAGCGAGGACGAGCGCGCCGAGTTCGTCGAACAGTTCTGGAAGAGGCGCGATCCGAGCCCCGACTCCCCGGACAACCCGGCGCGCACCGACTTCGACCGCCGCGTCGCGTTCGCGGACGCGTACTTCCGGTTGGACGAGCACCAGCGCGGGAGCCTGACGGATCCGGGAATGGTGTTCGTGCTGCTCGGTCCTCCGAACCGAACCGGCCGCAAGCCGATCATGCCCAACGAGGAAAACTCCATCTCGGACGGCAACTCGGTCCCGGGGCAATGGTTCATGGCGAATCGCAACTCGGTCCACTTCGACGGCACCACGGTCACCGACGCTTCCAGCGGATTTCGCGAGATCTGGTACTACCGGCGAGAAACCCTCCCGAAAGCGGTCTCCGCGAACGAGCTGAACGTCACCTTCGTCACCAAGATCGGGCGCGGCCAGTTCGTCCTCCAGCGCGACGCCCCGATCCTCAACGCCCTCGTCGCGGCTCGCTCGGGAGCGCCCGGCACCGTCGTCGCCGGGGCACGTCCGCGGTAGAACCGGCGGGGTCAGATTTGCTGTTTTCGGCATTCCGGGAACCATCCCGCAGCCGGAGTCGGCAAATCAAGACCGATCCGGCCTGGTAAATCGGGCTTCGTTACCAGCTCTCATATGATGCGTCCGGAGGCTTCATGAACCGCCGTCATTTTCTCCGCAGCGCCGGCGCCGTTTCGGCGTACCTCGCGCTCCCCGGAACGAGAAAGACCTTCGCCCTTGGATCCGACGAGAGCGCCGCGGGCTGGCGAACCTTCGAGCTGACGACCCGCGTGGAGGTGCTCAACCCTTCGGGGCCGACCCGCGTGTGGCTGCCGGCGGCGCTTCTCCGCGAAACGCCGTTTCAGGAGACTTTGTCCAACGACTTCCACTGCGAGGGCGGCGAGGCGAGCCTCGTCAAGACGAGCCAGGACCTCGGCATCGTCTCCGCCTCCTACCCCGACGGCGCGAAACCTCTCCTGACGCTGACGAGCCGGGTCCGGACCCGGGACTACACCGTGCCGATTCCGCCGCTTTCCCGCGCGCCGAAGCCCGACGCCACCGAGCTCGCCGCGTACCGGCGCCCGACGAAGTACCTGCCGACCGATGGGATCGTCGGGACGACCGCCGCCGAAATCACGAAGGACGCGAAGTCCGACGCCGACAAGGCGCGAGCCATCTACGAATGGATCGTCGTCAACACCTACCGCAACCCGAAGACGAGGGGCTGCGGCACCGGCGACGTTCGGTTCATGGTCGAGTCGAGGGACCTGGGCGGCAAGTGCGCCGACCTCAATGCGCTGTACGTGGCGCTGGCCCGATCGGCGGGACTGGCGGCCCGAGACGTCTACGGCATCCGCGTCGCCCCGTCGCGCCTGGGATACAAGAGCCTCGGAGCCGCGACCGAGAACGTGACCAAGGCGCAGCACTGCCGCGCCGAGGTCTACCTCGACGGCGAGTGGGTGCCGGTGGATCCCGCCGACGTGCGAAAAGTCGTCCTCGAGGAGCCGCCGGGCAACCGGCCCATCGACGACGAGATGGTGGCGAAGGCCCGGACGCGGCTCTTCGGCTCGTGGGAGATGAACTGGATGGCGTTCAACTTCGGACACGACGTCGAGCTGCCGGGCTCGAAGGGAGAGCCGCTGGCGTTTTTCATGTACCCCCAGGCGGAAACCGCCTCCGGACGGCTCGACTGCCTCGATCCGGCCAACTTCAAGTACGAGATCACGTCGAAGGAGCTGTGAGCGGGAATCAGAGAATCAGGGCTGACCCCAAGGAGACCAATTTGCTCGGAACGACGATCTCTCACTATCGAATCCTGCGCGAGCTCGGCGCCGGCGGCATGGGCGTGGTCTACGAGGCGGAGGACACGCGCCTGCGCCGCAACGTCGCGCTGAAATTTCTCTCGGTGGCCCTCGCCCAGGACGCGCCGATGCTGGAACGATTCGAGCGGGAGGCGCGGGCGGCCTCGGCCCTGAGCCATCCCGGCATCTGCACCGTCCACGCCATCGAGCAGGACGGCGGACGCTCGTTCATCGTGATGGAGCTCGTCGACGGCGAATCCCTCGCCACCCGGCTCTCCGGGCGGCCGATGGAGATCGGGCCGCTTCTCGATCTCGGCATCCAGATGGCCGACGCCCTCGAGGCCGCGCACGCGAAGGGAGTCGTCCACCGCGACCTGAAGCCGATGAACCTGATGGTGACCTCGCGCGGCCAGGTGAAGATCCTCGATTTCGGCCTGGCGAAGTTCGAGCACAACGAGGTGAGCGCGCAGACGGGCATGCCGACGGCGCCCCCGCGAGGCGCGGACCTGACCGCCGTGGGAACGGTCTTCGGCACCGTCCACTTCATGTCGCCCGAGCAGGCGCGCGGGCTGGCGACGGACGCGCGCACCGACATCTTCTCGCTCGGAGCGATCCTCTACCAGATGGCCACCGGCGATCGGGCCTTCGAAGGGGACACGCAGGCCGTCGTCTTCGACGCGATCCTGAACCGCGAGCCGCCGCCCCTCGAGGACGCCAACCCGGCGATGCCCGCCGCCCTCGGACCGATTCTCGAGAAGGCGCTCGAGAAGGATCGGAGCCTCCGCTACCAGACCGCGACGGAGCTGAAGACCGACCTGCTGCGGCTGCGCCGCAAGATCGAGGGAAGCCGATCCGGCCCGTCTTCGGTCGCCGACTCGAAGGCGCCGGCGCCCCGCGCGCAGCGGTCGATCGCCGTCCTCTACTTCGAGAACCTCTCGGGCGTGAAGGAAGACGAGTACCTGCGCGACGGCATCACCGAGGACATCCTGACGGACCTCTCGAAGATCAAGGGGCTGAACGTCTTTCCGCGCACGACCGTCCTCGCGTTCCGGGACCAGAAGGCGACGGCGGCGGACGTCTCCCGGCAGCTTCGGGCGGACTTCGCGCTCGAGGGCAGCCTGCGGCGCTCCGGGAACCGGCTGAGGATCAATGCCCAGCTCGTCGACGCGGCCACGGGCTTCCCCGTCTGGTCGGAGCGCTACGACCGGGAAATGTCCGACATCTTCGCCGTCCAGGACGAGATCGCGCACAAGATCGCCGAGGCGCTGCGGATCAAGCTGACGCCCCAGGAGCAGGCGGAGCTCGCCGTCAAGCCGACGGAGAACCTCCAGGCCTACGACCTCTACCTGCGCGGGCGGAGCTACGCCCGGCGGCGCACGACGCGGGACATGGACTTCGCCCTCCAGATGTTCGAGAACGCCGTCACGCTGGACCCGAACTTCGCTCTCGCGTGGGCGGCAATCGCGAACGGGTGCGCCCATGCCCAGTACTGGTCCGGGCCCGGCGGGACGTACATGGATCGCGCCCAGTCGGCCTCGCTGCGCGCCGTGGCGCTCGCGCCGGACATCCCCGAGGTGCTCGTCTCCCAGGGCTGGATCCTCTATGCCGGCGGCCGGTACGACGACGCCGTCCGCCTGACGCGCGCCGCGATCTCCCGAAAACGCGATTGCGAGGGGGCGTACTACCTGCTGCTGCGGGCGCTCTTCGCCTCCGGCAAGTACGACGAGGTGGCGTCCCTCGCCGAGCAGGCGATCGAGGCGGCGGGCACCGACTACAACGTCTACATTCCGATCATGAACGCGCTCGGTGCCCTGGGCCGGGAGGACGATCGGCGCGGGGTCCGCCTGCGGCTCCTGCAGGCCTTCGAGAACCACCTTCGCGAGGTGCCGGAGGACGCGAGGGCCCGGATCCTCTGCGGCGGCATGTACGCGCAGGAGGGGCGCGCCGAAGATGCCGTGCGCGAGACGAACCTGGCGATGACGCTCCGGCCGAACGAAGCCACGGTCCTCTACAACGCCGCCTGCACCTTCGCCGAGCTCGACCGGCGCGCCGATGCGATCGAGGCCCTGCGGAAAGCCTGGGAGGCCGGCTACACGGACGCCGAGTGGACACGGCGCGACCCCGACCTCGCCAGGCTCCACGGCGACCCGGAGTTCGAGAGGCTCTACCCGGCGCCCAAGGAAGAGGCGTAAGAGCCGGAGTCCCTCGTTCGAGCCCCTTCGCCGCGTCTCCCGTTGATAGCATGCCTCCGTGGCTGACAAGCTCAAGTCGTCCTTCGAGCTCGCGATGGAACGGCTCCGGGGGGCCGATCCGGACGCGGGCAAGGCGAAGCCTCTGACCGCCGCGCAGAAGGAGAAGATCGCCGAGGCCCGGCGGGTCGCCGCCGCGCGGCTGGCGGAGCTCGAGATTCACTTCCACGATGCGCGGAAGCGGTTCCGCGACCCGGCCGAGCAGGAGAAGGCCGAGGCCGAATACCAGATCGACCGGCAGCGGGTCAACGCGGACCTCGAGCGCGCGATTGCCGAGATTCGTCGTGCGAGCGGAAGCCGGGATCGTTCCTGACCGCGAAATTCCGGAGCTCCGACCGACTCCTCGATGGCACGCGTCTTCATCACCGGCTCCGCTGACGGGCTCGGCCTCGCCGCCGCCCGCACTCTCCTGGACGAGGGGCACGAGGTCGTGCTGCACGCGCGCAACCGCAAACGCGCAGCCGTCCTCTCCGATCTCGCCCCGCGCGCGAAAGGTGTGGCCATCGGGGATCTCGGCAGCGCGGCCGAGACGCGCGCCGTCGCCGACCAGGTCAACGCCCTCGGGCGCATGGGCACCGTCATCCACAACGCCGGCGTCTATCTCGAGTCCGCGCGGGGAAGCACTCCCGAGGGTCACGCGATCACCCTGGCCGTGAACGTCCTCGCCCCCTACCTGCTGACGGCGTGGATCGACCGTCCGGACCGCCTGATCTACGTCAGCAGCGGGATGCACCGCGAAGGCGGCGGATCGCTCGACGACATCGACTGGACCCGACGGCGCTGGAACGCCAGCAAGGCCTACTCCGAGAGCAAGCTCTACCTCACCGCGTTCGCCCTCGCCGTCGCGCGCCGCTGGCCGGACGTGTTGAGCAACGCCGTCGATCCGGGATGGGTCCCGACGAAGATGGGCGGCCCCGGCGCGACGGACGACCTCGAGCAGGGGCACCTGACCCAGACCTGGCTCGCCGTCAGCGAGGATCCCGAAGCGAAAGTCAGCGGCGGCTACTGGCACCATCGGAAGCGGACATCTCCGGCGGCGGAGGCCCTGGACTCGGACTTCCGGGAGAAAGTCATCGAGAAACTCAAGGAGCTGACCGGGGTTCGAGTCCTCTGAGCCCCCCGCCCTTGCCAAATCCGCAAAATCAGGACTGACTTCGATCGATTTTCTTGCGGGGCTCGGTCTATAACTCGGGGCTGGAGGGAACATGAACGCATCGACGCGGACCAAGCCGAGCATCGTCTTCTGCCATGGCCTCTGGGCAGACGGTTCCTGCTTCAGCAAGCTGATCGGCCCCCTGCAGGCCGAAGGGCACGAGTGCATTGCGGCGCAGTACGGCCTCAACTCGACGGCCGAGGACGTGGCCGTGACGAAAGCGACGATCGGACGAGTCAGCAGCCCCGTCATCCTCGTCGGCCACTCGTACGGCGGAACCGTCATCACCGGGGCTGGAACCGACGATCGCGTCGCCGGTCTTGTCTACATCTGCGCCCTGGCTCCGGACGCGGACGAGTCATCGCAGACGCAGCAGTCCAAGTTCCCGAAGACGGCGGTCTTCTCCCACATCGACGTCAAAGACGGACGCATCTGGCTGCTGCCGGACGGGATCGACGATTTCGCCGGCGATTTGCCCGAGCACGAGAAAAAGCTCGTGCTGGCGACGCAGGGCGTTCCGAAGCCCGACCTGTTCGACGCCAAGGCCGGAGGAACCGCCTGGAAATCCAAGCCCAGCTGGTACATCGTCGGCAAGAAGGACAGGACGGTTCATCCCGATCTGGAGCGCGCGATGGCCAAGCGCATGGGCGCAACCACCTACGAGCTCGACAGCAGCCACGTGCCGATGCTTTCGCAACCGGAACGCGTCCTCGAGGTCGTTCGCGCCGCCGTCAAGGCGGTTGCGACTTCCGCCAGGAGCTGACGGCGCCGCGGGTGCGCCCGAAAATCGAGAGGCTCATGAGTCAAACCACCGTGGAGAAGAAAACAGCACTCGTGCTCGAGGCCTTCGATACGCTGTTCAACCGGCGCGACTACGCGGCCGCCGAGCGGTATTGGTCCCCCGGATACATCCAGCACAGCGCGCACATCCCGCCCGGCCGAGAGGGGCTGTTCAACCTCATTCGGAGCCTCCCTCCTACGCTGAAGTACGAGCACGGCCTGATCATGGCGGACGGCGACTTCGTCATCGTCCACGGCCGCTATTCGGGACATGGATTGCCCGCCAACTGGATCGTCGCGGACATCCTCCGAATCGAAGACGGGCTTCTCGCCGAGCATTGGGACGTCATCCAGGACGAGGCGACGCAGGAACAATCCAGGAGCGGGCGACCAATGTTCGGCGACTCCTTCCCGGTTCACCGCTGACCGCGCTCGAACTCCCGAGAAACTCGAAGGGCTCACTGGAGCCTTCCAAGCCTCTACATCCCGGCGAGCCGCTTCGGACATTTGGTAGCCTTCTCCCAATTTCCGGAGGAACGATGCGAACGAGACTCGTCGCGGCAGGAATTGCTCTCGCCTTGACGGCCAGCCTCTCCGCGGCCGCGGAGAACAAGGGACCCAAGCCGGATGTCGGAGACAGCCGCGTCGCGTGGTTCGACATCACGACGACGGACCTGGCCCGGTCGAAAGCGTTCTATGAAGGGCTCTTCGGCTGGCAGTTCACGTCGGTGAAGGGATACGAAAACCTCGCGGCAGAAATCGCCTCCGGCGGCCAGCCCGTCGGATCGCTTCGCAAGGCCGAGGGGAAAATCAGCCCCTACGACGGCGTCGTCTACATCCAGGTGAAGGACCTGCCCGGAAGCTGCGCGAAGGCGAAAGAGCTCGGCGGCACGATCGTTCCCGGGTTCCCGTTCGACCTGACCGACGACCGAGGCGCGATCGCCCTCGTCATCGATCCGGCGGGACACCCGATCGGGATGTATTCGCGAACGGCGCTACCGAAGGCGGCGAAGTAGAACCGCCTTAGCGGTCGGTCTCCTCCTGGTCGTCGGTCGCGAGGAGACCGACCGCTACTGGAACGCCATCGTCGGCAACGGCGGCCAGGAGAGCCAATGCGGCTGGTGCAAGGACCTCTGGGACCTCTCCTGGCAAATCACGCCGCGCGCGCTGACCGACGCGCTCGCCGCGGGCGGAGACGAGGCGAAGCGGGCGTTCGCGGCGATGATGCCGATGCGGAAGATCGACGTCGCCACGATCGAGGCGGCGCGGAGGGGCTGATGAGGACCTTGCCGGCCGATTGAAACCTTCCGCCGCGTCCGCGTATGAAGCCTGACGGGGGCTGCATGAGGAAGCTGATCGCCGGAATGAAGATCTCGCTCGACGGCAAGTACGAGGGCGCCGACGGAATGGCGGACTGGGTCGAGGCCTGGTCCAACGACTACGACGTGCTGCCGGAGATCGACGCCTGCATCCTCGGCGCGGGCATGTACTCCGGCTACGAAGGCTACTGGACGGGAATCCAGAACGAGCCCGAGAAGTCCCACTGGATCACCGGCAAGGCGCCGACGGCGGGCGAGCTCGAGTGGGCCCGCTTCGGAGCGAAGCTTCCGCACTACGTGCTGTCGCGCAAGCCGCCCTCCGCACAGTGGCCGAACACCCGATTCCTTCGGAGCCCGGACGACGTCGCGGCGCTCAAGAGTCAGCCGGGAAAGAGCATCTATCTCATCGGCGGCGGCCGCACCACGGCGGACCTCATCGATGCCGGCCTCGTGAACGAGCTTCGGCTCATCGTCTATCCGTTGATCGCCGGCAAAGGGAAGGCGCTATTCCCGAGCGCAAAACGACGGCAGACGCTCGAGTTGAGAACGGCGAAGCCATTGGACGGCGGGAAGGTCTTCCTGACCTACGCGATCTGAATCCTATCGGGGCACTTCAAACTCGCTCTCCCCGTGAGGTATGGTCCCGACCATGCGAAGAAGCCTTTGGATCGTCCTCTCCGCCCTGCTCTTGCTCCCTCTGGAAACGGTCGCCGCGGAGGGCATCGGCGGAACCTATGTCGGCACCTACACCAACAAGGCGGGCAAGAGCGGCGACTATCAACTCACCTTCACACCGGGCCAGGGCGGCGACTGGGTCGGCGAAGTCGTCGCCGTACTCGATGGGCAGCCGACGAAATCATCCATGACCTCGCTCGTCGTGAAGGGCGACTCCATCGAAGCCGCCTACGACTTCGAGGTCAAAGGAAACAAGGCCTCTTCCCGGATCAAGGGCGCGAAGACCGGCGAGACGTTGTCGGGCACGTTCGAAACCCTGTACAAGGGCAAGGTCGTCGACACGGGTACCTGGAAGACGAGTCGGAAGAAGTAACGCATCCTCCGCGCCCTCAACCACATCTCCCCGCGCCCCAACTCAGCAAATCAAGACTGACCTCCGTCTACCAACTACCTGCTCCCTCAGTGCGGCCAGTTCAGGCCAAGCGCCTTCGCCAGGAACACGGCCATCTGTCCGCGCGTCAGGTTGGCATCCGGGCAGTAGTTCCCGCCGCCGCATCCACCGGTGATGCCCGAGGCCGCGAGAGCTTCGATGAACTGAAAGAACGGATGCGACGTGGGGACGTCGCCGAACGTCGCCGTTCCAGGCGCCGGACTGACGCTGCGGTGCCAGGCGATGCGCGCGCCGCCCAACGACTGATTCGTCGTATGGAGGGTTGCCGTCACCTGGTAGCTGAGCCACGAGTCCACGGCGTTGCAGAGTCCCCGCGATTCGATCGGGGAGGTACCGTACGGGCTCGTCATGACGACGCTTCCCTGGCCCGTGATGCCTGTCGATGTCCCGGTCGCGGAGTTGCCGCCGCACGTGTTCGATCCGGTGACGGGAAACGACGCGAAGGAGGACGCGACCTCGATGTCCGCGGCCCCATCGTTGTCGACGACGAGGACGTCGATCTCGTCGATGATCGCGCCGCTCGGCACGCCCACGGAGGCGACCCACGTCTGCTCTCCATCGGCGGTCGGCGTAAGCCCGGCCGGACCAATGACGAACTGGTAATCGTGGAAGGTCGGAGCGAACCCGAACGCCGGGATGACGAGGTCCTGCGATCCTGTCCCGTAAGACTGCGCACTCGCGGGCGACGGCCGAAGACAGGCGGCCGCGAGCAATCCGATCATCAGCTTCGGCGAATGGGAGAGCGGCATCAGGAGCTCCTTGTAGAACTGTAGAAGGTGAGGCCGGATGATAGCTCAAGCGCCGACACGCTCCCGCTCGCACCCCGCTCCGGCATCGGCATGGCAGACCTCACCGCCGGGGAGATCACGTTGGACCAGCTGCTCGAGCAGGTCGCGCGCGACGCCGGCCTCACGCTCCGCGATCTCGAGGGACGAACGCGCGGCGGCGAGATCGCGGCCACGCGCCGCCTGGCCGCGCATCTGGCCCGTCACCTTCTCGGAATCCCGCCCAGCCTCGTCGCCCTGCGCCTCGGCCGGGACGACTCATCCTTCGCGCGTCCCCTCGACACACTCCGGATCCGACTGCAGGTCGATCTCGAGCTCCAGATCCGGATCGGCCGCCTCACTCTCCAGCTCCGCGCCGCGGCCCCCGCCCGAAATCAGAAATCAGGGCTGACCCTTTTACCCCTGAGTTGTCGCGACCCGTCAGACGGCCTCGGCCATCTTCGGTCCAGAAATACAGGAATGCACGATTGACCCCGTCCCCCGTCCCCCCGCCGTCCCCCGTCCCCCTTTCTCCCTTTTTACCCAGTTCCTGATGATCTCAAAACGGGAAAAGGCCGGAAACCGACGAGTCAGGGATTTTTCCGGGTGGTCCCCGGGCTGGCAGCGTCAGTCGCGAGACTTCGCCGCGGGCTCAGCGCGGATGCTCTTCATGGACCGTAAAGCAACAGCCCGAAGGTCTTCACCAAGAAAACCGCCATCTGCCCGCGGGTGTTCGGATCTGCCGGGCAGTAATTCCCGCCGCCGCAGCCGGCGGTGATTCGCTCGTGGAAGAGCTCCTCAATCCAGCCGGCGAACTGGGACGGGCAGGGAACGTCGGAAAAGATCCCTGTGCACGCAGGCGGCCCGTACGTCGAGCCGTGCAGCGCCTTCAGTAGAAACGCTGCCATCTGGTCACGGCGTACGGGGTCGGTCGGGCAGTAGTTTGGTGGGGCGCCGCCGCAGCCACCTGTGATGCCCTGCGTAGCGAGTTGATTGACCCAGTCCACGAAGAGGCCGCCCGGGCATGGTTCGTCGGCGAAAAGGGTGGAGCTGCAGGCGGGAGGCGCGTAGTCCTTTCCGCCCAGACTCTTCAGGAGAAACACGGCCATCTGCGCCCGGGTCACCGGGGCGTCCGGGCAGAAGTCTCCGCCGCCGCAGCCGCCCGTGATTCCGTTGTGGAAGAGATTTTCGACGTACGCGTAGAACTGCTGCGAAGTGGGCACGTCGGGAAAGGATTCGCCGACGTGCAGCGTCCACGAATGCACGATCGAGCCGGCGCTGAGCGTCTCGGTAAAGCTCGCGTCCCAGTGCTGGCTGGGCCGGACTCCCGAAACGGTCATCACGTAGCAATCGCTGCCGGCGTCGTTGCAATTCCGGGTCGTCGCCACATCGACCGTTCCATAGTCCGTCGAATCGTCGTCAATCGAGTACGTCGGTCCAGCGGGCCCGGTCAGGTTCGAGGCGGTTCCGGTGAACGTCACCCCGTCAAAGATGTCGCTGTTCAGCCAGGCGGGAGCGACCTGCACGGTCTCACCGGCTTCCAGGACCCCGTTCGCGTTCGAGCTCGGACCCACGGCCGTTACATCGACAAACGTCCATTGGGCCTCCAGGCCACCCGTCGTGATCCGGCCGATCCTGCCGTAGGGGGATGCGTCCATGCCGAACTCGGAAAACCAGAGATTGCCATCCAGTCCGGCGCAGATGGCGGTCGGCCCCGTCGCGTACGGATTCGTCGTCGCGAGCTCCAGGGTGACGACTCCCGCCGTGGTCATCCGACCGATCTGTCCGACCTCGTTCTCGACGAACCACAGGTTACCGTCCGGGCCCGCGGCGATGCCGAGCGGGCCGCTGCCGGCCGTGGTCGTCGGGAACTCTCCGGTGACGGCTCCCGCCGTCGTGATCCGTCCGATCTTGCTCGACGATTTCTCGGTGAACCACAGGTTACCGTCCGGGCCGGTTGCGATTGAATTCGGCCAGCCTCCCGGGGTCGTCGGAAACTCGGTGATCGTGCCGGTGGTGGTGATCCGTCCGATCTTGTCGACCGCTTCGGTGAACCACAGGTTTCCGTCCGGTCCAGCCGCGATGCCGTTGACCGTAGCACCGGCCGTGGGAACTGGAAACTCCGTGACGATCCCGGCCGTCGTGATTCGCCCGATGTTGTTTCCGTAGTTCTCCGTGAACCATAGGTTGCCGTCGGGGCCCGCGACAATTCCCTGCGGCCCGCTACCGGCGGTGAGAATGGGAAACTCCGTGATCGAACCGGCGGGCGTGATTCGCCCGATCTGGTTCGCGTCGTATTCGGTGAACCACAGGTTGCCGTCCGGGCCGGCGGCGATGAAGTTCGGCCAACTTTGCTCTGTCGGAATGTTGTATCCCGTGATGATGCCAGCCGTGCTGATTCGGCCGATCTGGTTCCCCGACGTTTCGGTAAACCACAGGTTGCCATCGGATCCCACCGCGATTCCTGTAACCCGCGACAACACAAAGGGGGCGGGCGGGAACTCGGTCATCACCTGCGCGCTGACAATCTCCGAGGCGCTGACGAGGAGCACCACGAGCGTCCCCGTGTAGAAAAGTGAGCGGCGATTTCTGATCGAGTCGTTCCGGTCTTGTAACGTGGGCAATCTCGTGTCCGTGTCCCGCTCGCGGATGATCTCAGGAACGCGAACCGCGAGAAAGGTGCACGTGCACCCTCTTGTCAGCGTCTCTGTCAGCGATCCGCCCGCCGCGGGCCGCCTTCTTGGCCTCTGACGATCTCGCAAGAAAAAAGGAAAGCGCCTGATTTCTCAGGCGCTTGCGTGGCGGTCAGCGGGGGGGGTTGGCGGAAGCGTGTGGGAGTCAAACCCACACAGATGCGGGTGGCCTTTCGGCGCCCGCATCTCGAAACGGCCCCACCCCATTGTGAGGGGCTAAAGAACGCCCCTCACCCCGCCCTCTCCCGGAGGGAGAGGGCGAAAAACCTAGCTACACCCTGACGTCGCCCCGCAGTTCATGCACTTGTAGCACGCCGCTGACCTCACCATGATGCTCCCGCACTCGTGGCACGCCGGCGCGTCCGTGGACGTCTCGAACGTCAGCTTCGACGCCTCGCTCGCCGCCGTCCGCGTGACGGCCAGGCTCGTCACCGGCGACGGCTCGTTGGAGCTCGAGTCCCTCGCGATGATGCCGACGCCGAGCTTGTCCTCGGCCGAGAGGAACTTCGACCCGAGCCACCGGAACACGTAGTCGACGAGCGACTTCGCGATCGGGACTTCCGGGTTCTTCGTGAACCCGGCCGGCTCGAAGCGCATGTGGGCGAACTTCTTGACGAGCGCCTCGAGCGGCACGCCGTACTGGAGCGTCAGCGAGATGGCCGTCGCGAACGCGTCCATCAAACCCGAGACCGTCGACCCTTCCTTCGACATCCTGAGGAAGATCTCGCCCGGCTTGCCGTCCTCGTAGAGGCCGACGGTGATGTAGCCCTCGTGGCCGCCGACGTCGAACTTGTGGGTGATCGAGCGGCGCTCGTCGGGGAGCTTGCGGCGGAACGGAGCGGGAACGGGCGACGTCGCCTTGCCGACGTACTCGAGCGATCCCGCGCGCGGCCGGCGACTTGGTGTCTGACTTCGACGCCGCGGTGTTCAGCGGCTGCGTGCGCTTGCAGCCGTCGCGGTAGATCGCGATGGCCTTCAGTCCCTGCTTCCAGCCGTCCACGTAGACGCCGGCGATCTCGTCGGGCGTGGCGTCGGGCGGGAGGTTGACGGTCTTCGAGATCGCGCCGGAGAGGAACGGCTGCACGGCCGACATCATCCGGACGTGGCCCGAGTAGTGGATCGAGCGCGAGCCGTTCAACGCGCGGAACGCGCAGTCGAAGACGGGCAGGTGCTCGGGCTTGAAGCCGGGCGCGCCCTCGATGGTCCCCTTCTCGTCGGCGAAGTCGACGATCTCGTTGATCTCGTCGGCGCGTGTAGCCGAGGCGCTTCAACGCGAGCGGCACCGTCTGGTTGACGATCTTGATCGTGCCGCCGCCGACGAGCTTCTTGTACTTGACGAGCGCGAGATCCGGCTCGACGCCGGTCGTGTCGCAATCCATCATGAAGCCGATCGTGCCGGTCGGCGCGAGGACGGTGACCTGGCCGTTCTTGTAGCCGTACTCGCGTCCCGTCTCGAGCGCCGAGTCCCACACGGCCTTCTGCGCCTTGTGCAGGTCCGCGGGAACGCCCTTCTGCCGGGACCTCGCGCGCGGCGTCGCGGTGCATGCCGATGACCTCGAGGAACGCGTCGCGGTTGGGCGCATAGCCGGAGAACGGCCCGAGCTCCGCCGCGATCTTCGAGGACTGGAGATACGCCTCGCCGCACATGAGCGACGTGATCGCCGCGGCGTAGGCGCGGCCCTCGTCGGAGTCGTACGGCAGGCCCGCCGCCATGAGCAGCGCTCCGAGGTTCGCGTAGCCGAGCCCCAGCGGACGGAACTTGTGCGAGTTCTCCTCGATCGCCGGCGTCGGGTAGGAGCAGTTGGAGACGAGCATCTCCTGCGCGGAGATGACGACGTCGCACGCGTGGCGGAAGGAGGCCACGTCGAAGGAGCCGTCCTCGGCGTTGAAGAACTTCATCAGGTTCAGCGACGCGAGGTTGCAGGCGGAGTCGTCCACGAACATGTACTCGGAGCACGGGTTCGAGGCGTTGATGCGGTGCGTCGCCTTGACCGGGTTCCAGCGGTTGATCGTCGTGTCGTACTGCATGCCCGGATCGCCGCAGATCCACGCGGAGTCGGCGATCTTGGCCATGAGGTCGCGCGCCCGGTACGTCTTGTGCGGCTGGCCGGTCAGGACTTCCTTCGTCTGCCACTCGCCGTCCTTCTCGACGGCCTCCATGAACTCGTCGGTGACGCGCACGGAGTGGTTGGCGTTCTGGAAGAAGATCGACGCATACGCCTCGCCGTTGAACGAGCCGTCGTAGCCGGCGTCGATCAGCGCCCAGGCCTTCTTCTCCTCGTTCGACTTCGAGGTGATGAACTCCTCGACGTCGGGGTGGTCGATGTTCAGGATGACCATCTTCGCGGCACGGCGCGTCTTGCCGCCCGACTTGATCGCGCCGGCGAAGGAGTCGAAGCCCTTCATGAAGGAGAGCGGGCCGGAGGCGGTGCCGCCGGCCGACAGACCCTCATGAGACCCACGAATCGCCGAGAGGTTCGAGCCCGTGCCCGAGCCGTACTTGAAGAGCATGCCCTCGGTCTTGGCGAGGCCGAGGATCGAGCCCATGGAGTCGCCGCAGGAGTTGATGAAGCAGGCCGAGCCCTGGGGGCGCGGCTCGATGCCGACGTTGAACCAGACGGGGGAATTGAAGGAGGCGACCTGGTTGACGAGGATCGCGGTGAGCTCGTCGTGGAAGGCGTCGCGGTCGGCGGCGGTCTTGAAGTAGCCGCCCTTCTCGCCGTAGCCGGTGATCGTGTCGGAGACGCGGTCGATGAGCTGGCGGACGGAGGTCTCGCGCTCGGGCGATCCGGCGCGGCCGTGGAAGTACTTCTGGACGACGATGTTCGTGGCCGTCTGCGACCACGACTTCGGGACCTCGACGTTCTTCTGCTCGAAGATCGTCTCGCCCTTCTCCGAGGTGATCGCCGCGGTTCGCAGCTCCCACTCGATCGCGTCGTACGGCGACACGGACGGGTCCGAAAAGACCCGCGTGAAAGTCAGGCCCTTGAGGCCCTTTTGCGGAGCGGGGCGCGCCTGCGCCGCCTGCTCCGTCGCCGTTTCCCGGGAAGCCCCCACACCTTTGTCCGTCGTGCTCATTCCCTCTCCTCCTCCTTCCGACCCCTTCGAATCACCCACCCGATGACGAATGCTCCGCCCTGATCCCAAGAACCCGGCCACCTTCCCGGGCGTTGCGGAGAAGCCGCCAGTGTTGCTTTCGAGGGTAAGACCGGCGGGAACGTCGAGTCAAGTAAATACCACCAGATGTAGTGGTGTGCACAGGAACCTGTGCTTGGAATGGTGGCACGCGGATTGCTGTTATGGGGGCTGGAAGGAACAGTTCCAGACCGGTTGCGAGAAAGGCGGACCACCATGAAACCCACCAGGAAAACCCCGCATCAGACGGACATGATGGGCTGGAGCAATCAACCCCACGCCGCGAAGGTCTCCTTCCGATCGGTGTTCGACGTCGAGGGCGGACGGCTCGCAATTGGGCACTTCAGCCGTCCTCTGGATGACGCGGAGTGTCGCCGCCTGAGACACGCCTGGGAGCGGGCCGAGATGCCTTCCGTCGAGGATTTCGAGGTCACGGCGAAGCAGGTTTCGTTCGTCACCCCGCCGGCGGCGGTCGACGAGACCTGGCGCTCGATCGACGCGCTTCTCGCGGCGCCGGCGCTCGCGAAGGCGTCCTGATCCGGCCGGCGTCTCGCAACTCCTGATAGCGCAGGGGTTCCGGGAGGTTGCGCCGGGCTTGCCGCGCGGACCATAATTGAGCCGTTAGGAGAACCAATGTCCACTGTCGAATCGTCCGTTCCGACCCCGATCACGACGGGACCTTCCGGCGCGCTTCTGTCGTTGACCGACGCGGCGGTCGCCAAGGTCAAGTACTTCGCGAGCACGATGGCCGACTCGGCCGGGAAGCCTCTCCGGATCTTCGTCCAGGGCGGCGGCTGCTCGGGTTTCCAGTACGGATTCACGTTCGATGAGAAGAAGGAAGGCGACGCGGTTATCGAGACCGGCGGCATCGAGGTCGTCGTCGACCCGCAGAGCGCCACGTATCTGAAAGACGCGAAGGTCGACTACGTCGAGGATTTCCGCGGCGCGGGATTCTCGGTCACCAACCCCAACGCCACCGGCGGCTGCGGCTGCGGCAAGTCGTTCAACGCGTAAGACGCGAGGACACGGATTCAGCGAGAGCCCCGCGCGAGCGGGGCTCTTTTGTTTTTGGTTGGGGCGGTTCTGTCATCCCGATGGCCGAGGGTTCCCTGTCATGCCGAGTGCCGAAGGCCCGAGGGATCCCTTTCATAGCCACACCGAGACTCGAAAGGGATCCCTCGCTCCGCTCGGGATGACAGCCCGCCTGAATCCACCCTTGTCATCCCGAGGGCCGAGCCCTCCTGTCATCCCGAGGACCGAAGGCCCGAGGGATCCCTTTCATTGCCACACCAAGATTCGAAAGGGATCCCTCGCTGCGCTCGGGAAGACAGGAGCCGCGTTCACCCGGCCGACAAGTCCCTCCAGCCGGGATTGGCCGCCTGGATCAAGTCAACCTTCTTGGATCGACGCCAGCCTTTGATTTGCTTCTCGCGGGCGATCGCGGCGATGGCTTCCGTCGTCTCTTCGAAGTAGAGGAGTCGATGAACCGCATACCTCGCTGTGAAGCCCCCGAACGTGCCAGCGCGGTGCTGCGCGACGCGCAGCTCTAGATCGCTCGTCAGCCCGACGTAGAGGGTCCCGGTCCGGCTGCCGAGGATGTAGACCCAGTAGCTCCGCACGTCGTCTAAGGATCGTCATGAGGTCGTCGAGGCTCGAAAGGGGTCCCTCGCTGCGCTCGGGATGACAGCCTCCACCTTGATCCAGCCGCAGCCTCCTGTTATCCCGAGGGCCGAAGGCTCGAGGGATCCCTTTCATACCCGCACCGAGACTCGAAAGGGATCCCTCGCTCCGCTCGGGATGACAATGGAGGGAGCTCCCTCTAGAACCGCACCACCGCGCCAAACTGGTAACCGCGCGGGGCGTTCAGGGCGCTGCGGGTCGCGGCTTTGCCGAGGTCTTCTCCCGGGACGACGACGATCTTGGTGTTGTCGATCGTGGGCTGCTGGTTCGTCACGTTGAAGATGTCGGCCTTCAGCGCGATCTCGACCGGCTCGAACATCTTGAAGTTCGCCTCGAACGAGAAGTTGAGCTGGTACCAGGACGGCAGGCGAAGCGAGCCCTGCGGCAGCGGGTAGTAGACGTCGCTGTCGCCGTTGATCGTGACGTTCTGCGTCGGCTGGTACGGCAGGCCCGTCGTGTAGGTGAAGGACGGCGCGGCCGTCAGGTTCACGGACTGCATCGGATACGTGTACGCGCCGTAGAGCTTGACCGAGTTCGTCACGTCCCACGGCAGCGGGCCGCCGCGGTTGTGGCCGAGAATCTGCGGGCACGGCCCCGAGACCGCCGGCAGGTTCCCGGCGGCGTCAGCGGTGCACGTGTCGTTCGGATAGTCGAGCAGCTGCGAGGTGAACGCGACGAGCGAGTACGAACGATCCGCGTTGCCCTGCGCCTGAGACCACGTGTAGCTCGCGAGGGCCTGGAAGTTGCTCGAGAAGCGCTTGGTGAACGTGACCTCGGCCGACTTGTAGTCGCGGAAGATGACGTCGTTCGGGAAGTTGATCGGCGTCAGGAACTTGAAGCCCGAGTCGTCCAGCCGCTTGATGTCGTCGACGATGTTGTTCCACTTGCGGTAGAGGCCGCGCACCTCGACGGCCATGGTGTTGCCGAGCTGCTGCGAGAACGCGAGGTCGTACTCGTCCACGTACGAGGGTTTCAGGTCCGGGTTGACCGGCTGCTGATTGCCGCCCGCGCGGATCGGATAGTCGAACTGCCACTGCGAGCCGTCCCAGACGTAGACGTCGGCGTCGGACTCCTGAGGAACGCCGCTGTAGATCGAGTCGACGATCGTCTGGGCGAGAAACTCGTAGTACCGGCCCCAGCCCCCGGAGAGCAGCGTCTTGCCGCCTCCGGTGATGTCCCAGGTGCCGAAGAGGCGCGGCGCGATCGTCGTCGCGTCGACGACGGCGTGGTTGAGGTCGCTCGACCCGTGCTGGATGTCCGCGCGCACGCCGAGGTTGAAGGACAGCCGGTCGGAGAGCTCGAAGCGATCGAGGCCGTAGATGCCCCAGATGTTGCCCTTCGAGATCGACGGCGCGGGGGGCGTGAATTTGAACCACTGGTCGCCCGGCTGGAGGATCGGCGAGTGCGTGGCGGCGTCGAACTGATTGACGACGAAGAGCTCGTTGTTCTCGTAGAAGTAGAAGTTCTCGGACTGGATGTTCTGGTAGTCCACGCCGACCTTGAAGTCGTGGCTGTGGCCGCCGAGCGTCGTGAAGTAGTTCAAGGCGAGGTTGCCCTGGTTGCGCGGCCGGTCGACGACCCCGACGTACGGCGTGCCGTTGTAGGCGAGCTGATCCGCGATCGAGAAGTACGGCGAGCCGCTGCCCGGGTAGGGCGCGAGGCCGAGGCCGCCGCGCTGGCCCGCGTAGGTCGCCTCGACCGAGAAGTTCGATCCGAAGACGCCCGTGTAGCGCGCCTGCCAGATGCAGGCCCACGGACAGTCTTCCGACTGGCTCTGCGTCGTCAGGGCCGCGGTGTCCGCCGCGGCGCCCCAGTAGTCGCGCACGATGCCGCTGTAGGGATCGGCCTGCGCCGAGAAGGTGAAGGACTGCGAGGACGTGAGGTTCGCCGACAGCTTTCCCTGCCAGGCGACGAAGGTCGGCGTCTGGGAGTAGCTCTGCCCCGTGCCGTCGGGCAGCGTCGAGGAGGTCTGGGTCTGCGCCGCGGCGACGACCTGCGGGTTGCGCTGGTAGGCGCCGAAGAAGAAGATCCGGTCCGTCCAGACGGGGCCGCCCAGCGTGAACGAGTAGTTGTAGGCGTTCTCGTCGATCTTCTCGCGCGCGAACGGCTCGTCGTTCAGGGAGTTGATCCCCTTGTTCTGCGCGTTCCACGAGTCGTTCGTCACGAGGGCGCGGGCGGTGCCGTGGAACGCGTTGGTGCCGGACTTCGTGACGACGTTGAAGACGCCGCCCTGGAAGCGCCCGTACTCGGCCGAGACGGCGGCGTTCGAGACGACGACCTCCTGGATCGTGTCGAAGTTCTGGTTGGCGCCGAAGGTCCCGGTCGTGGGATCGGTCGTGTCGACGCCGTCGAAGAGCCAGACGTTGCCGGAGTCCGGCGCGCCGCGGGCATTCGGGTTACCGTCGCCGTCGATGTCGTTCTGCCCCGGGGCGAAGTCGATGACGTTCTGGTAGGCGCGGGCGATCGGCAGCTTGTCCGTCAGCTCGGAGGGCACCGTCGTCGTGTCGACCGGGTTCGACTTGTCCACGAGCGGCGTCTGCCCGGTGACCTCGATCGAGGCCTCGGCGCGCGAGACCTTCAACGTGACGGCCAGATCCGTCGTCTTCTCCGGCGCGACGACATTGTTGGTGGAAACGTAGTTCTCGAAGCCGTCGATCGTGACCTTCACGCCGTAGCCGCCGGGCGGGAGCAGCGCGAAGTTGAACCGGCCGGTGGCGTCCGTCACGGCCGACCGGCGAAAGCCCTTCTCGGCGCTCGTCAGCTCGACGGTGGCTCCGGGAAGCGCGGCGCCGGACTCGTCGCGCACCTGCCCGGCGAGCGTGCCGGACAGCGAGCCGTCGGCCGCGAGCCGGGACGCGCCCGCGATGAAAGCCAGAAGCAGAAGGGAGACGAGGCGTCGAGATGCGGTCATGAGCTCCTCCCGGGCGAAATCGCGGCGGCGAGCCGCGCGCGCCCCGCGCGCAGAGGGAGCAACACCGCTGCCACGAGCGCGAGAGCGCGCGCGGGAGACCAGGGGATCGATTCGAGGGACGACCGCCCGAGACGCGCGGATCAATTCGTCCCGAGAATTGTCCGAATCCGGTTTCTCGAAACCGTTGCGGTGTTTTTGAATGGCGGCGGAACGGGAGAGGATAGGCGCCGATGAATCTCCGAAAGAGCGCGTTCTGGATCGCCGCGGCCGCCGCATTCGCCGCGCTCTTCGTCGCGGGGCGGCTGCTCCCCTTCCGCGAATGGCTCGCCGTCTTCGAGCGATGGATCGCGGATCTCGGTCCCGCGGCCTACGCGATCTACGTCGCGGCGTACGTCGTCGTGGCCGTCCTGATGATGCCGGCGATCCTGATGATCCTCGGCGCCGGCTTCGTGTTCGGCCTCGTGCGGGGCGTGGCGGTCGTGTGGATCGGCGCGACGCTCGGCGCGGCCGCGTCGTTCCTCATCGCGCGGCACCTCGCGCGCGACCGCGTGGCGCGGTGGGTCGCGTCGAACCCGCGCTACGCCGCGATCGACCGCGCGATCGGCGCGAAAGGCTGGCGGATCGTGCTCCTGCTGCGCCTGTCGCCGCTCGTTCCCTACGTCGCGTCGAACTACTTCTACGGGCTGACGGCGATTCCCTTCTGGCCCTACGTCCTCGCGAGCGCCGCGGGAATGCTGCCGCTGACGATCCTCTACGTCTCGCTCGGCGCGGCCGCGCACGAGGCCTTCGGCGCGCCTTCGCTGCCGCCGGGACAGTGGAAGTGGGTCGTCCTCGGAGTGGGAGCCGTGATCACGGTGATCGCGACGGTGTGGGCGACGCGGATCGCCCGTGGCGCGGTGGAGGAGGAGAAGAGCCCCTCACCCTAACCCCTCGCGACGAAAAATCCTCGCCCCCCCGGCGGGGGGAGGGGGGTTCTCGACCGAGCGTCAGGCAAGAGAATCAGGAAATCGGAACTCTGTTACTGCGGCTTTCGCTTCGCGGCGTCCAGGGTCGTAAGGATGTCGGAGTCGCGCTGCAGGACTTCGATGCCGTAGCCCTTCCTGGTGATGAAGACGGCGTCCACCTCGAGGTAGGACACGCCCTTTGGCAGCAGCTCGCGCCGGTAGTGCCAGACCTCCTGGAAGTTCATGTTCGACTCGGGCGCGAGGGTCCCGGGGCCGCTCTGGCGATCAGCGGTGGAAGCGACCTCCGAGGACGGAGCACGGTTCGCTTTGAGCTGGTTGATTTCCCTGATGTCGCTCATCGAGTTGCGCGAGGACATGCCGGCCTGGTCGTTGGAGTCCTCTCCGGCCTTGATCGGCTTGCGGCCGCCGTACGTCGGCGGACCGAGCAGCACGAACACCATGCCCGCGGTCTGTCATGCTGCCCCGCTTCTTGCCCGACTTGTCGTCCACGGCGAAATTCGAGTCGGCAAAGGCCACGCGCTTCTCGAAGCTCGGCTGGAAGCTCGGATCGTCCTCGAGGTTGCGCGACTTCCAGAACTTGTCGACAAACGCCGCGCGGTCCGCATCCGTCGCCGCCGCCGCCCACCCCGCCTTCTCCGCGTCCGTCATCAGCCACACCACCGGCCCGTCGCCCCACGTCGAGCTCACCGCCTCGCTGCTCTTCGCCGGCGCCTGGAACTCCGCGTAGGCACGCGCAATCGACGGCCCACCCGACGCAATCGCCTTCTGCGCCGCCGCAAACGCCGCCACCGCCTTCTTCGAGTACATCTTGTCGTCGATCCCGGCGTCGGGCTTCGTGTTGAGAAACGCCTCGAAGTCCGCCTGCGCCTTGTCGGCGTTGCCGAGGTTCGCCTCGCAGACGCCGCGATAGAACGCGAGCGGCCCCTCGAGCGGCGCCCGATACTGCTGGTTCGCCGGCTTGGCCGCCTCGACGTCGATGACTTCCATCGTCACCAGCGCGTCGTTCCACTTCTCCGCCTTGACCTGGTCCTTCATCTTCCCAAAGAGATCGGGAACCCCCTGAGCCGCGGCTACCGACGCCACCCCAAAAATCAGAACTGCCACAATCCGCTTCACGGTTGCCCTCTTCTCAACCCTACCCCTACTGAGGCTTCTGTTTGGCGGCAGAAAGCGTCGTCAGGATGTCGCTGTCCCGCTGCAGGACCTCGATGCCGTAGCCCTTCTTCGTGATGAAGACGGCGTCCACCTGGAGGTACGAGACGTTCTTCGGCAGGAGCTCCTTCCGGTAGTGCCAGACCTCCTGGAAGTCGTTGTCCGCACTGATCCCCTGCTTGCCCGGCCCCGTGAACTGGTCGTCGGTCGTGGAGAGCTGCGACGCGGTCAGGTCCCCTCTGCCCCCGCCGGCCTTCTGCGCTTTGTAGTAGGCGTCCGTCTTCGCCTTGTGATTCGCCAGATCGGCGTCGTGGTCGCCCACCTGGGACGCGCCCGCGTCCGAGCTCTTGTCGTCCTTGACGCCGAGCTGCTTGCGGCCGCCGTACGTCGGCGGACCGAGCAGCACGAACACCATGCCCCGGTCTGTCATGCTGCCCCGCTTCTTGCCCGACTTGTCGTCCACGGCGAAATTCGAGTCGGCAAAGGCCACGCGCTTCTCGAAGCTCGGCTGGAAGCTCGGATCGTCCTCGAGGTTGCGCGACTTCCAGAACTTGTCGACAAACGCCGCGCGGTCCGCATCCGTCGCCGCCGCCGCCCACCCCGCCTTCTCCGCGTCCGTCATCAGCCACACCACCGGCCCGTCGCCCCACGTCGAGCTCACCGCCTCGCTGCTCTTCGCCGGCGCCTGGAACTCCGCGTAGGCACGCGCAATCGACGGCCCACCCGACGCAATCGCCTTCTGCGCCGCCGCAAACGCCGCCACCGCCTTCTTCGAGTACATCTTGTCGTCGATCCCGGCGTCGGGCTTCGTGTTGAGAAACGCCTCGAAGTCCGCCTGCGCCTTGTCGGCGTTGCCGAGGTTCGCCTCGCAGACGCCCCGGTAGAACGCGAGCGGCCCCTCGAGCGGCGCCCGATACTGCTGGTTCGCTGGCTTGGCCGCCTCGACGTCGATGACTTCCATCGTCACCAGCGCGTCGTTCCACTTCTCCGCCTTGACCTGGTCCTTCATCTTCCCAAAGAGATCGGGAACCCCCTGAGCCGCGGCTACCGACGCCACCCCAAAAATCAGAACTGTCGCCCACCCGGTCCGCTTCATGACTTGCCTCCCGCCTCGTCGTTGCTCGGGGCCGGGGCGGGCTTGCTCTTGGCCACGTCGAGCGTCATCAGCGTCGCGTCGTCTCGCTGCAGGACGTTCTGGCCGTAGCCGTGCTTGGTGACGAACACGACGTCCACCTGTTGATAGCCGATTCCCTTGGGCAAAAGCTCGCGGCGGTAATGCCAGACCTCCTGGTAGTTGTTGTTGGACTCGGCCGCCTGGCTGCCGGGACCGGTCATGCGGTCGGCGATCGCGGCCGACTGGCCCGAGGTGATGCGGCCGCTCGGCGAGGAGGCGGCGGCCCCGGCCTGCGCCGCGAAGACGGAGCCGGAGGTGACGGTGGACATCCCCGCCGCTTCGCTCGTGTCCTCACCGGGCTGGATCGGGCGGCGGCCACCATACGTGGGCGGTCCGAGGAGCACGAACACCATGCCGCGATCCGTCAGGCTGCCCCGCTTCTTCTCGTCCTGCACGAAGTGGGCATCGGCGAAGGCCACGCGGCGCTCGAAGCCGGTCTTGAACGTGTTGTCGGGATTGCCGGGACGGGGATTGCGCGACTCCCAGAACTTCTCGACGAACTCGGCGCGATCGCCTCCCGACTGGAGGCTCGCCCAGGTCTTCTTCTCCTCGGCCGTCATGATCCACTGCTCGGGGCCCCTGGCCCAGTTCTCGTCGGGCGGATCGCTCGAGTTCGGCGGCTCCTTGAACTCCTGGAAGGCGTTGAAGAGCGACCCCGACGAGCTCGGGATCGCCGGGGGGGCCGCCTGCTTCTTCGCAAACTCGAAGGCGGCCACGGCCTTCTTCGAGTAGACGGCCGGGTCCATGGTCGCGTTGGGCACCTGGTCGAGGAACAGCTGGAAGCTCGCCTGCGCGGCGGCCTCGTCCCCCAGGTTCGCCTCGCAGACGCCGCGGTAGAACGCGACGGGCGCGGCGAGCTGCTTGCGGGCGCCCTCGTTGGCGGGGCCGGCGGCCGCGGCTTCCAGGGCGTCCATGGTCTTCATGGCGTCCTGCCAGGCCCCCCCCTTCACCTGTGCCTTCGTCTTCTGAAACAGGTCCTGGAGCGACTGGGCGCGGGCGGCAGCGGCCAGGAGCGAGACGGCCAAGACCAGAATCAGACGTCTCATGGGAGGCCTCCAGCGCGCGATTCTACGCCCGGATCTCGCCTCGCCGAAGGGCCCGTTGCAGACGCCCGGTTTGAAATATATTGCCGGTCAGCCCCCATGGCTCAGATCTTCCGCCGCAGCACGAACACGATTTCGCGGGTGTCGGTCTTCGGCGCCGTTTTCTTCGTCGCGCTGCTGCTCTGGCTCTTCGACGCCGTCAACCGCTCGCCCTACATCACGGAGCAGGGCATCGCCCGCGTCCAGCCGGTCCAGTTCTCCCATCAGCACCACGTCGGCGCCATGGGCATCGACTGCCGGTACTGCCACACGAGCGTCGAGAAGGCCGCGTACGCGAACATCCCGCCGACCAAGACGTGCATGAACTGCCACTCCCAGATCTGGAACCAGTCGCCCGAGCTCGAGCCGGTCCGGGAGAGCTGGCGGACCGGCCGATCGATCGAGTGGGTCAAGGTCTACGACCTGCCCGACTACGTCTACTTCAACCACTCGATCCACGTCGCCAAGGGAGTCGGGTGCGAGACCTGCCACGGGCGCATCGACCGGATGCCGCTCGTGTCGCAGCACCCGACGCTCCAGATGTCCTGGTGCCTCGATTGCCATCGCGCGCCCGAGAAGTACCTGCGGCCGCGCGACGCCGTCTTCACGATGGGCTACGTTCCGGCCGGCCGGCAGGAGGAGATCGGCGCGCGCCTGAAGGCCGAGTACGGGATCCGTCCGAGCTTCGAGCTGACGGACTGCGTGACGTGCCACCGATGAGCAGCGAACCGACGAAGAACGGCGCACCTCCGGCGGCGGAGGGACCGAGCCTCGCCGAGGCGCGGTCGCGGCTCGGGCAGCTGCGGGACCGCGAGTACTGGCGGAGCCTCGAGGAGCTGCTCGAGACCGAGGACTTCCGCGAGCACCTCCAGCGCGAGTTTCGTGTCCCGATCGATTCGGGCGTCAACCGGCGGGAGCTCCTGACGCTCATGGGCGCCTCGATCGCGCTCGCGGGCCTGACCGGATGCGTGCGCCAGCCGGCGGAGAAGATCTTTCCCTACGTGAAGGCGCCGGAGGAGCTCCTCCCGGGCGTGCCGCTCTTCTACGCGACCGCCCACCTGCACGGCGGCTACGCGCGCGGCGTGCTCGCCAAGAGCTACGAGGGCCGGCCCATCAAGATCGAGGGCAACGAGCTTCATCCCTCGAGCCTCGGCGGCACCGACGTCTTCGCCCAGGCCTCCGTGCTCCAGATGTACGACCCGGACCGTTCGCAGACGCTGACCGAGCGCGGCGAGATCCGGCCGTGGAGCGCGTTCCTCGCGGCCGCGCGCCTGGCGCTCGAGACGGAGCGGCCGGCGGCAGGAGCGGGGCTGCGGTTCCTGACGCGAACGGTGACCTCGCCGACGCTGCGCCGCCAGATCGAAGACGTTCTCGCCGCGCTCCCGAAGGCCCGGTGGATCACGTGGGAGCCGGCCGGACGCGAGAACGCCGCCGCGGGCGCGCGGATCGCGTTCGGCGAGGACGTCGAGGCGCTCTACGCGTTCGATCGCGCGGACGTCGTCCTCTCGCTCGAGGCGGACTTCCTCGGCTCGGGACCCGCAATGCCGCGGGCCGTGCGCGACTTCGTCTCGCGCCGCCGGGGAGAGAACCCGAACCGGCTCTACGTCGTCGAGGCGACGCCCTCGCTGACGGGAGCGCGCGCCGACCATCGCCGTCCGATGACTCCGGCCGAGATCGAGGCCTTCGCGGCTTCGGTCGCGGTCGCCGTGGGAGCCGTCGCCTCCGCCGCGCCGACCGATCCCTTCGTCGAAGCGGTGGCCGCCGACCTGAAGGCGCACCGCGGCGCGAGCCTCGTGGTCGCGGGCGAGGCCCAGCCGCCGCAGGTCCACGCGCTCGCGCACGCGATCAACGAGACGCTCGGCAACGCCGGCAAGACCGTCCGGTACGTCGAGCCCGCGGCTCCGGCGCCCGAGGGCGCCTCGGGCCAGTCGCTGGCCGAGCTCGTGGCGGACATGGCGGCGGGCCGCGTGTCGACCCTCGTCGTCGTCGGGGGAAACCCCGCTTACGACGCGCCGGCCGACCTCGAGTTCGCCAGGGCGATGGGCAAGGTCCCGCTCCGGATCCACTGGGGCCTCTACGACGACGAGACCTCGCGGGTGAGCCACTGGCACGTCGCGGCGGCCCACGACCTCGAGGCGTGGAGCGACGCGCGCGCCGTCGACGGCACGGTCACGATTCTTCAGCCGCTCATCGCTCCGCTCTTTTCGGGCAAGTCCGCCCACGAGCTGCTCGCGGCCTTCTCGAACGAGCCGGATCGGTCGGGACACGACATCGTCAAGGCCTTCTGGCGCGGAAAGCTTCCGGGGGGCGACGCGGAGTTCGCGTGGCGCAAGGCGCTCCACGACGGCATCGTCGCGGACTCGGCATTTCCGGCGAAGAACGTCCAGCTCCGCGACGACGTCGCAGGCAGGACTCCGAAATCCGAATCCGGCCTCACCCTGCTGTTCCGTCCCGATCCGACGGTCTGGGACGGGACGTACTCCAACAACGGCTGGCTGCAGGAGCTCGCGAAGCCGCTGACCAAGCTGACCTGGGAAAACGCCGCGCTCGTCGCGCCGAAGACCGCCGAGAAGCTCGGGATCACGACCGAGGACGTCGTCGACCTGACGATCGGCGGCCGCCGCGTCGCGGCTCCCGTCTGGGTCATGCCGGGCCAGGCCGAGAACTGCGTCACCGTCCACCTCGGCTACGGACGCCGGCGCGCGGGCCGAGTCGGCGACGGCAAGGGCTTCGACGCGGGCGCGCTACGGACGGCCACGGCGCTGTGGACGGCGACCGGCCTCGAGGTCGGAAAGACGCTCCGCCGCGTCAAGCTCGCCACGACGCAGGATCACCACTCGATGGAGGGGCGCGATCCCGTCCGCGCCGTCACGGCCGCGGCGTACGCGAAGGACCCGGAGGTCGTCGCGCGCATGGGCGAGGAGCCGCCGGGCCCCCGCGACACGCTCTACCCGACGCTCCCGTCCGGAAGCTATGCCTGGGGCCTGTCCATCGATCTTTCGACGTGCGTCGGCTGCAACGCGTGCGTCATCGCCTGCCAGTCCGAGAACAACATTCCCGTCGTCGGCAAGGACCAGGTCTCGCGCGGCCGCGCCCTCCAGTGGATCCGCGTGGACCGCTACTACAAGGGCGGCCTCGACGATCCCGAGACCCTGCATCAGCCCCTGACCTGCATGCACTGCGAGAACGCGCCGTGCGAGGTCGTCTGCCCCGTCAACGCGACGGTCCACAGCGCCGAGGGGCTGAACGAGATGGTCTACAACCGCTGCGTCGGCACGCGGTACTGCCAGAACAACTGTCCCTACAAGGTGCGGCGCTTCAACTTCTATCTCTACGCCGACTTCACGACCGAGATCCACAAGCTCGTCAACAATCCGGACGTCACCGTCCGCAGCCGGGGCGTCATGGAGAAGTGCAGCTACTGCATCCAGCGCATCAACCGGGCGCGCTACGAGGCGGAGAAGGAGAACCGGCCGATCCGGGACGGCGAGATCGTCACGGCCTGCCAGCAGGCATGTCCGGCGAACGCGATCGTCTTCGGCAACGTCTCGGATCCGCAATCGCGGGTCTCGAAGGCGAAGGCGGAGAAGCGGGCGTACGGCGTCCTGACCGAGCTCGGGACGCGGCCGCGCACGACCTATCTCGCGTCGCTCTCGAATCCGAATCCCGCGCTCGCCGGCGCCGCCGGAGACGCGAAGGAGAAGGCCCGTGGCTGACGGCGCGCCGAAGCCCCCGGCCGCGAAGGCCGCCGAGAGGGGCGCGATCCTCGCGCCCGGCTACTCGTTCACGACCCTGACCGACAAGATCGCGTCGATCGCGCTCTCGCGCCGAACGCCGATCGTCTGGTTCTTCGGCGCCGGGGTGGGCTTCCTGCTCACGATGGTGCTGCTCGCCTCGATCTCCTATCTCTTCGCCAAGGGCGTCGGCATCTGGGGCGTCAACCAGCCGGTCGGCTGGGGCATGGCGATCCTGAACTTCGTCTGGTGGATCGGAATCGGCCACGCCGGAACGCTCATCTCGGCGATCCTGCTGCTGCTCCGCCAGCCCTGGCGCAACTCGATCAACCGCTTCGCCGAGGCGATGACCATCTTCGCCGTCGCATGCGCCGGCCTCTATCCGCTCCTCCACGTCGGGAGGCCGTGGCTCGCGTACTGGCTGATCCCGTATCCCAACTCGATGGGGATGTGGCCGAACTTCCGCAGCCCGCTCATCTGGGACGTCTTCGCCGTCTCGACCTATGCCACGGTCTCGCTGCTCTTCTGGTACGTCGGGATGATCCCCGACCTCGCGACGCTCCGCGACCGCGCGAAGAAGCTCTGGGCGAAGATCGCCTACGGCATGCTCGCCATGGGCTGGCGGGGCTCGGCGCGGCACTGGAACCGCTACGAGACGGCCTCGCTGCTGCTCGCCGGCCTCGCGACGCCGCTCGTCGTCTCGGTCCACACGGTCGTGTCGTTCGATTTCGCCGCCGGCATCGTGCCCGGCTGGCACACGACCATCTTCCCGCCCTATTTCGTCGCCGGGGCGATCTACGCCGGCTTCGCGATGGTCATGACGCTCGCAATTCCGCTGCGCAAGATCTACGGGCTCGAGGACTTCATCACGATGAAGCACCTCGACAACATGGCGAAAATCATGCTCGCGACCGGCCTGATCGTCGGCTACGGCTACATCGTCGAGGCGTTCATGGCGTACTACAGCGGCAACGTCTACGAGCGCTACATGATCTGGAACCGCATGACGGGCCCCTACCGGAACCTCTACTGGGCGCTCATCTTCTGCAACATCCTCGCGCCGCAGATGCTCTGGTTCCGCCGCGTCCGGCGCAGCGTCCCGATGCTCTTCGTCATGGCCATGATCGTCAACGTCGGCATGTGGCTCGAGCGCTTCGTGATCGTCGTCGTGAGCCTGTCCCGCGACTTCCTGCCGTCGGCCTGGCGCCACTACACGCCGACGCTGTTCGACTGGTCCACCTTCATCGGCACGCTCGGCCTCTTTCTCGCGCTGATGTTTCTCTTCATCCGCGTGCTGCCGATGATCTCGATCTTCGAGATGCGCACGATCCTGCCCGAGGCGAAGGTCGAGGAGCACGAATGAGCGCCCCGAAGCTCTACGGCCTGATGGCGGAGTTCGAGACGCCGCAGGAGCTCGTCGAGGCGGCCCGCCAGGCCCGGGAGGAGGGCTTCACGCGGCTCGACGCGTATTCGCCGTACCCGATCGAGGCGCTGACCGAGGCCCTCGACATCCACGACCACAAGCTCGCCGCCGTCGTCCTCGGCGGAGGCATCCTCGGGGCGCTCTCCGGCTTCGGCCTCTGCTACTGGTGCTCCGTCATCAACTTCCCGCTGAACGTCGGCGGAAAACCCTACAACAGCATCCCGGCGTTCATCGTGCCGACGTTCGAGACGACGATCCTCTTCGCGGCGTTCGCCGCCGTCCTCGGCATGCTCGGCTTGAACGGCCTGCCCATGCCCTACCATCCGGTCTTCAACACGCCGCGGTTCGCGCTCGCCTCCCGCGACCGTTTCTTTCTCTGCATCGAGACGCGCGATCCGAAGTTCCACCACGACGAGACCTGGGCATTCCTGACGAAGCTCGGTCCGCGAGTCGTCATGGACGTCGAGGACTGACGGCCGGTGAAGAAGCTCCTTTTTCTCCTGGCGCTCGTCCCGTGGCTCGGCGCGGCCGCCGGCTGCCGCCAGGACATGCAGGACCAGCCGAAGTACAAGAACCTGCGTGGCTCCGCGTTCTTCGACGATCATCGCTCCGCGCGGCCGGTCGTGGAGGACACCGTGGCGCGCGGATATCTCTACGCCGACCGCCGCTTTCTCACCGGCAAGGACAACGGGGAGCCGGTCTCGGCGCTCCCCATGCCCCTGACCCGCGCGCTGCTCCTCCGCGGGCGCGACCGCTTCGGCATCTACTGCACGCCGTGCCACGGTCTGACCGGCAACGGCCTCGGCATCGTGGTCCAGCGCGGCTACCGTCAGCCGCCGTCCTTCCACATCGACCGCCTGCGCGCGGCTCCCATCGGCTACTTCTTCAACGTCGAGACCCAGGGGTTCGGCACGATGATGGACTACGCGGCGCAGATTCCTCCGGCCGACCGCTGGGCGATCGCCGCATACATCCGCGCGCTCCAGCTCTCGCAGGGCGCCACCCTCGCCGACGTTCCGGCTTCCGACCGCCCGGCCCTCGAGGCCGCGGGCGCAGCCGCCCGGGCCCCGATTCTTCCGATCGACGCCGACGACTGGAGCCGGGCCGCCGACGAGGCGAAGACCGAGCCCCCCGAGAGGAGACAGCCGTGAGCTTCGACCCGGCGAGCGACCCCGCTCTCGCCGCCGTCACGGCACGGCGGTCGCGCGCCGCGTTCATCACCGGCGTGGTCGCGCTCTTCGGAACCTTCGCCTACGGGACGTCCCATCCGGACCAGTTCTTCCACTCGTACCTCCTCGCCTTCCTGTTCTGGAACGGCCTCGCGGTCGGGTCGCTCGCGGTGCTGATGCTGCAGTACCTGACCGGCGGCGCCTGGGGCATCGCGATCCGGCGGGAGCTCGAGGCGGCGACGCGCCTGATTCCATGGATGGTCGTGGCGTTCGTGCCGGTCGTCTTCGGCATGGGACGCCTCTACGAATGGACGCACGCGGACGTCGTGGCCCACGACCCGATCCTCCTGAAGAAGGCGGCGTACCTGAACGAGCCCTTCTACCTCGTGCGCACCGCTCTCGCCTTCGCGGCCTGGATCCTCATCGCCGCGGCGCTGAACCGCTGGTCACGCGAGCAGGACGCGCCGGGCGACCATCGCGCGACCGACCGCAAGCTGCAGCTTCTCTCGGGGGGCGGCCTGGTGGTCTGGGCGCTGACGACCACGTGGACGTCGGTCGACTGGGTCATGTCGCTCGAGCCTCACTGGTTCTCGACGATGTACGGCGTCCTCTTCATGGCCGGCGAGGGCCTCGGCGCGATTTCGCTCGCGACACTGGCCGTCGTGCGGCTGTCGCACCTTCGCCCGGTCGCGGAGTTTCTCGGCGGTCGGCACCGCAACGACCTCGGCAAGATGATGTTCGCGTTCACCATGTTCTGGGCCTACGTCACCTTCTCCCAGTACCTGATCATCTGGTCCGGCAACCTGCCCGAGGAGATCTCCTGGTACCTCGCGCGCTTCCGGGGCGGCTGGGGATGGGTGGGGCTCGCGGTGCTGCTGCTCCAGTTCACGCTGCCGTTCATGCTGCTGCTGTCGCGCCGGGCGAACCGCAATCCCCGGATCCTGTCGACGGCGGCGATCCTGGTGGTCGTGATGCGATTCGTGGACCTTTCGTGGATGGTCCTTCCGGCGTTCTCGCGGGGAGCGTTCCGAATCCATCCGACGGACCTGACGCTGCCGATCGGGCTCGGCGGCCTCTGGCTCGGCCTGTACTTCCGGAATCTCGCGGCCCGGCCGCTTCTGCCCGTGCACGACCCCGGCTTCGAGGAGGCGCTCGCGCATGCGCGTGATTGAGCCGGGCGAACACGAGTACGAGCACGAGCGCGAAGGCGTCTACGGCGTCGCCGCGGAGCCCGACGAGGTTTCCGCGAAGGTGGTCGTCGGCTTCGCCGTGTTCTTGACGATCGGGACGGCGATCGCCGGGGCGCTCGTGGCCGCGCTCTTCTGGCACCTGAATCGTACGGCCCAGAGAAACGACGCGCGGATCGTCAGCGAGGCGGGCCTGCAGCGCCAGCAGAGCGAGGTTCCGCCGCTGCCGCGCCTGCAGGTCTTTCCGGTCCGCCACTGGCAGGACTTTCAGACGGCCGAGCGCGAGCGCCTCGATTCGTACGGCTGGATGGATCGCTCGACCGGAGCGGTGCACGTCCCGATCGACCACGCCATCGATTTGATCGCCGAGCGCGGCGTGGCGCCGCTGCCGCCGGCCCCGCTCGTCGCTCCCGCGGCGCCGATGCCCCCGAGCCAGCCCGCGCCGGAGAAGAAGCCGTGACTCCGTTGCATCCCCCCCTCACCCCCATCCTCTCCCCCCAAGGGGGGAGAGGGAGATCTAACGGGACACCCTCCCGACAGAACTCCCTCTCCCGGCGGGAGAGGGTCGGGGTGAGGGGCGCCCTTACCGTGGCCCTCGCGTCGCTGCTGCTTTCCACCCTCGCCTCCGCCCAATCCATGGAGCCCCCCCCGGCCGGCATGGTCGCCGCGAGCCAGACGCCCGAGATCCTGAAGCAGATCGGCATCGACCAGAAACTCGACGCGCCGCTTCCGCTCGATGCGCCCGTGCGCGACGAGACGGGCCGGACGCTGCGGCTCGGCGATCTCTTCGGAAAGCGCCCGGTCGTTCTGGCCTTCGTCTACTACAACTGCCCGATGCTCTGTACCCAGGTCTTGAACGGCCTCGTGGCTTCCCTGAACGTCATGTCGCTCGAGGCGGGCCAGGACTTCGACGTCGTCGCGATCAGCTTCGACGCCCGCGAGACGCCGGCGATGGCCGCCGCGAAGAAGGACGCGTACCTCACGCGCTACAAGCACCCGAACGCCGCCGCGGGCTGGCACTTCCTGACGGCCGACGGCGCGACGATCGAGCGGCTGACGAAGGCGGCCGGCTTCCGGTTCAAGTACGACGAGCGGCTCGAGCAGTTCGCCCATGCGAGCGCGATCATGGTCGTGACCCCGGATGGGCGTCTCGCCCGCTACTTCTACGGCATCGAGTACGCGCCGCGCGACCTGAGGCTCGGCCTCGTCGAGGCCTCGGCCGGAAAGATCGGCACGCCCGTGGACCAGATCCTCCTCTACTGCTTCCACTACGACCCCTCGCGCGGCAAGTACGGCTGGGTGGTCGTCCGCATGATCCGCCTGGCCGGGCTCGCGACGCTCGCCATCCTCGGAGTCGCCATCTGGCGGATGTCGCGCCGCCGTCCGCGCCCCGTCCGTGAAGCCCCGGGAGGGGCGCGCTGATGCCCCCGATCTTCCCCGAACAGGCCTCCACGTTCGCGCCGCACGTCGACGCGCTCTACTGGTTCCTCATCGGGGTAACGGCCTTCTTTTCCCTGCTGATCGGCACGCTCGTCGTCGTCTTCGCCATCAAGTACCACCGAAAGTCGCCCGACGAGGTCGCCCAGGAGGTCCACGAGTCGGGGTTGCTCGAGATCCTGTGGAGCGTCATCCCGCTCGCGCTGTCGCTCGGGATCTTCGTCTGGGGCGCGAGCCTCTACTTCCGGATCGTCCGGCCCCCGGCCACCGCCATCGACATCTACGTGACCGGGAAGCAGTGGATGTGGAAGCTCCAGCATTCCGATGGGCACCGGGAGATGAACGAGCTGCACGTCCCCATCGGCCAGCCCGTCCGACTGACCATGGCCTCCGAGGACGTCATCCACAGCTTCTACGTCCCGGCCTTCCGATTCAAACGCGACGTCGTTCCCGGACGCTTCTCGGTCGCGTGGTTCGAGGCGACGAAGCCGGGCGCGTACCACATTTTCTGCGCCCAGTACTGCGGCACGCGGCACTCGAACATGATCGGATGGGTGTACGCCATGACGCCGGCGGACTACCAGGCGTGGCTCGCGGTCAGCTCGACGGGCGAAACGCTCGCCGCCAGGGGCGCCCGGCGCTTCATCCAGCACGGCTGCAATACCTGCCACGGCGAAACGCCCGGCGCGCGCGGTCCGTCGCTCTCCGGGCTCTACGGAAAGCCGGTCCGCCTCGCCAGCGGGCCGACGGTCGTCGCCGACGAGACCTACATTCGCGAGTCGATCGTCAACCCGCAGGCCCACCTGGTGGCCGGCTATCCGGCGATCATGCCGACCTTCCAGGGCCTGATCACCGAGGAAGGGCTCCTCGAGCTCGTCGCCTACGTCAAGTCGTTGTCCGAACCGGCGGCCGGCGCGCCGGCCGAGCGAACCGTTCCCGTCCCCTCTCCGGAAAGGAAGGCCTCGCGGCCATGAACACGCTCTCCGACTCGACCCCGCGTCGCACGAACTACCTGAACTCGACCTACGGCGTGCGCTCGTGGCTGCTGACGATCGACCACAAGCGGATCGCGCTGCTTTACCTGATCGGCGTCACCTTCTTCTTCGCGGTCGGCGGGCTCTTCGCGGCCGCGATCCGTGTCGAACTCCTTACGCCTCAGGGCGACGTTTTCCAGGCCGAGACCTACAACAAGCTCTTCACGACGCACGGCGTCATGATGATTTTCTTCTTCCTGATCCCGGCCATTCCCGGCGTCCTCGGCAACTTCCTCGTGCCGCTCATGATCGGCGCCAAAGACCTCGCGTTCCCGCGCCTGAACCTGCTCTCCTGGTACCTCTACATCGCCGGCGGACTGCTCGCCCTCTGGGCGGTCGTGCACGGCGGCGTGGACACCGGATGGACCTTCTACACGCCCTATTCGACCGTCTATTCGAACGGCTGGGTCGTCGTGACCGCGGTCGGCATCTTCCTCGCCGGGTTCTCGTCGATCCTGACCGGCCTGAACTTCGTCGTCACGATCCACACCATGCGCGCCCCGGGCATGACCTGGATGCGGATGCCTCTCTTCTGCTGGGGCATGTACGCCACGTCGATCATTCAGATCCTCGGCACGCCCGTCATTGCGATCACGCTGCTGCTCGTGGCCGCGGAGCGGCTGCTTCACCTCGGGATCTTCGATCCGGCCCAGGGCGGCGATCCGGTGCTCTTCCAGCACCTCTTCTGGTTCTATTCGCACCCGGCCGTCTACATCATGATCCTGCCGGCCATGGCGGTCATCAGCGAGCTCGTGACGGCCTTCGCACGCAAGCCGATCTTCGGCTACAAGTTCATCGCGGGCTCGTCGATCGCAATCGCCGTGCTGTCGTTCCTCGTCTGGGGCCACCACATGTTCGTCTCGGGCCAGTCGGTCTATGCCGGCCTCGTCTTCTCGGTGCTGTCCTCCGTGGTCGCGATCCCCTCGGCGATCAAGGTCTTCAACTGGACGGCCACGCTCTACAAGGGGTCCATCTCGTACGAGACGCCGTTGCTCTATGCGCTCGGCTTCATCGGCCTCTTCACGTTCGGCGGCCTGACGGGCCTGTTCCTTGCGGCGATGGGCCTCGACATCCACGTCCACGACACGTATTTCATCGTGGCGCATTTCCACTACATCATGGTCGGCGGCACGATCATGGGGTACCTGGGCGGCCTGCACTACTGGTGGCCGAAGATTTCCGGAAAGATGTACCCGGAGTATTGGTCGCGCGTGTCGGCGTGGGTCATCTTCATCGGCTTCAACCTGACCTTCTTTCCCCAGTTCATCCTCGGCTACCTCGGCATGCCGCGGCGTTACTACGCCTACCCGGCCGAGTTCCAGGTGTGGAACGTGATGTCCACGGCCGGCGCATCGATCCTCGGGATCGGCTACGTCATCCCGCTGGTGTATTTCGTCTGGTCCATGCGCTACGGCAAGGACGCCGCCGACAATCCCTGGGGCGCGACGGGCCTCGAGTGGGAGACGCCCTCGCCGCCGCCGACCGAGAACTTCCCCGAGACGCCCTCGGTGACCGGACGGCCGTACGACTACCTGACGGGACGGGAGGCGGCGGTGCGGAGCACGGCCTAGTCGCGGGCACCCGGCCGGAGCACGAGATATGGATGCGGTGAGACTGATGAGAAACGAGAAGCCGCGCGAAGCGGGAAGGAGAAGCTTGCTCCCGCAAGAGATTTTTCGGCGAGACGAAGCCCGACGACGGCGATGCCGGAGCGCATCGCCGAGGAGGGATGACGCCGCATTCGCCGGAAAAGATCCGCGGGACGGCCGGAGTCGCTCGCGGCCGGGTCGTGCTCATGTCTGACGCGCACGCCGCTTCGGGCGCCCCGCCAGAGCTGCGCCACCACTTCACGGACCTCGCGGCCCAGAGTGAGGCCTCGGCGCTCGGGATGTGGATTTTCCTGGTGACCGAGGTCCTGTTCTTCGGCGGGATGTTCCTCGCCTACGCCGTCTATCGGGAGACCTATCGGGCCGCCTTCGAAGGCGCCTCGAACCTCCTCGACCTGAAGCTCGGCACGATCAATACCGTCGTCCTCCTGGTGTCGTCGCTGACGATGGCGCTCGCGGTCCGGGCGAGCCAGCAGGGCCGCAAGCACCTGATTCTCCTGTTCCTCGTCCTCACGATGGTGCTCGGCACGGCGTTTCTCGGGATCAAGTTCGTCGAGTACAAGTCGAAGTTCGTCCATCACGAGGTCCCCGGGCCGCACTTCGTGATTCCCCTCGACGAGGAGACGCATCGGCCCCTGCCCCCTCAGTCGGAGATGTTCTTCACGCTCTACTTCTGCATGACGGGCCTGCACGCGGCCCACATGATCATCGGCATCGGCCTGCTGATCTGGCTGATGCGGCGCGCCCGGCGGGGGGACTTCACGGTGCGGTACAACACGCCGGTCGATCTCGTCGGGCTGTACTGGCATTTCGTGGACATCATCTGGATCTTCCTGTTTCCGCTGCTCTACCTTCTCGGGAGGCACACGCTGTGAGCGAGCATTCGAAGGGCCACTCGTCGATCGGCGTCTACCTCGCCGTGTTCGCTTCTCTCATCGCGTGCACGGGCCTGACGGTCTGGGCCGCCATCCAGCACCTCGGCGTCTGGAACACGCCCGTGGCGCTCGCGATCGCCGCGACCAAGGCCTCGCTCGTCGCGCTCTTCTTCATGCACCTGAGATCTTCGCCGAGGCTGACGACCCTCATCGTGGGCACGGCGATCCTGTTTCTGGCGATCCTGCTGATCGTGACCGGGTCCGACTACTTCACCCGCTCCTGGCTTCCGATTTACGGCCGCTAGGCCCGCCGGAACGCATCGACACCGCCGCCAGCAGCACTCCGAAGAGGATCAGCGCGCCTCCGGCGAGCACGCGGGGCGACAGAGTCTCGCCGAGCACGAGGTTGCCGAGCACGACGGCGATGACGGTGTCGACGACGGGAATCGTGCCGATCACGGCGACCGGAACCCGGCGAAGCAGCCAGAAGAGCCCGACGAAGGGCAGCGCCGTTCCAAACACCGCGAGGTAGGCGACCGCTCCGAGCGAGGACGGCGTCCAGCGCGCCGGCGCGCCGCGCTCGAACACGGCCGCCGCCAGAAGGAGGGCCGACGAGCCCGCCAGCGTCTGGCCCCAGACGTTGCGAAAGGGCGAGACGCCCGCGAGGTGCTTCTTGTTGACGACGTTGGCGAAGCCGGCCGACGCCGAAGAGACCAGGATGTAGGCGCCGCCGATCAGGAGCGGCCGCGCCGGAGCCGCCGAGAACGAAGCCGCGAGCGCGGGCCCCTGCACGACCGCGACGCCCGCGAGGCCGAGGAGCGCGGCGAGAATCGCCCGGCCCGTGAACGGCTCGTCCGCGAGCAGGTAGTGTCCGAAGACGCCGACGAAGATCGGGAACGTGGCGAAGAGCAGCGCCGCGAGGCCGGTCTCGATCTGCTCCTCGGCCAGGAAGATGCACGCATAGGCCACGCCGATCTGCAGGAGGCCGCTCCAGACGATCCAGCGCCGCTCGGACGCGCTCGGGCCGGGCCCCGCGCGCGAGAAGGCGACGGGAGTCAGGAGGATGCAGGCGAGGGCCATCCGCACGCCGGCGAAGCGCAGGGGCGGCAGGTCGCGCAGCCCGATCTTGATCGCCATCCACGTCGATCCCCACACCGCGCAGAGAAAGACGTACATCGCCAGGCGGCGCCCCGAGAGGGCGGACATGCCGCGGCATCCTATACGGATAGAATCGGCGTCGTGTTCAAGGCGGCCGCGCAGCGCGGGCGGGCGAAGCCCGAGACGTACCGCGACCTCGTCGCCTCGCTGACGGCGCTGCTCGAGGGTGAGAGCGACGCGCTCGCCAATCTCTCGAACGCCTCCGGCCTCCTCGCGTCCGCGCTCGACGGGATCAACTGGTGCGGCTTCTACCTGCTCCGCGGCGAGGACCTCGTTCTCGGCCCGTTCCAGGGCAAGCCCGCGTGCGTGCGCATCCCGCTCGGAAAGGGAGTCTGCGGCTCGGCCGCCGCCCGCCGCGAGACGCTGGTCGTGCCGGACGTCTTCGCGTTTCCGGGCCACATCGCCTGCGACGAGGCGTCACGGTCGGAGATCGTCGTGCCGATCTTGGCCGGCGGGACGCTGCGCGCCGTGCTCGACGTCGACGCTCCGGAGACGTCTCGCTTCGACACGGAGGACCGCGTCGGCCTCGAGGCCTTCGTCGCCGCGCTCGTTCCGCGGATCGACTGGGAGAGGCTGTGAAGACGTTCGGCGGCAAGCTCACATGGCTCGGCCATGCGGCGTTCCTGGTCGAGTCTCCGGGCGGGGCGCGGATCGCGATCGATCCGTTCATCGGGCACAACCCGAAGTTCCCGAAGGGCTTCGACTACGGCCGTCTCGATGCGATCGCCGCGACGCACGGCCACTCCGACCACTTCGGCGCCGACGGTATCGAGCTCGCGAAGAAGAGCGGCGCGACGGTCGTCTGCATCTTCGAGCTCGCCCTTCACTGCTCCGCCCGGGGAGTGACGAAGGTCTCCGGCATGAACAAGGGCGGCGCGCAGAAGGTCGCGGGAATCGAGTTTCGCATGGTCCAGGCGGTCCACTCGTCCGGCACCTCGGGCGCCGGCGGCGACACGAATCCCCCGTCCGATCCCTGCGGATTCGTGCTGACGTTCGAGGATGGCTTCAAGATCTACCACGGCGGCGACACGAACGTCTTCTCCGACATGGAGCTCATCGGAGAGCTGTATGCCCCGGATCTCGCGCTGCTGCCGATCGGCGACTTCTACACGATGGGACCGCGCGAGGCGGCGAAGGCCTGCGAGCTGCTCGGCGTGCCGCGGGTCGTCCCGATGCACTGGGGCACCTTTCCCGTGCTGACGGGCACGCCGGCCGCGCTGCGCGAGGAGCTCGCGAAACGGAAGCTCGGAACCGAGGTCGTCGAGATGTCGCCCGGAGGCGTCTGGCCCCGGTAGCTCCGGCTACTGGAGCGGCACGCGCCCCGAGAAGCCTTCCTCGTACCCGTGGAAGTGGTCGAGCGCCGGCTCCGGATACTTCCAGCAGTAATAACCGGCCCCCGAGTCGAAGTCCACGAGCCAGAGTCCCTTGATCTCGAGACCGAGCGCCGTCAGCTCCTGCGCCCACCCCGCGACGAGGGTCCGGCGTTCCTCGTCGAGATTGCCGGGCAGCCGGCCGTAATCATCGACCGCCTTCGCGGTCAGCTCGCGAACCTTCGGGAGCAGGGCGCGCGCCTCGTCGAGGGTGAACACGCGGCGTTCCGGTCCCTCCTCGGAATCCTCGCCATCCGTGACGGCGCTCGACTGCATGGCCTCGATCAGGCGCCGGACCGGCGCGGCTTCGTCCGGGTCGGCGATCTCGACGTACCTCTCGAGCGACGCCAGAGCCTCCGCGTTGCGGCCGCACTTCAGCAGCAGCAGACCGCGCTCGCGCTCGAGCGAATGGCTTTCCGGCTCGAGCGCCTCGGCCAGATCCAGGGCCGCGAGCGCCTCTTCCCAGCGGTGACGCCGCTCCCAGGAGCGGCGCAGGTTCAGGAGCATGCGCGAGAGGATCGTCCGCGCCGAGTCGGGCTCGAGCGCGCCGTCATCGAGCGCGACGGGCGCGCCGAAGATCGCGGAGAGGCGGCTCGGGAGCTGCTCCGGCTCGCCGACCGTGCCCCCGTCGAAGGGATCGAGGTACCGGCCGCCGAGGTCCGCGCCTCCGACGACGAAGTGGCCGGGCAGGCCCACGCCCGCGAGGCGCAGCCCCGCGAGACGCCCCACCTCGAGCGTCAGGATCGAGAGCGTGATCGGCATCGCCCGGCGCCGCGCCAGTGCGCGGACGACCGAGGAGTTCGAGGGCTCGTCGTAGGAGTCGGAGTCGCCGCGGAAGCCCTCCTCCTCGAAGAGCACGCGGAGAAGCCCGGACAGGAGTCCCTCCCGATCCGACCGGACTCGCGCCGCGAGCTCGGCGACCTCGCGCCGCGCCGCGTCGAGGTCCTCGGCCGGATCGACGAGGAGCGAAACGAGCAGGGCTCCCTCGAAAAGGTCCGGCTCCGCTTCGGCGGCGAGCGAACGCCAGCGTCGGAGGAGGTCGGGGTCGGCCGCCACGGTCGTCACTCCTCCCGGCGCGCGATGGCGACCCCGTCGCGCAGCGGCACGATCACGGAGCGGAATTCCTCGAGCGAGAACAGCGTGCGGTTGAAGGCCCGGATGCCTTCGGTCGGAGCGTCGCGGACCGCGGCGTCGACGACCTTGCCCGACCAGAGTACGTTGTCGGCGATCAGGTAGCCGCCCCGGCGCACCCTCGGCGCCGCGGCCTTCAGGGCGGCCGGATAGCCGTCCTTGTCCACGTCGATGAAGATCACGTCGAAATAACCGGTCGTCGCCTCGAGCGTGGAGACCGCATCTCCGACGCGGATGACGACGCGGTCGGCGAGCTCCAGGCGCTCGAGGTAGCCGCGAGCGCGCTCGGCGTTGTCCGGGCTGCCGTCGGTGTAGGTGACCTGGCCTCCGCGGCCGACGGCCCGGGCGAAGAACGCCGTCGAGTAGCCGATCGCGCTTCCCATCTCGAAGACGCGGTGGGCGCCGATCGATCGGGCGAGGATCTCGAGCAGCGTCGCCACGGCGGGTCCGACGATCGGCACGTCGTGCTCTTTCGCGTAGGCCTCCATCTCGGCGATCACGTCGGGCCGCGCCGGGATGAGGTCCCGGACGTACTGGTCGAGATCGGGAGGCACGATCGGCGTCACGGCCCGATTCTATCTTCGGCTCGTATAATCCGCCGGACCATGAACGCCCTGGATGCGCTCCTTTCGCGGTTCCCGGCCGCGGAGCTCGAGGAGCTGGTCGCGACGCGCCGGGACCTGCACCGTCACCCGGAGCTCGCCTTCGAAGAGCGCCGCACCGCCGGAGTCGCCGCGGCACGATTGAAACAGCTCGGCCTGTCGCCCCGCGAGGGCGTCGGCCGCACCGGCGTCGTGGGCGATCTCGGCTCCGGCGCCTCGCGCCTGATGCTGCGCGCCGACATGGATGCGCTCCCGCTCCTCGAAGCCAGCGCCGAGCCGTACGCCTCCGAGGTCGAGGGCCGCATGCACGCCTGCGGCCACGACGGCCACGTCGCGATGGGCCTGGCCGTGGCGCGGCGCCTCACTGCGGATCCTCCGCCCGTGCCGATGCGCTTTCTCTTCCAGCCCGCCGAGGAAGGCCGGGGCGGCGCCCAGGCCTGCGCCGACGACGGCGTCCTCGAAGGGGTCGGCGCGGCGTTCGGGCTCCACCTCTGGAGCCCGTTTCCGGTCGGAAAGATCGGCATCAACCGCGGAGCGCTGATGGCGGCCGTGGACCAGTTCGAGATCGACGTCGAGGGCCGGGGCGGCCACGGAGCCGCGCCCCACGAGACGGACGACACGATCCTCGCCGCCGCGCGCATCGTGGAGGCCCTGCAGTCGGTCGTCTCGCGCGAGATCTCGCCGCTCGATTCGGCCGTGGTCACCGTCGGCTCGATCCACGGCGGCACGGCCTTCAACATCATTCCCGGCTCCGTCCGCCTGACCGGCACGGCGCGCTCCTTCACCGAGACGACCGGCCGAGCGCTCCCGGAAAAGATCCGCCGGATCGTCGGCGGGGTCGCCTCGGCGTGCGGCGTCCGGGCGGCGGTCCGCTATGACCGCGTCAATACGGCAACGGTCAACGACGCGAAGATGGCCGACCTCGTCATCGAAGCCGCTTCGCGGATCCTCGGCGAGGAGAACGTCGAGACCGACACCCGCACGCTCGGTGGCGAAGACATGTCGGTCTTCCTCAATCGCGTTCCTGGCTGCTTCTTCTTCGTCGGCTGCGCCCGCGACGCGACGCTGCGCCCGCACCACTCGCCGCGCTTCGACATGGACGAGCGCGCTCTCGCCGTCGGCACGGTCGTGATGGAGGCGGTGATCCGCGAAGCCGCGAGAAGGATGTCGTGAAACCGGTCGCGCCGCGACCGCTCAGAGTCCGGGCTGGTAGTGGTACGGCGCTCCCGGCCCGTACCACTTCCCGTTGGTCAGGTTGTAGTACGCCCCGATCTGCGTGTACGGGATGCGGAAGAAGCGGACCGCCCGCAGCAGCGTGTCACCCCACCACGTGGAGCGGCTCACGCCGACGGCCTTCAGGATCTCCTCGAAGTTGAGGCCGACCTCCAGGCCGACCTGCTGGTACCGCCCCGGCAGCGGCGGCGCATGACCGTAACCCTTGGTGAAGTAGGCGAACGAGAAGAGAAAGAACCGCTCGATCCCGGGCGTCGCGTGGAAGCGCGGCGCGAGGCCCGCGAGCTGCAGGTTCACGTCGTACATCTCGTTCGAGTAGTCGGAGCCGAGCGAGTCGGTGTCGTCGCCGCCGGGGACCGTCGTCGGCACCTTGCCGAGGGAGAACCAGATCAGGTCGTCGAGGCCGTAGCGCTTGACGACGACGGCCGCGAGCGTGCCGACCGTGTCGGCCGTGAGATCCTGCGCCGAAAAGCCGTACGGGCTCACACCGTCGCCGATCTCGACGATGACGCCGGCCAACACGGTCGTGGCGAGCGAGAGCCCGAACGACTGGTCCGGCGACAGCCCATTCAGCCGGTACGCATCGTAGAGAAGGCCCGCGACGTTGGCGGAGACCGTGAAGTGCGATGCCTTGTCGGCGCCCCCCGAATACGTCCACGTCTGGAAAAAGCTCTCGTCGGTGAAGTGAAACGACTGCGCGCCATAGCGGATCGGCCCCTGGATGGCGTTGACGATTCCGATGAGCTCCGCCGTCGCGGTCCAGAGGGTGACGGGCGTCGTGAAGAGCTTCGCCGGCGGCGGCCGCGTGCCGGACACGCACTGGAAGATGACGCAGAGCCGTGCGGGCGCGGTGTCCGGGGCCGCGTCCGCCGTGGCCGGAAGGGCTTCGATCCCGCGTTCGGACCATCGGTCCTCGCCAGCGGCGCCGGCGTCCCACGGATACGAGTGCTCGAGATCGACGAGGCCGCCGCCGGTGTCGAGCCCTCCGGCCGACGGCGTGACGCGCCGGCTCCGCCGCCGGCGCGAACAGGGAGAACTCCTCCGCCGACGCGCGCGCGCCGCACGCGACCATCGCCGCGGCGAGCGCCCCGCACAGCAAGGCACCCTCCGGACGCAGCCTGATCCGATCTCGGTCTCGACTCATCGGCTTGAAGGAAGGACTCGGCATTATCCGCAAAAACCGCCGCGACTCCAAAACGGCGTGCGCGCCCCTTCCGGCCGACCCATAATCCGCGCGTGTCCGCCTCCATGATCGCCGCCCTCGCCGTCTACCTGGCGGCGGTCCTGGCGATCGGCTTCGCCTGGCGGCGGAGAGCCGGGCGCGACGAGGCGTCCTTCTTCGTCGCCGACCGTTCGTTGAACACGTTCTGGGGGTTTCTCGGCCTCGCGTCGCTGACGACGGGCGGCTCGACCACGATCGCGCTGGCCGCGCTCGTCTACACGCATGGGGTGTCCGGCCTGTGGCTCGATCTCGCGGGCGCGCTCGGACTGCTGGCGCTCGGCCTCTTCTTCGCGCGCCGCGTCCGAAGGGAGGGCGCCGTGACGCTGCCGGAGATCCTCGGGCGGTATTACGGCGCACCCGCGCGCCGGGCCGCGGCGCTGCTCGTCCTCGTCTCCGAGATCGTCTGGTTCGCGCTCCTGACCGAAGCCACGCAGGTCGTCCTGACCGCGGCGTTCGGGCTCGAGCCGACGCGCGCGATCGTCATCTCGACGGCGGTCTTCGTCGCCTACACGTCGCTCGGCGGCCAGTACGCGGTCGTCCGGACCGATCTCCTGCAGTACGGACTGATGATCGCGGGAATTCCGGGCGTCGGACTGTACTGTGCCCTGTCGGGAGCGCACGGCCTGGCCGGCCTTCCTTCCGCCGCGTGGAGCTTCCCGACCTCCGCGACGTTCACCGCGGGCGACGTCGCCGCGATGCTCGTCCTGATCGGGCTGCCGCACATGGTCGGCAGCGACGTCTATCTGAAGCTCCTGTCGTGCCGCGACGAGGACACCGCGCGCCGGGCCGCGCTCCTCGCGGCGGGCTCGAAGGTGCTCTTCGGCTTCTCGGTCGCGGCGATCGCCCTGGCGGCGCGGAAAGCCTTGCCCCCGGTCCCGGCCGCGAGCGCGCTCCCGGCCGCGGTGCTCGGATTCGCGCCGCCGGTTCTCTCGGCGTTCGTCCTCGTGGCGCTGGTCGCGACGATGCAGACTTCCGCGGACATCGTGCTGCTCTCCGCCACGGCGGTCGCCGCGCGCGACCTCGCTCCGCCTCTCCGCCGCGGACGCCCGCTGCCGCTGACCATCTCGCGGCTGCTGCCGATCGTCTTCGGCGCCCTCGGCCTCGCCACCGCTCTCGCCCTCGACCGGGACGTGCTCGCGACGCTGCGGCTCGGCTACTCGATCTTCGCCGCGGGGCTCATCCTGCCGACCCTGACGGCCCTCGCTCCGCCGCGCTGGCGCGTGCCGCCGCGCGGGGCCATCGCGGCGATGGTGGCGGGAGGCGCGACGGCCGTCGCCGGACGATTCTCTCCGGCGCTCTCGGGCGGACGGGATCCGGTCCTTATCGGGACCGCCGCGAACGCGGCCGTGTTGCTGGTGAGCTATCTCCGGAGCCGAGTGGCGGGAGCAAGGTCCTAAGGTTCCGTGACGAGTCGCCACCCGGCGAAGTATCGTAGGGGCGGGGCTTGTCCCCGCCCGCGGGCGGCCGCAAGGGCCGCCCCTACGAAGTCAGAACGAGGCAGGCCTTCGGTGAGCGCCCACTAGGGCTTGCCGCCCGTCATCGGCGCCTCGCCCAGGCACTCGTAGGCGGGCTCTTCGGCGGTGCGGATGACCGCGAAGTCCCAGAGCGTCTTGTCGCCCTCGGCCGGCCGCAGCGGCTGATAGACGACCACGTGCGCCGGGCAGCCGGTGCGCTCGAAGTCCACGACGGCCACGCCGTTCTGCTTGACGCCGAGCCTCACGTCGCGCGCGTCGGGGAACCTCTTCTTCACGAGCTCGACGGGGTCGAGGCTCCAGGCCTCCGCTTTCTTCTGGCGCTCGGAGAGCTTCGCGAGGTCGGCCGCGAAGGTGGGCTGCCGCACGAGGCCCCAGTAGGCGAGCTCGTCGGACGCGCCCTCGCTCCATTCGGGCTCGACGCTCTCGGAGAGAACCCGGAACTTCCGCTCGCCAAACACATAGTTGGTCACGAGCGTGAAGCTGCGGTACCGCGGCGGCAGCTCCTTGTCGATGAAGGTGTCCACGGCGATCCGGCGCGTGATGCCGTCCGGCGAAAACTCGACGTCCACTCCGGCGCGCGGCGCCGTGACCGAATACGTCGTCTCGAGCCGGCCGCGGTCGAGCCGGTAGAACAGGCTCTCGGAGAGATGCGGCTCTCCCGCATGGACGATCTGGAGCGCCACCTGCGGCCGGTCGTCGAAGGCGAAGAGCACGCTGCGAAAGGCATAGAGCTGATCGCACTTGGCGGGATCGTCGGTCTGCGAGCACCGCAGGGGAAGGTGTCCGACCAGGAGCGGGTTCCACTCCGCCCCCTTTCCCTTCTGGAAGACCGCGAAGATCGGATTCTCGAACGGGAGACGCGAGACCGACACGAACCCGACCGTGGGGACGTCGGGAGGAAGACTCCGGACGGTGCCGATGCCCTCGACGAGGGCCTCCGCCACTCCGTCCTTGTCGAGGTCCACCTCTTCGACCCGCGTGATCTTCGAGAAGCTGACGAACGGGTTCTCGAATCGCGGCAGGCGCTTCTCGGCCATGGCTCCCTTGTGCTGGGACGACGAAACGCGCTCGGGCGGCACGGGCGTCGGAATCGGCGTCGGGGCGGGCGCCGGCTTCGCCGCGGCGGATTTCGCCGCCGGGGTGACGACGGGCGCGGCTCCCGCCACGGCGGCGACGGCCGCGAGCCAGACCCCGCCCAGTCGAAGGGCTCTCCGGACGCCGCAGGTGATGACGATGCGAAGAATTTACCAGACTCCGGGGCCGAGGGCGCCTGCGCTACCCTATCCGCCGCCATGCGCGTCTTCGACGTTCACGTCCACGTCCAGCCCTGGGAGCAGATGCACGCGCCGGCCCGGGCCCTCATGGCCTCCGGACGCCCCGATCTGCCGGAAATCCAGCGAGCCCTCGCGGACCCGGACGAGCTGCTTCGGCACCTCGACCGGGAGGGCGTCGAGCGCGCGGCCCTCATCAACTACGTGGCGCCCGAGGTCATGGGGTTCACCGCCGCGGCCAACGACTGGGTCGCGAGCTACGTCCGCGGGCGAGAGGACCGTCTCCTGGCGGTCGGCTCCGTTCACCCGCGCCACACGGCCGATCCCGGGGCCGAGGCGCGGCGCCTCTTCGAAGACCTCGGCATTCGGATGATCAAGATCCATCCGCCCCACCAGCTCTTCGCGGCCAACGCGTACCGGGACGGTCTCGAGGGCCTCGGCGCCGTGTACGCCGAGGCCGAGGGCGCGGGCCGCCCCGTCATGATCCACACCGGGACCTCGATCTTTCCCGGCGCGCGCAACCGTTTCGCCGATCCGATGGCGGTGGACGACGTCGCGGTCGACTACCCGCGGTTGAAGCTGATCCTCGCGCACGCGGGCCGGCCCCTCTACATGGACACCGCCGTCTTTCTCGTGCGCCGCCACCCGAACGTCCATCTCGACCTCTCGGGCATACCGCCGAGGAAGCTGCTCGACTACCTGCCGCGCCTCGAAGAGCTCTCGCCGCGCTGCCTCTGGGGAACGGACTACCCGAGCCCCGGGGTCGCCTCGATGCGCCGAAACGTCGAGGACTTCCTGACGCTGCCGCTGACGGAGCCCGCCCGGCGGCGGATCCTCTGGGACAACGCCTCGGCCCTGTTCGGATAAGCTCCCCGAAATGACGGACGGGCGAATCCTCGTCGTCGGTGCCGGCACGATGGGCCGCGGGATCGCCGGAGTCTGCGCGCTGTCGGGCTACGACACGTGGGTCTTCGACGCCGACCCCTCCGCGCAGCGAGCCGTCCGCGGGGCGATCGAGGCCTCGTGGGGCCGGGCGATCGACAAGGGCAAGCTCACGACGGCGGCCGCCGATGCGGCGCGCCACCGCCTGCGCATCGCCGAGCGCCTGCGCGACGCCGCCAACGCCGACTTCGTGATCGAGGCCGTTCCGGAGGCGCTCGACCTGAAGCGCATGGTCTTCTCGGAGCTCGACGACGTGTGCCCCGATCGCACGGTCTTCGCCTCGAACACCTCCTCGCTGCCCATCACCCGCATCGCCCACGCGACCGGCCGGCGGGATCGGGTCATCGGCCTTCACTTCTTCAACCCCGTCGCCGTGATGCCCCTCGTCGAGGTCGTGCGCGGCAGGGAGACCTCGCCGGAGACCGAGGAGCGGGCGCTGGCGCTCGTCCGCTCTCTCGGCAAGGAAGCCGTCCGGGTCCTCGACTCGCCGGGCTTTGCGACCTCGCGCCTCGGCGTCGCCCTGGGACTCGAAGCCATGCGGATGGTCGAGGAGGGCGTGGCGAGCGCGTCGGACATCGACCGGGCGCTCGAGCTCGGTTACGGCCACCGGATGGGTCCGTTGAAGACGAGCGACCTCGTCGGCCTCGACGTACGCCTTTCGATCGCCGAGACGCTCGCCTCGGAGCTCCCGGCCGAGCGCTTCGAGCCGCCCGCGATCCTGAAGACGCTGGTCGGCGAGGGCCGGACCGGCAAGAAGGCGGGCGAAGGCTTCTACCGGTGGGACGGCGATCACGCCGCCGGCGAGGGCGCCCGGGCCTCGGAGCTCGCTCGCAAGCGATGAGACGGAATCGAGACGGCGCGTCGGCCGATTCGCGGCACGGAGGCTTCGGTCTCGGCGTGGCTCTGGTGGCGTTCGGCGTCTATGCGCTGCTGCAGCGCTCGTTCCACGTTCACGGCCCGGCTCCGATCCTGCTCGTCATCGGCGCCGCTCTCTTCGCCGTCGCGGCGATGCGGCGGTTCCAGGCGCCTCTCGTGCCCGCGGGAGTCCTGATCGGCCTCGGAACCGCGTTTCTGGTGCGCGACGCCATCGAGCCCTGGATGCCGGGCTGGGCGACGATCCTTCTGGGCATCGGCGCGGGCCTGCTGCTCGCCGGAGCCCTCGATCGCCGCGAGGGCCGAAAGACCCCGTCCATGGCGGGCGTGGCGCTCGTGGCGATCGCCCTCTGCGCCGCCCTGGCAGTCAACCTCCACATCTCGATCGGACTCTGGGACCGCCTGTGGCAGCTCTGGCCGTTCGCCATCGTCGCCGCGGGAGCCCTCCTCGTGCTGCAGGCCTTCGCCGGGCGGCGCGCGGGATCCTGAACGCCGTCGACCCGAGGGCCCGGGGCGTCGACCCGGCCTACAGATCCAGGATCTTCGGGGCGGCCTTCGGCGCTCCGGCGGCCGAGGCCGGCGCGGCGAGGCGCTGCGACAGGAGCCTCGCCGTCACGAAGAGGACGACGAGCGCGGCGGCGATCTCGAGCGAGAAGAACCCGGTGGCCAGCCGGTGATAGCGCGCCAGAAGAAGGCGCGACGGATCGGCCGCCGGCAGGTTGTCGATCAGCCCCGGCGCCTCGGCGCGGATCCTGTCGATCGGGGGGATGAGGAGCTGTCGGATCACGAGAGCGGCGAAGAACCCCAGCACCGGCAGCCGCGTCAGGAGCGCGCGCGATCCGCGCGCGGCGCCGCGGGTCAGAAGCCACGAGGTCACGAAGAGGACCAGGAAGCTCGCCTCCGCCAGGCCGCACATCTGCGAAAGGATCGGGCTCTGGAGCGCTCCCGCCATGTCCCGCGTGGGAAGGACGTGGAAGACGGCCGGGGCGACGATCGCCCCGAAGACGATCGGAGGGGCCAGGGCGAAGCCGAGGGCAGCCAGGTGGAGCGCGAGGACGAGGGGCTCGAGACGGGCGTCGAGCTTCACGATCTAGGGCGCGTACTCGGCGGTGACCCGGGGCGTCAGCCCGGCCGCGTGGCCGCGGTCGAGCAGCAGCTGCACGGCGCGGCGGCCCGCGTCGCCGTAGTCCCGTGTCCAGGAGTTGACGTACATGCCGACGAAGCGGTCGGCCTTGTCCCGGTCGAGGCCGCGGGCATAGCGCATGGCGTGATCCAGGGCGGCTCCCCGGTGCGCGAGGCCGTACTCGATCGAGCGGGAAAGGGCCCGGGAAATGCGGCCGATCCGCTCCATCCCGAGGTCCCGGCGCACGACGTTGCCGCCGAGAGGCAGAGGCAGCCCGGTCTCGTCCTTCCACCAGCGGCCGAGGTCCACGACGGCGGAGAGGCCGTCCTCGCCGAACGTGAGCTGGCCCTCGTGGATGAGAACGCCCGCCCGGATCTCGCCCATCCGCACGGCGTCCTGAATGCGGTCGAACGGCATCACCGTCGTCGCCGCGCCGGGAGCCCAGAGCTTCAGCGCCAGCGCCGCCGTCGTCCAGTCGCCCGGCGAGGCGACCGTCACGGCGCCCGAGGCAATCTCCTCGCGCGTCAGCGGCTCCTTCGCGACGACGACGGGACCGTAGCCGTCGCCGAAGGACGCGCCGTGCGGGAGAAGAAGGTAGCGGTCCGCCAGCCGTGCGTAGGCGTGGAAGGAAACGGCCGTCACCGCGAGCTCGCCGGTCATGGCGCGCCGATTCAGCGACTCGATGTCGGAAAGCTCGTGGACGAACGCGAGGCCTTCGGTGTCCACGCGCCCTTCCGCGAGCGCATAGAACATGAAGGCGTCGTCCGAGTCGGGGCTGTGCGCGACCGTGATGGTTTCGGCGGAGGTCACCGGGCGATTCTATGACCTCGCCGACGCTCGCCCGAGCCCGCGCGACTTGACTTGCGTCGGGGGGAACGCCACAATGAAGTCAAGAGCGAATTCGCAGGAAACTCTTGAACCGAAACGAGAAGAACTTCTAGAATGAAAACGCCGGATGGGTGGCAGCCCATCCGGCGAAGAAACAGAACGTATGACCCATCAATCGTTCGGCAGCGGCAGACTGAAGGCGATACGCCCTTTCACGGGGGCGGAAAAACTAGCATCTCGCCCGAGGGCTGTCAATGGACTGTCGGGAGGGAGGTGACATGATGGCTACGAAGAAGAAGGCTGCGAAGAAGGCGAAGAAGGCGACCAAGAAGAAGAAGTAAGTCAAGCACTTACAACTTCCCACACGGTTTCTCGGGGGCCTGCGGGCCCCCTTTTTTGTCCCCAAACGGGGACGAAGAGAACCCCGAGTCGAGGCGATTTCCGCAGGCATCTATATCTATGTTGATATAGTCGCGCCGTGTCGCTCCCCCACGTGCTCCTCGGTCTGCTCCTCGACGCTCCGAAAACGGGATACGACCTGACGTCCCGGATCCACAGCGAGCTCGACCCGTCCTGGAGCGCGGGCTTCTCCCAGATCTACCCCGAGCTCTCCCGCCTGCGGCGCCGGGGCTGGGTCCTCCTCCGGGTGATGGGGCCCCGCCGCGGACCTCGCCGCAACCTGTACCGCGTCACCGCGGCCGGCCGCCGGGAGCTCGCCCGCTGGCTCGGCGAGCCCCCCCCGCCTCCCCGCTCGAACGACGGCTTCCTCGTCCGGCTGGCCCTCTACGACGGGCTTCCGGCCGGCGAGCGCAGCCGCGCGCTCCGAGCCGCCGAAGGCGTTCTCGCCGAGGAGGTCCGGCGCATCGGGGCGCTCCCCATGCCGGGCGGATATCCGAGCCTCGCGCGGAGGGCGGCGGTCGAGCGGCTCCGGAGCCTGCGCCGGTTCCTGGAGGCCGCGCGGGCGCCGGCGTCCCGGCCGCGCCCGCGACGAGGAGGCACCGGCAGGCGCTGACCGGTCCTGCGCGCCGGCGGCTGAAAACACTGCCCCCGCGCGGACGTATGATCGGAAGAACGGGTGGCAACCCGGGAGGCGCTCATGAGCGACGAAACCCGCGGCGGATTCACTCGCCGCGACCTGGTCCGAGGCAGCCTCGTTGGCGCGATCGCGGCGAGCGTCGGCGTCAAGGCGGAGGCGGCCGCGACCGACGAGATCGGACCCGGTCCCGCGGCCCTCGAGCTCGAGGTCAACGGCGTCAAGCATCACCTGACCGTCGAGCCCCGGGTCACTCTGTCCGACGCCCTGCGGGATCGGATCGGGCTGACCGGCACGAAGGTCGTCTGCGGACGCGGAGCCTGCGGCGCGTGCACGGTCCTCCTCGACGGCAAGACGGTCTGTTCCTGCCTGGTCCTCGCCCACGAGGCCTCGGGAAAGTCCATCACCACGATCGAGGGCCTGGCCGCCGACGGCCGGCTGACCCCGCTCCAGGAAGCCTTCATCGCCGCGGACGCCCTCCAGTGCGGCTACTGCACGTCCGGGATGATCCTCTCCTGCAAGGTCCTGCTCGACCGCGATCCGAAGCCGACGCGCCAGGCGATCCGCGAGGCGGTGGCCGGAAACCTGTGCCGCTGCGGCACCTATAACCACGTCTTCGACGCCGTCGAGCGGGTCGCGGGTCTCCGGACGGCGCACGCCGGCGCGGCTCCCGTTCTCGTCGGCTCGCGGCTCCCGGCTCCCGGCTCCCGCTTCGACGACGACCCGCGCGTCGGCCGCGCGATCCGGGAAACCCTGGAGCAGGAGGATCTGGCATGAAGGAGAGAATCCGCGTCGGATTCGAAGGCGATTTCCAGTTCAAGGAGATCGAGATCGCCGACGGCGACCCGGCTCCCTGGGATCCCTCCCGGAAGTTCTCGATCGTCGGCACGCGCGTGCCCCGCCTCGACGGCAAGGCCAAGGCGACCGGAGAGGCGCGCTACTCCCTCGACGTAAGGCTGCCGGGCATGCTCTACGGACGAATTCTGAGGTGCCCGCTCGCGGCCGCGACCGTCACGTCGGTGGACGTCGCGCCCGCGCTCAAGATGCCGGGCGTCAGGGCGGCGCTCGCCATCGCCCAGCCCGGCGAGAAGATGCGGTTCGCCGGACAGGAGGTGGCGGCGGTCGCCGCCGAGACCTCCGAGCAGGCCTCCGACGCCCTCGCGGCGATCCGCGTGGCCTATACCCCGCAGCCCTTCGTCGTGGGCATCGAGGCGGCGCGCGCGGCCAACGCGCCGCTCGTCTTCGAGGGCAAGGCCGAAACGAAATCGTCGGCGGGAGAGGTCGAGTCCCGCGCCAAGGGTCTGGCCCGCAACGGCAACGTCCTCGGCCCGCGTTCCACCGTCCATGGCGACGTCGAGGCTGGGTTCCGGAAGGCGGACGCCGTCGTCGAGGCGACCTATGCGACGCAGGTCCAGCTCCACTCGGCCCTGGAGACGCACGGCCTCGTCGCGAAGTGGGAGGGGGACGATCTCACGGTCTGGGCCTCGACCCAGGGCATCTTCGTGATGCGGGACGAGCTGGCCGAGTCCCTGAAGATTCCGGTCTCGAAGGTCCGCGTCCTCACGGAGTACATGGGCGGCGGGTTCGGCGCGAAGTTCGGCCCGAGGATCGAGGGCGTGACGGCGGCCCGTCTCGCGAAACAGGCCGGGGCTCCGGTGAAGCTCTTCCTCGACCGCAAGGAGGAGCAGCTGGCGAGCGGCAACCGGCCGTCCTCCCTGCAGACGGTCAAGGCCGGCGCGACGAAGGACGGCAAGCTAACGGCCCTGCAGCTGACGGTGTACGGCACCGGCGGAACCAACGGCGGGACCGGGACCTCCGGGCCGATCAAGAACATCTATGCCTGCGACAACCTGAAGGTGGACGAGTACGACGTCTTCACCAACGCCGGGCCCTCGACGGCGATGCGGGCTCCGGGGCATCCCCAGGGCGCCTTCGCGCTCGAGGCGACGATGGACGAGCTCGCGCGGTCGATCGGGATGGATCCCCTCGAGTTCCGGATGAAGAACGACCCGTCCGCGGTGCGCCGGGAGCAGTTCCGCGTGGGCGCCGAGAAGATCGGCTGGAAGACCCGCGACGCGCGCCGCCAGACCTCCGACCCGTGGGTGGTTCGGGGGGTCGGCGTCGGCGCCGCCGTCTGGTACAACACGGGCGACACGGGCCCGCGCGCGACCGTCACGATTCACCACGACGGCTCGGCAGAAGTCGAGCATGGCATCCAGGACCTCGGAACCGGCTCGCGGACGATGATCGCCATCGTCGCCGCCGAGGAGCTGGGGCTTCCCCTCGAGAGGGTCTCGGTTTCGATCGGCGATTCGCGCATGCCCTTCGGGCCGGATTCGGGAGGATCTTCGACGACGCCATCGAGCGCGCCGACGATCCGGCGGGCGGCCTATCAGGCCCGGCTCGCGCTCGCCAGGGCCGTCGCGCGCGAATGGAAGGTCGCCCCGGAATCCGTCCAGATCGCCGGCGGCCGCGTCACGGCTCCCGGCGATCCGAAGCACGACGTGACCTGGGAAGAGGCCTGCAAGCTCCTGCCGAGCCAGGGCGTCGCGACGACCTCCGATCGCGCCGACAACCACGACGACGCCTGGAAGCGCTTCACGACCGGGGCACAGTTCGCCGAGGTCGAGGTGGACAAGGCGACCGGGAAGGTGAGGGTCGAGCGCGTCGTCGCCATCCACGACTGCGGCGTGCCCATCAACGCGCTCACGACCGAGAGCCAGATCCAGGGCGGAGTCATCCAGGGCGTGTCCTATGCCCTCTTCGAGGACCGCGTCCAGGACCGCGGGACCGGGCGCGTGGTCAATCCGAACGTCGAGTCCTACAAGATCGCCGGTGCCCTCGACGTCCCGGAGATCGACGTGACGCTGGTATCGGTCTGGGACGGCGTCAACAACACGAACTCGGTCGGAATCGGAGAGCCCTCGACCGTCGCGACGGCCGCGGCCGTCGCCAACGCGGTCTCGCACGCGATCGGGGCGAGGATTCGGCAGATCCCGATCACGCCGGAGGTCGTCCTTGCCGCCGTGAGGGAATCGCAGATCCAGGGAGGCCGGACATGAGAGCGTTCACGTTGCTTCACCCGCCGACGCTCGCCGAGGCGGCGCGGCTCTCGGCCCCGGCGGGCGCGGAGGTCAAGGCTGGCGGGGTCGACCTGATCGACCGGATGAAAGAGGGCATCGACAGCCCGAAGACCGTGGTTTCGATTCTCGAGATCGCGGGGCACGATGAGATCCGGCCCGGTCCGCCGACGCGCATAGGCGCTCTCGCCACGCTCGCGAAGATCGCCGACGACCCGGGCCTGCGGAAGGCCTATCCCGCCCTCGCCGCCGCCGCGGGCGGCGCGGCCACCCCGCAGATCCGCCACATGGCGACTCTCGGCGGCAACCTCTGTCAGAGACCGCGCTGCTGGTACTACCGGCTCGAAGAATTCGACTGCCGCAAGAACGGCGGCAACGACTGCTTCGCCCGCGACGGCGAAAACCGCTTCCACGCGATCTTCGACACGCAGCTCCAGTGCGTCTGCATTCACCCGTCGGCCGCGGGCACGGCACTGGCGGCCTACGGCGCCGCGCTCGACGTGATTGGGCCGAAGGGGCGGCGGGTCCTGGCGATCGAAGACTTCTTCGCGCGCCCTGTCAAGGACGCCCTGCGCGAGAACACTCTCGGAGACGGCGAGATCGTCGAGGCCGTGACGCTCGCCGCGCAGCCGACGAACACGCGCTCCGTGTATCGCAAGCTCAAGGAAAAAGAGTCCTTCGACTGGCCGCTCGTCGAGACCTGCGTACGCCTTTCCCTCGAGGGCGGCGTCGTGCGCGCGCCGCGCGTCGTCTTCGGCTCGGTCGCCCCGACGCCCTATCGGTCGAAGGCTGCGGAAGCCGTCCTCGAGGGCGGCCGGCCGGGCGACGACCTGGCTTCCCGCGCGGCGCAGGCGGCAATCGCCGACGCGAAGCCGCTGACGCAGAATGCCTACAAGGTGACGCTGGCCAGGGTGGAGCTCGAGCGGGCGCTGAGACAGGTCTGGGCCTAGCCGCTCGTCCGCCCGGCACCCGGCCCCGACATGACTGACGACCGTTACGGCCCGATGCGGCGCTTCGCGAAGTCCTCCTCGGCACCCGGGGAGGCCGACTCGCTGCTGTGCCGGCATCTGCGCTCGAAGACGTGGTTCGCCCCCGACGCGTTCGGGCAGGGCGACCCGCGGCAGTCCCCTTCGACCGCTCAGTACTGGTGCCTGCGGACGATGCGTTCCGACGGGCCCGACGGCGACCTCGCGCTGCCGGAAGCCTGCACGGACGAGCGCGCCTGTTTCGAGGCGGCGGTTCGCAAGGGCGGGGAGGCGTAGGGCCTCGACTTGACGCCCGCGTGGCATGGCTCCGTCCCCTGTCATCCCGAGCGGAGCCGCCTGTCTCCCGAGCGGAGCGAGGGATCCCTTGGGGGAGTCTCGGTACGGCTAAGAGAGGGTTCCCTCGGGCCTCACGGCCCTCGGTACGACGCCGCCCGTGTGAGGCGCCGTCACCTGTCATCCCGAGCGGAGCGAGGGATCCCTTTGGAGTCTCGGTGCGGCTAAGAGAAGGTTCCCTCGGGCCTCACGGCCCTCGGTACGACGCCGCCCGTGTGAGGCGCCGTCACTTCTTCTTCAGATCCATCAGAACCTGTCGGGCGACGGCCTTCAACGTGTCGAAGACGCCCGCACCGGTCGTGGCGACGGCCTCGAACGTGGGCTCGCGCTTGATGTTCAGGCGCCGGTAGAGCTCGTCGGCCGGCATGGCCGTCGGAAGGTCGCGCTTGTTGAACTGCAGGACGTACGGCATCGTCGCGATGTCGTAGCCCTGATCCTTCAGGTTCTTGTCCAGGTTGCGGATGGATTCGATGTTGGCCTCGAGCCGGGCCTCCTGGGAGTCCGCGACGAAGACGACTCCGTCCACGCCCTTCAGGATCAGCTTTCGCGAGGCGTCGTAGAAAACCTGCCCGGGCACCGTGTAGAGATGAAAACGCGTCTTGAAGCCCTTGACCGTCCCGAGGTCGAGCGGCAGGAAGTCGAAGAACAGCGTTCGATCCGTCTCCGTCGCGAGCGAGATCAGCTTGCCCTTGGCGGAGGGGTTCGTGCGGTCGTAGATGTACTGCAGGTTCGTCGTCTTTCCGCACAGACCGGGACCGTAGTAGACGATCTTGCAGTTGATCTCTCGTGCTGCGTAGTTGATGAACGTCATCGGGGCACCGCCACCGTCCGGCCGGCCGCGCTCAGAACCCTACTCCGAAAACAGACGATCGATGTCTTCGTCCGTGATCTCGGCAAACGGCGAATCGAAGTCAGGTGTCAGGACCTGCTTCTCCTTCTCGGCCTTGCGCGCGATCTCCTCGAAGATCTTCTCGAGTTCCGCCATCGCCCGGCGCACGCGCAGGCGCACGAGCCCGAGCGAGGTCCGTTCGTCGAAGATCACGACCAGGATCACGCGCTGGGCGACGATCGAGATGTGGATGTTGTCCCGTTCGCCCTCGTGGAACAGGATCGAGAATTCGCGCTCGCCGATCAGACGCGCCAGGCCGTCGGTGGCGGCGACGTTGCCCGCCGTCAGCGAGGCGAGCGAGGTCGTGTCGAGGGTCGTGAGATCGCCCACGGCCGCGATCTGCTGGCCGTTCTTGTCGACGAGGAAAACGACGTTCGCGTTGGCGTCCGAGGCCAGCCGCTGAAGCGAATCCTTGATCTTTCGGAACTCGTCGTCATACAGGACGAGATCGGGGAGCGTCATGGATTAACTGATTCTCCTGCTATGACTTATTCTAACAGCTTTCCCGCCGACCGCCTCACAGCTCCCGCCGGTTCTCGAGCGAGCGGGCCATCGTGACTTCATCGGCGTACTCGATGTCGCCTCCGACGGGCAGCCCGAATGCGATTCTCGTGATGCGCACGCCGGTCGCCTTCAGGCGCCGCGCGAGATAGAGGGCGGTCGCCTCGCCCTCCACGTTCGGATTCGTGGCGATGACGACTTCCCGAACGTCGGGTGTGACGCGGCCCACAAGGCCCGCGACGTCGATCTCGTCGGGGCCGATGCCCCTCAGCGGCGACAGGGCGCCCCAGAGAACGTGATAGCGGCCCTTGAACTCGCGCGTCTTCTCGATGGCGACGAGGTTGCCGGGCTCTTCGACGACACAAAGGATGGCCGGATCGCGGCGCGGGTCCGTGCAGATCTCGCACGGGTCTTCCTCCGTGAGCGTGTTGCAGACCGAGCAGCGCCGCACGGCCGCGCGCGCCTCGCGGATCGCGGAAGCCAGGCGCTCGGCCTCCTCGTCGGAGGATCGCAGCAGGTAGTACGCCAGCCGCGCCGCGCTCTTCGCCCCGATCCCGGGCAGCCGCTGGAACTCGGCCGTCAGTCGCTCGAGGGATCTGGGCGCGCCGGCCAAAGCGTTACCGCATCCCCGGCATGATTCCGCCGAGCATCGAGGCCGTCTTCTTCTGCACGGCCTCGTCCACGCGTCGGGACGCCTCGCGCGACGCGGCCAGGATCAGGTCCTGGAGCGTTTCGACGTCCTCCGGGTCGACGGCCGTCTTGTCGATCTCGACCGCGAGCACCTCCTTGGTGCCCGACATCGCGATCTTGACCATGCCGCCGCCCGAGGTCGCTTCGATCCGCATCGCGGCGAGCTCCTCCTGGAGCTTCGACTGCATCGCCTGGGCCTGCTGCATCATCTTCTGAATGTTCATGGCGCGGCTCCCGCTACTCCTCTTCCTTGATCTCGGTCAGCTCGCCGTGAAAGAGCTCCATTGCGGAGCGCACCATCGGATCCGACTCGGCCCGGGAGCTCGCCCGTTCGCGCGCGATCGTCGCCCGCGGCACCTCCCGCGCCGCCTTGCCCAGATCGCCGTCGGCCGGAGGACCGGTCTTCAGGACGATTCGCATGGGGCGGCCGAACGCCTCGCGCGCGACTTCGGCCAGAAGCTTCTTCGCCGCATGGTCCTCGAGGGCCTCCTTCGCGGCCGCCTTGTCGATGCCGAATCGCAGCACCAGGTCGTCGCGCTCGACCGTAATGGATTCGGCGAGGCTCGCCTGCGCAGCCGTCACCCGGCGTCGCGAGTCGAGCAGGTCGTGGAATCGCCCGAGCGGGTCTCCGCCCGGATTCGCCGCCGGCGCCGCGGGCTCCTTGCCTTCGGGCTCGGGCTCGACCGGCACGAGCGAAACGATGCGCGGCCCCGAGGCAGCCGCCCGCGGCGGAGCGGGCGCCGAAACGGGACCGTTCGGCCGGGCCAGCGCCGCCGGAAGGCCCGACAGCGTCTCTTCGATTCCCCGCAGCCGCGGCAGCTCCGCGAGCTTCAAGATCAGCATCTGGACGGCGAGCCCCGGGTCGTCCACCCGGCGGGAGAGATCGCCCGCATCGAGCGCCAGCGCGACCGATCGCAGCAGGTTCTCGTACGGCATGGCCCGCGCGAGCGCGGTCAGGCGCTCCCGGTCTTCCTCCGGGACGTCCACCGACGCTCCCGCGGCGACCAGGAGAAGACGGCGCAGAAAGCCCCCGAAATCCTTCAGGACGTGCCGCGGATCCGCTCCGCTCTCCATCAGGCGGCTCCAGGATGCGATCGCCGCCGCCCGATCGCCGGCCGCGATGGCGGAATACATGCCTTCGAGGAGACCCCGATCCACGAGCGCCAGGATCTCGGCGCATCGAGCCTCGTCGACCGACCCGCCCGACAGCGTCGCCGCCTGATCGAGCAGGGAGAGCGCATCCCGCAGGCTCCCCTCCGCGGCTCCGGCGAGCAGCGAGAGCGCCCCCGCGGTCGCCGGGATCTTCTCCGCCTTCGCGACCTTCTGGAGCTGCGCCGCGATCTCCTTGACGGTGAGGGCTCGAAAGGCGAAGCGCTGGCAGCGGGAGACGATCGTCGGCGGGATCTTGTGCAGCTCGGTCGACGCGAGGATGAACCGCGTGTGCGACGGAGGTTCCTCGAGGGTCTTCAGGAGCGCATTGAAGGCCTCGTTGGTGAGCATGTGGACTTCGTCGATGATGGCGATGCGGAAGCGGTCCCGCTGGGGCGCGTAGCGGACGGTCTCGATGAGCTCACGGGCGTGCTCGATCTTGCGGTTCGACGCCCCGTCCATCTCCAGCACGTCGAGCGAGTCGCCGCGCTCCAGAATCTCCCGGCACGAGGCGCACTCTCCGCACGGACGCACCGTCGGACCCTTCTCGCAGTTGAGCGCCCGGGCGAGCATGCGTGCGGTCGAGGTCTTCCCGACGCCTCGCGGGCCCGTCAGGAGGTAGGCCGGGGCGATGCGCCCGGCCGCGATGGCATTGGAAAGCGTGCGCGCCACGGCCTCCTGGCCGACCAGGTCCTCGAACGTGCGAGGGCGCCATTTCCGTGGAAGCGCAACGTGCATGACGGGAAGCTATCAGCTTTCGGCGGTTCGCCTTCCGCGGACCGATCCGACCGGCGGCCGAAGATGAGTTCAGGTTGACCTGCGGCGCACGGGGGCGCCTCCTGATCGCTGCTTCCTTCCGGACCTGACGAGGTTCGGAGACTTCCGTCGCACAGGGCCCGAACTCATCTTCGGCCGCCGGGAGAGGGATTCTAGCGCAGGAGCCGGGACGCGGAGGCGGCTACTCTTTCTTCGGGCACCGCGCGCGAACGAAGGTCACGACCGCGTCGACCAGGTTCTTCGGAATGTCGCGCGGCTTCAACATTCGCAGCGTCCGCCCCGTGGCCTGATAGCTCTTCAGGAAGACGACGCACGGCGGGCAGTGGGACAGATGCCTCTCGAACTCGAGCCGCTCCGCCTCGGGCATCGAACCGTCCTCGTACTCGACGAGGTACTCGAGAATGAGCCGCTGGCAGGTCATCGCGTCGTGCGTCACGGCGCGGCCCTTCGCTCACTCGCGGGAGGGGCCGCGACCGCGATCTCCAGCAGCCGCTGACGGACGTACAGGCGCGCCCGGTGAAGCCGCGACTTGAGGGCTGCGAGCGATATCTCGAGGACCTCGGCCACGTCGGCCGGCTTCATCTCCTCGACGTCCACCATCCAGATCGCGTCCCGGTAGGTCGGCGGCAGCTCGGCGATGAATCCCTCGGCGCGCTCGGCGAGATCGCGGGCGATGGCTTCGTCCTCGGCCCCCTCCGCCAGCGCGGCGAGCTCGGGCGAGGCGGCGTGGCCGTCCTCCCGGAACCGGGGGAGGTAGTCGTCGAGGGAAACGCTGACGGCGGGTTTGCGGCGCCGGGCGCGCGAGTAGGCGGCGTTCAACGCGACGCGATAGAACCAGGAGAAGAACTTCTTCGATTCGTCGAAGGTGTCGATCTTGCGGTAGAGCGTCAGGAAAGCGTCCTGCGTCGCCTCTTCCGCGTCCTCCGAATTGCGGAGAACACCGTAGGCGAGCGAATACACCCGCGCGTGATAACGATCGACCATTTCGCGAAACCCCTGCTCGTCGCCCCGCTTGATGCGGCGCACCAGCTCGAGATCCGAGGCGTCCTGATCTTCGTGTGCCGCCATGCCCAAGTACGTCCCTCTTCGGAGATACGGTTCGATCCGCGTCGAGTTTATCTGTGGCGGAGAGGGGGGGATTACCGCCGGCCTCCGGCCGGCGTTGCCTACCGCTGAGGGTCTCCCTACGGTGGTCGGCTCGAACCCCGGTTCGAATCCCCCCGATTCCGCAGTTTCAACTTTTCAATGGCGGAGAGGGTGGGATTCGAACCCACGGTACGTTTTGCGTACACACGCTTTCCAAGCGTGCTCCTTAAGCCACTCGGACACCTCTCCGGGGGCGGGGAATCCTACAACAGGGCCCCGGTGGTCGGCTCCAGGCGTGCTCCTTAAGCCACTCGGACACCTCTCCGGGGGCGGGGAATCCTGGTCCTGCCGAGTCCTGGGTTGCATTGTCCCCTGTAGGGGCGCCCCTTGTGGCCGCCCGCGGACGGGACAAGTCCGTCCCTATGACACTTCGTAGCGACTCTCCTCACGGACACCAGCGGAAGAATCTCCGGATCGAACGACGGTTAGCCGCGTCACATTCGTAACCTCCGAACCGGGTTTACACTGGGAGCGGTGCCTTCATGACGGACAAGAGCGAAAAGACCGACTTCCTCTTTCTCGCCGGGCACCCGGGCCTCGATTTCCTGAACACGCGGACGCTCGTCAAGGGTCAGCCCGCGGAGCTGCTCCCGAATCTCGAGGAGTTCCTGCGCTGGTTGACGCGGGCGGGTCGGATCGACGGCCGCAGCGCGGCGGAGTCCCTCAAGCGCTGGGACGGATCACCCGAGGGACCTCGCGTCGTCGAGCGCGCCCGCACCTTTCGCGAGACGATGCGCCACATGACGGACGGCCTCGTCCGCGGACGCGGCGTCTCGACCGAGGGCGTGGCCGCGATCAACTTCATCCTCGCCGAAAACGACGGCAACCTTCGCCTCGAGCGCCATGGCGGCGGGTTCCGGGTCCGGTTCGCCGCGCGGCCGACGAGCCCCATCACTCTCCTCGGAAGCCTCGCCGAGGCCGCGGCGGACCTTCTCTCGAACGCGACCCTGTCGCTCGTCCGGCGGTGCGGCAATCCCGACTGCGTTCTCTTCTTCTACGACACGACCCGCAACCATCGTCGGCAGTGGTGCTCCATGGGAACCTGCGGCAACCTGATGAAGGTCCGCGCCTTCCGGCGGCGACACCGCAAGACGCGCGCCGCGAACTGAGCCGGCGCCCATCCGGATCTGTGCGCGCGGTCACCCGGCCGGCGCGGGGAACGTGGCAGACTTGGACAAAATTCGCATGTCGAAGGCGCCGGAGAATCCCTCGCGCGACCCCGGGGATCGGAGAACGGCCACGTTCGAGGTCGTGTCGGACTCGCTCGAGAGCGCCGACCGATTCGACGGCGAGGCCACCTCGGTCACGCCGCGGCGCCGCTCGACCGATCCCGGTCCGGAAGCCAACATCATCCTGATCGCGCATCCGAAGGGACTCGGCCTCGGCACGCGCTATCGGTTCAAGCCGGGCTCGACCGTCGTGCTCGGCCGCGCGAAGAGCGCCGACGTCAGCCTTCCGGAAGTCTCGGCGATCTCGCGCCAGCACGCTTCGCTCACCTACCGGCTCGAGTCCGTGATCCTCGAGGATCTCGGCTCGACCAACGGGACGTTCGTCAACGACGTGCGGATCGAGCAGCCGGCGCTGCTCAAGAGCGGCGATCGGTTCCAGATCGGCGCCGTGCACTTCAAGTTCCTGCAGGAGCGCGACGTCGAGAACGCGTACTTCCAGGCCATCCACGACATGATGGTCCGCGACGGATTGACCCAGATCTCGAACAAGCGCAAGTTCGAGGACGAGGCCGTGCGCGAGGTCGCCCGCGCGCGACGCTACGGCCGGCCGCTCTCGCTGCTCCTCTTCGACGTCGATCGCTTCAAGTCGATCAACGACGAGCGCGGGCATCTCTGCGGCGACTTCGTGCTCAAGGAGGTCGTTCGGCTCGTGTCCGACTTCTTCCGCAAGGAACAGGTCTTCGCCCGCGTGGGCGGAGACGAGTTCGCGGTGCTCACGCCCGAGGCCAGGCTCGACGGCGCGAAGACTCTCGGCGAACGACTGCGCAGCCGCGTCGCCAACCACGGCTTCGACTACGGCGGCGCTTCCTTTCACGTGACGTGCTCGTTCGGGATCGCCGAGCTCTCGCCCGAAATGAAATCCCCCGAGGAGCTCTACGAGGCCGCCGACCGAGCCCTCTACGTCGCCAAGCGCGAGGGTCGCGACCGCGTCGAAGCCTTCGCGAAACCCGTGATTCGCTCGGTGAGCTAGGCGCCGCCGCCTCCGTCGCCTCCGCTTCGTTCGGGGTCTGCGCGCCCGATGGGCGCGCACCGGCCGGCGGCTCGCGCAAAGGCGCTCGACCGCCGGCCTGACCCCCTCACTGCGCTCCGGCTCCCGCGGCGTGAGCCTCCACCCTCGCTGCGCTCGGGTGACTTCTCACGCCGCGAACGACACGGGCAATGCCGCTCGCAAAGGCACGGTTGGGGATGAGGGGTGAGCGGGCGGCCGCAAGGGCCGCCCCTACAAAGACAAAGCACACAGGACTTCTGTTACAGCACACACTACGGTGCGCCGGCGGCGAACTCCGCGCCGAGGCGGCGCAGGGTCTCGAAGCTGTAGAGCCCGTCGTTGTGGCCGTCGGCCCAGTCGATCTGGAGGGCGTACGAGCCGACGTTCCGGTGCGTCACCACCTCGAACGAGCGCGGCGTCAGCGGCCGCTCCGGCCCGCGGTAGACGTTGCCGAGGATGTCCTTCTCGCCCTTGCACCCTGCGCAGGGGCACGCGCGGCGAAGCTTCTCGAGCGGGAAATAATCCTCGCGGCCGTCGTCCCACACGATCGCGAGCTCCCGGCCCACGAGAATCAACTGGCGCGGAACGGGAATCGCCACGCTATTTGAGTCCTTCCGCGACGTAGAGGTCCGACAGTCGGCGAATGTAGGTATACACGTAGTACCTGCCGTCGGGTGTCGGCAGGGGCGAGGTCACCTCCGTGACGCCGCTCGCATCCGCCGGAAGGAGCTCCTTCCAGAGCTCCCGCTTCCCCGTCGCGACGTCGAGCCGGCTCACGCGGGCGGGCAGCTCGGCCCGCCGAAACACCCAGACCGCCTTTCCGTCGGCCGTCCACCCGCTCGGCTGATCCGCCGCTTCGAGCCCGGGCACCGGAGACGGCTCCCCTCCTTCGAGCGGATAGAGGTACCAGCGTTGATCGGGGCCGCGGACGATCGCCTGCCGGCCGTCCGGAGACACGGCTCGGGAGAACATCCGGTAGCCCTCGGGGCTGATCGCGCGGGGCTTGCCATCGAGGCTCCGGCGATAGAGACGCGGCCCGTGGCCCGGTTCGCTCGCCGTCATCACCAGGCCCTTGCCATCCGGCATCCAGGTCGTATTCTGGACGTCGATGCCTTCGCGCGGCAGCGTCTTCGGATCTCCCGGCCCGATCGGGTAGATGAAGATGCGAGGCTCGGAGGATGAGATCCCGAGCACGCCCGCGGCCGATTTCCCGTCCGGAGAGAGGGAGTTGGCGCTGCCCTCTCCGAGCCGAATCGCCGGCGTGCCGTCGGTATTGCGAATGTACGCGGAATAGCCGACCCCTCCGCCCTCTCCCGATTCCGTGAAGAGAAGCAGGCGGCCGTCCGGCGACAGGTCGTTGGCGAGAGACCAGTCGAGCCAGGTCAGCTCGACCTCCTTCTCCTGTCCCGGCCCGCGGCCCAGGTTTCCGAGGCGCTCGACGTCCTGCGTGATGAGCACGCGGCCGTCGCGCGCGACGTCCTGAAGCGTGAGATTGCCCGTGATCCGATAGAGCGCCCGTTCGTGGCCGCTCGGATTCACCGCATAGAGCGCGCGGTTGCCTCCGACCCGGGCCGCCGTGTACCAGACCTCGTCGCCGGACCGGCTCCAGGCGAGCCCGTGGCCGGACGCGAACGGCTTCGTCAGGGTCCTCTTCTTTCCGGAGCCGTCGATCAGACCGATCGTTCCTCCGTCGTCCGAGCGCGCCGGATGGTCCAGGAACGCGACCTGATTCCCCTTCGGGGAAACGCGCACGCTCTCGAGCCAGCCCGCGGTGCGGAACAGGACCTTCCCGATCGGGTACTCGAGCTGCTGCGCGCCCCCGACCTCGCGGATGATCGCCAGCTGCTTGCCGTCGGGGGACCAGTCCGCCCACATGACGTCGTTCAACACTTCCCGGGGGGAGCCTCCGCCGGCCATGGACAGGCGCGCGAGAGTGCCGCCGCGGATGAAGGGATCGATCGCGCGGCGGTTGAGGGAGAGCGCGAGCTCCCCCGTGCTCGACACCGCCAGCACTTCGGTCCCGGCGAGCCCGAAGGGGCGCGACTCCGGGCTCTCGGGCCGGCTGATGTAGACCTCCATCGGCCGGCCCTCCCAGCTCGCGGAGTAGAAGACCGTCAGACCGTCCGGAGCGAAGCGCGCGCTGGCGATCGTTCCGCGGCGGAAGGTCAGCTGCTTGAAGGTCGGGGGCTCGACCTGCCAGAGACGCCGTCCGCCGAGGATGCCGGCCGCGCCCGCCGCGAGGATCGCGAGCGCAAGAAGCCAGACCGGCAGCCCGCGCTTCGCACGGACCGCCGCCACCGGCTGCTCGCCCGACTGCGGCCCGGAGGGCGACGCCTCGGAGAGGTGGTCGCGGATCTGCGCGAGATCGCGGGCGAGGTCCTTGGTCGTGCCGTACCGGTCCTCCGGATCCTTGGCGAGGCAGCGCTCGACGATCCAGCGCACCGGCGCCGGCACCCGGGCGTTCAACTGTGAAATCGGCTCCGGCTCCTCCCGAATGATCGCCGTCAGCGTCTCGGCGCTCGTGCCCCGCTCGAAGGCCCGCTTGCCCGTGGCCATCTCGTAGAGGATCGAGCCGAAGGAGAACTGGTCCGACCGGAAGTCCACGGCGCGGCCGGAGGCCTGTTCGGGCGACATGTACCCGACGGTGCCCATGACCATTCCGGGCCGCGTGGCATCGCCGGCGGCCGTGTTGAGTCTCGAGACTTCCTGGTCCTCCGGCGTCACGAGCTTCGCGAGACCGAAGTCCAGGATCTTCGCGAAACCATGCTTGGAGATCATCACGTTGGCGGGCTTGAGGTCCCGGTGCACGATTCCCGCCGTGTGCGCCGCCGCGAGTCCATCCGCCACCTGGGTGGCGAGCTCGAGGAGCTTGCGCGTCGGCACCGGGCCGGAAGCCGTCAGGTCCTTCAGCGTGCCGCCCTCGACGAGCTCCATTGCGATGTACACCGTCCCGTTCGAGGAACCGATGTCGTAGACGGTCAGGATGTTCGGGTGCGAGAGGCCCGAGGCCGATCGCGCCTCGCGCTCGAATCGCGTGCGGCGCTCGGCATCGGCCGAGAGCTCCGCGGGCAGCACCTTGACCGCGACGTCGCGCTTCAGCCGCTCGTCGCGCGCCCGATACACTTCACCCATTCCTCCGGCGCCGAGAGGCGACACGATCTCGTAGGGACCGAGTCTGGTTCCTGGGGCGATCGTCACGAGAGGTTCACCGGGAGAGAATCCTCATGCGACTCCCTCTCCCGTTCGTTGGCCCGCGCCGCCGGCCGCTCGAGGTCCGAGCCTCACTTCATTCCGTCGACGAGCTGCAGGTAGGACAGAACCCGAAGATAGCTGTAGGCGTACGTCCTGCCGTCCGGGGTCACGACGAAGCGGCTGATGGAATTGAGCCCGGCCGCGTCCGCGACCATCAGCTCTTTCCAGAGCTCCAGCTTTTCGCTCGCCAGCTCGTAGCGATCGATCCGCATCGGGATGGTCTGGTCTTCCTGGAGGTAGAGGAACTTCCCGTCGGTCGAGAATCGCGCGGGCCGATGGTTGTCCGTCAGACCGTTCAGCGCCCGCGGCTCTCCTCCGGCCAGGGGGTAGAGGTAGATGCGCCGGTCGGGTCCCCGGACGACGATGGCCTTCCCGTCGGGAGTCATCGTGCCGCGGAACATCGAATAGCCTTCGGGCGTCAGCGCGCGCGACTTCTCACCCGTGACGCTGCGCAGGTACAGCCGTGTTCCCTGTCCCGACTGGCTCGCGGTATAGACGATCTGCTTTCCATCGGGCAGAAAGTCGGCGTTGATGGGATCGATGCCTTCGTACGAAAGCGCCCGCGGCTCTCCCACGCTCGTGGGCAGGAGAACGATTCTCGGCTTCTCCTCGGCCGTGATCGAGATGCCCCAGGCGCCGTCGGGCGAGAAGGCCTCGGTCGATCCGGTGCCGAGGCGAACGGCCGGCGAACCGTCCGTCTTGCGGAGGTACGCCGAATAGCCGGGTCCGCCCCCTTCCCCGGACTCGGTGATGAGGATTCTCTGCCCGTCCGGCGAGATGTCGGTGACGAGCGAGTAGTCGAGCCAGGAGAGCTCCCGATCCTTGTCGTCGCCGGGACCGCGTTCGAGGATGCCGAGACGGGCGCTCTCGTTGGTCATGAGAACGTGACCGTCCTTCGAGATGTCGCGGATGGTGCTGATCCCGGGCACGCGGCCGACGAGGCGCGACTTGCCTCCCGGCGTGACCGCATGGACGGCGCGGTTGAAGCCGCCCTCGGCCGCTGTATACCAGACCTCGCGCCCGTCCGGCGTCCAGGCGAGGCCCTGGACCGTCGCGTAGGCGGGCGTGATCTCGGTCTTCTTTCCGGCGAGGTCCACGACGGAGATCCGGCCGCCGTCGTCGCTCGGGAAGGGATGGTCGACGAACGCGACGACGTTGCCCTTCGGCGAAACCCGGATCTGGCCGATCCATCCCGTGGTCTCGAAGAGCACCTTGCCGATCGGATATTCGAGGCGGTTCTTGATCCCAACGTCGCGGACGATCGCGAGCGACTGGCCGTCCGGTCCCCAGTCGGCGAACTGGACGTCGTCGAGGATGTCGCGCGGCGCGCCGCCCGCGATCGAGATGCGGGCCAGGCGCCCCGAGCGGACGAACGGGTGGAGGGGGTGACGATTCAGCGAGACGGCCATCTCGCCCGCCTTGGAGATCGACAGGACCTCCGCCGCGCCGAGACCGAACGGGCGCGACTCCGGGCTCTCGGGACGGTTGATGAAGATCTCGAAGGGCTTGCCCTCCCAGCCCGCCGAATACACGATCGTCTGGCCGTCGGGCGCGAAGAGCGACGAACCCACCTCGCCGCGGGAAAACGTGATCTGGCGGAACGACGGCGGCTGGACGAAACCCGCCTTCTTGCCGGCGGAAAATACGAACGGGCTCGCGACGATCGCGCCGACGACGGCCGCCACGGCGAGGAGGGCCCACGGCCGGCGCGAGGTTTCGAGCGGGAGCCTGTGCACCCCGGTCGCCGCCGGCGACGACACGGTCGATAGCGCCTCCAGGTCGAAGGCGACGTCCCGCGCCGACTCGAAGCGCTCCTCCGGGTTCTTCTCGAGGCAGTGCCGGAGTATGCGTTCGAGGCCGGGCGGCATGTCCTTGTTCGTCTGCGAGAGGTCGGGCGGCTCCTTCGTCAGGATCGCCGTGATCGTGTCGGCGGCCGTGTCGCCGCGGAAGGCGCGCTGCCCCGAGAGCATCTCGTAAAAAATCGTTCCGAAGGCAAAGAGGTCCGAGCGCTTGTCGGCGGCCTTGCCGCGGACCTGCTCGGGCGCCATGTAGCCCATTGTCCCCAGCACGACGCCCGGCTGCGTGCCCGAGATGGTCTGGAGGTCCGTCTGGGACCCTTCCGATTTCTCCGCCTTCAGTTTGGCGAGCCCGAAGTCGAGGATCTTGACGCGGCCGTCCCGCGTCAGGAAGACGTTTTCCGGCTTGAGGTCGCGATGCACGATTCCCTTCTCGTGCGCCGCGGCGAGCCCCTTCGCCATCTGGATCGCGTAGTCGATCGCCTTGCGCGCGGGGATCGCGCCCGGCCCGAGCCGGCTGCGGAGCGTTTCACCCTCGAGGAGCTCGGTCACGATGTACGGCGACCCGTCGTGGAAACCGAAGTCGTACACCGCCGTGATGTTCGGATGATTGAGGAGGCCCGCCGCGCGCGCCTCCTGCTCGAAGCGCTTCAGCCGATCCGCGTCCTGCGCGAACGACGGCGGAAGGACCTTGATCGCGACGTCGCGTCCGAGCCTGGGATCGCGGGCTTTGTAGACCTCGCCCATCCCGCCGGCGCCGAGCGGCGAGAGCACCTCATAGGGGCCGAGCCGCGAGCCTTCGGTGAGCGCCATCGATTTCCGGGCGGAGCATAACTCAGCCTTCAGCGCACTCCTTCGACGAGGAAGAGCGTGGACAGGTTGCGGTAGTAGGAGTACACGTACGCGCCGTTCGGAGCGATGCGCAGGCCGAAGAGGGCGTTGATCCCGGTCGCGTCGGCGGGGACGAAGTCCCGAAAGTGCGTCGAGGCTCCGGTCGCCGGATCCACGAGGTCGACTTTCATCGGGATCGTCGTCGTCGACCCGCGAATGACGTAGAGCCGGCCGTCGGGACTCCAGCCGTCGATGCGATCCTTCGGGCCGATGCTCGGCGACGCATCGTGGGGACCCGAGCCCGGGATCCGGACCGGCTCCCCGCCATCGATGGCGGACACGTAGTAGGTCTGGTCCGGGCCGAACGCGACGAAGCGCTTGCCGTCGTCGCTGGCGAGGGTCCCGCGATAGCCCTCCCCGCCGATCGGTTTCATCGAGCCGCCCGCGCTGTCGAGGAGGTACGTCCGGCTGAGCTTGTCGCCCTCCGAGGCGACGATCAGGGCGTGCCGGCTGTCGGCCATCCAGCGCGCGGCGCGGACGCGCAGGCCGCCGCGATCGACCTTCACCGTTTCCCCCGCTCCCGTCGGATAGACGACCAGGTCGGCCGCGCCGGGCGGACCGACGAGCGCGAGGACTTTCTTCCCGTCCGGCGAGATCGACTGCGCGTTGCCCTCGCCGAGCCGCACGGCTGGCGAGCCGTCGAGGGGTCGGACGTAGATCGAGTATCCCCTCCCGCCGCCCTCGCCCGTTTCCGTGAAGAGAGCGGTGCGGCCATCCGCGGAGATGTCGGCGGAAAGGCTCCAGTCGAGCCACTTCAGGTCTCGTTCCCGGTCGGCACCCGCCGCCCGGCCGACGATCCCGACCTCCGGGGAGTCGTGCGCGAGCAGGACGCGCCCGTCCCGGGCGACGTCGTGCAACGTGAGAACCCCTCCGACGCGCGCCAGGATTCGATCCTTGCCGGAAAGCGTCACGGCATGGAGGGCGCGGTTCGACCCGACCTCCGCCGCCGTGTACCAGATGTCGGAACCGTCGGGTGACCAGGCCAGGCCGATCTCCGTGGCGTACGCCGGAGAGAGCGTCGTCTTCTTCCGGCTCGCGAGATCGAGCACCGCGACCGCGCCGCCGTCGTCGCTGATCTGGGGGTGGTCGAGGAAGGCGATCCGGTCGCCCTTCGGCGAGAACCGTGGATTTCCGATCCACCCGTTCGTCTCGTAGAGGACCTTGCCGATCGGGAATTCGAGTCGCCAATGGTTTTTCACGGAGCGGACCACGGCGATGTCCTTGCCATCGGGCGTCCAGTCGGCGAAATCGACGCCCTCGAGCATCTCGCGCGGCGCCCCGCCGGCCGCCCCGACGCGGGCGAGTGTGCCGGCACGCGAGAAGGCGGTGTCGAAGTCCGCGTGCAGCAGAACGGCGATCTCGCCGGTCGAGGAAACGGCGGCGACGTCCGCGTTGGGCACGCCGAACGGCGTGGCCTCGGGGCTCTCGGGCCGCGTGACGTAGACCTCGGCGGGCTTTCCGTCCCAGGCCCCGCTGATCAGCACCGACTTGCCGTCCGAGCCGAAGCACGCGCTCCAGATCGCGCCGCGGCGAAACGTGAGCTGCTTGAAGGACGGCGGCCCCGAGACGGCCTTCGATTTCCCGGCGAAGTAGCCCGCCGCGAGCGCGGCGAGGACCGCGGCCGCCGCGACGGCGAGCGGCGTCCGGGGCATCCGCGAGGCCCTTCCCGCGGCCGCGGCCGCCGGCGCCGAGCCGGACAGGCCGGACAGCGCCTCGAGATCGAAGGCGAGGTCGTGCGCGGAGTGAAAGCGCTCCTCGGGATTCTTCTCGAGGCAGTGCCGGACGATCCGCTCGAGACCCGGCTGAACGTTGCGATTGGTCGCGGAGAGATCCGGCGGCTCTTCCTTCAGGATCGCGGACATCGTCTCGGCCGCCGAGTCGCGATGGAACGCCCGCTGGCCGGACAGCATCTCGAAGAGGACGGCGCCGAAGGCGAAGATGTCGGACCGCGCGTCGGCCGGCTTTCCCTTGACCTGCTCGGGCGACATATAGCCGAGGGTGCCCATCACGACGCCCGGCTCGGTTGCGGGCGAGACGGTCGGCAGGTTGGTGGCCGCGCCGGCCGCGGCTTCCGGCTGCGTCAGCTTCGCGAGGCCGAAGTCCAGGATCTTGACGCGGCCGTCATTGGTCACAAACAGGTTCTCCGGCTTCAGGTCGCGGTGCACGATGCCCTTCTCGTGCGCCGCGGCGAGGCCGCGCGCCATCTGAATCGCGTAGTCGGTGGCCTTGCGCACCGGGACGGCGCCGCCGGACAGGCGGGCCCTCAGCGTCTCCCCCTCGAGCAGCTCCGTGACGATGTACGGCGCGCCGTCCACGGACCCGAAGTCGTGCACCGCCGTGATGTTCGGGTGATTCAGCGCGCCGGCCGCCTGCGCCTCCTGCTCGAAGCGGCGCAAACGCTCCGCGTCCGCGGCAAACGAGGTCGGCAGGACCTTGATCGCCACGTCGCGCTTGAGCCTCTCGTCGCGCGCGCGGTACACCTCCCCCATCCCCCCGGCGCCGATCGGCGACAGGATCTCGTAGGGGCCGAGCTTCGTTCCGGCGGAGAGGGCCATTGCGGGTGCGGGCGATTCTAACCGCGGATCACTTCGCGAAGGCGACGAGCCTCTGGAAGCGGGGGTTACTGCGGAGTGGATCGAAGTTCGGATCGATCTTGAGCCAGGCGGGCGTGAGCTCATAGGGCATCTTCAAGAGGGCCTCGAGCTCATCCAGAGCCTTCTCGTGCTCTCCGGCGAGCACGTAGATGCGTACGAGCTGGTGTCGGGAGTAGGCGTCGTCCACGTCCATCGCAACGGCTCCCTTGCCCTCGCGGATCGCCTCCTCGAATCGCCCCAGATATGCCAGCGTCAGACCCAGCTCGGAGCGATACATAGGTTCCTTCGGCGCCAACCGAACATCCTCCTCGAGGGCCTCCCTCGCCTTCTCGGCGAAAACTCTTGCCTGGGCGCCGTCGCCTCGCCATGCAGAAATCTGTGCCAGGCAGAGCCCCCAGTTGCCTTTGTCTCCGTCGAACGCGCTCGGCGGCAGGCGCAGCAGTAGGTCCTGCGATTCTTGGTCCAGGATCCAGCCTTCATCGCCGTAGGTAGCCAGGGTCACGGCGAGGAGTGTCGGATCGAGATCCTTGGGAAGCGACCTCAGAAAGACGCGAGCGCCTTCGAGATCGCCGTCGGCCACCATCGCCGAGACCTTGTTCTCGATCAGGTCGAGGTTGGAGGGCGCGAAGGAGAGGCCGCCGTCAAAGACCGCACGAGCTTCAGCGTTGCGGTGCACGTTCGTCAGTGCCCAGCCGAGCAACGCCTTGATCCGCGGCGAACGCGGGTCGAGGCGCTCGGCTTCCCGATACCGAGCGACGACTCCCTCGGGCGATTTTTCGGCCCCTGCCATCGCGGTCACAAGATCGGCATTTCCTGGGGCGATGAGACTCCCCTTCCTGTATTGCTCGAGGGCCCTCCCGCCGTCGCGGAGGACAGATTCCTCGTAGTCCCCGAAAGCGAGATATGCCTCGGGCGTTCCTGGAGCCAGGGCAACGGTTCGCTCGGCAGCAACGCGCGCTCGCTCCTTGAGCTCAGGGTCCGGGCTGTAGCCGGACAGGTGCGAGCTGACTCTCGCGACCTTCGACCACGCCTGGACAAAACCGGGATCGAGCGCAACCGCTTTCTCGTAGAACTCGAGTGCGCGGCGGCCGATACCCACACCTTCCCGAGACTCTGCCTCCTCGCCCCGGAGAAAAGCATCGTAGGCCTCGAGATTGCCGGTCGGTCTCTCGGAGAGCCTCCTTGCGTCACCCGCGCCCAAGGCCAGGCCCAGGGCCTGAGCAACCCGAGTGGCGATGTCCGATTGCACTTGAAAGACGTCAATGAGCGACGCATCGAAGGGCTGCTGCCAGCGAGAAGTCGGGGCGCCGGAGCTCGACACTTCGACAAGCTCGGGGCTTACCTCGACGCGGCTGGCCGCTCCCGCCGTCTTCTGCCAGCGAACCGTCGCCGTCAACAGGTAGTCGACATCGAGTTCCCGGGCGACTTGCCCCGGCGTCTTCGGCGTCCTCTTATACGGGGTGGAGCTGTTCCGCGCGATGACCTGAACTCGTGGAAGAGCCGTAAGCTTGCCTCTGACGGCATCCGCAATTCCGTCGGCAAGATAGTCGTCCTCGGGAGCGCCGAGGTTGTCGAAGGGCAGGACGGCGATCCGCTTGACGCCTTCCGGGGAAGCTCGGTGACGCTTCTGTAGAAGAAGGCCTGCGAGTGCAAAAGCGGCGAGGACGCCGATGCCGATGAGAACTGCTGTCCTGGCTTGCCGCGGCGACGCGCGTGGATCCGTCATGCCGGACGCCGACGACGTCTCGCCCAGAGCGAACGCGATGTCCCGGGCCGACTGGAACCGGTCGTCCCGGTCCTTCTCGAGGCAGTGACGCACGATGTGGTCGAGCGCGGGCCCCGACCCCGTCAGCTCCGGCGGCTCTTCCTTCAGGATCGCCGACATCGTGTCGGCCGCCGTCTGCCTCCGGAACGCCCTCTGGCCCGATAGCAACTCGTACAGGATCGCCCCGAACGAGAACACGTCCGACCGCTGATCCACGGGCTGCCCGCGCACCTGCTCGGGCGACATGTAGCCGACCGTCCCCAGCACCGTGCCCGGCTCCGTGTAGCCCGACACCGTCGGTGCGCTCGTCTGCTCGCCCGGTTGAGCCGTCCCCACCTTCTTCGCCAGCCCGAAGTCCAGGATCTTCAGATGCCCGTCGCTCGCGATGAACAGGTTCTCCGGCTTCAGGTCCCGGTGCACCACGCCCTTCTGATGCGCCGCCGACAGGCCTCGCGTGATCTGCAACGCGTAGCCGAGAGCGTCCTTTCGAGGAATCGGTCCCGCGTCGAGCTTCTCGCGCAGCGTCCCACCTTCCAGAAGCTCCATGACCGCGTACGAGACGCCGCCGTCCTCTCCGAAGTCGTGGATCGCCAGAATGTTCGGGTGCGACAGCGCCGCGACCGCCAGCGCCTCCCGCTCGAACCTCGCCCGCGCGTCCGGATCACCCGCGACCGCCTGCGGCAGCACCTTGATCGCGACCTCGCGCTGCAGCTTCCTGTCCCGCGCCCGGTAAACCTCCCCCATCCCGCCTGCGCCGAGCGGCGACAGGATCTCGTAAGGGCCGAGCCTCGTCCCCGAAGCGAGAGTCATGAAACTGCACGAAATTGTATGCCGGCGCCGTGGCATATCCTTGGCGCACTCTCGGAGAAAACACGATGAAACCGCTGTTGCGACACGTTCTACTCCTGCTGCTCGCCGCGGCTCCCCTCCGAGCGCAGGCATCCGGGGACATCACCGTGGCCTGGTGCTACTCCGACGACGGGCAGGCCGTCGGGAAGACGCCGAGGACGTTCTGGACCTCCGGCGACGAGGTGCTTCTTCTCGACGAGACGAAACCGCCATCCGAGCGCGTGCTCGAGCGGGTCGCGGCGGCGACCGGCGCGCGCAAGCCGGCCGTCGACCGTGCGGCCTCGCTCGCGAGCCTCGGAACGGTCCTCGACGCGGCGGAGGTCCCCGAGACGCTGCCCTGGCCCGACTCCTTCGATCGCGCCGGGCGTCTCGCGGTCTACGTCCTGTCGGGCGACGTCTTCGCGCTCGACCTCGCCACGTCGCGCTTCGAGCGGGTGACGAAGACCGCGGAGAAGGAGTCGGCGGCGCGGCTGTCGCCGGATGGGCGCCGGGTCGCCTTCGTGCGCGGCGGCGATCTCTACGTCTACGACTTCGCGTCGAAGACGGAATCGAGGCTGACCTCCGACGGGAGCGCCTCCGTCTTGAACGGCGCGCTCTCGTGGGTCTACTGGGAGGAGATCTTCGATCACGAGGAGGCCGGCTACTGGTGGTCGGACGACTCGCAGGCGATCGCATTTCTGCGCACCGACGAAACGGGCGTCGACCAGGTGACGTTCCCGAAGTTCTCGCCCGCCGTGCCCGAGATCCTGACGCAGCGGTATCCCAAGGCCGGCGACGCGAACCCGTCGGTCCGGCTCGGCATCGCGGACCTCGCGGCCGGCAGGACGTCCTGGATGAGCCTCGAGCCCTTCGAATACATCCTCGGCGTCCGCTGGCTGCCCGACAGCCGCGCCCTCGCCGTCCAGACGACGGACCGCCCGCAGACCCGCCTCGACCTCTGGCGGGTCGAGCGCGACGGCGGCCGCACCCGCCTCTTGCTCACGGACACCGACGAGGCCTGGGTCAATCAGAAGGAGGTGCAGTTTCTGAAGGACGGCCGTTTCCTCGTCTCCTCGGAGCGGGACGGCCACACGCACCTCTATCTGTACGACGCCGACGGCCATCTCCGGAATGCGGTCACGCATGGCGCCTGGTCCGTGCGCGGCCCGTCCGCCTTCTACGGCGCGCCGCTCGGCTCGACATGGGTGGACGAGGCCGGCGGCTGGGTCTACTTCACCGCGCTCGAGAAAAACCCGATCGAGCGCCAGCTCTACCGGATCCGCTTCGACGGCACGGGCATGGAGCGGATCACTCGGGAAGACGGCACGCACGTCGCCGCGATGAGCCCGGACCGACGCTTCTATCTCGACGAATACTCGAGTCACGACACGCCGCCCTCCCTGACGCTGCGCGACGCGAGGGGGAAGTCGATGGCCGTCCTCGCCTCACCCCGGACCGCGGCGCTCGCCCGATTCGGCTTCTCGAAGGCGGAGCTCTTCACGATTCCCGCGCCGGACGGCTTCGCGCTGCCCGCGCGCATCCTGAAGCCGCGCGGCTTCGACCCGTCGAAGAAGTATCCCGCGATCGTCTACATCTACGGGGGCCCCGGAGCTCCGACCGTCAACGATTCGTGGGACTACTCGTTCGCCGGCAACGCGCTCTTCGACCAGGTCCTCGCCTCGCGGGGATACGTCGTCTTCTCGGTCGATCCCCGCAGCGCCACCGGCTGGAGCAAGACGCTCGAGAACGCGATCGTCCGGAAGATGATGACCGACGGGGAGCTTTCCGACATTGTCGCCGGCGTGAAGTGGCTGAAGTCCCAGCCGTTCGTCGACCCGGAACGCGTCGGCGTCTGGGGCTGGTCGGGAGGCGGCACCGATACGCTGCTCGTCATGACCCGCTCGCAGGAATTCAAGGCCGGCATCGCGGTCGCGCCGGTCACGGACTGGCACTTCTACGACACCAAGTTCACCGAGACCTACATGAAGACGCCGGACGAGAATCCCGAGGGTTACGCGCACTTCTCGCTGATTTCCCGCGCGAAGGACCTGCATGGCCGGCTGATGCTCGTTTTCGGCTCGGGCGACGACAACGTCCACCCTCAGAACGAGTGGGCGTTCATCGACGAGCTGATCGCGGCGGACAAGCCGTTCGACCTGATGGTCTACCCGATGCGCAAGCACACGATCGACGACCGGCCCGCGCGGATCCACCTCTTCGAGAAGATGCTGGAGTTCTGGAAGCTGTATCTGTAGAGCTACCGCACCCCGTCGACGAGGTACAGATCGGAGAGGATGCGCGTGTAGCTGTAGTCGTACCCGAGACCGCTTCGCAAGGGAACGATGCCGAGCTCGCCGACCCCCGCCGGATCCGCCGGCATCAGGGTGCGCCACAATTCCTTTTTGCCGGTCGAGAGATCGAGCCGGAAGACCCTGGCGGGAATCTCCCCGGTTCGGTGGACGAACACCGATTGGCCGTCGAGGCTGAACTGATCCACGGCGTCCTCGGGATCGAGGCCGGGGATCAGGACCGGCGCGCCGCCCGAGAGGGGGTAAACGTAGGTCTTCCGGTCGGGCCCGGTGGCAACGACCGATTTTCCATCCGAGCTCACGAGTGCGCCGCCATACCCTTCCGGAGTCACGGCCCGCGGTTTGCCGCCGTCGATGCCCCGTAGATAGATCCGGGTACGATGTCCCGGCTCGATCGCGGTCATGAGAATCTGCTTGCCGTCCGGTGTGAATGCGGCTGCGAGCACTGAAAGACCGTCCTTGGGAAAGAGTTTGGGCTCGCCGGCTCCGGTCGGGTACGCGACCAGCTGCGGGTCCGAAGAGGAGTAAACGATCGCGAGGACCCACTCGCCGTCCGCCGAGAGATCCTGCGCGCTCCCCTCGCCCAGGCGCACCGCCGGAGCGCCATCGGTGCCTCGGACGTAGACCGAATAACCGGCTCCGCCTCCCTCTCCGGTCTCGGAGAAGAGGATCTTCTTGCCGTCGGCGGACATCGCGGCCGGCAGCGACCAGTCGAGCCAGGTCAGATCGCGCTCCTTCGCCTCGCCCGGCGGGAGGGCGATGAGCTCGTTGCGCATCGTGTCGCGGGTGACGAGCAGGCGGCCGTCGCGCGAGATGTCCTGAAGGGTCAGCGTGCCCGGGACGCGGATGCGCTCGCGCAGCTTTCCGCCCAGGGTCGTCGAATGCACGGAGCGATTGCCTCCGACCCGGGTCGCGGTGAACCAGATTTCGCCGTTCGGCGACCAGGCGAGACCCTGCGCCGAGGCGAAGTGTTCGGAGACCCTCGTCAGGTGGCCCGAGGTATCGACGACCGCGATCGATCCTCCGTCGTCTCCCGGCGTGGGGTGTTCGATGAAGGCGATCCGGCTTCCGTCGGGGGAAACCCGCGGATGACCGATCCAGCCGTGGGTCTCGTAGAGGACCTTGCCCGCGGGATATTCGAGCGTGGCCTTTCCGGAAACCAATCGCACGATGGCGAGGCTCTTTCCGTCCGGCGACCAGTCCGCGAACTCGATCTCCTTCAGGATGTCGCGCGGGGCCGCGCCGCCGGCCATCGACAGCTGCGCGAGCGTACCCGTCCGCTCAAAGCCGCCGGAGATATTGTGCCGGCCCAGAGAGACCGCCATCTCGCCGGTCCTCGACATCGAGAGCACTTCCGCCCCCACGAGTCCGAACGCCCGCGATTCGGGGCTCTCGGGCCGGCTCGCGAAGATTTCCAGGGGCCTTCCATCCCAGGCCGCCGCGTACATGACCGACTGCCCGTCCGGAGCGAATCGCGCCGACGAGATCTGGCCCCGCCGGTAGGTGAGCTGACGGAAGGAGGGAGGCGGCCGGTCGGCGGCGCGCTGGACGGCGATGTAACCCGCCACGCCGCAGACGAGCCCGGTTGCGAGGACGGCGACGGCAACCCCGCGCCACGAGGGGCGACTCCTGGAGGTGGCGGGTTCACCCGCGACCGTGGCGGCCCCGGAGAGCCCCGACAGGGCTTCGAGGTCGAACGCGACGTCGCGCATCGAGTAGAACCGTTCCTCGGGATTCTTTTCGATGCAGTGGCGCACGATCCGCTCGAGACCCGGCTGGACCGTCTTGTTCGTCGCCGAGAGATCGGGCGGCTCCTCCCTCAGGATCGCCGACATCGTCTCCGCCGCCGAGTCCCGGTGGAACGCACGCCGGCCCGACAGCATCTCGTAGAGGATCGCGCCGAACGCGAAGATGTCCGACCGCTGGTCCGCGGGCTTTCCCTTCACCTGCTCGGGCGACATGTAGCCGAGCGTTCCCATCACGACCCCCGGCTCCGTGCCCGAGGCCGTCGGCAGGTTCGTCTGCGGTCCGCTCGCTTCCATCTGCGTCAGCTTCGCGAGGCCGAAGTCGAGGATCTTGACGCGTCCGTCGTTGGTCAGGAACAGGTTCTCGGGCTTCAGGTCCCGATGGACGATGCCCTTCTCGTGAGCGGCGGCCAGCCCCTTCGCGATCTGGATCGCGTACTCCGTGGCCTTGCGCACCGCGATCGCTCCGCCCGAGAGACGCGCCCGCAGCGTTTCGCCCTCGAGCAGCTCCGTCACGATGTACGGCGATCCGCCGTGCGATCCGAGGTCGTAGACCGCGGTGATGTTCGGGTGGTTCAGAGCGCCCGCGGCCTGGGCCTCCTGCTCGAAACGCCGCAGCCGGTCGGCGTCCTGCGAGTACGTTGCGGGCAGGACCTTCACGGCGACGTCGCGCTTGAGCCGCTCGTCCCGCGCCCGGTAGACCTCGCCCATTCCGCCCGCGCCGATGGGCGAGACGATCTCGTACGGACCGAGGTGGGCTCCCGCCGCGAGGCTCACTTGAGGTCGACCACCTTGTATAGCGTCGAGAGGATGCGCGTGAAGTTCCCGAGGATCACGCGGCCGTCGAGGGAGACCCGGGCGGCTCCGACGGCAATGATGCCCGCGGCATCGCTGACGGCGAGGTCGCGGACGTGCGTGCGGCCTCCCGTGGCGACGTCGATCCGGTCGAGAACACACCGTTCTCCGGCCTGAGAGACGTAGAGACTCCGGCCGTCGGCCGTGAAGCCCGCGGGGCTGTCGCCGGACAGCGAGCCCGCGAGATCGACCACGGGTCCGCCGCCCACCGGATACAGGTGGACCTTGAGGTCGGGCCCGATCGCGGCCACGACGCGCCCGTCGGGCGAGACGAAGATCCGGGACTGCGCGAGTCCCTCGGCGCTCATGGGTTTGGCCGGACCCGTCTCGACGGACTGGACGTAGAGACGCGAGCCGTGACCCGGCTCCGCCGCGACGAAGACGAAACGCGTGCCGTCCGGCAAGAAGACCCCGTACGGAGAATTGCCGAAGGAGTCCTTCGGGAAGGTCCGCGGCTGGCCGGCCTTGACCGGCACGAGGACGAACTGCTGGCTCGCCGGCAATCGCGTCAGGGCCCAGGCCGAGTCGGGCGTGAGGGCGAGCCCGACGCCGTCACCCAGGCGCACCGCCGGCGATCCGTCGGTGCCGCGCAGGTAGACCGAACCGTTCGCGCCCCCACCCTCTCCGGACTCGTCGAAGAGAAACAGCTTGCCGTCGGACGATAGAGCGCGATCGCTCTGCCAGTCGAACCAGCCGAGGTCGCGCGTCACGGTCTCTCCGGCGAGCAGGGCAAAGGCGCCGGAGCGATAGTCGTCCTCGGTCACGAGCGCGTTGGTCCCGGACAGGTCCAGGAGCGCCGGGGTCCCCTGCATCGTCCGGACGAGCCGGAGCTTCCCCGACGTCGTCACGGCCCAGATCTCCCGCTCGATTCCCTGGCGCGCCGCCGTGAACCAGATCTCCCCGCTCCCGGACCACTCCAGACCCTGGACCGTGGACCAGCCCGCCGCGAGCTCGGTCTTCCGTCCGGCACGGTCGACGATCTCGACCGCTCCGTCGTCGCCGGCGCCCGGGTGGTGAAGAAACGCGATGGTTTTGCCGTCCGGCGAGAAGCGCGGCCCCTGGATCCAGCCGGCGGTCTCGAAGAGGACTCTTCCGATCGGAAACTCGAGGCGATCCTTTCCCTCCACGCGGTGCACGACCGCGAGATCCGAGCCGCCGGGCGCCCAATCGGCGTAGGTGACATCCTGCAGGATCTCTTTCGGCGATCCTCCCGTCAGCGGCGCCCGAGCGAGCATCCCAACGTAGCCGAAGCCGGTCGGCGACGGTCGCGCACCGAGCTGGATCGCGAGCTCCGCCGAGGACGAGAGACCTAGCAGCGCGGCCTGCGGCAGGGTCAGCGCCGCCGATTCGGGGGATCCCGGTCGCAGCGAGAAGACGCGGGGCGCGGTTCCCTCCCAGGCCGCCGAGTAGTAGACCGTCTGGCCATCCGGGCCGAAGCGCGCGTCGAGCACCGTGCCGCGCTGGAAAGTGAGCCGCTGAAACCGCGGCTGCACGACCGCCCCGGTCCGGCGGCCGAGAAAGAGTCCGGCCGCCGCGGCGAGCAGGATCCCGATGATCGAGAGCGGCAGCGCGAGCGACCGGCGGCGCGCCGGTTCGATGACGGAGGTTCCGCCCGAGGCGGAGCTCACGACCTCGCCGAGGTGCTCGCGGACGCTCTTCAGGTCGCGCGCGAGGTCGCGCGTCGAGGCATAGCGCTCGTCGGGCTCCTTCGAGAGGCACCTCTCGACGATCCAGCGCAGCGGCGCCGGGGCTCGCGGGTTGAGCTGGACCACGGGCTCCGGTTCCTCCTGGATGATCGCCGCCAGCGTCTGCGCCCCGGTTCCCTTCTGAAACGCGCGCTTTCCCGTCGCCATCTCGTAGAGGATCGAGCCGAACGCGAACTGGTCGGAGCGAAAGTCCACCGGCCGTCCGCTCGCCTGCTCGGGCGACATGTAGCCGACCGTGCCCATGACCGTGCCCGGCTGCGTCTCCTGCGGCGCGATCGTGGGCGCGCCCGAAACGTCTCCCGCCGGCGCGACGAAGGTCTTCGCGAGACCGAAGTCGAGCAGCTTCGCGAAGCCGTCCTTCGAGACGACGATGTTCTCGGGCTTCAAATCGCGGTGCACGATCCCGGCGCCGTGCGCCTTGGCCAGCGCCTCGGCCGTCTGGACGGCGACGTCGAGCAGCTTCTTCGTCGGGAGCGGCCCGGACGCCAGCATCTCGCGCAGGCTTAGGCCGTCCACCAGCTCCATGGCGATGTACGACGACCCGTCGAAGGAGCCGATCTCGTGGATCGTGACGATGTTCGGGTGGTTCAGCGCCGAGGCCGAGCGCGCCTCCTGCTCGAAGCGCTTGAGCCGGTCGGCATCCTGCGAAAAGGACGCCGGAAGCACCTTGATCGCGACCTCGCGGCCGAGCCGAGGATCCCTCGCCCGGTAGACCTCGCCCATTCCTCCGGCGCCGAGGGGCGAGAGGATCTCGTAGTGTCCAAATTTTGTGCCGGCGTGCAACGTCATGGCGACTCGATCGGGAGAGGGTACAACAAGCGACGTTCCCTCTCTCGTCGGCCGGCCCGCGCAGCGGGCGCTCGGAGTCCGAGCCTACTCGTACCGGAGCGCTTCGATCGGATCGAGGCGGGACGCCTTGACGGCCGGGTAGAGGCCGAAGAACACGCCGACCGACATCGAGACGAGCAAGCCGACGAAGATCGCCCAGAACGGAGTCTCCGCCGGAAGCGCCGAGAACACCGCCTTGATCGCGGCGGGCACGGCGATGCCGACGATGACGCCGATGATGCCGCCGAGCAGCGCGAGCGTCGTCGCCTCGGTCAGAAACTGCAGGACGATGTCGCGCCGGAAGGCGCCGACGGCCTTGCGGACGCCGATCTCGCGCGTCCGCTCCGTGACGGAGACGAGCATGATGTTCATGACGCCGACGCCGCCGATCAGAAGCGATATGAATGCGATGAAGACCATCGCGCCCGTGATCCCCCGCGTGATCCCCTGGAAGCTCTCGATCATCTGGTCGGGCGTCATGATGTAGAAGTCGTCGTCGGCGTTGAACGGAACTCCCCGGCGCAGCCGCAGCAGCGCCCGGCCCTTCTCGATCACGGCCGGGACCTGGTCCGGCCGGTAGGGAACGGTCGCGATGTGGATCGTGTCGCCGTGGCTCGCCTTGATCTGCGGGAACTGCCGGTCGAAGGCGCTGAACGGAATGATGAACCACTGGTTGTTCGAGCCGCCGAAGAAGCCGCCCTTGTCGTCCATGACGCCGACGACGGTGTACTTCCAGCCGTTCATCTCGACCGTCTTGTCGAGGGGGCTCTCTCGGGGAAACAGCGCCTTCATGATGTCCGAGCCGATGACGCACACCGGCGTGGCGTGCTCGATGTCCGCATCCGTGATGAAGCGCCCCAGTTGGACGAAGTGGTTGTTCGCCAGGGTGTAGTCCGGGTAGGCGCCGACGACCTCCGGAGCGTTCGACTCCTTGTCCCGATACTTGAGCATCGGCGTCGTGCCATCGAACAGGTACCGCTCGGGAGAGACGCCGCGGATCTCGGGGATCTTCGCCTTGAGGGCCAGGGCATCATCGAGCGTGAGGTCCTTGCGGTTGCGCTCGGCCTGCGAGCGGTGTCCCGGGCCGAAGCGCATCGAGAACTTCTGGAACTGGACCAGCGTCGCGCCGTAGTCCTGGAACTGCCGGATCATGTTGTTGTTGAATCCGTTGACGATCGACACCATCGCGATGACGGTCGCCACCCCCACGACGATCCCGAGGATCGTCAGCCCCGCGCGAAGCTTGTGGGCCCGCACGGCGAGCATCGCGAACCGGACGTTCTCCCCGAAGCCGCGGCGAAGGTGGGAGATCAGCGAGGACACGGCTTACTCACTCGTAACGTAGGGCCTCGACCGGCGGCAGCTTGCTCGCCTGGCTCGAGGGGATCCAGCCGGCGAGAAGCCCCGTCACGGTCGCCACGCCGATCCCGAGGACGATGAAGGAGAGCCGGACCTCGGCGGGAAAGACCTGCTTGACGGCCAGCGCGATCAGCGCGCCGAAGATCACGCCGATCACGCCGCCGACCGACGAGAGCATCGCCGCCTCGAGCAGGAACTGCCGGCGGATGTCCTTCTTGCGCGCGCCGAGCGCCCGGCGGACGCCGATCTCCTTCGTGCGCTCGACGACCGACACGAACATGATGTTGGCGATGACGATCGCTCCCACGACGAGCGAGATCCCGGAGATGAAGAACATCAGCAGGAAGGCTCCGGCCGAGATGTTCCGCCAGAGCGACTGGAGGAGGTCCGCGGTGACGAGACCGAACGGGTCGTCGGCGTTGTAGCCGGTCTTGCGGAGAGAGCGCAGGATCGTGCGCACCTCGTCGGTCGTCGCCGCGACGGCTTCGACTCCGCCCTTGGGCTTGATGAAGATCCCGATGTCGTCGTTGGGGGCGATGTGCTTGTGGTACAGAGTCAGCGGGACGTACACCACGTTGTCCTGGCTCTGCCCCATGACCGAGCCCTGCTTCTTGAGCGTCCCGATGATCCGGACGGGATAGCCGTCGATCTTCATGGTCCGGCCGATCGGGTCGATGTTCGGGAAGAGCTCGTCCTGAACGTCCCAGCCGATCACCGCCACCGGGGCGGACTCGTTGTACTCGGTCTCGGTGAAGTAGCGGCCGTTGTTGATGTCGAAACTCATGGCCGCGCTCATGTTCGGCGTGTGGCCCTGGATGTCGACCTCCGGCAGCTCGTGCGATCCGTACTTGAGTCCGCGGCGGCGCTCGCCGCGGGCCCCGACCTCCTGGCAACGGCGGCACTCGCGCCGGACGACCTCCATGTCGGTCAGGGTCAGGTCTCGGCGCTTGCGCGCCATCAGCCACTCCTCGCGGCTCGTGATGATCCCGTACTTGTCGAAGATGACGATGTCGGGGTTGAGGCCGATGACCTTGTCCTTGACGTAGGTGTTCAATCCCGAGATGACCGAGACGACGCCGACGACCGTGGCCACGCCGATGATCACGCCGAGCAGGGTCAGGAACGCCCGCAGCTTGTGCCGCGTCAGCGCGGCGGACGAGACGCGGAAGAGCTCGGAGGTCGTCACGCTTTCTTCGATCCGGCGCTCTTGTCGCCGGCTTCCTTCTCGACGAGCACGCGGTCGCCTTCCTTGACCTGACGCAGCACCTTGAAGGGTCCCGTGACGATTTCCTGTCCGACGGCGGGACCGTTCTTGAGCTGGATCATCAGCTCGCCGGCGATGCCGGTCTCGACCTTGTCGAACTCGAGCTTTCCGTTCTTGACGACGTAGACGCCCTCCTCGGTCTCGGGCCGGGAGCTCGCCGACGGCTTCTTGTCCTTCGAGGGAACGTCGCGGACGACGAGGGCCTGGATCGGGATGGCCGACGCGCCGTCCGCGTGGCCCGTCACGATGTCGGCGGTGACCGAAAAGCCCGGGCGAATCGTGTCGGGCGGATCGTCGAGCCGGATCTTGACCTTGAAGTTGATCGCCTCCGAGTTGGCGACGAGCGTCTCCAGATCCGGATCGTTCTTCGGGATCGGCGAGGAGCCCACCTCGGTGACCGTGCCCGAGAACTTGCGGTTCGGATAGGCGTCGATCGAGAGGGTAGCCTTCTGTCCGAGCTTGACCTGGGGCACGGAGGTCTCATCGACCATCATCACGGCCTCGACCTCCCCCATGTCGGAGACCGTCATGAGCTCGGTGCCGGCGTTGTTCATCGTGCCGACGACGGTCACTTCGCCTTCCTTGATGGGAAGCGAGGTCACGATCCCGTTGAGGGGCGAGGTCACGGTCGTCTTGGACAGGGAGTCGCGGCTGGCGACGAGGTCGGCCGAGGTCGAGTTCATGCGCTGTTCGGTCGCGGCGAGGGTCGCCTCGGCGGCATCCAGGCTCGACTTGGCCTTCTGGTAGTCCGCCTCGGCGAGAATCTTGGCGGCGAAGTTCTGCTTCGCCCGCTCGTAGTCGGCGCGGGCCTGCTCGGCGTTGGCGCGGGCGGCGTCGAGGTCATGCCGCATGGCCGCCAGGCTCGCCTCGCGACCCTGGGCCTGGGCGGCGAGCTGCACCCGGTCGATCTGCAGCAGGAGCTGACCCTTCTTGACGTGGTCGCCCTCCTTCACCGCCAGGTTGACGATCTGGCCCATGACGAGGGCGGACATGTCCACCTTGTTCTTGGCCTGGATCTTCCCGTTGGCGGTGACCTTGGAGACGAGATCGAGCTTGTCGACCTTGGCGGTCGTGACACGGGGAAGATCCTTGTCCCGGCTGCGGATGAACGCGGTCAGGGCCCCCACGACGATGACGGCCGCCCCGAGGCCCACGATGATTTTGGTTTTCTTCGACATACCGAGAACCTCCGGCCGTAAAGCAGCCTTCCAGCGTATCTTTTCTACGGACCGGGGGGCCGAAAGTTCCGGAAAGACCCGGTAGGTCGTTGAAAACGGGGACGGTTTTGGTTAGCCTCACGCCCCCTGCGCCCATAGCTCAATTGGATAGAGCGTCTGACTACGGATCAGGAGGTTGGGGGTTCGACTCCCTCTGGGCGCACCACTTACGACCCCAACGATGAGCTTCTCCCCTGCCGACGCGCTCTTCATGGCCGAGGCCCTGGCCTTCGCCCGGATCGCCTATGCCGAACAGGAGGTCCCGATCGGGGCCGCCGTCGTTCGGGACGGGCGGCTGGTCGGCCGGGGGCGCAACCGCCGGGAACGGCTGGCCGATCCCACCCACCACGCCGAAATCGAGGCCATCCGGGAGGCGGCGGCGGCGGCGGGCACGTGGCGCCTGGACGGCGCGACGCTTTACACGACCGTCGAGCCGTGTCCGATGTGCGCCGGGGCGGCGGTCAACGCCCGCCTCGCCCGGATCGTCTTCGGCTGCAGCGATCCGAAGGCCGGCTATTGCGGCAGCCTCGGCGACATCCCTCGGGACGCGCGCCTGAACCACCGGTGCGAGGTCGAGGGAGGCTTGCTCGCCGAAGAGTCGGCCGACCTGATCCGGCAGTTCTTCCGGGCGAAACGGGGGGGCTGACCGCCCCGCTCGCTTCGCCCTCCGCCGGAGTCGTCCTGGGACGTCGGTTGGAGGTCAGCCCGCCCCGCGCCGTCGCCGGGACAAATGGCGGTGTTTCTCGCCAAGGCCCTCGGGCTCTTCTCCAGTGACGAACGGCCGGCCCGGCGCGGCGGGGCCGCCTATCGTGCCGGGCGCCCGCGCGACATCGCGGCGTCGACGCTCCACACCCCGGCGCCGTGCGCGGCCAGGAAGAGAAAGATGAAGCAGTAGAGCACCGCCAGCTCCCCGTGGTTCTGAACCGGAAGCAACCCGAGGGGCTGGTGAGCCTGGAAGTACGCCACGGCCATCTCGCCCGAACAGATGAATGCCGCGGGGCGCGTCCAAAGGCCGCCGAGGATCAGAAGGCCTCCGGCGAATTCGATCGCGCCGCCGAACCAGGGCTGCGTGAACATCGCCGCCGCCGAGCCGTTCGGGGGCATCCCGCCGAACCAGGCCCACAGCTTCTGTCCGCCGTGCAGAAAAAACAGAAACCCCGCGACGATCCGCAGGAGGAAGTGCGTGACAGCTCGCGCTCGATCCATTCGGACCTCCTCGTTTTCGTTCACCGGCTGCAAGGAACTCGCCAGGCGGGTCGAGGGTACCGCGCCGGCCCTGCGGATCGAGGCGAAGATCGACTCGAATACGCAAAAAAGCCTGTCGAGACTTTTTTCGGACCGGGAGCCGTCATAGGCTGGAAGCGGGCACGGTGCAGGCACGGGGATGACTCGCGACCCCCTGGAGGTGCGCATGGATCGGCGTCAATTCCTGCAATCGGCCGTCGCGGCCTCGGCGACACTGGCTTTCCCGAAGGTCTCGCGTGCGCTCGCGTCCGGCGAGGATTCGGGCTGGAGGACCTTCGAAGCCACGACGCGCGTGGAAATCCTGGACCGATCGGGCGCCGCGATGGTGTGGCTTCCGGCGGCCCAGCTCCAGAGCACGCCGTATCAGAAGACGCTCGCGAACAGCTTTCACGCCGAGGGCGGAAGCGCCGAGCTCGTCGAGTACGACGGGTTCGGGATCGTCGCGGCGAAGTTCCCCGAGGGCGTGCCCCCGGTCCTGACCCTGACGTGCCGGGCTTCGACCCGCAACTACTCGGTCGACGTCGCCGCGCCATCACGGCCGGCGAAGGTGGACCGGGACGAGCTCCAGAAGTGCCTCCTCGCGACCCGCATGGTGCCGACCGACGGAGTCGTCAAGGCCCAGGCCGACGCGATCACGCTCGGCGCGACCACCGACGTCGCGAAGGCGCGCGCGATCTACGAATGGATCGTGGACAACACCTTCCGGGATCCCAAGGTCCGAGGCTGCGGCGTGGGAGACATCCGATTCATGCTCGAGTCGAAAGACCTCGGCGGCAAGTGCGCCGACCTGAACGCGCTCTACGTCGGTCTCGCGCGGGCGGCGGGACTTCCGGCGCGCCACGTCTACGGACTGCGCGTCGCCCCGTCGCAGGCGGGGTTCCAGAGCCTCGGCCTCAAGAACAACGACGCGACCCACGGCCAGCACTGCCGCGCCGAGGTGTGGCTCGAGGCCTACGGCTGGGTCCCGGTGGATCCGGCCGACGTGCGCAAGGTCGTCCTCGAGGAGCCCCCGGGGAACCACGCGGTCGACGACGAGATCGTGAAGAAGGCCCGTCAGCGGCTGTTCGGCACGTGGGAGATGAACTGGATCGCCTACAACTGCGGCCACGACGTGGTGCTGCCGGGATCGAAGGGCGGACCCGTCAACTACTTCATGTATCCGCAGGCCGAGACGGCGCGCGGCCGGGTCGATCCGTTCGACTCGGACAGGTTCCGGTACGAGATCTCCTCGCGCGAAGTCGCATAGATCGACCGGTTTTCCCGGCTCGAGCCGACCATCGCAGCGGCAGACCCCCGGCAGTAGGCGACGCCGGCCGCAGGCCGGCGGCAACTCGCATCGCGATCCAGCCGCGATCGATGTCGCCGCTCCCTCGAACTGACAACCGCACACGAATCGGCTAGGATTCGCGCTCCCAACCGACCGGAGAGGTGCTGGAGTGGTTGATCAGGCCGGTCTCGAAAACCGGTGAGCCCGAAAGGGTTCCGTGGGTTCGAATCCCACCCTCTCCGCCAAGCCCATGCGACCGCATAACATCAACCCAAGGAATTCGTAATAATCGGCGAGCCCATGGAAAAAGCGATCGTTCTGACGGACGTCTCGAAATCGTTCGGCAAGTTCCGGGCGGTGGACAAGCTTTCGCTCGCCGTGCCGAGAGGGGCGATGTTCGGATTGCTCGGCCCCAACGGCGCGGGCAAGACGACGAGCATCCGGATGATCATGAACATCACGGCCCCGGATTCCGGCGAGATCCGGATCCTCGGCGAGCCGATGAACCGCGAGATGCAGAACCGCATCGGCTATCTCCCCGAGGAGCGCGGGCTCTACCGCAAGATGAAGGTCATCGACCACCTCTATTTCCTCGCGGCCATCAAGGAAGTCGGCCGCGAGGAGGCGAAGCGCCGCATCACGGGCTGGCTCGACAAGATGGAGCTCGGGCCCTGGCTCAACAAGAAGGTCGACGAGCTCTCCAAGGGCATGCAGCAGAAGATCCAGTTCATCGCGACGATCGTTCACGATCCGGAGATCCTGATCCTCGACGAGCCGTTTTCCGGCCTCGACCCTCTGAACGTCGCCCTGATGAGGGAGTACTTCCTCGACTTTCGCGCGCGGGGCAAGACGATCATCTTCTGCACGCACGTTCTCGAGCAGGCCGAGAAGCTCTGCGACGAAATCACGCTGATGGCCCGCTCGAAGAAGATCCTCGAAGGCTCCCTCAAGGAGCTCAAGCGCCGCTATTCGGAGGACCTTCTGCGCATCTCGATGGACGCCTCGCTCGAGGAGGTCCGGACGCTGCCCGGCGTTTCCTCGGCCAAGGCCCTGGACGGGACCTTCGTCGTCGGCCTCGTTCCGGGAACCGACCGGCGCGAGTTCCTGCGCCGCACCCTCGACCGCTTCCGCATCGATTCGTTCTCTCAGAAAGAGCCGGAGCTCGAAGAGATCTACATCGACGCCGTCCGGAGCGCCGGCATCGAGGACCGGACCATCGCGTGAGGCACCCATGAACTGGAGAAAGACCTTCGCCGTCGTTCGCCGGGAATACGTCGAGCGAGTTCGGACCAAGTCGTTCTGGATCGCGACGCTCCTCATCCCGATCCTGTTCCTGGGATACGTCGCGGTCCAGATCTCGATCTCTCGCAAGACGGGCGGCGAGCGGCAGATCGTCGTCGTGGACGAGACCGGCAAACTCTTCGCGCCGCTCGCCCGCGAGCTGGCCGAGACCGAGGCCAAACAGAAAAAGGATGCCTCGAGCTCCAAGGGGCCCCACTGGACGCTCGTCCAGCGGCCCGCGGGCGATCTCGCGGCGACCAAGGAGGACCTGCGCAAGCAGGTCCTGGCGAAGAAAATCAACGGCTATCTCGTTCTCGAACCGGAAAAGCTCGAGAAGGAAGAGGTCGAGTACTACTCGACGACGGTCTCGGATTTCATCGCCCTGAATCAGCTCCAGTCCGCGATCGGACGCATCTGGATGCGTCAGAAGATGACGGCACGAGGTCTGCCGGCCGACCTCGCCAAGGAGCTCGAGACACGGATCGACCTGAAGCCGTTCAAGGTCACGGAGAAGGGAACCGCCGAGGAGAAGGGGGCGGGAATCATCGCCGCGCTCGTCCTGCTGATCCTGATGTACTCGACGTTCTTCATGTACGGCTACCAGGTGATGCGCGGAACGATCGAGGAAAAGTCGAGCCGCATCGTCGAGATCATCATCGCCTCCGTGCGGCCCGTCGAGCTGATGGCCGGCAAGATCATCGGCATCGGTCTCGTGGGGCTGACGCAGTACTTCGTGTGGTCCCTGGTCGCCATGAACCTTTCGCTGCCCGGAATCGCGTCCCTCGTCTCCGGAGGCGACCTCGGCGTACCGCGCATCCCCATCTCCATGCTCGGCTACTTCATCCTCTTTTTCATCCTCGGGTACTTCCTCTACGCCAGTGTCTACACGATGATCGCCGCGCCCTTCAACACGGATCAGGAAGCCCAGCAGCTCGCGATGATTCCGATGATCATGATCGTCGGCGGGATCGCGGTCTATCCTGCGGTCATGAACAATCCTCTCGGCGGCGCGGCGCTGTTCTTCTCGCTCTTTCCTTTCACGGCATCGCTGATCATGTTTCTGCGGACGGCCGTGTCGGAGCCGCCGGCCTGGCAGATCCTTCTCTCAATCGCGATCATGCTCACGACGACCGCCGGGCTGGCGTGGTTCGCCGGCCGCATCTACCGCGTCGGGATCCTCATGTACGGCAAGAAGCCGACCATCCCCGAAATCCTCCGGTGGGCGAGGTACTCTCCGGGCAAGGCGCCGCAGCCCGCGATCAAGCCCTCCTAGCTCCGGCTGGCGCCGGGCTCGGCGGGGCATCCAGCCTCGCGATCGAGCCGGTGCGATTCTGGTCGGCCCGGGCCGCCCGGCCCGGTTGAAATCGACGAAAAGCGCCTCCTGCGCATTGAGCCGGCGCCTCCGACTGCGATATATAGGGCGCAACGGCAGGAGGAAGTCATGCGTGCTCGACAGTTGAAGACTCTACTGGGGGTCGGTCTCCTCGGCGTTTTCGCGGCCCTGATCGGTTGCGTCACGGCGGAGGTCAAGTCCGCTCAACAGGCGGTCGAGGCCGCACGCGCGGCGGGCAAGGACAAGCAGTGTCCGAACGATTTCGCAGCGGCCCAGCAGCAGGTCGACCAGGCCGCGTCACTCTGCCAGCAGTGCAAGACCCAGGAGGCCAACGCTCTGGCCGCCCAGGCGATGGCGAAACTGAACGCTCTCTGCCCGGCCAAGCCGACTCCGCCGCCTGCGCCGGCGCCCGCTCCCACGCCCTCGGCGCCCCCTCCGACAGTTTCGCTCTCGGCAGCGTCCACGTCGATCGATCAGGGCGCGTGCACGAACCTGACCTGGTCCACCACGAACGCGAGCAGCGTGACGATCGAGCCGGGCATCGGCTCCGTCGGCGCCGACGGGTCGCGTCAGGTTTGTCCGACGAACACGACGCGTTACACCATCAGCGCCAGCGGCGCGGGCGGATTCCGATCGGATAGCGCGACGGTCGACGTGACGGCGAAGCCGACGCCGACCGACAAGCTGACGATCCACGTCAACTTCGACACGAACAAGTCCGACATCCGCCAATCCGACCTGGCGGACCTGAAGAAGGCCGAGGCGTTCGTGAAGAAATACTCGAACTGCAAGGTCGAGATCGACGGCTACACGGACTCGACCGGAGGCGACAAGATCAACCAGCCGCTCTCCGAGCGGCGTGCGGACGCCGTTCAGAAGTGGCTCGTCGAGCACGGGGCGACGGCGGCCGACCACATCACGACGAAGGGCCTGGGCGCCTCCAACCCCGTCGCGAGCAACAAGACGGCCAAGGGACGGTTCCAGAATCGGCGCGCCGAGATCCTCGTCTTCTGTCAGTAGCAGGATCCGCGCGACTCGAGAAAGGCCGGCGCCCCCGCGGGTGCCGGCCTTTGCTTTTTGATCTCTGCCCGTTCAGGCCGGACAAAGACGGCGTCGCCGGGTCACCGCCTCCGTGTAAATCTTCCGCGAAGAACGGGACGGTGACCGAAACCGGGATTCCCTGAATTTCCTGCGTAGCGAGCGCGTAAGGAAGCCTCTGGGGCGGCAGGATCTGCGGACGCGGCCTCTCTGACGCACGTTAATTCCGCGCGAAGGTCCCGGACCGCGGGACATCGTCGGCCGTGGACAGCGCCTGCCCCCTGCGATATAGACCGCCTCAAAGTAGGAGGTTCGACCAATGCGAGCTCGAGCGTTCCGCGTACTCACCCTGGGTTGTCTCGTCGGAGTCCTCGCCATCCTCGTGGGATGCACCACCGACGTCGAGGTGAAGAAGGCCCGGACCGTCCTCGAAGCCGCGCGAGGTGCCGGAAAGGCCACGCAGTGTCCGGACGCCTTCAAGGCGGTCGAGGACATGGTGACGCAGGCGGAGAACATGTGTCAGAACTGCAAGTACGAGACGGCCGACTCGCTCGCCGCGGCCGCCGTGGCGAAGGCAAACGCGCTTTGCCCCCCGCCGAAGCCGACTCCGCCACCGGCTCCGGAGCCCGAGATCCGCACGGCGCCTCCCGCTCCCCCGGCGGTGTCGATCGCCGCGGGGCCGACCTCGATCGAATCCGGCGCCTGCGCGGCTCTGACGTGGGCCACCGCCAACGCGACCGACGCGTCGATCGACTCCGGAATCGGAAACGTCCCCGCCAGCGGCTCGCGCCAGGTCTGCCCGACGAGCACCACGCGGTACACGCTGACGGCAAACGGGCCGGGCGGCTCACGTTCGGATTCGACCACCCTGACCGTGTCGGGCAAGCCGGCGCCCGCGGCGAAGCCGACGGACAAGCTGACGATTCACGTCAACTTCGAAACGAACAAGTCCGACATCCGAAAGGCCGACGTGGCGGACCTGCAGAAGGCGGAAGCGTTCGTCCGGAAGTACTCGGCCTGCCGGGTCGAGATCGACGGCTACACGGATTCCACGGGCGGACCGAAGATCAACCAGCCCCTTTCCGAAAGGCGCGCCGACGCCGTCAAGGCGTGGCTCCTCGATCACGGCGCGACATCGGCCGATCACGTCTCGACGAAGGGCTTCGGCGCGGCCAACCCCATCGCCGACAACAAGACGGCCAAGGGACGGTTCGAGAATCGGCGGGCAGAGATCCTGGTCTTCTGCCAGTAGCGCCGACGCGATTCGCGGAGACGGGCCGGCGTCCGAAGGGATGCCGGCCTTTCGTTTGCCGGCCGCCGCGCGCAAATCCTCGCGTTTACCCGCAACCGCGGCCCTGTGCGAACTTTCGCGCCCCCGTTCGGCCCCTTCGTCTAACGGGCGACGTGCTCGCGCGGCGTCCCCCGCCGCGACACGCGGCCCTCTCGAGGCCGCCGCCGCTGACGCGGCGGGCGCGCTCCGCGCGCAAATCCTCGCGTTTGCCCGCCACCGGGGCCCTGTGCTAACTTTCGCGCCCCCGTTCGGCCCCTTCGTCTAACGGTTAGGACGCGGCCCTCTCAAGGCCGAAATACGGGTTCGATTCCCGTAGGGGCTACCATCCGAGGTTCCTGGGCCTGAATCTCCCGCAAGAAGCTGAAGATCGGGGAGATAACCGGTTCGATAAACCCTCCTCGCGGTTCCCAGGCCGTCCCCTCGGGAAAGACGATCTTCTGGAACCGGAGGCGCGAGTCGAAGCCGAATTCCTCCGAAGCCCGCGCCGGACGAGACACGACGTGCTCAGCAAAATCGAGGATGCCTTTGACCTCGGCGAGCTCCAGTTCGTTGTCGATCGAGTCTGCCGACACGAAGGCCATTTCGTCGTCAAGCTTGGCAAGCGCCTTTGAGTAGGCGGCCGCATCGATCGCCTGCTGGTACACGAAGGCATCCACGAGCCTCGCCTTCCTTTCTTCAATCGCAGCGAGGAGTTCCTTTTTCGCCTTGCGGGCCTCGACAATGTCCGCGTGACGCCGCTCCCACGCCGAGACGACGATCGCACGGAAGAGCTTCAGGTATTCGGGACGGAGGCGGAGTCCCTCGAGCAGCTCCACGAACTGGCGTTCAAGTTCGAGCTTCGTCGCTCGTGCGCCGCATTCAACCCCGCAGTGGTAGAAGGGGATTCGCCTTCCTCCCCTCCCGGTCGAACTCGAGCCAGTCAAAGGGCGGTCGCACTGCGCGCAGCGGACGAAATGGCGGAGTGGGAACGCCGCATTGCCACGAGCATGCGGAGCCGACTTGGGAGCCCGACCGGAAAGGACCGCCTGGACCTTGAGAAAAAGGGCTCTCGGTGACGATGGGCTCGAAGTCCCCCCGGGCCTCGAGACCCCACCCGTCGGCACGGATCTTCCCCGAATAAATCGGATTCGACAGCATGGCAGCGAAGGTCTGCCGCGGGACCGGCCTTCCCGTGCGCGTCAGAAGCCCCAGCCCGCTGAGGCGCCGCCGAAGCTCCTCACGGGATTGATCTCCCAACGCGGCGATCTCGAAGGCGCGGCGGATAGCTGGGGCCCTTTCGGGGTCGAGCCTCATCCCGGGCAGGTAACCGAGAGGCGCTCGATGGGTCCAGCGGCCCTGCCGTAGGGCAGCCATCATCCCGGCCTTTGTCCGCTCTGCCCGGACGTCGTTGTCGAACTGGGTGTGGCACCTTGTCCAGCTCCATTCGCAGCCGGGAGGGCGCAAAGCTGGTGACCAGTCTTCGCGACTCGATCGCGGGCTTTCTGAGGTACGCCGTCGAAAGTGCGACCGAGAAAGGGTCCGCCCGGGGCTGCCTTATGGTGTGCGTCGCGCCGCTTGTGAACGACGCTGAGGTTCAGCGGTTCCTGCAGAAGACGGTCGCAGGCGGCGCGGCGCTGGTGGAGCGCCGTTTCCGGGACGGGATCAGTGCGGGAGACATCCCGCCTGACTTTCCGGTACCCGTTCGCGCGATCCAAGTTGCGGATTTTGCTCGTGGCCTGACCATGCGTGCGCGGATAGGCACGCCGCGCAAGACGCTCCTCAAAGATGCTGAGGAAGCGGCCGACTTGGTGCTCCTGCCGCGGCGTAGGGCGTCAAAATGAGATCTCAGCGCCGCAGAGCCACCCAATTCATGGAGATCTCTCGTCTCGCCCCCTTGCCATCGTGGTGTCATCGTCTACAGGAAGCGAAAAGAGCCGAAAACTCGCGACTTCTGAGCCCCTACCGCGTCGACTGGAGTCGGCCTGACTAGGCTGGAAACCGCCCGACTTTCGCTCGACTGAAATGCGTCACGGTTTACGTTTCTCGGACGCCCCCGCCACGGCTTCGCGCTCACAAGGCTAACCCTGCTCATTCTCCGTAATGCGAGTCTCGCTGCATGGCGGCACGCTAGTACGCCGAGCGAGACACCGCTCAGATCAACCGGTGCGCTTTGAGTTGGTAAGAGGCGCTCGTGACCAGGGTCTTCACAATCGTGATCGTGGGAAGCGCGAGGAGCAGCCCGACCAGGCCGAACAAGAGGCCGCCGGCCAGGACTCCGATGAAGATGACGAGAGGGTGCACGTCGACGGATTCGCCCACGACGAAGGGTTCGAAGACGGAGTTCTTGAGCACCTCGATCAGAAGGATGCCCGCGACGAGCCAGATCACGACATTGTGGGGACGGATCGCCGACACGAGCGGACGAGCCGAATCCGACACCACAAAGAACGACAGCCCTCCCACCAGAGCGACGGCCGAGCCGATGTAGGGCACGGGATTGGCCGCGCCCGCGACGAGTCCGACGAGAATCGCCCAGCCGACCGGGACGCCGAGGAAGCGAAGGAGCAGCCCTACCGAAACTCCCAGGAAGCAGCTTTCCAGGAAAATCCCGCGCACGTAGCCCCCGAGGGCGCGATCGAGATCCGCGAACACCGCGAGAGTCGGCTCGAAGAGACGGTTGGGAACCGCTCGGACGAGACCGATCTTGATCCGGCTCCCGTCGCGGAGGAGAAAGAAGAAGACGGCCGGAGCCACGATCCACGTGGAGAGAGCCTCTCCCAGCATCGAGAGCCGGCTCTTCGGGCGCCGCGTCTCGCCGTTCGACGCGAAGACCGGCGGAGGTCTGAGGTCCGTGAGCCCGCGGGTTTCCAGGGTCTGCTCGTTTTCGACCTCGAAACCGACCAGCGGATCGGCGTCCGAATGACGACTCTCGGACCGGGAGGCGAGAAACCGGGCGCGCTCCTCGGGCCTCAGGGCGAGCGAGCGGTCGACCTGGTCGATCAGGGGATCCAGGTCCTGCCCTGCGAACCGATACAGCCGATTCCCCTCCCGGAGCGACTCGTCGAGCTCCATCAGCGACCGATACTGCTGATTGATGTTGTGGAAGGCGCGAACGCGCATCTCGAGCGCGCCGACCTCTCCGGGCAGCGCCGCCCTCACCCGGATCAGAAGAAGCAGGCCGACCGCGACCAAGGCGACGACAAGCAGGAGGACCGTCACCCCGCGGGCCAGGCGAAAGCGCTCGAGCGCGGCGACGACGGGTTGACACACGTAGGCGAGCAGCGCCCCCACCACGACCGGCAGGATGAGCAACCGCAGACTCCACAGGAGCCAGACCGAGAGCGCGACGACCGCGAGAACGGCTCCCAGCCGGAGCGCGGCCGGCGGTTTACCTGGGGGGGTCGGCATCCGGCTTCGGAGCTTCGCCCGGCGAAAACTGCGCTTCGATCAGCAGCTCCAGTCTCGTCATCAGAATCTGCGCGATCCTTCCGAGGATCTTATTCGCGAGAAGCGGAAAGCGGCGACCGAGCGAGTCGAGGTCAGGCTTGCCCAGGGCGACGAGTGAGACCGGACCGCGAGCCACCGCCGACGTCCAGCGGGCGAAATCCGTCCCGATCGCCGCCTGCTCCGAAAAGGACGCGGGACGCTCCAGCGCGAGTATCGCCACTTCCTCTCCCTTCGGGTCTCGACGAGTGATCTCGACGATTCCGCTGCGAACGAGGAACAGCGCCGCGCCGGGTCTTCCTTCTTCGTAGATGTATTCGCCGTCCCCGTAGGTTCTCTCGTGCGCGTTTCGAGCCAGTCGCGAGAGCTCCCACTGGCTGAAGCCCGCGAAGAGCTCGACTTCTCTCAGAAACGCGACGAGGTCGCCGTGCTTTCTCGATCGGAGAAGCGGCAAAGGGCCGAAGGCGGCCCGCGCCGCGGCGGCAGTCTGACCCGGCGAGGACGGGTCCTTGAACCGCGGCCACAGGATCTCTCTCAGACCCTGAATCGAGAATTGTTTCATCGGTGGATTTCGACGTTCATGGCCGGGCTCCGCTCCTTCGGGCTTCGAGCCTGTGTCCATCCTACTTCCTCGCCGAGCGCCGGTCCGTGCCGGTCATCCGGTCTGAATTCGGCGACAGCAGCGATGCCGCAACGAGAGAGGCGCGTAGGTCGGTCTGAAACTCGGCCATGATGTCGGCCAGGCCCTGATTCCAGCCACGGACGGCCTCCTGTGCCGAAGCGGGTGAAATCGGCAGGGTCGAGGAATAGCTCTTCAGCAGAATCTCCTCGGCCGGACGAGTGCCCTCCGAGTTCGAGAACACGCGGAACCGCAACGTGAGGACCGCCGAGGAGCCGCTCGGATGGATCTCTCCCGCCATCTCGCTCACGGCGCATTCGACGGTGGCCTCGGAACGAATGCCGTGTCCCGGAGCGACGACGTCCCGCACGAAATCGGCATTGTCCAGATAACCGCGGATCGCGGCGGTCAGCAGCCATCCCGGCGGCGACGCGAACCTCGCGTAAGGGTCGCGGACGAGATCGTGCTCGCCGGTGCGATAGACGAACGACTGCCCGGAGTACGGCGGCGCGACCTCCACGCGCGGCAGGGAAAGGACGATCGTCCCCGGAGAGGACGGCGACCGCTTCTCCGGCGGATCGATCGAGTACGAGTGCGGGACGAGGGCCGTCCGGGGGAGGCAGCCCGTGGCACCCATTGCCGTCGCGGCCATCACGAGAGCGGCGAGAAACCGTCTCACTTCCGCCCGCACGATGCCCGGCACGGCCGGGCGCCCACCGAACAGGAAACCAGAGGGGTCCGTCCGGAGAGCCTCGAGCGCATCGTTGAGGTTTCTGGCGGCCTCTCGCGTGCCCGAGAGTGTGTCGTTCAGGGCCTGGACGTCGATCGCATTCAGCCTTGCGATCAGGTCCGAGAGCTGACTGTCGAGGTTGTTCACGAGTCGGTCCGCGTCGGGCCCGACCTTCTCGAGCTGCATGGCCTGAAGCGTCCGCCGCGCGTCGCTGGCGAGCCCCCCGTACTCCCGAATCGCATCGCTGGCATTCACCGCAGCCCGGTTGACATTACGCGAGATTCCCGGGGTGGAGCTCGCCCAGCTTCTGGAAGGTCGCACCGCAGAGTTGAGCGCGCGACGGCGTGGCTTCGATCTTTAAACGTCGAGCGTCGCGAGGTGAGCGAGGGTTCGGTCGAGGGACGCGAGGATCTGGCCGAACTGGGTGGGGCCGAGGGGGACGTAGTAGTACCGAGGCTTTCACGGCACGACGAGTGGCGGGAACTGCTCGGGTTGACGCTTGTAACGCGACACGCTCGTCCAGTGATTCCCTCCCCCTGAACGATCGCGCGAGTCTGAAGTCGACGGCCTGGCGCAACTCTTCCGCCGGGTCGCCGCCGGGGGTACCGGGGTGATGCCCTGCGTATCGTGCACTGGACGATCACGCATCGTGGAGGCATGTCCCGTAGGCCTCCAGCTGAACCTGATCTCCGTCAGGACTGACGACGACCTGACGCAGCTTGACGTCGGATCTTGGATAGGCCCTGTCATCCCCTGTCACGTAGTCTCTAGGCGGTGCTTGGTTCGACTCATTGAATGTTGAAAAAGAAGAGAGCGGCCGCCAGAACGGCTATCCTGCTACGACGAAGATCCGATCTGGACCTGACTCGGTTTGGCGTCATATGACATCACTTCGGCGGTGGGTCCCAACCACAGGTTCCGCCTGCCGCTGGAAGAACTGCCGCACATAGGGGTCCTCGGGGAGGTCACGCAGGTTAGCCGGCGGCCTTGGCGACGATGGTCTTGCGCTTGGCGTCGAGCATGATGCAGCGGTCGGCGATCGCGAAGATGTCGGAGCTCGTGAGTAACGACGACGACGTGATGCCGAACTTCGCGACAGCCGTCGAATCGTTGATCGAGGCCGCCGACGCGATCGGATCGAGGCCGGCCGAAGGCTCGTCGAGAAAAAGGATGCCGGGGTCGAGTGCGAGAGCGCGCGCGATCGCCGCGCGCTTTTATGCCGCTGGAAAGCTGTACGGCATTTGGGCCGCTGCGGAGCAGCAGATTGACCTGATTCGGCTTTCCGAGGGGAAGGAGATCCTTTTCATCTCGCGGCCGGTCGCTGACCTCGTCGAGGGGAATGCGCACGTTTTCCAGGACGTCATCGAGCCGAGGAGCGCCCCGCTCTGATACATGACCCCGAATTTCCGCAGGAGCCGTAGGTGGTCTTCGCCATCGGCTCGTACCAGATTCTCTCCGTCGATCAGATTTTCGCCGGCGAGCGGCTCGTTGAGCCGGATCATCGTTTGAGCACCGAGCTTCTGCCCGACCCCGAGCCACCGAGAACGACGAACATTTCCCCCGCTGCGGACCTGGAAATTGAGATTCCGCCGGATGACCGTCTCTCGAAGCCGACGATCGATCGGCGACCTTGATGGCCGTGGTGGCGGACTCATACGTGCAGGACATTGGCCAAGATGGCAAACACCGCGTCGACGACGATGATCATCAGAATGCCCGCGACAACTGTGCGAGTCGCCGAGTCGCTGACGCATCGGACCCTTTTTGGTCTGCATGCCTCTCAGGCAACCGACACCCGAAACGACCGCTCCGACACGGTCGCCTTCAGGGTTCCGACGATGACGCCGAACCGGTCAATGCAGTTTGCTTGACGGCTCGATCTGGGCGAGGCCATCCCTAGCATCACGATGACCCCGCCGAAGACTCCGCTCAGCATCGAGAACGCCGTCAGAACCGGCATCAGAAGCGTTCCCGCCAGAATTCGCTGCATCACGAGATAACGCATGGGCTGAAGCCCCATGGTCGTGAGGGCGTCGAGCTCCTCGTTGACTTTCATGGTTCCGATCTCCGCGGCGAACGCCGAGCCAGAGCGGCCCGCAAACACGATGGCCGTGAAGATGGGACTGAATTCCCGGATCATCACGATCCCGATGATGTCCGCGGTGAAGGACTTGGCCCCGAACATCGCCAGCGGCTGAGCGACCTCGTACGAGATGATCACGCCGGTCAGGAGGGAGATAAGCGAGACAATCGGCACCGCGTTGACGCCCGCTTTCTCCAGGATCACCCCGACCTCCCGCCAGCGCAGGATCCGAGGACGCCGTAACGCCGCGGCAAATGCTTGTACGCTGTCGCCGACGAAGCCCAGCTGCTCTCGAAGATCGCGGAACACGGAGACGGTCTCGGCGCCGACTTGCTCCCAAATCGACCTCTGAGCCGGTGGTGCCTCCAGCTTCTCGATGGCTTCCCTCGAGGGTAGCTCGGCCAGCAGCGTCTGAAACTCGGGCTTCAGTCCGGTCAGTTCGACGCGCCGTCCCGAGGTCAGACGACCCTCGGACAGCTCGTAGAGCAGGGACATCCCCGACATGTCACCACGATCCACTCCGCTCGCGTCGACCATGAGCGTCGCGCCCGGAGTTGTTCTCAGCAGGGCCTGCACCTGACGGCGGGACGTGGCCGTCGTCTCCAGAACGAGAGAGCCCGAGAGCGCCAGCACCGTCCCGTCCGGCTCCCCTCGAAGCTCGGCGTGGGCCGGCGTCACGGCGCCGCCCCCGGCGGACCCTGAGGGCATCGGAGGTTCATCCCCTCTCATGGCCGCACGCTTCCAGGGCGCATCACCAGAGCGGGTTCTCGAGGAGTCCCGCCTTCGGCTTCACGCATTGCTCGCCGTTGCGGTCGCGGCACAGAAGGTAGACCGCCTCGTCGGACCAGTAGGCCAGAATGTTCTGCACGTCGCCCCATTGCGTCAGGGTCGCCTTCCCCACCTGGCCGCCCCCGACGCGGCGGTCGGCTCCCGCGGCAAGCAGTGTCCCGGTCTCCGAGTCCCGGATCATGTACTCGATCGAAACCTCTCCCGCGAAGGCGGGCTTACCCGTCGCGAACGTCCAGAGCGTATCGGCGTATCCGGCGTAGGGAGCGACCGTCTTGGCGACCTTCAATGGAGCATTCGCTCTCTCTCCGTCGATGATCGCAATCTGGATCCGCATCGCGCCCGCCGCCGGCACATCAATCATTGCGTAATGCTTCGAAAACTTGTCGGCCAGGCTTCGGGAGAAATCGTCCACCAATCGCTGGAAGTCGGCGAGCGCGTCCGGAGGGAGCTTGGAGTTTTCCGCGCCCCAGATCGCGACGGGGTCCAGAATAATCTTGTCGTACGCGGTCCACTCGGTGCCCGGCTTCCGATAGACCATCAGGACGTCGTCCTTGCCGCCCTTCTTGAGAAGCGAAGCCGAGTCCCCGAGAAAACTGTTCGTGTTAACGCTCCGAGCCTGGGAGCTCGACACGCACGCCGTGACCAGGACTGCCGTGCCGACGGCGAGCAGAAGCTGTTTCATTACGGACTCCTCTCTGCGGACAGGACTCGCGATTCATCACGTCTGCGCGCAGCCAAGGCGAGAGTCGATGCCTGCGGGGGTCGCTCCCCCGATGGCTGATCCCAATTCGTCTGCCGGATGGAAACCAGAGGAGACGGCTCTTCCGGCCGCCCCACGCCGGGGCTCCGAAGACGCACGTGGATTACGAACCGCGGGAAATAGTCTTTGCCCGCGATTCTGACCTGCGCGAAGAGGCGAACGCGCCCGGCTTTTTCGGAGCGAAAGTAGAACGGGAGCTCAGGACCGCTCCGTGCCTCCGCGTCGGCGGCCAGGGGCCCGGTGGGATGCAGGTGCAGGACCGTGGCGAGTCATCGCCGAAGCCCACGAAGTGGCCGAAGGCTCCCATGACGACACCGAGTCTCGTGCACGGCTGGCCGTCCGGGTCCGTGACGCGCAGCTTGCCGGCCACCGTTTCGCGTTCCAGGATGACGTCCTTATCGAACGAAAGATCGAATTTGTAACCGTCGATTTCCGCGTGCCGGCTTTCCGCCTCGTTCTCGTCGAGCCGCGCCCGGCGCGGCGTGCTCGAAGGAATGTCGGCGACCGAATACTGCTGCACCTGGGTACGTAATGGCAGCAAATCGGCCCAGACCCGGTAGGTATCCGGCCGCCGAGGCGTGAAGCCAAACGCGTACTCCCCATCGCCGACAGGTTCCGGGTGCTCGTGGTGATAGTCCGTCTCGGAGATGTCGCTGATCAGCAGATGAATCCGGCGCGTGTGTGTTTCCTGCAGATCCGACAGACGTACGGGCTGGCTGTTCTCCAGAAAGAAGAGCCGGATTCGCAAATCGGCCCGTTGACCCACTTCCAGCGGGCCATCGGCGATGACCTCGGCACCGATGATCGGACCTTCCGTCAATTGCGGCTGCGTGACGTAGATCGGCGCCAGCGGCATGCCGCAGACCGGACAATTGCCGGCCGCTGTCTCCATCAGATCCTCGTGCATCGGGCACGACCAGAGCGGTGGCAGAAGTCGAGCGCTTCCCGGGGGATAGAGGCCTTTTGCCTCCACCCAGAGCGCCTGGGCGCGCTCGGCGGCCGCACGAGCCTCGGCCGGGGAGCTCGACGGCCACTTTTCACACGTTCGGACCAGCTGCTGCAATCGGTCGCGGAGCCGCTCCCGGCGGGCGCCGAAGACCATCGTCGACTGCTCTTTCAGCGCGGTGACGTGCTGCACCAGGCGAGCGCTCAGTTCGCGACTGTCGCTCGATGAGCTCGTGGTCCGCATCGCGGGGAGCTCGCCGTCGATCTTGCCGGCGAGCTGAGCGACCGTCTGTTCTGCCTGCGCCACGCGGGGCCGGAGCGCCAGGCACGCCAGCAGGAGAAGGCAGACACGGGGTGGCCGACTCGGCTTGGGCGTTACCATGGCGACCGGATGGTGATCCACCTATCGCGCGGCTCTCGCAATAATCGCGTTCACCGCCGCCGCGAAGGCCTTCACGCCGCCCGGAACGTAGCCGAGCCGCCCGATCTCCCGGCCGTCGGGACTCAGCACGACGACCGTGGGAAATTCTCGGACCTCGTATTTCGTGGCCAGCTTCCTTAGTCTGCCGGATAATGTCGGGAGATCGGTCGCGCGTCTGATAGAAGTGAACCTTGCACAGAATGAAGTTGTAGTTCGAGTTGTCGGCAAAGTCGGCCTGATCGAAGACCTCCCGATCCAGCTTGAGGCTGGAGATGCTCCAGTCCGTTCCGATGAACGCCAGCAGTAGGGGCCGCTTGGTGCTCTTGGCCAGCGCAGCCGCCCTGGGGAAGTTCGTATCGTCGCTGACGTCGCAACTCAGCAGCGGTTGAATTGACACGACCGCCAGGAGGGAGAACACGCAGACTTCGCGCAACAGCGATTTCATGAGAAGACTACCATTGGCCGAGGGCTTCTCCCGAGCCGACGCCCACTTTGCACGAGGGCGTGCCCGACATGTTGGAAGGAGAGTGCGGAGCGGGCAGGTCGACCACGACAGGGATTTGATGCGCGAGGGATGAACCCCGACGTGGCTGACCGCACCACCGCAGCGCGTCGCTCAAAAGTCTACTTTCGTCCTGAGACCCAGCACGACCGAGGTCTCGGCGACTCCGAGGGTGGGAGTGACCACCTGCAAATCAGGCGTGATGTGGCACCAGGGCGTCAGGCCTACGTCGTAGAAGACCTCTAAGCCGCGCTCATCACGCACGGGTATGACTGATTGAACGACGTCTTTGAACTCGCCGGTGTAGCCCAGATAGTAATAGCCTATGCCGAAGGTATCCTGTTTGCGGCTCGGGATCGGGCTGCTCCCGGCGATGCCAAAAATGGCGGAGGATTTGATGGGGTTTGGCTTCCCACCGCTGATACCGAAATTGCCGAACACGCCCCAGGCGCGCGTCTTATCGGTGGGATCGACCCAGAGTGCCTGGTCGAACAAGTACGTCATCCACCAGGAACCGTGCACAGGAGTGGTGAAAACCGCCGTTGGGGGAAGTTGGCTTTGCAACACCTGCGGGAGAAGAGTCAACGATTGCGGGGTCACGATTGCATACCGACCGGTACTGTAAGCCCCCCAAAGACTCTGGTGCCCCGGCATGCCGAAAAACGCCGTCGGCAGGCTAACGGTGGGATGATCACCACCCCGTTGTCGAAGAATTTTCCGAAGCCATTGATCCTGGAGTCATCGGCAGTGTCGTACACCGTCAGGCTGAATACCGGGTAACCGTGCTGCAAGACAGCGGCGCCAGCGCCCAACATCGCGTAGTTCATCGTCCGCGCGAGTATCACGTTCCAGTACAACGCGGCGTTCATGAATCCGGCATCGAGCCCGCGCCCCGGCATGAAGGGTTGTTGCACGTTGTCGATCGTGTTGATCTTGCCCGCGTAGAGGACGAAGTTCTCGGACAGCGCCTGAGTGAATTTGACGTCGCTGAGTGCAGCGGCGGTGCCGAAGAAAGCCGGGTGCGCCCGGCCGATGCTCACCGGGACGACGGCCCCGGTGGCGAGGTTTGGAGAATTGCCGAACACGTCTTCGCCATGGAGCCGGATGAAGAACCCCGGCCACAGCCCTGCCTTTTGCCCGTCGACGTTGAGGATGTAATCGTTGCGGCCGCCGAACTCGAAGCTGTGGTCCAACCCTCCGCTGGCAACCCCCTGGTAGTAGATGGTTCCGCTGACGTCCAAGGTGATGCCGCGGTCGCGCAGCTCGTCGCGAAGCCCACCCCAGTTTCCCGTCAACTTCAGCCGGGAATCCCACGGGCCGTCGAACGGAGGCGGCTGTGAGTCCGTCTGACCAAAGACGGACGAGGCGTTGAGCAACCAGAGATACAGAACGCACAAGAGGACGGAAACGCAAGGCGACACCGACACCGGACTCCGCCTGTATGCCTTCCCGTCAATTCGGAACGCTCGGAATCCGCTTCTTGATTTTCGAGACCGTGTGGAGCTTCACCTGGTCAGCCCACGGCCCATCGACTGTCCGCAGACTCGGGGAAGTGAAGGCGCCAACATCGAACGAGAGGTTGGTGACGAGGACGTCGTCGCCGTGGAATACGAGGCTATTCGACCAGAGAAAACCGATGGGTGCGCCGTCCCGGTCGATCCCGCCGAAGTCGCCGAGCTTGGCGATCACCCGGCCTTGCGTCGGCTCGAGCACGAGGATCTCGTTGGACTGATTGCACGCGATCCAGAGGTTGTCGTGCTCGTCAATGATCAGGCCGTCCGGTCCGCCGCCGGCGCGGTTGACGAAGACCTCGGGCTTGCCGGGCTCAAGCGGCGCGCCGCTCACCGGTATTTTCACGATCGTGTCGTGCGCGGTGTTGGCGACGAACAACGCCGTCTGCTTGTTGTTGAACGCCAGACCATTCGCGCCGATCGCGGGCGGGGGCCTTGTCGGCTTGAGGAGCGGGCTCTTGACCCAGGCCGTCGCCTCGCCGCCGCCTTGCCCGACTTTCCAGATAATGCCCTGGTGGGCGTCGGTCACGTACACGTTGCCGGCGGCGTCGAACGTCAGCCCGTCGAGGCCGGGGTTCTTTCGCCGGTGACCGTCATGAACACCGACGAAGCGCCCGTCTTGGGATCGACGGTGAGGACCTTCGCGGCGCCGTAATCGATCACGAGCAGCTTGCCCGTCTGCGGATGGAAGCGAAGGTCGAGCAGCAATCTGCTCGAGCCGGCGATGCTGACGGTCCGCAGGTGCTTGCCCTTCGAGTCGAACACAATGAGGGTTCCCTCACTCGTGTCCGGCTTGTTCGCCGCCACGGTGACGACGTAGACGTTGCCCTCGCGGTCCACGCAAATGCCCTCGGGATGCGCCTCACCCGGCAGGCAGCGTGGCGAAGCGCTCGACCTTGCCGCGCTCCCAGGCCTGCACGGCGATCGGCGTCGCCAGCAAGCAGTGTCAGAATGATCTTGGCGTCTGGTCTCATGTCACACTCTCGCATCCTTTTGATTCATGATTCGTTACCGATCGCCCGGTGGTCAGGAAGCAATGCCTCCGCGACTGGTTCGGCGCACTCACCGGGCCACCGCTAGACTCGAGAGCTCCTTTGCCTCCTTCAGCACAAAGGCCGGATCGTTGAACGGCTCGTCACTGATATCCCGCCAGCGGACCCGACCCTGCGCGTCGATCAGAAAGGTGCCGTGCAACGGCTGGTTGTCGAAGTCGATACATCCATAGGCCTTGAACACATCGAGCTTCGCATCCGACAGCAGCGGGAAGGGAAAGCCGCCTTTTTCCTGGTAAGAGGCCAGCGCGTTCTTGAGGTCTTCCGGCGAATCGGTGCTGATGGCGACCAGCTCGATCCCAGCGTCGGCAAACTCTCGGGCCTTCTGCGCGAAGTTGTTGAGCTGCTCCACGCACTGAATGCAGCCGGAACCCTCGTAGAAGATCACCACCACCGGCCGGCCCTTGTACTGACTGAGCGAGACGCTCTTGCCGGACCCGTCGGGAAGGCGTCCAGGCCGGGGCCGGCGAGGCCGCCAGCTGCCGCACGGTGGCGTCAGGCTGCGGGCGAAGCTCGGTCCATGACGTCATCGCTCTGGTCACGCGAGCTCGCCGCATGGACGCGCGTGACGATCGTTGAGCCGTCGCGTCTCTGGCAGCAGCCTGCTTGCAGTCCGGCTTCTGGGCGGCTTCTCATAAGCGTCATATTCGTAGCCGAGCTGCGCGATGCGATCAGCCTGCGCTGACCGCGCAGATCCACGCGCTTGCCGCTCTCTGTCCCCGAACGCGAACTTGCGGTCGAGGTATTTGGGATCGGTTGGATTGCTGTTGCCGAGCCGGTTCCAGCTTTCCCAAATCCGGTCCAGGTTGCAGTGATGCAGATAGAAGATCGGGTCACCGCCGACCGTGGCGAAGTCGGCCATATCGCCACCGATGGCGATGTGAGTGAAGAAGTGCGGGTTCTGGTCGATCCTGGGGTAGAACCCAAGGCTGCCGGTCGGCGAGTCGATGTAAAACTTCTCGTTGAGGCAGTCCAGACTGAGCCAATCCCTCCAGAGCGTATCGATCCGTTCGCCCCCATTGACCCACGGCCAGCGGGTGCCGTCATAGAGCGTGCTGCCCGGATCCCGGAACACGGCGGGGAGGACAAGATCGGCGGGGTTTCCGGTGACCGGGTTCCAGTAGGGAAGCGTAAAATCCTCATCGTGCAGCACCTCGCGAATGACGTCTGCTCGAACTGAGAGAGCATCAGTCGATGCCACGGCAGGAAGTACCACTGTTGATACTGCTCAGGGTCAGAGGGGTTGTATGGGTGGGCCTGGCAGCCGTTCCACACGGCCTCGGCGAAGGCCCGCTTATCCGGCGGGAGTGACGCGATGACTTCCGTTTTCTTTTTCCTCGAGAAGTCCCACAGAAACGCCGGGGGGCCCTTGATCCAATGCGTATTCCACCACCAGGTCCATGAATGGGTATCGTAGTCCGGCAACTGCCGCATGATCTCGATCGCCCGCGCGTATTTCGCGAGCATCACTTGGCCTTGGGGGCTGTTGACGTTGTAGCGCGTGTAGAGCTTCTTCTGGCTCGCAGGAGCCTTCTCGCTCGCCGTCGTAGCGTCGCGGCTTGGACTCGTTGACTCGCGCGTCGGCGAGCTTCTGCTGACCTGCGAAGGCGCTCCGCTCGCTCGTCGCAGCCGTCGGAGGATTCGGATTGAACTGCAGCTCCAACACGTCGTGTGACGCCGTGTGGACTTCGAGCTTCGGGTCGAGCATCGCCATCGCGCCGGCGGACGTGATCATCCCGCTCACCAGGTGAAAGCGATTGCCGATCACCGCGCCCGCGACGCCATGACGCGGCATCGGCATGGAGGGCAGCGTCGTCCAGGAATTGGTCGCCGGCTCGTACGCCTCGATGGCTCGAAACGCGCCGACGAGCTGCTTTGGTCGTCACCTCGCCGCCGGCACAGTAGATTCTGCGGCCGTCGGTGCCGTAGCCGCCACCGCTGCGGGGCGTCGGCATCCGCTCTTTGGGAGCACTCCACATGTCGGCCACGGGATTGTACTCCTCGACAACATCCGTGTTGGTGGCGGACAGGATGAAGCCGTGGCCGGTGCGACCGCCGATGACGTAGATCTTGCCGTTGACGGCGCCGGCGAACGCGTGATTGCGCGGCACCGCCATCGGCTTGCGGCTCTCCCACTTGTTCGTGGCGGGGTCGTACACATCGTTGGTGTTGAGAACCTGACAAGGTCCGAAGAACGTGAAGAACGGATCCTTGGACCCTTCGACCGTCGTGACGCCGCCGATCACGTAGATCTTGCCGCCGGCTTCGACGGCCACCGCGGCCCCGCGATTGCCGGGCAGCGGCGCCAGCGTCTTCCAGGAGTCGGCCGCCGGGTCGTACTCCCACACGTCGTCAATGGGTTGCCATGCGCCGCCGGTTGGGATCTGGGTTTCCTCCGGGGGGACGAAGCCGCCGCACACGTAAATCTTGCCGTTGTACGCGGCCAGGGCCGCGTGGTGGGCCGGCCGCGGCATCGACTTCTTCTTCGTCCACTTGTCGGTGGCCGGGTCGTACTCGTAGTTGACCCCCCGAGCCTTGCCCTCGCCCCAGCCGCCAATCACGTACATTTTGCCGCCGCACGGCAACGCCGTAGAGTTCTTCATCCGGTTCCGGGAACGGCGCCGCCTTCTTCCAGGGAGACGTGCGGCATCTGAGCCAGCGCGGCCGTGGCGAAAATCAGGTTGGCCGCCACCAGGGCGAGCATCGCGATTCCCCGTCGTAAAACTTTCGACATGAAGTCCTTCCGAGTGATTGAAATGGTTCAGCGGGCCTTCGAAGGCGGCGCACTCGCCGTCGGATCCGGGAAGAATCGCAGTTCCAGGATGTCGTGCATCGCGGTGTGGCGCGGAGAGGGGGTCGAGGAACGTCAACGCCCCAGACGACTGGATCATCCCGCTCACCAGGTGAAAGCGATCCCCGACCACGCCGCCGGCGACGCCGTGTCGCGGCATCGGCATAGAAGGCAGCGTGATCCAGGAATTGGTCGCCGGGCTGTAGGCCTCGACGGCGCGATACGCGCCAACGAGCTCGGTGGTGGTCACTTCGCCGCCGGCCACGTAAATCAGGCGGCCGTCGGTGCCGGAGGCTCCGCCGCTGCGGGCGGTCGGCATCCGCTCCTTCGGCATACTCCACGCGTTGGAGGCGGGGTCGTACTCTTCGACCACATCCGTGTTGGTCGCCGACAGAATGAAGCCGTGGCCGGTGCGGCCGCCGATGACGTAGATCTTGCCGTTGACGACACCGCCGAACGCGTGGTTGCGCGGCACCGACATCGGGTTGCGGCTCTCCCACTTGTTGGTGGCGGGGTCGTACACATCGTTGGTGCCGAGCACCTTGGCCGGCCCGAATGCCGTGAAGAACGGCGCCTTGTCGCCGTCCATCGTCGTGGCGCCGCCGATCACGTAGATCTTGCCGCCGACTTCCGCGGCGATCGCCGCACCGCGCTTGCCGGGCAGCGGCGCCAGCGCCTTCCATGAATCGGTGGCCGGATTGAACTCATACGCGTCGGCGACCGGTTCCCATGCGGCACCGAGCGGGATTGCCTTGGTGGCCGGGGCGACGAAGCCACCCATCACGTAGATCTTGCCGTTCACCGCCGCAAGCGCCGCGTGATGCACCGGCCGCGGCATCGGCTGCTTTCTTCGTCCACTTGTCGGTCGCCGGGTCGTACTCGTAGTTGGCGCCACGGCCTTTGCCGTCTTCCCAGCCGCCCATCACGTAGAGCTTGCCGTTTGCGGTCACGCCGTAGAGCTCTTCATCGGGCTCCGGAAATGGCGCGCCCTTCTTCCAGGGCGACGTCGGCATCTGCGCGAGCCGGGCCGTTGCGAGAAGCAGAGTCGGCTGTCGCATGCGTGCCAGAATCTGCCTGCAGCGGTGACGCATCGATCTATTCATTTGGGTTCCCCGCCGTCTGCCCCGACGCGTGATCATCGGCACTGCGTCCGGGTGGGTAAGACTTCGTTGGTTGCCTTCGAGCACGCCTCCGAGGCATAGGCTTCCGCGCGTGGAACTGCGGCATCTGCGCTACTTCGTTGCGGTGGCGGAGTTGGAGAACGTCTCGCGCGCCGCCAGCCAGAAACTGCATGTCGCGCAGCCGTCACTGAGCCGGCAGATCCGGGATCTCGAGAAGGCGGTCGGGTGTGCCGTTGCTTGGAGCGCACGCCGAGAGGCGTGCTGCCTGACGGACGCCGGCCGCGCCTTTCTCGACCGAGGCGCGCGCGATCCTCAAGATGCGCCGACGAGGCAGTGCGCAGAGCGCGCGCGGCATTCGGCGGCAAGCGTCGTAGTACGGAATTGCACGCCGGGGTTTTCCCCCTCGTGGCCGCGCGGTTGATGCCCGGGATTCTGCGGGACTTTCACAAGGCCATGCCCAAGGTGCATGTCCAGCTGCACGATTGGCCCGGAGGAGAAGCAACTCGCCGCAGTTCGCGCTGGCCAGTTAGAGCTCGCGATCATCATCTCCCTCCACTCTACCGGCAGGCTGGCGCCGTCAGCTCCGCTTCGAGGAGTTGATGGGCCTGGCGCGTTCGCCCTGGCCCGTTTCGACGCGACCGATCCTTTCGCGCGACGCAAGGCCGTCTCGTTGGCCGAGGCCGCGCGCCAGCTCCTTCATTGGCCTGCTGCAGCGAGCGAATTTCCGCAACACCGCGTCTATCGTGCATGCGATCTTCGCGCGGCGCAGGGTACCAAGCCGCGATTCGTGGAGGAGCACGACGGCTGGGCCGGCCTCTTCTCTGCGGTGGACGCCGGGACCGGGGTAGCCATCGCCTCGGACGCTTTTGACTACGCCTTCGGCAAACGGGTCAAGCTTCTTCCTCTTACGCCTGAGCCAAAGCGCGTTCCACTCGGAGTTATCTCGCGCAAAGGAAGACTTAGTCCGGCTGCGGAGAAGTTCTGCCTGTGCGCAAGAGAACGAAGCCCGCGAGAACCATCATGATGGCGAGACCGGTCGCGGCCCACGCCGTTAGACCGGGCTTGATGCGCGTGAGTCCAGGGAGGATCAGACCCAAGGCGCGGGCGAGCTCCGCGAGACCAATGAACCGCACGAGGGCCTCGGGAGCATTGGCGGTCCAGCCCATCGTCTTCGAGAGCTCCGCGATCGGCCTGGTCGCGTGCATGAGCCCCGCCATGCCGAAGACGAGAGCCAGCAGCGCCTGCGTGATCCAGAGCGTGGCGTGGAGGCCCTTGTTTGGCAGCGGATCTCCCACCATTTCGATCGGAACAGCCTGGTTCGTTCTCATGATCATTTCTCCTTGTTCGAAAAAGACTGGCGGTCCCTCGCTCGTCTTGTACGTCTAGTCGATCGTGCGCGACCCCGGCGACATTCCTCTCCGCAATTTGCGGCGTTAGACCCTGGTATTCGCCAGCTCCTTGAGCGGCCGGCCGGCAGCGGCGGAGTGAGTCTTTGAGGTTTCCCTCTTGAGGTGCGCGAGATCCGCTTTCATCGCGCCGATATCCTCGCCATTCCACAGATCGTGCCGGAACACGACTCCTCCGAGCGCCTCCATCAGAGTGTCGACCGGCGTCGTCCACTCCTCGTCGATTTCCGCGATAACCGCGGCTGTATTGGGCGCCAGCGATCTCGACACGTCGCCGACGATATCCTCGCCGACGCGGGCAGCATCGATGTCGCAGAACGCACCGAACGTCAGTCCGGCGAGGGCGCCGACGGCCAGCCCCGCCGGTCCACCCAGCAGCCCGAGCAGACTGCCCACGGCCGTCAGGGTGAACGAACCGATCGGCACGTCGTCGTCGAGCTGCTTGACGCTGACAGTGCCATCCACATCCTTGAGGACCACTACCCCCGCGTGAGTGCTGGTGCTGCCTTCCACTTCCAGCTGCCGAAGGGCCGATTTCCCTTCATAGGCCTTCTTCTCGTTGTCAAAAACCACCACGAGTATCCGTTCCATGATTTCGATCCTCCTTTCGAATTCGGTCAAAAGACGCATCACTCCAGGTCACCAAGTCTCGGCTTTTCTGCAGAGATCCACTCGCGGACGTACTGCGGAAGGTTCCGGAGCTCGACTCCTCCTCGCTCGGCTGCCGCCAGGAAGTGGACTGCGTCGAGATCGACGAGCCGCACCTGCTCTAGGTCGAAAGCGACCAGATGCTCCTCGGCAACCCGTGCCTTCAAGTCCTGGACGTCCGGTGAAGCGATCCTCCCGATGAGCAGGAAAGTCGTCCCGGAGTCACTGGGGACTTGTTCGATTCTCAGTACCATCGACACCTTGGTAGGGCAACCGCCGTGCCACAGCTAAGTCTTAGCATTTTCAATTGTTTACGCGACTGATTCCGTGGCGACTCTCGACAAATGGCGAGTTTCGACATGAAATCGGGCCGCTTCCTTTGGCCGGGCTGCCCATTGGTCCTTTTGGCCCCGCATGCCCAGGGGCAGCGCGATGCCCACCCTGTGGCGGGACATTTCTCCTCCCCGGGTCACATTTGCAAGCATCAGAGCAGCGGCGTCGGCGTAGGAAATGATCATCTCCGGAACGAGGTACGCGAACACGGGTAGGAACCAGGCGCCTGGCAGGGCGCGGCCAAACGCAGGGACTTGAACTGGTAGCCGCTCCAGCGAAATCCGGAGTTTGGCCAGGCCAAGGGGAGGCTGTTCAACCATCGGGCCGGGACAGAGCAGCCGCCAATCCAGATCGGAATTGCGGATGCGTTCGAAGTTCACGCGATGCGGCCAGTAAGTGGAGCCGATGCGAGGCAGGTCCACTCCTCTCCGGCCGGAAGCATCGATATCCAGCAGCCCGGCACCTGCAAGGAACCAGCAAGCGGGGCGATCGGAAGCGGATAGGGCCTCGAGACTGGTGACAAGCCGATCAACGAGGTTGACGAACACCTGACCTTCGGTGACGAGACCGGCGGTGTTGATGACGGCATCGTGCCCGCGAAGCACTGCGGTCATATCGCCAATCGAAACCGAACTCAGGTCGCACTGGTGGACCGATACCTTGTCGCGCACCTCCGCGGTCAGCTTGGAGGGTGTACGGACCACGACGGCAACATCATGCCGGGCAGATATGGCTTGTTGAACGACATGCCTTCCCAGGGAACCAGTTGCGCCGAGGATCACGACTCTTGACATTGAGGGGTCTCCTATGGACGGTGGATGTGGGACGACGGACTCAAAAGACGGCGAGGGCCGCCAAGCAGCCCTCGCCGATTGATTCAGGGGCGCAACACGAAATCCGATGAGGTGCGTCAGACCTGTGTGTGCGCCAGCTCCTTGAGCGCCCGGCCGGCGGCCGCGGCGTTCTTCTTGAGAACCGCCCCCTTCGCCTTCTGGCGCGCCTGGAAGGCTTCACGACGCTCGGTCGCTTTCTTCTGCTGGACTTCGATCTTTGCCTCGAGCTCATCGATCTTCTTCTGGAGCTTTGCCTTGCGCTCCGCGTGGGCCTTCGACATCTCGCCCTTGAACTCGGCGAGGTCCGCATTCATCGCGTCGATCTCCTCGCGGCGTACCTGCTCCTGCACCGCCCACAGCGCACGGCGCAAGACGGTCCCACCGAGCGCCTCCATCCGGGTGTCCACCGGGATCGTCCACGCTTCGTCGACTTCCGCGACCACCGCGACTTTGTTCGGCGCCAGCAACTTCGCGACGTCCTCGACGAAATCCTCGCCGAGGCGGAGGGTGTCGGCATCGTAAAACACGCCGACCCCAGCGCCGGAAGCGGCGCCGAGGGCCATCCCCACCGGTCCGCCCAGCAGTCCGATCAGGCCGCCGAGGGCCGTCCCGGTGAGGGTGCCGACGGGCGCGGAGCCGTCGATCTGCTTCACGCTGACGGTGCCGTCCGCGTGCTTCAGGATCACCGCTTCCTGATAAATCGTCAGGCTGCCTTCCGCCTGCAGCTGCCCAAGGGCCGTCTTGCCTTCGTAGGCCTTCTTCTCGTTGTCGAAAACCACCACCAACATCCGTTCCATGTCCGTTCCTCCTTCTGGTTTCGGTTAATCGTCGAACGCTTCGTCATCCCTGAGAAGGGCAAACGGAGTGCCACACCCAAGTAGTTGGTTTTGTTGGGTTGACTCGGTCGACGGGGTGGCGAAGCTCGACAAATGGCGAGTTTCGACACCGCCACTCGGGAGCGGGCGGATCAGTCGGTCTTGAACCGATGCTTGTCGATGCGCAGCGACCGGATCTTCGACTCGAGCGTGGAGCGCGGGATACCGAGCCTGGCGGCTGCGCCGTCCGCGCCGGCGACCCGGCCTCGGGAGCCGGCCAGCGCGCTTTCGATCAGATCCTTCTCTTCATGCATGTTCGGCCGGCCCAGAGGACCGGCGCCGCCCGTGCGCCGCCGCGATCCCTTCTCGAACCACGTTTCGTCGACCGTGAGCGTCCCGTCGCACAGGATGACCGCCCGCTGGATGACGTTCTGCAGTTCGCGCACGTTGCCGGGCCAGTCGTACGCCGTGAGCAGTTCGATCGTCTTTCGACTGACGGTCGTGATCTTCTTTCCCATCTTTGCCGCGTATCGCTGTGTCAGATATTCGACGAGCAACGGGATGTCTTCGCCGCGGTCGCGCAACGGTGGCACCTGCAGCGGAAAGACACTCAACCGGTAATAGAGATCGCTCCGAAACGAACCTTCCGCGATTGCCTTGTCGAGGTCGCGGTTCGTCGCGGCGATGACCCGCACGTCCGCGGGAATCAATTTGTTGCCACCGACGCGCTCGAATGCCCGCTCCTGCAGGACCCGCAGCAGTGCGATTTGGGTCTCCGGCGGGAGCTCGCCCACCTCGTCGAGGAAGATCGTTCCCCCTTCCGCCAGCTCGAAGCGGCCGAGCTGGCGCTGTACGGCGCCGGTGAAGGCCCCTTTTTCGTGGCCGAACAGCTCCGAGGTGGTCAGCGACGGGGGAATGGCGCCGCAGTTCACGGACACGAATGGCCGTGAGGCGCGGGGCGACCGCCGGTGAATCGCGCGGGCGATCAGCTCTTTTCCGGTACCGGTCTCGCCGGTAATCAGCACCGTCGAATCGGTGCTCGCCACCTTCGCCACGAGTACCAGGAGCTGACGGAGCGGAGCCGAAGAGCCGACGATCTCCTCAAACATCGACGTCTGGCTGACCTCGTCCCGCAGGGCGATGTTCTCCTTGTGGAGCTGATCCTTGAGATCGCGCAGCTCCTGCTCCGCGCGTTTGCGGTCGTGGATGTCCGTGAGCGTTCCATACCAGCGGAGGATCGCGCCGGCGTCGCTGCGGAGCGGAACACCCCGGGCCAGGAACCATCGGTAATCCCCCTGGGAGTCGGGAACGCGGAACTCCAGTTCCAGGGAATGACCGGCGGCCACCGCCTTTCTCCATTCTTGCACGACGCCGGCGCGGTCCTCGGGATGCACCGAGTTCGACCACCCCCCGCCCAGGACTTCGTCCCGTGCGTGACCCATCCGCTCGAACCAGCTCCCGGTGATGAACTCGATCGCGCCGTCGGGTTGGGCCGTCCAGACGAAACCGGGGATGGTCTCCAGAATCGTCCGGAGGTCCCTTTCCGCGTTCTGGATGGCCTCGCGGGCGCGTCTGGATTCCTCGACGTCGACGCTCGAGCCGAACCACCGAACGATCCGGCCTTGCTCGTCGCGCAGCGGCAGCGTCCAGAAGAGCATCCATCGATACTCACCGTCGGCGCGACGGACGCGAGCCTCGGAGATGGCCGGGTCGCCGCTCGCGAGCGCGGCCTGCCAGATTCGCTGGTGCTCCTCCAGATCGTCGGGGTGGATGAAATTCATCCAGCCCCTGCCCTCGACCGCCTCGAGCGGTGCGCCGACCTCATCGAGCCATCGCCGGTTGACGTAGTCGATGTAGCCGTCCGTACGACCGCTGAAGAGCAACGCCGGCACCTGATCAAGAATCAGGCGAGGATCGAGGTCCAACTGCTTCATGGCATGCGGCGGGCGCCTTCGCCGGCCACCTTACCCGACGGGGAGCCCCCGAGGATCATAGCGCGGGGCGCGGGGCGATCGGGGGACGGCTGGGAAGGCGGCGCAACGGATTATCCTGCCGCTGCCGATCAGCTCGTCCAGCCGGTAACTGCCGACCTCTCGTCCGTGGGCCGCCGCTATGCAGCCGGCTCGTAGAGCAAGTTAGCCGCGCTCGCGGCCCGCGCCTGAACCGCCCTGCTGCTGCCCCGACCCTGATCCTCCGTGCTTGTCCGGCTTGGGCCGCTCCCTCTGCTGATACGCGGCGACCTTTCGCTGCCGAGAACTCTGGTAATTGGGCCGAATGGCTCCCACCCTGCGTCGCTGCCCGTTGGCTCCGGATGCAGCAGGTTTCGCCATTTTCCTCGCAGCCCTGATCGCAGCGTGCACGCCAGCCGTCCCACGGATCTTCTTCACCCTGGCCTTCGCTGCCTTCGGAAGCATCCGGATGTGTCCGAGGTACTTCCCGTGAAGCTTCAACGCGGCTCGGCGAGTTCCGGACATTCTCCGCTTTGCCTTACGCTCAACTTTCCGAGCAACTCGCTTCCGGAGAATTTTCTTCATCGGAGACGGGCCAACCTTGCCTCCCAGGAGAGCGGCGAGCCGCTGCTGAAGATCGCGGATCATTTGCTCCCTGCGCTTCAATGCCCTGGCCACATCCGAAGCGGCGATCTTCCCATCAGCGATGAGGACGTGAAGGGCGTGAGAGGCACTGTCGATGCTGAGCTTTAGCCTGTTTCGGGCCTGGCGTTTCAATTCGTTCTCCTTCGAGGGGCGAATTCTATCTGGAAGTGACCTGACAATACTGGCCCGGCCAGATCATTCGGGTTGATGCCTAACGTGACGTAGAAGCAGGTGAAGGGCCTGAGAGGCCCTGCCTGCTCTTGTGTGCTCCGCGACGATCTTCGGAAATCAGAGGGCGGCGTTAGGTCTAGCGAATGCGTCCTGGTCCACTTTCGAGTAGCGTCGATCATGGAGGACGTTCCTAGTCGTTCGTATCAGCCTGCTCGACTCCCCTACACCTCGATTCAACGAAGTTTCCTCGCTGTTCCCACCAGGCGCAGAGGGCCCCACGGAGTGCACCACGAAGGGCCGGTGGGACTGCCGGTCCCTCAAACGCAGCACAGACGGCGACACGAAGTCGATCGCCGTGAGCGAGAATTCTCCGGACTGATCCGGGGTCATCTGCGCCGGGACGCCAGTCGCTGGTTCGAAGCCCCGCGAATACCCGGAGGCACTCCGCAATCCGCATGGCGATAGGCTCCGATCGAGCCTCGCAAATCTGATCATTGCGATGCAAAACGTTCCGGCCGTAGGTCCGAATTCGTTGGGTTTTCGGCTTCGCAGGGCGGAGCTTGGGCCCTTCAGGCCTGAGATGGCGCGGCATCTACGCCACCCTCTGTAGGGCCGCGAACTGTAGGGCCGCGAAGTCTCGGAGGAAAGCCGCGATCTGTTTCCAACTGGGGCCCGTATGGGCTACCACGATCTCCCGGCCCTGTGAGTTGCGAACGCCGCGTCCTGCGGACGCGACCCTCTCAAGGCGGCTGCCTCTGAGCGCGGCTTCGCCGCGGCGCTGCGCGTCGCTCGGTGCACCGTAGGGGCTACCACGATCTCCCGGCCCTGTGAGTTGCGAACGCCGCGTCCTGCGGACGCGACCCTCACAAGGCGGCTGCCTCTGAGCGCGGCTTCGCCGCGGCGCGCCCTTTCGGGCGCGACACGGGTTCGATCGGCGCCAGGCGGACCCGGCGCTTGTCGCGGCGCTGCGCGCCGCTCGGTGCACCGTAGGGGCTACCACCTCCAGCCGGCTTCGTCAGCTGAAGCTGCGTGCGAGCGCGGTCAGAGCTGGCGTGGCAGGCCCATTTTTTTCAGGCGATCGTCAAATCGCGGGTCATCGCGCAGGCCGTCCCAATCCGGTGCGACCGCCAGGTGAACCAGTGCCGGGTCGCGGTGCGCGATGGCCTGATCAAGGCAGTCGAACGCTTCGTCGAGCCGGCCTGCTCCCCCATAAATTCTGGCGCGGAAGAATGGCATCTTCAGCAATATGTCGAAGTCCAGCTGCGGGTTCGTGATCTGATCCACCCAGAATCGTTTCACTCCGGAGAGGCCGGCAGTCGCGAACACCTGCTTCGCGTCCGCGGTGACCTGCTTCATTACCGCCACCCTCTCTTCCGGTAAGCCGAACTCGATAGCCACGCTGACGGCCCAGGCCGCGAATCGATTGATGTCCCCGATCTTCAAATAAACGTAGCTAATGAATTGGCACGCCTGCGCATGCTTCGGGTCGACCTCCAGCGCCCGCCGAGCCCAGAGAAGCGCGTCGTCGAACTTCCGCTGGTGCCAATACGAGATGGCGATCTGCACCAGAACGCCGGGCGATCGCGGATCGCGAGCGAGCGCCTGTTGCTTGCATCGCAGCCCATCGTCGAGCCGCCCAAGCGCTTCCTGGAGCGACCCATGCTGCAGCAGTGCCTCGGTGTGATCCGGATTGATTTCGAGCGCACGTTGCAGGCTTCGCGCCGCCGCCGTCCAGTCCCACTCGCTGAGAAAAAGGACGGTGCCAAGGGCAACCTGCGCATCCGCCGAGGCGCTGTCCATCGCCAGCGCGCGCAAGGCAGACGCCTTCGCCTCTGCGAACGCTTCCTGGTGCGGCACCACGCGAAACACTGCCTGCACGCACCGTGCGCGCGCGAGGCCGGCGTGCGCCGGCGCATAGGTCGGATCGATCTCGATCGCGGAGCGAAAGGCATCCACGGCGCCAGGCAGTTCGAAGTACGAGCCTGACAGCAGGTGAGACCGGCCGCGGCCGACAAGCTCATAAAGTTCGACGGGACGGGCCGCGCCGCTCGGTGCGAACGGCTTCTCGTCCTCCGAATCAAACCTGACTGCAGCGATGAAGCGATACCCGGATCGCGCCACCGTTTCGATATACGTCGGCCGGCGGGCGTCCTCGCCAAGCGCCTTGCGCAGCGCCGACACGTAAACGTTGAGACTGCCTTCTTCGACGAATGACCCCGGCCAGAGGCGCGCCAGCAATTCATCCTTCGTGACCAGATGGCCCCGCTGTCGTACCAACGCAACCAGCACATCGTAGGCCTTCGGTGACAAGTGGACGACATCCGCCGCCGCGCAGGAGACGCCGCTCTCGCACGTCGAGCGTGAACTCGTCGAAATGAAATATCTCGCTGTTGGCCATCAGACTTAGGCGAATCCTAACAACTCGTTAGGGACGCGTCACAGCCGGGACAGCTGTCATGAACGCGCGTTCAAAGGAGAAAGAAAATGAGCATACGGTCGTCGGTCGCCCTCATCCTGATCTGCGGATTCACGGCACCCTCACTCGCACAAGCTCCACCAGAGCCCCCGAAGCCAGGCCCCGAGCACAAGAAATTGGAGTACCTCCTTGGCACATGGAAAGCGGAAAGCGAGATCAAAGAAAACGGGTATATGCCGGCCGGTAAGAATGTCAGCACCTCAACATGTACCTTGGGTCCGGGGGGATTCTTTGTCGAGTGCCGCGGCGAAGGGGAAAATTACCCGACGACCCACGCGATCATCGCTTACGACAGCGATGCGAAGCTCTACACAGAATTCTACGCGAGCAGTACCGGACTCGTGGGTGGCGGCACGGGAACGGTTGAGGGAAATACTTGGACGTGGATGCTAGAAGACAAGTGGTTTGGCAAAGCATTCAAAGGAAGAACGACAGTCACCATCAAATCGGCCTCTCAGCTCACGGTCAAGTATGAATATCTCGACCCGAACGGCAGTTATGTAACCATCATGGAAGGGACCTCCACCAAGGTCGCGCCTTAGAGACGCAGGCACCGGAGGTCCGAAATGAAGCAGAAACCTGGTCCTCGCCCTCGAAGCGAAGCGAGCTCGCTTCCCAGATCCGGACTTGGCGTCGATCCGAACCAGCTTCGCGACGCCTGCAGCGAGGTCTAGCCGGGGTTCACGGCGCTCCTGGAACACGGCTTTCCAGGTCAACCTTCAGTCTTCCCAGCCGCGTGAGCCAGTCTTGGATCTGGTTCCAGCTGGGGCCAGGTAGGGGCTATCACGATCTCCCGGCCCTGTGAGTTGCGAACGCCGCGTCCTGCGGACGCGACCCTCTCGAGGCGGCTGCCTCTGAGCGCGGCTTCGCCGCGCGTCCTCCGGGCGCGAGGACGTCTCAACGCTTCGGTGTCGTTTGGGGCTGGACCGGCTGCCCGACCTGCGCGAGCTGCCAGCCGCTGTGGAGGTCTGGCCCGCAGAAGTTCACGTAACCCGGGCACGGAGTCCCATTGAGGCAAGGCACGACCATTTCGCATGCTTGCCGAGGCTGCATCCCATCGGGAACCGGAACGGTCAAACGGCACCACCCGGAATAGCCGGGGTTGCTATACCCGCAATCGACCCGAGGCGTTGAGGCCGTAATCACGACTCCGGGCCTGGCCGTGTCGAGCTTCCAGATCTTCGAGACTCCCGGGTTCGGGCAATACTTCTGAGCATCCGCGCAGGCGCTGCCGTTGATGCAGCGGAGTACCGACTCGCAGGCTTGCGGCACGGTGGAATGCGCGGGCACCGGAACCGTCACGCCGCAAAACCCCGGCAAATCAGGATGAGTGAAGACACAGTCCGCCTGCAGCGGGCCGGAGGAGGAGCGCGAACCAGACACCCGAACGGTACAGACGAGAACGAGTGTCAGCGCCAAGCGGCGGAGCACGACCTTCATGGCTGTCCTCCCGATTCGGCTTCGAGGCCACTGGTTGAGCTGATTTTCGCACGCCGGGCAACACCGCCTCCGCCAGACGCTGGCTTCCGGGATGAACGCGGACACTCATTCAAACGGCCCCCTCGTTCGGGGCTTTGTCCGGAGTCTCCTCGCGGCGCCGTCGCGGCGATTCGCGCGGCCAGGAATCGCCGGGATTGCCAGATCCAGCCGCACCGCAGAAAAAAGGCTCCCGACAGGCCTTCGCGGCGCGTCTTCTCTCGGCGTTATGCTTCGCTGCCGTGAACGGGTTCGCGCTGCTGTCTCTGGCGATTCTCGCCGGTGCTCCGCCCGCTCCGACTCCGGATCCGCTTCGCGAGGCCCTCCAGAAGGCCGTCGCCGCCCGGGAACCGGAGATCCTGACCGAGTTTCGGGACCTGCTCGCGATGCCGAACCTGGCGTCGGACGCGCGGGGCATTCGACGAAACGCCGAGGCGATCGCGAGAATGCTCGAGAAACGAGGCGTGCGCACCGAGCTCCTGCAGCAGCCGGGTGCCCCACCGGTCGTCTACGGCGTTCTGCCGGCGCGCGGGGCCACGCGAACCGTCGTCTTCTACGCGCACTACGACGGCCAGCCCGTCGATGCGGCGGCGTGGAAAGGTGAGCCCTTTTCTCCGGTGCTTCGCGACGGGCCGCTCGAGAACGGAGGTCGCGAGATCCCCTGGGACCCGCTCCCCTCGTCGTTTCCGCCCGAAACGCGCCTCTACGCCCGTTCCTCGGGCGACGACAAGGCCGCCATCATCGGGTTCGTGGCCGCTCTGGACGCGCTCGAGGCGATTGGCGCGAGCCCCTCGGTCAACCTCCAGTTTTTCCTGGAGGGCGAGGAAGAAGCCGGCTCACCGCACCTGGCGCAGGCTCTCCACGACCACGCGCCGAAGCTCAAAGCCGACGCGTGGATCTTTTGCGACGGCCCCGTACACCAGAGCCGCCGCATGCTCGTTTTCTTCGGCGCGCGCGGCATCACGGACCTCGAGATGACCGTCTACGGCCCACGGCGCTCTCTCCACTCGGGTCACTACGGCAACTGGGCGCCGAACCCGATCGCGCTTCTGGCCGACCTTCTCGCCGGCATGCGCGATCCGAACGGCCGGATCCTCATCCCCGGCTTCTCGGACGACGTGCGCCCGCTGTCCGACGCGGAACGCCGTGCGCTCGCCGAGATGCCGGCCATCGACGACGAGCTCAAGCGCGAGCTGGGCATCGGGCGGACCGAGTCGCGCCGGCCCCTGGCCGAGTCCATTCTGGCGCCCTCCCTGAACTTCCGGGGCATCGAAGGAGGCCACGTCGGCGACCAGGCCGCCAACGCGATTCCCACGCTCGCGCGGGCCTCGATCGACTTCCGCCTCGTTCCGGACGAGACGGTCGAGGGCGTCCGAAAGCGGGTCGAGGATTTCGTCGCCACGAGGGGCTTCTTCATCGTGCGCGACGAGCCCGATTCGGCGACTCGTCTCGCGCACGAGAAGCTCATCCGCATGAACTGGGGCGCTGGCTATCCCCCCGCGCGGACCCCGCTCGATTCGCCGTTCGCCGCCGCCGTCGTGAAGATCGCCGAGCAGGCCTCCGGCGCACCCGTCGTTCGGCTCCCCAGTCTCGGAGCGAGCCTTCCCATGTACCTCTTCCGCGAAACACTGGGGGCACCGGTGGTCGGAGTCCCCATCGCCAACCACGACGACAATCAGCACGCCGCCAACGAAAACATGCGGCTCCAGAACCTCTGGGACGGAATCGTCGTCTACGCCGAGCTTTTCGCGCTGCTGGGGCGGGAGTGGAAATGAAGCGTTCCCCGCGCGAGCCGCTGCGCCTCCTGAGCTACCTCGCGCCGAGCATTCCCGGAGGCCTCTTCGAGCTCCTCGCGCAGGCGATCGCCGAGGCAACGGGACGCGACGTGACCGTGGACTTCGAGACCACCGTCTCCGGACCCGTTCCCGGGACCGATCCCTTCGCCTCCGGACGCGCCGATGTCGCCTTCGTGTGCGGCCCTTCGTACGCGTTGCTGCGCTCGGCCGGAGCGCCGGTGGAGGTCGTGCCGGCCGCCGCCGTCTTCGACGATCCGCGTAACCAGGGACACCCCGTCTATTTCTCGGATGTCGTGGTCCGCCGCGATCATCCGGCGCGCACCCTGGCGGACCTGCGGGGAGCGGTCTGGACCTACAACGACCGGCAATCCCTCTCGGGTTGGCATCGCATGCTGGCCGCGCTCGAAGGACTCGGTCTCGGCGCACCGGAGCAGTTCTTCTCGCGCCTCCTCGCCTCGGGGGCCCACGTGAGGTCGATCGAGCTGGTCTCCTGCCAGGAGGCCGATGTTTCCGCCGTCGACTCGAACGTGCTTCTCCTGGAGCGCCGCCGCGACCCCGGCCTCGACCGCCGTGTTCGCGTGCTGGAATCGTGGGGCCCTTCGGCGGTCCAACCCGTTCTCGTCCGGTCCGGACTCGATCCGGTGCTCAAGGCCTCGATCGCCGACACCCTTCTGGAGCTCCATGGCGACGAGAAGACGGCGTCCCGGCTGGCCGCCTTCGGCGTCCTGCGCTTCGCGAGCGTGAGTGAGGCCACGTACCTCCGGCTCGGAACGGAGGGGAACCGGAGCGCGGCCTCTTGAAGTCCGGAAGGTCGTCACGCGGTTGAAATCACGCGGTATGCTTCGAGTCGGAGCGACAGGAAACGCATGAAGCATCCGTCACCAAACCGCCTGCCTCCCTCGGCCGCCGCCAAGGCCCGTGTAAAGGCTTTTCGCCGGGGCGAACCTCCCGTCGTCCAGGATCCGGAAGAGGCGCGAGGTCTCACCTTCGTATCTCCGGCAGAACGTCAAGCGGCCTTTGCTCAGGCGGCAAGGAAACGGGCGGCCGAAAAGAAACGCCGGAAGAGCTAGCCCGACCTCGAAAAACTCCCGGGGCTCTGACCCGACTCGGACCGCCTTTCCCGGTCCGACCGGGCGCAAGTCGTTGCGAGCACGAGGCCGGCGTCGTAATCCGGCGTCGCTCGGAATCGTCGATTTCAACCGTGAGTCGGCCGCGAAAAGAGTTGACTCCCCGGGCACTCCTCTTGCAATACTTGGCCCTCGTTTGAACAGAGCCACGGAAGGGGGTCCCGGCGGAAAGCGCCGGTGACGAGCCCCGGATTCGGAACGGGAGGGTTTCATGTTCCCATCAGACAGACCTTATCGACCGCGCGCCCCCCGGGCGATCCGCGGCACGCGCCTCGTCGGTGCGGCGTTGCTCGGCATGGCGGCCCTTGGCGGGCTCGCCTTCGGGCAGGTGATCACCGACTTTACGATTCCCACCCCGAACGCCCAGCCCCAGGGCATCGTGGGGGGCCCCGACGGCAATCTCTGGATCTGCGAGTTGGACGGCAACCAGATCGCCCGGTTGACGACCGACGGCGTCTTCACCGAGTTTCCCGTGCCGACGGCCGGATCCGTGCCGACGGCGATCGCCGTCGGTCCGGACGGCAATCTCTGGTTCGTCGAACAGAACGGCAACAAGGTCGGGCGAATCACGACGGACGGAGCCATCACCGAGTTTCCGATTCCGACGATCCACTCTCATCCGAACGGGATCGTGACCGGCCCGGACGGGAACCTCTGGTTCGCGGAACCGGATGGCAACAAGGTCGCCCGGATCACGTCGGACGGCGTGATCACGGAGTACCCCGTCCTGACCGGGAGCAGCGCCCCCAGCAGCGCCGCCGCCGGAGCCGACGGGAACGTCTGGTTCGTCGAGTTCAACGCCGGCAACGTCGTGCGGGTGACCAAGACCGGCGCGATGACCGAATTCCCGATCCCGACGGCCGACTCGGCTCCCTACCAGATCAGCCCCGGCTACGACGGCAACGTCTGGTTCTCGGAGGGCGGCTTCGCGGAAGGCGGCGTGCTCAAGATCGGGCGGTGCACGCCGGACGGGACCATCACGGAGTTCTCGAACGGACTGACGGGGACGGCCGACTACTTCGTTCCCGCCGCGGACGGCAACCTCTGGTTCACCGAGTACTACAACGGGACGGTCGGACGCATCACTTCGGACGGGACCATCACGGAGTTTCCGCTCGGAGGCAACTTCGTCCCCTTCGGCATCGCCTCCGGATCCGATGACGCGGTGTGGTTCGTCGAGCGGTTTCAGAACAAGGTTGCGCGGATCACCACCGCCCCGGCGATCCCCGCCGGCCTCGACGTGGACGCGCGGGTCGTCACGGGGTCGTCGTCGAACCACAACGGCATCCTGGAGGCCGGCGAAACGGTCCAGGTCGCTCCGCACTGGACGAACACGCTCGTCACGGATCAGGCGCTCACGGGCGCCGCCTCGAGCCTGACGGGTCCCGCCGGTCCGACCTATACGATCGACGACTCCTCCGCCGACTACGGGACCGTCCCCGCCCAGAGCTCCGCCGACTGCAACGGAGCGACGGCAGACTGCTACCTCATGACGGTCTCCGGAGCCCGCCCCGCGACCCACTGGGACGCCACCTTCACCGAGACGATCAGCCCGGGCGCGATCCCGAGGACGTGGACCCTGCACGTGGGCGAGAGCTTCCCCGACGTGCCCACGTCGAACCAGTTCTACGCGCAAATCGAGAACCTCTTCCACAACGGCATCACGGGCGGCTGCGCCGGCGGCGGCTACTGCCCCGACAGCTCGGTCACGCGGGCCCAGATGGCCGTCTTCCTGATGAAGTCGAAGCGCGGCGCGGCGAATCTGCCTCCGGCCGCCACGGGAACCGTCTTCGCGGATGTTCCCATGAGCAACCCTTTCGCTCCGGCCATCGAGCAGCTCGCGGGCTTCCGGATCACCGGAGGGTGCGGCGGCGGCAACTACTGCCCGAACAACCCCGTGACGCGCGCCCAGATGGCGGTCTTCCTCCTGAAGGCGGAGCACGGTTCCGCGTACACGCCGCCCGCGTGCACGGGCGTCTTCGGCGACGTCGCCTGCCCGAGTCAGTACGCCGACTGGATCGAGGAGCTCGCGGCGGAAAGCATCACCGGAGGATGCGGCGGCGGCAACTACTGTCCGGACAACCCCAACACCCGGGGACAGATGGCGGTCTTCCTGGTGAAGACCTTCGGCCTCCAGGTCTACGGCTCGAAGCTCCCGCCCGCTCCCTGATCGCGGGCGCGCCGCGAGACACCGCGCTCAGTGCACGAGCGCCGTCGCCAGCGCGAGCAGCAGTCCCATGCTGCAGCAGTCGGTGGCGGTCGTCAGGAAGATGCTCGAGGCCGTGGCGGGGTCGGCGCCGAACTTCTGAAGGATCAGCGGGACGAGCGTGCCGGCGATGCCGCTGATCGCGCACGAGGCCGTCATCGCGACCCAGACGACGAGGCCGAGCATGAGCGGGCTCGGCGCGTGCTGCGAGTGGGCGTAGAACCACATCCCGGCGCCCGCGACCAGGCCGACGAGAAGCCCGTTCATGACTCCGACCCAGGCCTCCTTCAGCACCAGGCGGCGCGTGTTGGCGCGCCGCAGGTCCCCGAGCGTGATCCCGCGCAGCGTCACGGCCAGGGCCTGGCAGCCGGAATTGCCCGACTGGCCCGCGAGAACGGGCAGAAAAACCGCGAGGACGACGATGCGGTCGATCGTCCCCTGGAAGACACCGACGACGCCGGCCGCGATGAACGCCGTCAGCAGGTTCAGCTGGAGCCACGGATGGCGAAGCCGAAAGCTGCGCCACCAGGGAGTTCCGACGCGCTCCTCCTTCTCGACGCCGACCATGCTGCCGGCCTGCGCGCTGATCTCGTAGGCCTGGCGCTCGAAGAGGGCCTGACCGCGGACGACGCCGACGAGCCGGCCCGACTCGTCCGTCAACGGGTACGCGGGAAAGTGGCGCGTCACGACGAGCCTCATCGCATCCACGAGAGGCATGTCCGGTTTGAGGGAGAACGGATCGGGAAGCATGATCTCCTCGAGCCGCTGCTCCGGCCGCGCGAAGAGGATCTCGCGAAACGCGAGCACGCCGACCAGGCGTTCCTCGCCGTCCGTGACGAAGATGTAGGTGATGAGGGCGCGCTGCACGAGGTCGCGGAGTCGCTCGACGGCTTCCCGGACCGTCGTGTCCCGGCGGAAGACTCCGGCGGGCCGCTCCATCAGCCGTCCCACCGAAGTCTCGGGATAGCGCAGATCGACGCGCCACTGCTCCCCGCGCCCGTCTGGAGCGGCGGCGATGAGCCGGTCCCGGCGATCCGCCGGAAGGCGCTCGAGCAGGTCCGAGGCCTCGGCGGGATTGAGCAGCGCGAGCGCGCGCGCCGCCGTCTCGTCGGGCTCGCGGAGCAGGCGCCGGGCACCTTCGGAAGGAGCCAGAGCATGCAGCTCCTCGCTCAGGGCGACGGTGCGCGGAGCGTCGATCAGGACTTGCAGACCGCCCGCCGAGTCCATGCGGTACCTCCCGATGGATGGTTCTTTGGGGCGGCATCATAGTCGCGCGAGTGCCGGCGGACACCCGCGAATCCGGATGGAGACGTCTTTTTCCGAGGCCGGGCGCCTTCTAGGCGGGTTTCCTCCAGTCGGTGGTCTTCTCCGCCTCGGCTCCGCGCACCAGATCCCCGAGGACCCCGACCGTCACCCCGTCGTACTGGAAGAGGAAAGGGTGCCCGGCCGGGCACTCCTGAATGCCGGTCGTGCCCGGGTCCGCATCGTAGGGCAGCTCGATCGTCGTTCGCCGCGCGCACTGGGGACACCGCACCGGCCAAATGCTCGGGAAGTCCTGGGTCATCGTGGTCTCCTTCCGGCTCGAATACGCCTTCACTGAAAAAACGGAGCTCGCGGCGCGTTCGTTTCCCGGGCCGTCGACGCCGGGGTTCGCGGACGGCCGTCCCCGCGCCGTCTCGGGGCGCAAAACGGTCGGGAATGGCGGCCGGGCGAGCCGCGTTCGAGCGGACGTCGACAAAGGAGTCCGCGAATGAACCGCCTCGCCCCGCTCGCGGTGGTGCTCACGCTCGGCCTCGCTCCCGTTCCGACCCCGACGCCCGCTCCGTCACCCTCGATGATCGACCTGCGCTTCCTGCGCATGAAGATCTCGGCGGGCGACCTCTACAGCGCCGAGTCAATCCTCCAGACGCATCGCGCGGAGAGCGGCGAGGACGGCGAGTACCTGCTCGGCCTCGCGTGGCTCGCCCGAGGCGCCGCCCTGCTCGGGGACTGGCCCGCCGCCTCCCGCTACGCCGGCGAGGCGAAGGAGTTGGCGACGGCGCGGCTGGGGACCCCGCCGGACTGGTCGAATCAGAGCGAGGCTCAGTACGCGCTCGGCGCGGCGATCGAGGTCGAGGCACAGGCCCTCGTCGCGGCCGGGAAGACGGAAGAGGCGATCCGGTATCTCGATGGAGCGGCCAGGGCCGAGGCGAAGGCTCCCTACAACCTGCGCGCCCGCATCTGGAAGCGCCGCAACCAGATCGAGCTCGTGGGGCAGAAGGCGCCGTCGTTCCGCGCCGACGACCACGTCGGCGCCGGCTTCCCGGGGCTCGAGGCGCTGAAGGGAAAGCCCGTCGTCCTCTTCTTCTGGTGGGAATCGTGCGGCGACTGCAAGGCGGAGGCGGCGGCGTTTCGCCGGATCTCGGAGAAGTACGCGCCCCGGGGAGTCGTCTTCGTCGCTCCCACCCGGTTCTACGGCGACGACCACGCCGAGGAGAAGACGAAGATCGAAAAGACCTGGAAGGAAATCTACGCCGTCTCCGACTCGATCTCGGTGCCGATCAGCGACGAGGCGATGGTCCGCTACGGTGTCTCGGCGACTCCCACCTTCGTCTTCGTGGATCGAAACGGGACCGTCGCGGCGTATCTCCCGTATCGGATGACGGACGAGCGGCTCTCGGAGGCGATCGAAAAACTGATGCGGTAGTCTCGTTTCGCATGCGCGACACGGAAGTCCTTCGGAAGAAGGCCGAGACTCTCCGGGCTCTGCACCGCCCCGGTCATCCCCTGGTTCTCGCCAACGTCTGGGACTGTGCGAGCGCGCGCATCGTCGAGGCCTCGGGCGCGCCGGCGATCGCGACGACGAGCGCGGGCATCGCGTTCGCTCACGGGTACGCCGACGGTCAGAGAATTCCGCGCGGCCGCATGCTCGAGGCGGTCTCGCGCATCGCCGAGGCCGTCCGGGTCCCCGTCACGGCGGACATGGAAGCGGGCTACGCACCCTCGCCCGACGCGATGTCCGGGCTGGTGGACGCACTTCTCGACGCCGGCGCGGTCGGGCTCAACCTCGAAGATCACGCCGGCCGCCGCGAGGACCCCCTCGTGGATCGGTCGGCGCAGGTCGCGAAGCTGCGGGCCGTGAGGGCCGCGGCCGATCGCGCGGGCGTTCCCGTCGTCGTGAACGCGCGGACGGACGCGTTCCTGCGCGGGGTCGGAACGCCGGCGGAGATGCTCGCCGAGACGTTCGAGCGAGGCGCCGCCTATCGGGACGCCGGCGCGGACTGCATCTTCGTGCCGGCCGTGTCCGATCCGACGATGGTCTCCGAGATCGTGCGGCGTCTGGGTTGTCCGGTCAACGTGCTCGCCGCCGCCGGCAGCCCGCCGATCGGCGAGCTCGCGCGCCTCGGCGTCGCCCGCGTCTCGCTGGGATCCGGTCCGGCCCGGGCCGCCTTGAGCGGCCTGAAGCGCCTGGTCGAGGAGCTCGCGGCGAACGGAACGTACTCGCCGCTCGAAGGGATCCTTCCCCACGCCAGCGTGAATGAGCTCCTCGATCCATCGGGTCGACGATAAAGGCATTATTTTCAGCTACTTAATCGCCTGATGGCCGCCCCTCGTCGGCGGAACGTCTGCTTTGTGCAAGGCCACCTCGCCACAAAACAGGCGCCGAAGCTCCGGTTCTTGAATAGAATTCCGCCCCGCGCCCATTTTGGGCTCCCACAACAGGATTCAAATTTTGTAGGAGGAGAGATGACCATTCGACCCCGTTCGGTATTCGTGCTTTTTGCGGCGTGTCTCATGCTGGCGTTCGCGGGTGTCGCGGCCGCCCAGCAGTATTCGGTCGTGGCCGTCATGCCGGACGGCACGGTCGTCCTCAACGGGCCCACGGGCGTGAAGTCCTACGCGGTCCCGGCCGGGACGATGTTCACTGCCGATGGACAGGCGAACGTCTCCGTTGCCGACCTCAAGCCCGGCATGAAGGTCAGCGGCATGGAGGCCGGTCTCTCGAGCTGGAAGACGACCGACGTCATGGTCCACCAGGAGCTGAATGCCAAGGTCATGGCCGTGGCCGGAAACTCGATGCTCATCCGCGGCTCCAAGGGCGTCGAGAAGTACGAGTGGAAGGATGCGAGCGACATCACGATCGTCAAGGATGGCAAGGTCGTGGATGCCTCGTCGATTCACGTCGGCGATCGGATCACCGGCATGATCGTCCAGAAGGCCGTGCCGGGCATGGCGCCCGCGCCGGTCGCGGTCGCCCAGAAGCCGGCTCCGGCCCCCGCCCCCATGAAGAGGGCGGCGCCGGCACCCGCGCCGACTGCCGCTCCGGCCCCCGCTCCGGCTCCGGCTCCGGCCGAAGCTCCGGCACCGGCTCCGGCGAAGAAGAAGCTCCCGAAGACCGCGAGCCAGGTTCCGCTGGCCGGTCTCGCCGGCCTGCTCGCCCTGGCGGCCGGCGCGGGCCTGACCTCGATCCGCAAGTCTCGCTCGGCGAAGTAACTCGAACCGCTCCCATCTCGTTGCGCCCGCCTCACCCGGCGGGCGCAACTGTTTTTGGCCACGGCTGCAGTAGTCTTCTTCCGACATGCCGCGCACGAAGATCGTCTGTACGATCGGGCCGTCCTCGGCCTCCCCCCAGGCGCTCGCACGCCTCGTCGACGCCGGGATGGACGTGGCACGCCTCAACTTCTCGCATGGAACGCACCGCGAGCACGAGGCGGTCATTGCCGCCCTTCGCGATCTGGCCGGGAGCTGCCGGCGCCCGATCGCGATCCTCCAGGATCTGTCCGGCCTGAAGATCCGGATCGGCGAAGTCGCCGGCGGCCCGGTGCGGTTGTCGGCCGGCTCCGCGTTCACTCTCACCACGCGCCCCGTCCCCGGAGACGCCCGCGAGGTCTCCGTCAGTTTTCCGGATCTTCCTCGCAGCGTCCGTCCCGGCGACCGCCTGCTCCTCTCCGACGGCGAAATCGAGCTCTGCGCCGAGGAGGTGGGAGCGACCGACATCCTGTGCCGGGTCGTCGCCGGCGCGTCTCTCTCCTCGCACAAGGGCATCAGCCTGCCCACGGGCTCCGTCGCCGCGGCGGGCCTGACCGCGAAAGACCGCGAGGATCTCGCCTTCGGGATCGCGCAGGGAGTGGACTACGTCGCCCTCTCGTTCGTGCGGACCGCCGAAGACGTCCGGCTTGCACGGGCCTTCATGTCCGAGCGGGGCGCGACGATTCCCATCGTCGCGAAGATCGAGAAGCACGAGGCGCTCGCCGCCATCGACGCAATCCTCGGGGAGGCGGACGGCCTCATGGTGGCCCGCGGCGATCTCGGCGTCGAGACGCCGCTCGAGCACGTGCCGCTGCTGCAGAAGATGCTCATCGAGAAGGCCAACCGCGCGGGCAAGCCCGTGATCACCGCCACCCAGATGCTGCTCTCGATGGTGGAGAGCCCGCGCCCGACGCGCGCCGAAGTGGGAGACGTCGCCAATGCGATCCTCGACGGCACCGACGCCGTGATGCTCTCGGAGGAGACCGCGTCGGGAAAGTACCCGGCCGAGGCGGCCGCGACGATGCGCCGGATCGCCGAGGACACCGAGGCCGCCTTTCCGTTCGAGCAGTGGATGCGGCGCTTCGAGGACCGAAGCGTTCAGGGCCTGCCGGAGGCCGTCGCGGGTGCCGCGTGCGAGCTTGCGGAGCACATCGGCGCGCGGGTCATCGTCGCCTGGACCGAATCGGGAGCCACGGCGCGCCTGGTCGCCAAGCACCGGCCGCGCAGCCCGATCCTCGCGCTCTCGACGGTGCCCGCGACGGCTCGCCGCCTCGCGCTCGTCTGGGGAGTCATCCCGGTCCTCGCCGAGGCCGGCGAGAGCACCGACGCGATGCTCGAGGCGGCCCCGGGGATCGCGGTCGCATGCGGCCTCCTGCATCCGGGTGAAAACGCGGTCATCACGGCAGGGATCCCGATGGGCGTCGCGGGCAGCACGAACCTCATCAAGGCCGCCGTGGCTCCGTGACGCGCGCAACGGTCCCGCGGCCGCGCCGGCGGCGGAGCAAGAGCCACAACCTCGCGTACGCGGCGATATTCTTCGTCCTCGGCGTGATCGGCGTGCTCGTCCCGATCATGCCGCAGGTCCCGTTCTTCGTGATGAGCGCCCTCTTCCTCTCGCTCGTCTTCCCGACGGTGCGCCGCGCGCTGCGCCGCTGGCGCCGGAAGTACCCGAAGCTCGATGCCGCGTACAGGAAGTGGCGCGCGAAGGCGCGGCGGAAGCGGCACGCCGAGATCCGGCGCCGCCGCGACGGATCTCGCGAGGCCCGCGCCTCATGAAAGGCCCCATGTCGAAGATTCTCGATCTCCTCCGCCCCCGCCATCGCCCGCTGGTCCTGCCCCACCTCGCGGACGAAAGCCGCTGGTACACCGAGCACACGGCATTGCTCATCAGCACCTTCAAGTGGGCCTTTCTCGGCGCCGTCGCCGGGCTCTGCGTGGGGCTCGGTACGCGGGCGTTTCTCTGGGCGCTCCAGGCCTCGGGGGACGCGGTGGCGCGGATCCGGCTCGGGCCCCTCCCGTACTACGCGCTCCTGCCCCTCGCCCTGCCCGCCTGCGTCTGGCTCATCCGCACCTTCGCGCCCACGGCGAAGGGACACGGCACCGAGGCCGTGATCGCGGCCGTCCACCAGCGCTCCGGGAGGATCAACTGGAAGGTCGCACCCATCAAGCTCTTCGCGACCGTGCTCACGCTCGCCTTCGGCGGCTCCGTGGGCAAGGAAGGTCCGTGCGCCCAGATCGGCGCCTCGATCGCGAGCCTCTTCGCCGACATCCTGAGGTTGAACGACGAGGACCGCCGCCGCCTCGTGATCTGCGGCATCGGGGGCGGCTTCGCCGCGGTCTTCGGCACTCCCGTCTCCGGAGCCCTCTTCGGCATCGAGGTGCTCTATCTCGGCCGCATCGAGTACTCGGTGCTCTTCCCATGCCTGGTCTCGGGGATCGTCGCCCACCTCGTCTGCGGCGTGCGGGCCCCGGTGCCGGCCATCCCGGCGACCCTCGCCTCCTTCCGGCAGTCCGAGGTCGTCCTGCTGGCGATCGCGTTCGGCGTGGCGTTCGGGCTCGTCGCCCTGCTCCTGATCGAGGCGATGCGCGCGGCCGAGAAGGGGCTCCGGCGGTTCGAGCACCACCCGTACCTCGTCGCGTGCGGCGGAGGCGTGTTCCTCGCGGTCTTCTACGCGCTCGTCGGCACGGCGTACGCCGGTCTCGGCACCGACACGATCGAGGCCGCGCTCTCGGGCGCCGCCACGATCGGCCTGCTCGCATTCCTCTGGAAGATCATCGCTTCCACGGCGACGCTCGAGACCGGCGGCAGCGGGGGCATCGTGACGGTTCTCTTCTTCGTCGGATCGACGACCGGCGCCGCGCTGGCGCGTCTCTGCCATCTCCCCATCGGAGCGTTCGCGGCCTTCGGGTTCGTCGCCGTCGTGGCCGCCGCCGCGAACACGCCGATCGCCGCGGCGGTGATGGGCATGGAGCTGCTTCCCGGCGACATCGGCGTGTATGCCGCCCTGGCCGCCGGCACCGCTTTCCTCATCGTCGGACACCGCAGCGTCTATGCCAGCCAGAAGATCGGGCTCTCGAAATCCGCGGGACTCGACGTCCGTATGGACGTCCCGATCGGCGAGCTGACGCGCTCGGGGCTGCGGATCCGCGAGGGAAGCCTGACCGAGAGAGTGCTGCGACGGTCGCGCCCAACCTCGTCCGGAGAGAGCGAACCGCCTCCAAAGTAACGGCACCGGCGAGCCCTCCCCCTCACCCCCTCACCCTTCCGGGGTCACGCGACGCTGTTTCGATCGCTCGCGGCGTGAGAAGTCACCCGAGCGAAGCGAGGGTGGAGGCTCACGCCGCGGGAGCCGAAGCGCAGCGAGGGGTCAGGCGTCCGGTCGAGCCCACATCCGGGCGAGCCGGACGCCGGTGCGCGCCCCAAGGGCGCAGGCCCCGAGCAAGCGGAGGCGACGGAGCTCGAGAGGGGCCCCTCACCCCAACCCTCTCCCGTGGGGAGAGGGGGTAAGAGTCGCTCCGGCCACTATGCGGCGAAAGCTCGCGGCGTGAGAAGTCTCCCGAGCGAAGCGAGGGAGGAGGCTCACGCCGCGGGAGCCGCAGCGCAGCGAGGGGTCAGGTGAGCGGTCGAGCCCGCATCCGGGCGAGCCGCTCACCGGTGCGCGCCCGAAGGGCGCAGGCCCCGAACGAAGCAAAGGCGACGAGGCGCCCCTCACCCCAACCCTCTCCCGCCGGGAGAGAAGGCTCGACAAGTCACGATCTTCCAAAAGCTCGCGGCGTGAGAAGTCACCCGAGCAAAGCGAGGGTGGAGGCTCACGCCGCGGGAGCCGGAGCGCAGCGAGGGGTCAGGCGTCCGGTCGAGCCCGCATCCGGGCGAGCCGGACGCCGGTGCGCGCCCGATAGGGCGCGCAGACCCCGAGCGGAGCGGAGGCGACGTTTAGTCCATCTGCCGGCGAAGCACCGTCGGGATGTCGAAGTCGTCCCTCGACGCGGACGCGTTGGGCCCGAAGCCGCCGGAGTCGTCGCCCCGGAGAAACGGAGGCCGCAGCGTCTTGTTGGCGAGCGTCACGGGCTTGGGCTCTTCCTCGATCTCGGCGAGATCTCGCTCGAGGCGGTCGAACCCCGTCGCGATGACCGTGACCTTGACGTTGCCGGCCATCCTCTCGTCGTGAACGCAGCCGAAGAGGATCTCGGCCTCCGGATCGGCCGCCTGCTGGATGATCTGGGCCGCCTCGGTCACCTCGAACAGCGTCAGATCCGCGCCGCCGGTGATGTTGATCAGCACGCCGCGCGCACCCTCGATCGACGCGTCCTCGAGCAGGGGCGAGGAGATCGCGGCCTGGGCCGCGTGGATCGCCCGGTTCTCGCCATCGGCGACGGCCGTGCCCATCAGCGCCCGGCCCATGTCCGACATGATCTTGCGGACGTCGGCAAAGTCGAGGTTGATCTCGCCCGGACAGTTGATGAGGTCCGAGATGCCCTGGATCGCCTGGCGCAGCACGTCGTCGGCGATCTTGAAGGAGTCCTGGAGCGGCGTGTTGCGCTCGACGAACGCGAGCAGACGCTGGTTCGGAATCGTGATCAGCGTATCCACGTGGTCGCGCAGCTCGCGCGAGGCGCGCTCCGCCTGCCGCATCCGCTTCTTGCCTTCGAACTCGAACGGCTTGGTGACGACCGCGACGGCCAGCGCCCCCGCCTCCGCCGCGAGCTTGGCGAGGATCGGGCCGGCCCCGGATCCCGTGCCGCCGCCGAGTCCCATCGCGAGGAAGATCATGTCTGCTCCGGCGACCGCGGCCGCGAGCTTCTCCTGGTCCTCGAGCGCCGCGTTGCGGCCGACGTCGGGATCGGCTCCGGCGCCGAGCCCCTTGGTCAGGCGCGACCCGATCTGGAGCTTGTTCGGGGCTGCGCACTTGCGCAGCGCCTGGAGGTCCGTGTTGCAGGCGAAGTACTCGACGCCCTTCACGCCCGCGGAAATCATGCGGTTGACGGCGTTGGACCCGCCGCCGCCGACCCCGATCACCCGGATCGTGGCGGGCGAGGCGTCGCCTCCGTCCAGCTCGATCGAAAGCTTCGAGCTCTCGTCCTCCAGGAACTCGATCATGGAATCTTCCCTCCCTCGCCGCTTTCTCTTGGAAGCCATCAGAAGAAGTCCCGGATGAAGCGGGACACCGAATTGGCCGCGTGAAAGAACGCCCGGGCCCGCCGGCGGGCCGGCTTGTAGCGGTGACCGTACAACAGAAGCCCCGTCGCTGTCGCCCACTCCGGCCGCGAAACGACGTCGACCAGCCCGCCCACGCCCGACGGAACGCCGCGGCGCACGGGACCGTCGAAGATTCCCTCGGCGATCTCGACGACGCCTTCGAGCTCGGATCCTCCGCCCGTCAGGACCACGCCCGAGCGGACTTCCTTGTCGAGGCCGAGCCGCTGAATGTCCTCGTGGATCAGGCCGAGCAGTTCCTCCGCGCGCGGCTGGAGAATGTCGGCCAGGGTCGTTCGCGGGCAGAGCTTCGGAGCCCGGCCGCCAACCATCGGCACCTCCACCATCTCGTCTTCGGACACCGCCGACCGCAGGGCGCAGCCGTACTTCTTCTTGATGCGCTCGGCGTCGGTGATCGGAGCGCGAAGCACGACGGCGAGATCGTTGGTGAAGTGGTCGCCTCCGATGGGGATGACCGCGGTGTGAGCGATGGTGCCCTTCTGGTACACCGCCACTTCGGTCGTCCCGCCGCCGATGTCCACGAGGCAGATGCCGAGCTCCTTCTCGTCGGGCGTCAGGACCGCCTCGGCAGCCGCGAACTGCTCGAGAACGAGCTGGACGACCTCGATGCCGGCCTTGTTCATGCACGTCACGATGTTCTGCGTGACCGCCACGGGAGCCGTGACGACGTGCACGTCGACCTCGAGCCGGCTTCCGATCATCCCCAGGGGGTCGGCCACGCCGTCCTGTCCGTCCACCGCGAAGTCCCGGGGGATGACGTGCACAACCTCATGATCCTGAGGGATTTGCACGCCGCGGGCGGCGTCGATGACCCGCGCCACGTCCTCCTTGGTGATCTCGCGGTCCTTGCCGGCGACGGCCACGACCCCCCGGCTGTTGAAGGAGCGGACGTGGGAACCGGAGATGCCCGCCCAGGAGCGGGAGATCTGGACTCCCGCCATGATCTCGGCCTCTTCGGCCGCCCGCTTGATCGCCTCGATCGTGGCGTCGACGTTGATGATGTTGCCCTTGCGCGTGCCCCGGTTCGCCGAGGACCCCTTGCCGATCACGTCGAGCGAACCGGCGGCATTCTGCTCCCCGATGAGGACGCAGATCTTGGAGGAGCCGATGTCGCAGGCGACGAGGAAGTTCTCGGGCTTGGACATCAGAAAACCCGACCGCTCATCAGAGACGATTCCCTGCGCCATAGGCGCCAACGAGAATGATGCGATCGGCAAAACGGAGATCGATGGCCCTCGCCTCCCACCCGCGACTCTCAACGAACGCGCGTGCGTCCAGCAGCGCGCGAATCTTCGCCGGCGCATCCGCCCGGAGAACGCGGACCGGCTTTCGAAAGATCGCATCCATCATACCGAATCCCCCGTCGGGGAGCGAGGCGATTTCCGAAAGCGCCGCGACATAGTCGGGACGCGCGCCGCGGAGATCCTCGATGAGCCCGACGGCCTCGGGCAGACACCGGCGTTCTCCCGAAACGATCACGTACTCCGCCCGATCGCGCCGGGGATCGTAGGACGCGATCAGGTTGCCGTCGGTGCCGACCCACCAGAATCCGCGATCGTCCCGAAAGAGCGCCACGGCCCGGCGCTCGGCGACCCGAATCGAGAGGCCGTCCGGGAAGCGCTTGGAGAGCGTGACGCTCTCGATCCACGGATGGCCGGAGAGGCGGCTCGCAATCGGGGCGAGATCGAGGGCGAGGAGATTCCGCCCGCTCCATCCGGAAGCGACGGTCAGGAGTTCCTCGGTCCGAACGCGTGTGTTGCCCGTGATTTCGAACCGGCGCAGCGCAAAGCGCGGCCCCGAGAGAAAGCGAAGGAGTCCGGCGCTCGCGCCGACCACGACCAGGCCGAGCAGGACGAAGCGCAGAATCGCCGGGCGCCGGCCGCGCCGCGGGACGACCCCGCCCCGTCTCAGAAACGGCGCCTCCGGACTATCTTTCCTGGCCACGCTTCAGGTACTCCTCCCCGAACTTCACGACGTCCCCGGCCCCGAGCGTCACGAGCAGGTCTCCGGGAGCGAGCGTCTGCTCGAGCGTATCGACAACTCTTTTCTTTTCATGAGTATAGATGACCATTCCGTGCCCCGCGCGGCGCGCCGCGTCGGCGACGATCTCACCCGTCACGCCGGCAATGGGCTGCTCGCGGGAGGGATACACGTCGAGAACGATGTTGACGTCGGCGGCCGTCAGGGCTCGGCCGAACTCCTCCGTGAAGTCCCGTGTTCTCGAAAAAAGATGCGGCTGAAAGAGCGCGACCAGGCGGCGATCGGGATAGACCTGCCGCGCCGCCGACAGCGTGGCGCGGATCTCGGTCGGATGGTGGGCGTAGTCGTCGACGACGAGCACTCCCGCGCGCTCTCCTTTCAACTCGAAGCGCCGAACGACGCCGGTGAACGCTCCGAGTGCGCGGGCGATCGTCTCGAAGGGAATCAGGAGCTCCCGGCCGGCCGCGATGGCCGCGAGCGCGTTGGCGACGTTGTGGCGTCCGGGCAGCCGCAGCCGGACCGCGCCGAGCCTCCCCTGTTCCGCGTCCCAGACGTCGAAGCTCGTCACCGTGGCCTCGAGGCGGACGTCGCGCGCGCTGAGCCGCGCCTCCGGGGATTCGCCGTACGTGACGACCCGGCGCTTGATCCGCGGCAGGATCTCCCGCACTCCCGGGTCGTCGGCGCAGGCCACGACCGCGCCGAAGAAGGGGACCCGGTTGGCGAAGGCGGCAAAGGCATCGTGGATCTCGCCGAGGTCGCGGTAGGTGTCGAGATGATCGGCCTCGACGTTCGTGATGATCGCGACGACCGGGGTCAGCTCCAGGAACGAGCGGTCGTACTCGTCAGCCTCGGCCACGAGATAGTCGCCCTTTCCGAGGCGTGCGTTGGTCCCGAGAATGCGGACCTGGCCTCCGACGACGATCGTCGGATCGAAGCCGGCCTCGGTCAGGACCATGCCGGTCAGCGAGGTCGTCGTCGTCTTCCCGTGCGTCCCCGCGACCGCCACGCCCTGCTTCAGCCGCATGATTTCGCCCAGCATCTCGGCGCGCCGGATGACGGGGATGCCGCGGCGGCGGGCGGCGGCCACCTCCGGATTCGACTCGGCCACGGCCGAGGAAATCACGACGAGGTCCGCGTTTTCGACGTGCGCCGGATCGTGGCCGATCGAAATCTTCGCACCGAGGCGCTCCAGCCGCTCGGTGGTCTCCGAGCGGGCGAGATCGCAGCCCGAGATCTCGAGGGGCGTGGCCTGGATCAGGATTTCGGCGATGCCGCTCATGCCGACCCCGCCCGCGCCGACGAAGTGGAGGCGGCGCAGCCGCAGGAATCTCACCGCGCGATCTCCGCCTCGAACAGCAGCCGGGCCAGCTCGCGCGCGGCATCCGGCCTCGCCAGACCCTTGGCCTTCAGGCCCATCGCCACGAGCTTCGCGCGGTCGTTCAACTGCGCCGTCACGCCGCCGGCGACGTTCTCGGCCGTCAGGTCCTTCTCCTCCATGACCGCGGCGGCCCCCGCGCGATAGAGGGCGCGCGCGTTCTCGGCCTGATGCCCCGCCGCCGCCGCGGCGAAGGGAACCAGGATCGACGGGCGCCCCGCGGCCGCCAGCTCCGCGACCGTCATCGCTCCCGCCCTGCAGAGCACGAGGTCGGCCCATGCCATCTGCTCGTGGAGCTTCTGCAGAAACGGAACCACGGTCCAGTTCGCCGGAACCCGCGTGTAGCGTTGCCGCGTCGCGACCAGGTCCTTGTCGCCGGTCTGGTGCACGACCTCGATGCCCGACTTCTCGAGCAACACGGCCGCGCGAGCCATCGCGCGATTGATGACCCGGGAGCCCTGGCTTCCGCCGAAGACGAGAAGCCGCCGCGTCTTCGCGTCCGGGTCGAGGGCCGGGATCTCGAAGAACTCGCGACGGACCGGCGTCCCGGTCACGACCCCCGCGCGCTTCAGGCCCGCATTCGCGGCCGAGAGGCCCAGGGCGGTCCGCGTGGCGAAGCGGTTGAGGAAGCGGTTGGCGACGCCGGGGCTCGCGTTCGACTCGTGAAGGAGCGTCGGGATCCCGAGCGAGCGCGCCGCCAGCACCACCGGAACCGACACGTACCCGCCGACTCCCACCACCGCCCGCGCGCGAAGGCGCTTGAGCAGCGCCCGCGCCTCGAGGAACCCCCGCGGCACGCGCGCCAGCGCCCGGACCTGCTTGGTCAGGGTCTTTCCGACGAACCCCGAAGCGTCCACGAGCTCGAGCCGGTAGCCTGCCGCGGCGACGATCTTCGACTCGAGGCCCTGCGCCGTCCCCACGAAGACGACCGACGCGCCGGCCTTGTGCGCTCGAATCTCGTCGGCCAGGGCGATGCCCGGGATGATGTGGCCGCCCGTTCCCCCGGCGGCGATCACGTAGGCGCCGAGCTCGCTCATGTTCGGATCGTAAACCGGGTCGGGCTCATCCGCGCTCCGCGACCTCGTGCTGCGAGATGTTCAGGATCAGGCCGCCGGCGATCCACGACGCGATGAGCGACGACCCTCCATATGACACGAAGGGCAGCGGAATGCCCTTGGTCGGAACCAGCGCCAGGACCACCGAGAGGTTGATCGCCGCCTGGACGACGATCATGGCCGTCGCGCCGGCGGCCAGAAACGCCGCGAAGGCGTCGGGCGCGCGGCGCGCGGCGCGCAGCCCTCTCCAGGCGACGATGCCGAAACCGACCACGATCCCGAGCGCGCCGATGAATCCGAGCTCCTCGCCCACGATGGCGAAGATGAAGTCGGTGTGGGGAAACGGGAGGAAGAAGAGTTTCTGGCGGCTCCCGCCGAGTCCGTTGCCGAACCACCCGCCGGCGCCGACGGCGATCAGAGACTGAATCGCCTGGAATCCTCGCCCGAGCGGATCGGCCTCGGGATGCAGGAACGAGAGGATGCGCGCCCGCCGGTAGCTGGCCGTGAGCAGGAGAGCGGCGAAGAGAGGAAGCATCGCGGCGGCCCCGACGAGAAACCAGCGGGCCCGCGCGCCCGCGAGCCAGAGCAGAACGGCGCACAGCATCACGTAGCAGACTGCCGTCCCCAGATCGGGCTGGAGCACGACGACCGCCGCCGCCACGCCCGAGAACACGATCGCGGGAAACAGCGCCCGCTCGGGATCGCCCGCCTTTTCGGTCTTCCGCGCGAGCTGGTGCGCGAGCAGCAGCACGAGGGCCACCTTCAGCAGCTCCGCCGGCTGGAGCATCGTCACGCCCAGGGGAATCCAGCGGCGGGCGCCGTTGATGGGCGGCCGGAAGAGCGTGAATACGGCGAGCGCCAGCGTCGCCCCGTACGCGCCATACACGACCCACGGCTTCCCGAAGAGCCGATAGTCCGTGCGGTACACGACGAAGGCGGCGATCCCGCCGAGGATGAGAGACAGGATCTGCTTGACGAGATAGCGGTACGGATTGCCGGAGGTCTCCCCCGACGACACCGCCGACGCGCTGTAGATCATCACGCACCCGAACAGCGAGAGGACGACCAGCGTGATGAAGAGGACCTTGTCCGAGGCGAGCTTACGGGCCATGATTTCCCCCCGCGGCCTGACGAGCGAGCGCGGCGAAATGGCGGCCTCGCTCCTCGAAGTTTCGGTATTGGTCGAACGAGGCGCACGCCGGCGACAGGAGGACCGTGTCGCCCGGCCGCGCCAGCCGGGCCGCGCGCGCGACCGCTTCTCCCATCGTTCCGCACCGCTCGACCGGCGCCGCCCCGTCGAGCGCGCGCTCGATGGCGTCGGCGGCTTCTCCGATCGTCAGGACCGCGCGGGCGGCGCCATGAACGAGCGGTTTGAGCGCCGCGAAGTCGCCGTGCTTGTCGCGGCCCCCGAGGATGAGCAGCACGGTTCCGGGTCGATGGCCCTCGAGCGACTTCACCGTGGCATCGACGTTGGTGCCCTTCGAGTCGTCCACCCAGCGGACGCCGCGCGCCTCGGCGACGAGCTGGCTGCGGTGCGGCAGCCCCTCGAACCGGGTCAGGGCGTCGACGATCGCCGCGGGCGGCGCCGCCAGGCATTCCGCGGCCGCGAGCGCCGCGAGCGCGTTCTCGAGGTTGTGCGCCCCCGGGAGCGCCAGCGCCTTCGCGGCCACGACCGGCCGGCGCGGGCCGGAGACGTCGCTGACGAGCTCGCCCTTTTCGACCCAGACGGCGGCCGCCGCCCGGGGCGGTCTTCCCCGGCGGGAAAACGGGACGCGGCGGCCGCGGGAGGCGACGGTCCGGGATACGGCATCGTCGTCGTTGATGACCGCGAAGTCTCCGGGCTCCTGACGGGCGAACAGCCGCGCCTTGGCCGCGGCGTAGGCCTCGAGGCTCGGATGACGATCGAGATGGTCCGGGGTGACGTTCGTCAGCACCCCGACGTGCGGATGAAACCGATCGACCGTCTCGAGCTGGAACGACGAGACCTCGCAGACGAAGTCTCGGGGGCCCTTCTCGGCCAGAAACGCGGAGAGCGGCGCGCCGATGTTTCCGGCGAGAACGACTCGCCGGCCGGCGCGCTTCAGGATCTCCGCGATCCAGGTCGTCGTCGTGGACTTCCCGTTGGTGCCCGTGACGGCGATCCAGCGGTGCTGCCCCGGCGCCTCGGATTCCGCGATCCGCCAGGCGATCTCCAGCTCCGACAGGACGGGGATTCCCCGGCCGCGCGCCTCGCGGACCGGCGCCGTCTCGAGCGGCACGCCCGGAGAAAGCGCCAGCCACTCCGCGCCGGCCAAAAACTCGCTCGGGGGCCCGCCGAAGTGGAACTTCACGCCGGCCCGGCGCAGGGGCTCGAGCCCGTCGAATTCCGCCTCGGGCCGCGCGTCGCCGACCGACACCGAGACGTTGCGGGCCACGAGCGCCTCCGCGAGGCTGCGCCCGCTCCTCGCGAACCCGAGGATCGCCACGGACTCCGGCAGTCCTTCGGCTCCCGGCCTTCCGCGCCCGGCCGTCCGGTTCATCGCAGTTTCAAGGTCGAGAGCCCCAGAACCGCGAAGAGGATCGCGAGGATCCAGAAGCGGATGATCACTCGGGATTCGGCCCAGCCCTTCAGCTCGAAGTGGTGATGGAGCGGCGCCATCTTGAAGACCCGCCGGCCCGTGGACTTGAACGAGGCCACCTGGATGATCACGGAGAGCGCCTCGAGCACGAAGAGCCCTCCGACGATCGCGAGCAGCGCCTCCTGCTTGATCATTACGGCCACGACCGCGATCGCCGCTCCGAGCGGCAGAGCGCCGACGTCGCCCATGAAGATGTCGGCCGGATGACAGTTGAACCAGAGGAACCCGAGGCAGGCGCCGACGAGGGCGCCGCAGAAGACCGCGAGCTCGCCCGATTGCGCGATGAACGGGATCTGCAGGTATCGCGCCGCGACGGCATTGCCCGTCACGTAGGCGAGCAGGGCATACGTTCCCGCGGCGATGCCGACGGCTCCGGCCGCGAGGCCGTCGAGGCCATCGGTGAGGTTGACGGCATTCGACGATCCGACGATGACGAGCGCCACGAAGGGAATGTAGAGGACGCCGAGGTCGATGAGCAGTTTCTTCAGGAAGGGAAACGTCACGACGGAGGAGAACGCCCCGTGGCCCGCCCACTGCTCGATCGCGAAAGCGACCGCGAGCGCCATCACGAACTGGGGCACGAGCTTTCCGCGCCCCGTCAATCCCAGGCTGCGCCGCTTCGCGACCTTCACCCAGTCGTCCGCGAAGCCGACCGCTCCCACTCCGACCAGCGCCGCGAGCGCGATCCAGACGAAACGATTCGAGAGATCCATCCAGAGCACGGTCGCCGATCCCACGGCGAGCAGGATCAGGAGGCCTCCCATCGTCGGGGTTCCCGCCTTGACGAGATGCGTCTTCGGCCCCTCTTCCCGGATGGACTGGCCGATCTGTTGCCGGCGCAGCCAGCGGATCATCGCGGGGCCGAGCACGAGCGCCACGATCAGGGCCGTCACGGCCGACATCGCCGTCCGGAACGTGATGTAGCGGAAGACGTTGAAGACCGCGAAGCGCTGCGCCAGCGGATAGAGGAGCCGGTACAGCACGGGTCAGGCCCCTCCCGAGAGCGCGGCGACGGCGCGCTCGAGGCCCACGCCTCGCGAGGCCTTGAAGAGCACCGCGTCTCCGGCGCGAAGCAGGTGGGCCAGCCGTTCGGCGGCCTCCTCGGGCGTGTCCACGGTCGAAACGGCGGCAGCCGGCAACCCGGCGGCGACGGCGCCATCCGCCAGGAAGCGAGCGCGCGGGCCGACCGCGACGAGCAGGTCCACGCGGGCGGCGGCCGCGCGGCCGGCTTCGCGGTGCCAGCGCTCCTCCTCGGCCCCGAGCTCGAGCATGTCGCCGACGACCGCGATGCGTCGTTGCGCGGGAATCGAAGACAGCGTCTCGAGCGCGGCGAGCATCGAAGCGGGATTGGCGTTGTACGCGTCGTCGTAGAGCAGCGCCCCCGAGGCGTGCCGCAGGATCACGCCGCGGTGCGCGGCGGGCCGCAGGCTCGACGAGGCGGCGGCGCATTCCGCGGGCGGCACGCCGACGGCATAGCCGATCGCCGCGGCGGCCAGAAAGTTGGAAACCTGGTGCGGACCCGCCACCGGCAGCCGCACGGCGGCTTCGCCCTCCGGAGTCGCCAGGACGAATCGGCTCCCGTCCGGCTCGGGCACGACGTCGCGCGCCGTGACGTCGGCCCCGGCCCCGCGCCCGAATCGGACGACACGCCCGCGATGCTTCGCCGCGATTGCGGCGACCCGCGGATCGTCGGCATTCGCGACGAACGTCCCGCCGGGCCGGAGGCCTTCCAGAATCTCGGCCTTGGCGTCGGCGATCGCGTCCACCGACGGGAAGAACTCGAGATGCGCCGCGGCCACGAGAAGGATCGCCGCCACGTCGGGCTCGAACGCGCGCGAGAGCGTCGAGAGGTTTCCCGGCTCCGACAGTCCCATCTCGCCGACCATCCACGCCGGGGGGCGCGGCATGTTCATCACCGCCATCGGAAAGCCGATCTGACTGTTCTGGTTGCCCGGAGTCTTCTCGACCTCGAAGCGCCGGGCGAGGATGGCCGCCGCGAAGTCTTTCGTCGTGGTCTTGCCGGCCGAGCCCGTGATCGCGGCGAGGCGGAAGCCGGCCTTCTTCTTCGTCGCGGCACCCAGATGAAGCAGCGCGGCCGCCGCCTGCGGAACGATGACCGAGGGAAAGCCGGCCGGCAGCGTCGCCGGGCGCCGCTCGCCGAGGAGCGCTCCAGCGCCGCGCGCGGCCGCGTCGCGGGCGAAGTCGTGGCCGTCCACGCGAGCTCCGCGGATGGCGACGAAGAGGTCTCCCGGACGAACCTGCCGCGAATCCACGGCCACGCCCGAGAGCGAGGCGGCCCCGTCGGGGCGCGCGCCCGCAGCCGCCGCGACGTCGTCGAGCGTGAACTTCACGGCCGCCCCGCGAGCTCGGCCGCGACCTTCCGGTCGTCGAACGGAATCTCCGTCGTTCCGAGCACCTGCGTCGTCTCGTGACCCTTTCCGGCGATGACGAGAACCGTCCCGGAATTGGCCAGCTCGACGGCCCGGCGGATCGCCTCGCGCCGGTCGGCGATCTTGAGGTACTTCGTCGCACCGGAGGCAACGAGCCCCGCCTCGACTTCGAGGAGGATCGCGTCGGGATCCTCCGTGCGCGGATTGTCCGACGTCGCGATCGCGATGTCCGCGAGCCGCCCCGCGATCTCGCCCATCGGCGCCCGCTTCCCGCGGTCGCGGTCGCCCCCGCAGCCGAAGACGAGCAGGATCTTCTTGTCCGTCAGCTCCCGCACCGCCTGGAGAAGCCGCTCGAGCGCATCGGGCGTGTGGGCGTAGTCCACGAGGATGCGATAAGGCTGCCCCGCCTCGACCGACTCCAGCCGCCCGGGGACGTTGGTCACTTCGCGGATGGCCGGGGCGATTTCGGCGGGGGAAATCCCGAGGCAGAGTCCGGCCGTGGCCGCGGCGGTCAGGTTGGCGAGCTGGAAGCGGCCGAGCAGCGGCGAGACCACGGACAGGCGCCCCCCCGGATACGCGAGGTGAAACGCGATGCCCGAAAGGTCGCACCGCGCTCCCTCCACGCGGAATTCCGCCTCGCCGCCAGAGGCGGAGAAGCTCGCGAGCGGCGGAGCGACCTCGGCCAGGAGCCGCCGGCCGTACGGGTCGTCCGCGTTCACGACGCCGCACGCGCCGCCCTTCCGCAGGTCGAAGAGGTGCCTCTTGGCCTCGTAGTAGGACTCCATGTCGCCGTGGAAGTCGAGATGATCCCGCGTCAGGTTGGTGAAGACGACGACGTCGAAACGGCAGCCCTCGACGCGGTCGAGCGCGAGCGCATGCGAGGAGACTTCCATCGCAGCCGCCCGCGCGCCGTCGGCCGCCATCTCGGCGAGGAGCTCCTGCACGACGGTCGCGTCCGGAGTCGTTCGGTCCGCTTCGAGGGACCGGCGCGGGGTGCGATAGCCGATCGTGCCGAGGAACCCCGCCCGGCCGTAGTGCCGCCGCAGGATGGCTTCGAGCAGCACCGTCGTGGACGTCTTCCCGTTGGTGCCGGTCACTCCGGCGAGGACGAGCCTCTCGGCAGGATCGCCGGCGAGCCGCGCGGCCATCCGGGCGAGGGCGCGCCGGGGCTCGGGCACCGGAATCCAGGCCACGTCGACGCCGGCGGGTGCGGGCCGGTCGGAGACGACGGCGATCGCGCCGCGGCGGATCGCATCCGGCGCGTAGGCGAGTCCGTCGGACTTCGTTCCCCGGATCGCCACGAAGACGTCGCCCGGACGGACGGCGCGGGAATCGCTCGTGACCCTTCGGACCTCGATCTCCCGCGCCGCGGGACCGATCTCGGCTCCCGGGAGAACGGCGGCGAGCTCCATCAACGTCACGGAGCCGATCGAGGCGGTGCCGTCTCCTCGGCGCGGTGAAAGCCCGCCGGGGCCGACGCCGCCGCGCTGTCGGCGAGGAAGAGCGTGTGGACGGAGCCCGGCCGGATGGGCGAGCCGGCCGGCGGATCCTGGGCAACGACGAGGCCCGTCCCCTGCAGCCGGGCCAGGACGCCGAGCCGCGCAAAGACCTCCAGGGCCTGTCGGGCCGACATCCCGAGGGCGCTCGGCGTCCGCTCGTCGGGATCGACGGGCGAGCTCCCCGAAACGCGCCGGGACGCGGGGACGATGCCGCTCGGATAGCGCGGGACAGGCGGCGGGACCGCTTCGGCGAGCACGGCCACGGGCACCTGCTGCTCGCGCGGAGCCACGCGCAGGATTCCGAGCGCCTGCGACATCACGCGCGAGAACAGCGGAGCCGCCACGTCGGCCGCATAGTACTTTCCCTGCGGCTCCTCGAGGACCACCACGGCGACGCAGCGAGGCGCGTCGGCGGGCGCGAAGCCGGCGAAGTTCGGAACGTGGTGTCCGGCGAGGTATCCGCCGAACACGGCCTTCTGCGCCGTGCCCGTCTTGCCCGCCACCGCGAATCCGGGGATCGCGGCCTTGGTACCGGTGCCGCGCTCGACGACGCCCATGAGGATCCGGGAGATCGAGCGGGCGGTGCTCTCGGAGACGACGCGGGCGGGCTCGGCGACCGGGACCGCACGCACCGCGCCGCCCGGTTCGACGATCTTCGTCACCAGGTGCGGCTGGACCAGCCGTCCGCCGTTGGCGATGACCGCCGTGATCCGCGCCAGCTGCAGCGCGTTCAGGGAGACTTCCTGCCCCATCGAAATCTCGGCGTTCGAGAGCGCCGACCAGCGCGGAAGCGGCCGGAAGATCCCGGTGTTCTCGCCGGGCAGGTCGACGCCCGTCGGCTGGCCCACGCCGAAGGACCGCGCGCCGTCGTAGAGGCGGCGCGCCCCGAGGCGCAGCCCCACCCGGATGATGCCGATGTTCGAGGAGTGTTCGAAGATTCCCCCGAGCGTCAGAGCGCCGTAGCGATGATGATCGGCTTCCTGGATCGTCGTGTTCGCGACGCGGATCGTGCCGTCACCCGTATCGATGGTCTCGTCGAGCGAGACGAGGCCCTCGTCGAGCGCCAGCGAGCCCGTCACGATCTTGAACGTCGAGCCCGGCTCGTAGCAATCGGCGATGACCCGGTTGCGGCGAACGTCGGCCGGATAGCGGGCGAACTCGTTCGGATCGAAGTCCGGAGCCGACGCCATCGCCAGGATCTCGCCGTTCCAGGGATCGAGCACCACGACGCTGCCGGACTTCGCGCGGTGCTCGACCATCGCGGCATCGAGCTCGCGCTCGGCCGCGAACTGCACGCCCGAGTCGAGCGACAGCACGAGCGATGCGCCTTCCTGCGCCGGGCGGCTGCTGGCCGTTTCGGCCTCACCGTAGCGGCTGCGACGGGCATCGGTCAGCGCGACGATCTCGCCGGGCCGGCCCCGGATGGTCTGGTCGTAGAGATGCTCGAGGCCGGCGAGACCCGAGTCGTCCGTGCCGACGAAACCGAGGACCGTCGAGGCGAGGTGGCCCTTGGGGTAGAAGCGCTTCGGCTCGGAGACGATGTGGATGCCGGCAAGCTTGAGCGCGAGCACGCGCGCGCCCGCGTCGGCGTCGATCTGGCGGCGAATCCATACGAAGCCGTGCTCGGACTTGAGCCGTTCCTGCACTTCGGCCGGAGTCATGCCGACCAGAGGCGCGAGGGCCAGCGATGCGTCGCGCGAGCTCTGGACGTCGTCGGGAATCGCGTAGACCGACGAGGCCTCGACCGACACCGCGAGCTCGCGGCCGTCGCGGTCGAGAATGGATCCGCGGGAGCCCTTGATCTCGATGCGGCGCTCCTGCTGGCGCTGAGCGCGGGCCCGGTAGCGCGAGCCCTCGGCGATCTGAACCTGGACGAGGCGGGCGACCACGACCGCCGCCCAGACGGCGAGACCGAGGGCGAACAGCCGAGCGCGTCCGCGGCGGATGGCGTTCAACGCGGCGCCCCTTCCGGCGCTTCGACGTACTGGACCTGGCCCGGGTGAGGGGGCCGGAGACCCTTCGCCTGGGCGAGCGCCGAGACGCGGTCCGGCGACGATGCCCGGCCGAGCTCGGCCCGCAGCCGCCGGTTGTCCTCGTTCAGCTCCTCCGCGGTCTTCTGCCGGGCCTCGCGCAGGTACCCGACGCGCACGGTCTCGATGTGCAGTGCGGCATACCCGAGCAGCGCGCAGGCGACGGGCAGCCCCGCGAGCAGGAATGTCGCGAGCTCGCGGCCGCGGCGCCGGTCGCGCTCGCGCGTCAGGTGCAGGTTTTCGACGCGCTTGGTCTGGGCGTAGACGGTGCTCACGGGCGTTTCATCTCAGACCGCGGCGGCCTCCGCCTCGACCCGTTCGGCCACGCGCAGGCGCGCGCTGCGCGAGCGCGGATTGCGCGCGATCTCCCCCTCCGACGGACGGATGGGCCGGCGAGTCAGGACCTCGAGCGCTTTTCGGGCACCGCAGACGCACGCCGGGAGCCGGGGCGGACAGAGGCAGACGCCCGAATCGTGCCGGAACGCGTCCTTGACCATCCGGTCTTCCAGCGAGTGGTACGAGATGACCGCGACGCGTCCGCCCGAGTTGAGCCGGGCGGCTGCGGCCGCGAGAAACCGGGCGAGCGCCAGGAGCTCTTCGTTGACCTCGATCCGAAGCGCCTGGAAGACCCGGGTGGCCGGATCGATCTTCTCTCGGCCTCCCTTCTCCGCCGCGACGACCTTCGCGAGATGCCGGGTGGTGGTGATGGGGCCCCGAGCCCGTTCCGCCACGATTCCGCGCGCGATCTTTGCCGCCATTCGCTCCTCCCCAAATTCACGGAAAATCCGTGTCAATTCCTCCACCGAGGCCGTGGCCACGACGTCGGCCGCGCTGCGGCCGCGTTTACCCATGCGCATGTCGAGCGGTCCGTCGCGCCGGAACGAGAACCCGCGTTCGGCGCGGTCGATCTGCATCGAGGAAATCCCGAGATCCGCGAGGATCCCGTCGGCCGGCGCCGCGCCTTCGAGCGCGCCGTCGAGATCGCCGAAGTTCCCCTCCCGGAGCACGACCCGATCGCCGAACCGGTGGAGGCGCGCCCTCGCGATCTCGAGGGCCTCGGGGTCGCGGTCGAGCCCGAGCAGCCGAACGCGGGGACCGCGCTCGAGAAGGGCCTCGGCGTGGCCGCCCGCTCCGACCGTCGCGTCCACGAAGAAGCCGCCGCGCCCGGGATCGAGCAGTCGAACGACCTCCTCGAGGAGGACGGGAACGTGCGGCGCGGCTTCAATCGCTGTGTCTCCCTCGGCTCACGATTCACGGTTCACGGTCTGACGGCTCACGATTCGCGATCACAGGAGAAGCTTCGACAGCTCGTCGTAGTCTTCGGGTCCGAACTCCTCGGTCGCGAGCTTCTTGACGAGGCCTCCGCGATCCGACACGACGAGGTGATCGATGTTGCCGGTGACGACGACGTCGGCCGGTAGCTTCGCCGCGTCGCGGAGAATCTGCGGCACGAGCACGCGGCCCTGCGCGTCGATCGCCGCGTCCTGGCCGTAGAAGTTGACGCGCTCGAGAAACTTCGTCTTCGCGCGGTGAATCGCCGGCTGCTCGGCGAGCTTTTCCTCGAGGGCTCTCCAGATCGGGAGTGGATAGAGAAGAAAGTTGCGTCCGTGAAGCGACGTGACGAACAGGTCGCGTCCGAACGCCTCTTCGATCTGCTGACGGAAGAGATTCGGCACCTTGAGCCGGCCCTTCTCGTCGAGGCGGGCCGGTGCGCTTCCGCGAAAGCGATCCATGCTTCAGTTGTCGTCCCGTTTTGAACTGCGGGACCACTTTCTCCCACTTTTAGCCAGTTTTGGCCACTGAGGCGGATGTTAGGAGTGCCGTGGTTTATTAGTCAAGGAAAGAAGTTTGCCTAAAAAAATTAGGAGCGCTAAACGGGCGTAAGCATGACCCGGAGGCCAGAGCGCCTGTCTGCACAACCGGTTGTGCGTCGGCCGCGGCGCATGCCGCGCATCTCGCGCTCCGGGGAAGGAAGAACCGTCAGCTCCAGTCGGGACTCTCCCCCTCGTGCCACCCACGGGTGAGCTCGAGCCACAGCGCGAGGCCGCGGAATTCGCCAAAGCGAGCGTACCGCCGCGCGATCGACCGGTCGACCGTCTTCGCGGGACCGGGGTGAAGCTTGCGGAACTGCTTTCGGACCCACGAATCGAGCGCGAGGTAGTCGTGCCGCCCCAGGATCCGCAGCAGCCCTTCCGCCGCGTACGGTCCGAAGCCGTGCTCGGCGAGGATGGCGTCGCGCACGCCCGAGGCCGGCGTCTCGCGGCTTTCCCAGCGAGTCAGGTCGAGCCGGCCGGAATCGACCCGGCGGGCAAGACGCGATAGCGCCTCGGCCCGGTAGCCGCAGCGGACCCGCTCGCGCAGCGTCCGCGGCGAGAGTCTCGCGATCGCACCCGGCGCCGGAAAGGCGAGCCCGCCGTCGCCGGCCGCGGCGATCAGGCGAACGACCATGCCGCGCGTCGCAGCCCAGGAGCAGTTGGTCGTCAGCAGGATCTTGACGGCGTCCTCGAAGAGAGTCGGCGCGCGGAGCATCCGTCCGCCGCCCCGGGACAGGTCGCGGCGCAGGTCCGGCTCGTCTCCGAGCATCCCGCGAAAGGCCGCGAGATCGAGATCGAGGGAAAAGATCCGCCGGGCCGCCGCCGCGAGCCCCGCTCGGCCGCGGCGCGGGCACGCGATCTCGAGCGCCCCGTCTTTCACGCGCATGGTGAGGGCGACGGTCCGTCGAGGACCACGGCGAGGACGCCGGCATCGCGGTCGTACGAGAAGGGAGGCAGATCGAACCAGCCGTGCGAGCGCACGACCGCGTCGAACGAAAATCCGGCGAGGCAGAGGGACGGTGAGGCGCAACGGACCGGCTAGGCCGCCGGCTTCTTCTCGTCGAGCTTGGCGAGCTCGGGCACGTAGATCTTCACGAAGGCGTCCCGCCTCAGCTTGTCGAGGTATTCGGAGAAGCGCTTCTCGTAGAGATCGTCGGCGATGCGCTTGCGGAGGTCTTCCTTGACCTCGGAAAACGGCTTGAAGCCGGGAGGCTTGCGATCGGTGACGTGGAACAGGTGGACGGAATCCGAGAGCAGGGCCGGCGCCGGGTATTCCTCCGGCGGCGTCACGAAGATCGCGGCGTCGAGAGCCTCGACGAGCTCTCCCTTCGAGACGACGCCGAGGTCCCCGCCCTTGTCCTTCGTCGTCCCCTCGGAGACCTCCTTGGCGAGGTCGCCGAACGCGGTGCCCGACTTGACCCTCTCCCGGATCTCCTCGATTCGGGTGACCGACTGCTGCCGGGCCTCGCCGTCGCTCGGAGAGAACCTCAGAACGATCTCGGCGACGTGCGCGGATTCCGGCACCGCGTAGAACTGGTCCTTCTTGCGCTCGTATTCGAGACGCAGCTGATCGTCGGTCAGCTGCAGTTGGGATGCCACGTCGCGTCCCACGACCTTCTGGAGCGTGATCGTCTGCCGCATCTGCCGCTTCAGCTCGTCCCGGGTCATCCCGGACTGGGCGAGCGCCGCGTCGAACTCGGCGTCGGTGGTCAGGTTGTATTGCGCCTTCACGCGGGCGACCGCCGCCTCGACCTCGTCGTCCGTCGCCGAAACCGCCATCTCCTTGGCGCGTTCCTCGAGCAGCTTCTCGCGAATCAGGTCCTCGAGAACGTTGCGCTCGAGCTCCGCCTGATCGGTCGGGTGGTTCGGCGCCCGGGCGGCGATCGCGAGCCGCTTGTCGAACTCGGACTGCGTGATGAGCCGGTCGTTGACGCGCACCACGATCTGTTCGACGAGCTCGGCCGCGGGAACGACGGAGGAGGAGGTGAAGAGGACGGCGGCCGCGAGGGAAATGGGTCGGCGCATGACGGTCATTATTACCACCTTTGGCCCTCCCGAATTCCAGGGCTCAGGCGGCCCTCCGTTCGAGCGTCGGCAGCAGCGCGATCAACCCGGCCAGCAGCTCGTCCCCTCCCGATGGCGCCGGCAGCGTCAGAACGCGCGAGGGAGAGAGGCTCGAACCCGGCGTCCGGCTCACGAAGTCGAGCACGCGGTCGGCGTCCACCGATGCGTCCTCGGAAAAGCGGACGTGAACCTTGCCCGCCTGCCGCGTGATCGCGGTGATTCCGAGCCCCTCGGCCCGGGCCCGCAGCCGGGCGTACTGGACCAGCCGGCGCACCTCGGCCGGAGGCTCGCCGAAGCGGTCCGCGATCTCTCGAGCGGTCTCCGCCAGGGCGGCGTCGTCCCCCGCGCGGGCGATCTTCTTGTAGATCATCATCCGCCAGTTCTCGTCCTCGACGTAGGCGTGGGGGATCGCGAGGTCGAGCCCGAGGGACAGGGTGACCGCCCGCTCGGGCAGCGGCTGCTCGCCGCGGATCTCGCGGATCGCGTCCTCGAGCAGCGACAGGTACGTCTCGAAGCCCACGGCCGCGATGTGGCCCGACTGTTCGCCGCCGAGCATGTTTCCCGAACCCCGGATCTCGAGGTCCCGGGCCGCGATGCGAAACCCCGCCCCGAGGTCGCAGAACTCGCGGATCGACGCCAGACGCTGGCGCGCCACGTCGGACAGCGCCGCCGTCTCCGGGACGAGCAAGTACGCGTAGGCGGGCTTGTCGCTCCGGCCGACGCGGCCGCGCAGCTGGTAGAGCTGGGCGAGGCCGAACGTCTCGGCGCGGTCGATCAGGATCGTGTTCGCCGACGGGATGTCGAGGCCGTTCTCGACGATGGCGGTGGCGAGCAGGACGTCCGCCTCCCGCGAGAAGAAACGCCGCATCGCCTTCTCGAGCTCCCCCTCCGGCATCTGGCCGTGCGCGACGGTGATGCGCACCGACGGGAGCAGCTCCTCGAGCATCTCTCGAATCCGCGCCGATGGACTCGATCCGGTTGTGCACGAAGAAGACCTGGCCGCCCCGGGCGATCTCGCCCTCGATCGCCTCGCGGATGATCTCGGGCTTGGAGCGGGACGACCTGGGTCTCGATCGCGAGGCGGTCCCGGGGCGGCGTCTCGATGATCGAGAGATCGCGCAGGCCGGAAAGCGAGAGGTGGAGCGAGCGGGGGATCGGCGTGGCCGACATCGAGAGCACGTCGATCGAGGCCTTCCACTCCTTGAGCCGCTCCTTCTGCGCCACGCCGAACCGCTGCTCCTCGTCGACGATCAGGAGGCCGAGGTCGCGGAACGCGAGGTCGCGCCCGAGCATCCGGTGCGTCGCGATCAGGATGTCCACCGAACCGTCGGCGACCTGAGCGACGATCTTCTGCTGCTCGTTCCGGGACCGGAAGCGCGACAACAGCTCGATCGCGACCGGAAACGCGGCGAAACGCCGGCGGAAGGTCCGGAAGTGCTGGTCGGCGAGGATCGTCGTCGGGGCGAGGACCGCCACCTGCTTGCCGTCGAGCACGGCCTTGAACGCGGCGCGCATCGCCACCTCGGTCTTCCCGTACCCCACGTCGCCGCAGAGAAGCCGGTCCATGGGCTTCGCCGACTGCATGTCGCGCTTGACGTCCGCGATCGCCTGGGCCTGATCGGGGGTCTCGACGTACTCGAAGGCTTCCTCGAACTCCTTCTGCCAGGGCGAGTCCTTGGAGAACGAGAACCCGTCGGCGAGGCTGCGCCGGGCGTACAGCTTCAGGAGCTGGTCCGTCATGTCGCGCATCGCCTTGCGCACCGAGGCCTTGCGCCGCGCCCAGCCCGCGCCCCCGAGCCGGTCGAGCACCGGCTCGACGCCCTCGACGCCCGAATACTTCTGAACGAGGTCCAGGCGCTCGACCGGCAGCAGGAGCGTCTTGCCCTCGGCGTACTCGATCTCCATGAACTCTCGCGGCTCGCCGTCCACCGGCACGCGCTTCAAGCCCTTGAAACGGCCGATGCCGTAGTCGGCATGGACGATCGCGTCGCCGAGCTTCAGGTCGCGCAGGTCGGACAGGAAGGCTTCGGACGGCCGCCGGGCCGCCGCCGAGCGGCGTTCCTCGCCGAAGATCTCCTCCTCCGAGTACACCGCCAGGCGCGGATCCCGCAGGCGGAACCCGGCCGAGATCTCGGCCGGAATCGAGACCACGGCGCCCGGGCCGCGCTGGGAAGAGACGTGGAAACCGTACTCGAGCGCGAGGCGCTTGAGTTTTTCGGCGCCTCCGGTCGGCCGCGACGCCACGACGACTTCCTCCCCGGAGCCGAGCGCCTTCACGAGGTCCGCGGCCGCCTCGGCGGCGCGCCCCGCGTGGCCCGCGATCGCTTCGGCGGGCAGCCGCAGGTCCCGCCCGTCGCCCGCGCCGAGCCCCAGGCGGTCGAACCGCAGGCCGATGTGCTCGAGCCGGCCGCGGACCCGCTCCCGCCCGTGCATCAACTCTTCCGGAGCGAAGGCGTCGCGGTCGGGGTCCCGGTCCGCCTCGAGGCGGTCGGCGAAGGCCTCGACCTCTTCCTCGATCGCGGCGGGCTCGACGAGCGCGACGAGACCGCCCTTCGCGTAGTCGAGCCAGCCCGCCGGGAGCGCGGTGACCGCCGGAGCGAACACGATTCGCTCGGCTTCCGACGGGGGACGCCCGATGCGTTCGGTCAGCAGGCGGCGGGCCTCGTCCGACTCCTCCGCGGCGGCGAAGGGAGGCAGGACGACCTCGTCGAGCTTCTCGCGCGAGCGCTGCGTGTCGGGGTCGAAGAGCCGCAGCGAGGAGATCGTGTCGCCCTCGAGCTCGACCCGCACCGCCAGATCCCGGTCCGGCGGAAAGATGTCGAAGAGCCCTCCGCGCACGGCCAGGTCGCCGGTCTCGACGACGAGGTCGCCGCGCCGGTAGCCGAGCCGCGTCAGCCGCTCGACGAGCTTCGAGAGCGAGACCTCGGCGCCGCGCGCGAGCCGGATCACGATCCGCTCGAAGTCTTCCGGAGAGGGCAGGCGCACGAAGAGAGACCGCGCCGGCAGCACCGCCGCGACCGGCGCCGGCTCCGGGCCGCAGGGCGGTCAAGAGCGCAAATTCGTCGCGCCGGGACTTCAGCGACGCGGGGATGCGCTGGTAGGGGGTCAGCGTCGGCGCCGGCGCCTGGAAGGCCCGCTCGGAGCCCGCCGCGGCGAGATCTCCCAGGAAACGCTCGGCGTCCTTCTCGTTGGGGACGATCGCCACGAGCGGCCGTCCGAGGTCCTCGGCGAGCGCGGCGGAGAAAACCGCCGGAAGCGCCCCGACGCCTCCCGAGACGATGAGACGGTCTTCCCCCTCGCGGACTCTCGCGAGGAGGTCCGCGTAGGAAGGCAGTCCGCGTACGAGATCCCTGAGCAACGAGCTCAACGGACGTCGAACTCTATCGGTTCGACGCCCGGGGCAGAGGCGATTTTTCGCGAAGACGGCGCACGGCCCGGGCCACGGCCTGGACCGCGAAGTCCACCTCTTCGGCCGTGGTCCCCCGGCCGAGGCCGAACCGGATCGAAGCGTGCGCCAGGTCGGGCGGAACGCCGATCGCCGTCAGCACGTGCGACGGCGCGAGCGAGGCCGACGTGCAGGCCGAGCCGCTCGAGACCGCCACGTCCTTCAGGCCGGCGAGCAACGCCTCCCCGTCCACTCCGGCGAAGGAGAGGTTGAGGTTTCCCGGCAGGCGGCGCTCCTCGACGCCGGGAGCGAGGCGGCCGTCGGGTTCGATGGCCGGAAGCGCGGCGCCGTTGACGCCGATGCCGTCCAGTTGTGCGGCCAGGCCGTCGCGGAGCCGGCCCCGCAGTTGCCGGAGGCGGCGGGACTCCTCCTCCCTCTCGGCGACGGCGATCTCGGCGGCCCTGCCGAGGCCGACGATTCCCGGAACGTTCAGCGTGCCGGAGCGCACGCCGTGCTCCTGGCCGCCGCCGAAGAGCAGGGGCTCGAGGCGCACGCGCGGCTGTCGGGCGCGGACGTACAGGGCGCCGACCCCCTTGGGGCCGTAGATCTTGTGCGCCGAAACGGACGCGAGATCCACCTTCATGGCGGCGACGTCGAACGGGATCTTTCCGAACCCCTGCACGGCGTCGGTGTGAAAGAGGACGCCGCGCTCGCGGCAGAGCTCGCCGATCCGCGCGATCGGATGAATGGTTCCGATCTCGTTGTTGGCGAGCATCAGGGAGACGAGAATCGTCCGATCCGTCATCGCCTCGCGCAGGCGCTCGATCGGGAGCTCGCCGGTCTTCTCGACGGCGAGGTACGTCACGGCGAAGCCTTCGCGCTCGAGCTCGCGGCCGGCGTCGAGGACCGCCGGGTGCTCCGTCGAGGCGGTGATCACGTGCGCGCCGGGCTCGCGGCGAAGCCGCGCCGCGCCGAGGATGGCGAGGTTGTCGGATTCGGTCGCGCCGCTGGTGAAGACGATCTCCTTCGGCGACGCATTCATGGCCCGCGCCACCTGCTCGCGCGCCGCGTCGACGGCCGCCTCCGCCTCCCACCCGAACACGTGGCCGCGCGAGGACGGGTTGCCGAAGGCCGTCGTGAAGTAGGGAGCCATCGCCTCGAAGACGCGCGGATCCACCGGCGTCGTGGCGTTGTGGTCGAGGTAGATCGGGAGCCGCATTCCGACCTCATTATGGTCCGGCGCGGACCCCCGGTGCGATCCGGTCAGCGGTGCCTGCGAGCCTCGCCGATCATTGCAGGTGGAACGTCTTCGTCATGAACACCGCCATCTGCCCGCGCGTATTCGGGTCGCCCGGGCAGTAGTTCCCTCCGCCGCAGCCTCCCGTCACCCCTTCGGTGGCGAGCTGCTCGATCCAGTTCGCGAACGTGGAGGGACAGGGAACGTCCGTGAAGACGCCCGTGCACGTCGGCGGAACGTACGACGATCCGTGCTCCCCCTTCAGGAGAAACACGGCCATCTGGTCGCGGCGAACGGGCGTCTGGGGACAGAAGTTTCCTCCACCGCACCCGCCCGTGATGCCCTCGGCCGCCATCTCCTCGATCCAATCGGCGAAGGTCGAGGGACAGGGAACGTCCGCGAAGGAGCCCGTACAGGGAGGCGGCGTGAAGCACAGCCCGTGCTTGCCCTTGAGGATGAAGACCGCCATCTGCTGCCGAAGCGTGTCGTCGTTGACCCCGTAGAGACCTCCGCCGATGCCCGCCGTGATCGCGTTCGACACCAGGGTCGTGACGTAGGAATAGAACTGCTGGCTGCTCGGGACGTCGAGGAAGTCCGCCACGAACGCCTTGACGAGGGTCCCGTGGGTGCCGTCGGTGTTGGTGACGACGAGATCGTTGGCCGTTCCGGGAGCGAGGGCCGGAGTCGTGGCGGAGATCGAGGTATACGAGTTCACCACGACCCCCGTCGTCGCAACGCCGCCAAGCGTGACGGCCGCCCCCGCGAGAAAGTTCGTGCCGGAAACCGTCAGCGCCGTTCCTCCCGCCGCAGCTCCCGACTTGACGCTGACCGAGAACGGCAACCGCTCGGAGAACTCGGACGTGTTTCCGGACGGGTCCGTCGCCGTCACCGAGATCTTCGACCCGGAAGCCACCGACGGCAGCGTGGAGACCGTGAACGAGGCGTTGCCGGAGCCGTCCGTCGTCACCTGCGACGAGCCAAGATAGGTCTCGCCCTGGACGTAATCCCGGGGGAAGTTCGAGCACACCGCATTGGCGTAGAAGTCGAGGTCGAAGGTCGTGTCGGGCGTCGAGTTGAGACGTCCGGTCACGGTCGTGTTCGCCCCGTACGTCACGGACGAGATCACCGGAAAGTTCTGCAGGTTGTTGGGCCCCGTATCTCCGTCGCCGAGATCGTTCGCGGTCGGATTGACCGAGTTGGAGAGCGAGATCCCGAGCGCGAAGTTGTCGTGGATCGAGTTTCCGCGAATCGTGTTCCGGGTGCCGCTCAGCACGTCCAGACCCAGGCCGCCGTTGAACGCGATGAAATTGCCGCCCGGTCCTCCTGGCGTCGCCGATCCGATGACGTTGGGAGACGCTGGGGTCGCCGACGACTGAACGCGCAAACCGATGCCCGTATTGGGCAGGGGGAACGTGTGCGAGGCGTCGACGCCGATGAAGTTGCCCTGGATGACCGCGCCGTCGGCGACGACGTCCATACCCATCGCATTGCCGGAGACGAGGTTCCCCTCGCCGGCTCCGGTTCCGCCGATCACGAGGCCGGTTGGGGGAGGGTTGTCTGTACCAATGCCCAGGGCGTTGGGCAGCGCGGCGGTGCCGTTGACGTCCGTCCCGATGAGGTTGCCCTGGATCGTCACGTTGACGACGTAGAAGCCGACGTCGAGGGCGTCGTTCGTGTTGCCGGAAATCAGATTCCCCATACCAGATCCCCCGACCAGGATCCCTGAGCCGCCACCGCCCTGAATGGTGAGCCCGGTTCCGTTGGGCAGAGCGACCGTGCCCGTGACATCCGTTCCGATGTAGTTGTTCTGAATCGTCCCGCCCGTCGCGGACCCGATGAAGATTCCCCATTCCGAGTTGCCCGAGATGATGTTGCGATCCGCGGCGGTGGGGCCGCCGATCAAGAAGGTCGTACCCGCGATCGAGATCGCCTGTTCATTCGGGGTTGCGGTCGTCCCGGCGGCATCGACGCCCAGGTGGCAGGCCTGGACGGTAATCGGACCGGGGGACCCGGTGTTGATCCCGATCCCGCAGTTGCCAATCGCCAGCCCTTTGACGGTCCCCGCGGAGTCCCCGAACGAGAATACGACGATACCGCCGCTGGTGCAGCCGATGGCGATCAGCGGCGAGCCTGCGTAGCCGGGCTGGGTCGTCCCGTCGATGGTGAGACCGCCGGTGGGAATCGAGACGGTCGGAAGACTGCTCGCGAGCGAGATGGTCTGGACGCCCGAGCCGGGAATGTCGAACGTGATGGTGTGTGGCCCCGGGCCGCCGGCATTGGCGTTCGTAATGGCCTGGCGCAGCGAGTCCGCGCCCGAGTCGTTGGTGTTTTTTACCGTGAAGGTCGCCGCGGCGGCGAAACGGACCGAAAAAACGAGAAGAAGCGAAGCGAAAATGAAGGCCCGACGCGCGTTGTTCATGGCGCCACCCTCCGTGCGGGGGGATCCTATACCCGGTCTACAATGACCTTGTGTCGAGCCTCCCCCGCCCCGATCCGGCCTCGTTCGGCTTCTCCTCGGCGCCGCCCCGCGTCCGCCTCGTGCACGCCTTCGACCGGCCCTACGAGAACGTCGTCGCGACGGCCCGAACCTGCTACTCCTCCAAGGGGATCGTCACGGAGGACCAGGCCTCCGCCCGCCCGGACCGCCGGGACGCCATCGCGAAGTCGATCTACGAGGCCGGCCACCACACGACCTTCCAGCACGCCCACTTCCAGTTCTCGCTCGAGAACGTCTCGCGCCAGTTCCTGTGGTCCTTCCTGCACTCGCATCCCTTTTACAACTCGGAGCAGGTCTCGCAGCGGTACGTCGAGGTCAGCCGGGGGAACTACGCCGTACCTCCTCTCGGCCCGGCCGAGCGCGAGATCTACGAGAAGACCGCCCGCCGCCAGCAGGAGGCCTACGCGCGGCTGACCGAGCTGCTCACGCCGCTCGCCGCCGAGCGCTACTTCGGGCTCTTCCCGGGGCGCACGCGCGGCGACGGCGCGCACGCGCTTCGCGGGGTCCGTCAAGAAGAGGGCGCAGGAGATCGCGCGGTACGTCCTGCCGGTCGCGACGTTCTCGTACCTGTACCACACGGTCTCGGGGATCACGCTCTTTCGCTACTGGCGGCTGTGCGAGTCCTACGACGCGCCCGACCGAGCAGCGCGAGGTCGTGGGACAGATGGTCGCGGAGGTCCTGCGCCACGATCCGCTGTATGCGTCGGTCCTCCAGGATCCGATTCCTCTCGAGGAGACGCCCGAGTACGCCGCGTTCCAGGCGCTCCCGCGCATGCGCCCCGGCGCCCGCGCGTTCCGCGAGGAGTTCGACCGGGAGCTCGGCGGACGCGTCTCGCGCCTCGTCGACTGGAAGGCGAACAACGAGGACGTCCTCGCGAGCGCCGTCCGGGAGATCCTCGGCGCGCCGCGCGCGGCGCTCTCCGACGACGACGCGATCCGCCTCGTCCTCGACCCGTCGAAGAATCGCTCGCTCGGCGAGACGCTGACGCTGACGACCCACGGCAAGCTCTCGCGCGCGATGTTCCACCCCTCGTACACGTTCCGCAAGAAGCTCTCGCACACGGCCGACAGCCAGGACCAGCGCCACCGCATGACGCCCGCGTCCCGGCCGGCGCTTCCGGCGTACCTGTCCGACGAGCCGGACTACATCGTCCCCATGCTCGTGGCCGACGTGCCCGAGGCGGATGATCTCTACCGCCGCGACGATGGAGGAGACCTGGTCGGCGATCGGCGAGTTGCGAGGCCGCGGCGTCTCCGACGAGTTCGCGGCCTACCTCCTGCCGAACTCCGTGGCGCTGCGCTTCACGGAGTCGGCCGACCTGCTTCACCTTCACCACAAGTTCGCCATGCGCCTCTGCTACAACGCGCAGGAGGAGATCTGGCGGGCGTCTCTCGACGAGGCGCTCCAGATCCGCGAGGTGAACCCGCGTATCGGTCCGTGGCTCCTGCCTCCGTGCACGTTGCGCCACCTCGCCGACGTCCGTCCCGTCTGTCCCGAAGGCGACCGCTTCTGCGGCGTCGTCGTCTGGAAGCAGGATCCAAAGGAGTACTCGAGGAGTCTCTGATCGTCCCGACGAGGTATTGACCATGCTCGAAACGAAACGCACCCACGGACGCCGCGGCCTGGATCGCCTGGAGGCGTCGAAGTCTCTTTCGCGCGTCCTCTGCCTCCGCATCGTCCTTCTCGAGATCGTTCCGCCGGTCTGGAGACGTCTGCGCCTGCCGGAGACGCTGACGCTGCGGCAGCTCGACGGAGTCCTCCGGTGCGTCATGGGATGGGCCGGAGACGAGGCGCACCGCTTTCGGATCGGCAACGCCCTCTACGGGAAGACTTCCGACGGGATCCTGCTGCGGGACTCGAGGTGGGTGAGTCTCGCCGACGTCAATGCGGCCGGAGCCGCCTCGTTTCGATACGAGCTCGTCTCCGACGGAACCTGGGAGCACGAGATCGTCATCGAATCCGTCGCGGACGGAACCGTCCAGAACCAGCGGCTCGAATGCCTCGCCGGCGAGGGCTCGTGGCCGCCGGAGACGTGCGGCGGCCCCGATGCCTACGTCGACCGCGTCGACTACCTGGCCCCCGACCCGGCCGACAGCGCCGTCGATCTCGGCGCGATCAATCAGGCGCTCGACCGGCTGCGCTGACCGCGCCCGCTTCAGGACGGCGCGCGGCTTCCGGCGAGGGCGCGGCGCGCGTCGGCGAGCTCGGGACGCGGCGATCCCGCAACGCACTGAGAGAGGAGCTCGGCGTAGAGAGCGCGCGAACGGTCCGGATCCTTCGACCGCTCCGCAGCTCGAGCCGCGCCGTACAGACTGTTGAATCGGCCGGGGGCCTCGCGCAGGGAGGCTTCGTACTCGACGAGCGCGTCTCCGGGTCGTCCCGCCTCGAGGAGCATGTCTCCGAGGAGCTCGCGCGCCGGAAGCACCGGTCCCGGCGTCACCGGGTGCTTGCCGGTCTTCTCCTCGAGGTCCGCGGCGGCACGGGCCAGAAGCAGCGCCTCGTCCTTCTTCCCCTGCGCATACGCCAGCCAGGCCGTCGCGGCGAGCCGACGAGCCTCGACCTCGTTCGCCCAGTCGTAGGGCCCCGGTATTGGGGATGCCGAGAGCCCCGCCTGGATCTCCTGTAGACGAGCCAATGGCTCCTCGGCGCGGGCGGGCTGACCGGACCGAGCCGCGCCCACTGCCCGGGCGAAATGGACGATGGCGGCCGCGTAGGAGAACCGGTCCCAGGGCAGGGACGCCGTCGGCATCGAGACCTCCGACGCCGCCCTCCAATCCCGGCGCTCGAGCGTCCAGCGCGCCGGGATGGCCGCGAGCGCATAGGCCGCCTGAAACTGCGGTTCGTCGAAGTTCCTCGAGGTCGCGGCCTCCTCGAGCACCCGCCGGGCGCTCTTCTCGTCGCCGATCTGGAGATAGGCGTACTCCAGATAGTCGAGGGCGTGGAGCGCATCGAGGGAGGCCGCGCCGGGATGGCGTTGGGCGACCAGTCGGCGGGCCGCGTCGGCGGAGGCGAGGTTCGACGCGATCGACTCCTGCCACAGCCCCATTCGCGTGAAGATGTGAGACGGCATGTGCAGCGCGTGCGGGGACGACGGCGCGATCTTCGCGTAAGCCCGGGCCGCGGGAAGCGCCTCTCGCGCGAGCTGCGGATAGTCGAAAGCGTGGATCATGTAATGCGCGATCCCCGGGTGCTCCGGTTCCTCGGGCAGAAGCCCGTTGAGGATCGCCGCGGCCTTCTTCTGGTTCGCGAAGTTCGCGTCGCTCGGCGGCGCGGTCCCGAGGAGCGACAGCGCGTAGAAGATCGTCGCCTCATGATCGTCGGGGAACCGGCGGGACAGCGCTTCGAGTGCATCGCTCCAGGCGCGGGCGCGCGCCGCGTGGGGCCGCGTGCCGGAATCCCGGTAGAAGACGGCGATCGCCTCGACGTACCCGCGCTCGCGGTCCGTGCGCGGGCCGGCGGCCTCGGCTCTGGCGGCGGCAGCCCGGCCGGCCGCGAGATCCCGCGAATCCGGCGGTGACCAGATCGGGTGGTAATACGTCATCGCCACGCCCCAGTACGCCATGGCGCAGTCCGGATCGTGCGCCGCGACGGATTCGAAGGCGCGGCGGGACTCTTCGTAGCCGAACGAGTGCAGGAGGGCGACGGCGCGCGTGAATTCCGCCGCGACCTCCGCGCGGCAGGAAGTCGGGAAGGTCACCTTGCCGAGCGCTTCGCCTTCGTCATGAATGTGGGAATGGTTTTCCTGCGCGCGGGCCGTCCCGGCCAGAAGGAAGGCACTGGCGAGCAGCGCGAGCGGAGACTTCATCGCTCTCACCTCCAGGTTCGCCGGAGCCTACCTCAGGCCGCCTTCGAACCGGACGATCGGTTCAGGGAACGGCCTGGCGGGCGAGCTCTGCGGCGGGAGAGCTCTCGTCGGCGACGGAGAGCGGAGGGCCGAGCACTCCCTCCCAGCGCGCGACGACGACCGACGCGACGCAGTTGCCCATCACGTTGATCGAGGTCCGGGCCATGTCCATGAGCTCGTCGACCGCCAGGATCATGGCGACGCCGGCCTCGCCCGGCAGGCCGAAAGCGGCGCAGCCCGCGGCGATGATCACGAGCGAGGCGCGCGGCACGCCCGCCACTCCCTTGGACGTCATCAGGAACGTCAGCATCATCAGGAGCTCGGTCGAGAAGGACAGGTGGATTCCGGCCGCCTGCGCGATCGTCAGCGACGCGAGCGAGATGTAGAGCGTCGAGCCGTCGAGGTTGAAGGAGTAGCCCGCCGGAATCACGAAGCCCGCGACCGACTCGGGCACGCCGTACTCGACCATCTTCTCGAGCGCCCGCGGCAGAGCCGCCTCGGAGGACGCCGTCGAGAACGCGAGAAGGAACGGCTCCCGGATCTTCCGGAAGAAGAGCCGGATGTCGGCCCGGGCGATCGCGAGGGCCGGCGTAAGCACGAGAAGCGCGAACAGAACGAGCGCCCCGTAGAGCGACGCCACGAGCTTCGCGTACGAGCCGAGAACCGCGAGACCGTGGTGCGATACGGATCCGGCCATGGCGCCGAAGACGCCGAGTGGTGTGAGCGCCATGATGTAGTCGGTGAGCTGGAACATCACCGCTACGACGGAGTCCATGAGCTTGAGAAACGGCTCGGACCTCTTGCCGATGTGCGCGGCCGCCACCCCGGCGAGTGTCGCGAAGATGACGACCTGCAGCACGTCCTGCTTCGCCATCGCGTCGACGACGTTCGACGGGAAGAGGTGCAGCAGCGTTTCGACCAGGGTCTGCGGCTTGGCGAGCGTCTCTCCCGAGGGAGGGAGACTCAGGCCCTCTCCCGGGCGGACGACGTGCGCGAGCGTCAGTCCGAGGGCCAGGGCGGCGGTCGTCGCGACCTCGAAATAGATGAGAGCCTTGACCCCCATCCGGCCGACGGCTTTGATGTCGCCGGTCTTGCCGATGCCGACGACGATCGTCGAAAAGATGAGGGGAACGATCAGCAGCTTGATGAGGCTGATGAAGGCCTTCGACAGGAAGCGGAACGCCGCATAGGCGGCGGGGTGGGTTTCCGCCGGAAAGAGGAAGCCGGCGGCAATGCCGAGGACGAGCGCGTAGAAGATGAGGGCCGTCGACGAGAGCCATGGCGGACGATTCGACTTCCTCAAGCGCGCTCCGCGGTCATCGGCGCGGAAGTCTAACCCGAGCCCGGAGGCGGGAAGCGTTCGCCGCGCGAGCGAAGGAGCGCGGCCGGAGGGCCTATGAGCTCGAGATCCTCCTCTCGCTCATCGCGCGCGAAGCGAAGTCGGCATGCTGATCCGCGGACCGGCGGCGCGACGGGCCCACGCGACCTGGTTGACCCGGCTGATCAGAAACTCCAGCCGCTCGAGGGCCTCGAAGACGACGCCCGTGCCGTCGACGTTCCGGCACGTGAACCGCACTGTGGCGCTCGGTGCGTCGACCTCGAACCGGCGGAGACCGGGGGCGCCGGCCTGGAATTGCCGGTAGGTCTCGAGCCATTCCGGACGAAGGGAACCTTCGATTCCGACCGAGTAGCGGGTATCCCCGCCGGAGGTCTCGCCCTTGAGGCGCGACAGGTCCAGCTTCACATCCGAGGCGCCGGCATCTGGAGATTCATCCATGAGTCGTTGGGTCCCCGATCCACTCAGAACCGCAATTTGGAGGCCAGTGCCGGATTCGCTTGAGATTCAGGCACTTGCTTTGAGCCGCTTCCTGGCCCAACCGTGCGAACGTTACTTCCGGTAACACATCCCCCTGTCCATAAGGACAGGAAACGGCTCGGCCTCCCTCTTCGGGGGCCGCGGTTCGACGGGTTGCCCGGATTCCGGCCACTCACATTTCTGAACGGCGGCGCTTCGCTTTTCGTTTCGAGTGAGCGCCGCGCTTTCGCGCTCGCCGCGGCGCTCACCTGTACCTCGCATCTTTTCCGCGCCGTGCGCGGCTCTCTCGACCTGCCCGAACGGACGGCTAACGTTCCGCTCCGATCGGCGCGACAATGGGGGGTGCCTCCCAAGAAAGGAACTCGACCGATGCGTCTGACCGCGCGGTTTGTGACCGCCTCGCTCTTTCTGTCTCTGGCCGCGACAACCGCGGCCTTCGCCACGGTGCGCTGCGTGAAGCCGTCGCCCTCCGGAAGCGGCTGCTGGGCCCCGGGCACCGCGTACACGGATCTCGTGACGGCCCTCGCCGCCGCGGGCTCGGGCGACGAGATCTGGGTGGCCGCGGGAACCTACAAGCCGGACGCGTCCGACCGCACGAAGAGCTTCCTGATGAAGAACGGAGTCGGGATCTACGGCGGCTTCGCCGGCGGAGAAACGATGCGCGGCCAGCGCAATCCGTCCGTCAACGTCACGATCCTGTCAGGGGACATCGGGACGGTCGGCGTCTCGGGAGACAACAGCTACCACGTCGTCACGACGGACAGCACCGTCACGTCGTCCGGCGTCCTAGACGGCTTCACGATCACGGGCGGACAGGCCGACGGCGGAGGCTCGAACAACAACGGCGGCGGGGTCTGGATCAACAGCGGAAGCCCGTCGCTGACCGGGCTGATCATCACCGCCAACTTCGCATTGAGCCAGGGCGGTGGCATGCGGGTCACCACAGGCTCCCCGACGATTCTCAACTCGTCGTTCCTTTTCAACTCTGTGAGCAATGGCGGCGCCGGCGGCGCCCTGTACTCGGGCGGTGGAAGTGCGGTGTATCTGCAGAGCTCGATCTTCCGATCCAACCAGATCTCCGGTGCCTCGACGGGAGGCGGCGCGATCGAGACCGGCGGCAGCACGACGCTCGTCAACTGCGTGATCGCCCAGAACAGCCCGAACGGAATGCAGACCGTCTCGGGCGGCAACAGCAACGTCATCAAGGACAGCACGTTCACCGGCAACAATCCGGGCTACGGCTTCGCCCTCCTCAACACGTCCGGCAACTCGATCTCGAACTCGATCTTCTGGGGCGACGGCGCGGGCGAGATCTTCAACGACGGCCTCTCCTCGTTCTCCGCCGAGTACTCCGACTTCGAAGGCGGCGGCGTCGCCGGCACCGGCAACATCAGCGGCGACCCGCTGTTTCTCGGCGCCCCTTCGGACCTTCGTCTCGGGCCCGCGTCTCCGGCCGTGGACGCGGGAAAGAACCTCGACGTGCCGGGCGGCGTGACGCTCGATCTCGCGGGGCTGCCCCGATTCTTCGACGACCCGACCGTACCCGACACCGGCGCCGGCATTCCGCCGATCGTGGACATGGGCGCCTACGAGCGCATCCCGATCACGGTCACGGCGCCCGGAAACCTGACCGTCTGCTCGGGAGATCAGGCGGTGTTCTCGGTGAGCGCGACGGGCCAGCCGACACTGACCTATCAGTGGAGAAAGAACGGGGCGCCGCTGTCGAACGGCGCCGAGGTCTCGGGCGCGACGACCGACACGCTGACGATCGATCCGGCCGGGTCCGGCGATCCGGGGACCTACGACATCGTCGTCACCGACGGCTTCGGCCAGCAGCTGACGTCGGCGCCGGCCACCCTGGCCGTCAACATGCGGCCGACGGCCGCGGGATCGGGCGCCGCGACGGTCTGCGCCGGCGACCCGGCGCCCCTCACGGGCTCGGGCGGCGTGTCCTGCGCATGGTCTCCGACGAGCGGCCTCGACGACGCCGCAAGCTGCGCGCCGATCGCCACGCCGACGATCACGACGGTGTACACCCTGACCGTGACCGCGGCCAACGGCTGCACGTCGTCCAACAATCCGACCGTGACGGTCACCGTCAATCCGGTCCCCGACCTGCCCGTCATCTCGGCGCCCGCATCGGTTCCGGTCGGCGCCTCGGGCGCCTCCGCGAGCGTCACGAACCACCCGGGCTCGACGTGGAACTGGACCCTCTCCGGCGGAACGATCACCGCGGGACAGACGTCGCGGCAGATCGTCTTCGACGCGGGATCGCCCGGCACGACGATGGTCTGCACGGTCGTCGAGACCAACGCCGGCTGCTCTTCGCCGACGGCGACGAAGAACATCCAGGTCGATTTTCTCGACGTCCCTCCGTCGAACACCTTCCACGATTACGTCGACACCGTCGCCCGCAACGGCATCACGTCCGGCTGCGGCGGCGGCAACTATTGCGGCACGTCTCCGGTCACCCGCTCGCAGATGGCGGTCTTCCTCCTGAAGGCCGAGCACACGTCCGCATTCGTGCCACCCTCGTGCTCGGGAGTCTTCGCGGACGTCCCGTGCCCGGGCGGCTTTGCCGTCGACTGGATCGAGCAGCTCGCCCTCGAGGGCATCACGGGCGGCTGCGGCGGCGGCGACTTCTGTCCCAACAACGCCGTCCGCCGCGACCAGATGGCGGTCTTCCTGCTCAAGACCCTGGAGGGCTCGGGCTATACGCCGCCGCCCGCGACGGGCACCGTGTTCGCCGACGTTCCCGCGAGCGCCTTCGCCGCCGACTGGATCGAAGACCTCTACGCGAAAGGCGTGACCGGGGGCTGTCTGACCAACCCGCTGCGCTACTGCCCGGGCAACACGAACAACCGGCAGCAGATGGCGGTGTTCATCACGAAGACGTTCGGCCTCCACTAGGGCCCGGCGCTCGCCCGTTTCTCCGCCGGCGAATCGGGCATAATCGCCCGATTCGCCGGAGGGAAGGTCGTTCATGCGCACACGCATGCTGTCGGCTCTGTGTTTCGCGATCGTCTGCGCCGCGGCTTCCGCGGAGACGCTTCGCCAGAAGGTGGATCCGTGGGTCCTCGACACCGCCGCCCGGGGGGACACGGAGTTTCTCGTCCTCCTGCGCGATCAGGCGGACCTGCGCGGCGCGAACGCCCTCTCGACCCGGGCCGAGAAGAGCGCGTTCGTCGCGGATGCCCTCTCCGCCACGGCCGCGCGGACGCAGTCTCCCCTTCTCGCCTTCCTGAGCGCGCGGGGCGCCGCGCACCGATCCTACTGGGTCGCCAACATGATCTGGGTCCGGGGCGGCCTCGATCTCGTCCGCGATCTCGCGGCGCGCGACGACGTCTTCCACGTCTACGCCAATCCTCGCGTCCGCGTGAGACTTCTTCCCCCGCCGGTATCTCCGGGGCCGGCCGCGCCGGACACGATCGAGTGGGGCGTCGCCCAGGTCCATGCGCCCGACGTCTGGGCCCTCGGATACAAGGGCGCCGGAGTCGTGGTCGCGGGAGCCGACACGGGCTACCAGTGGGACCACCCGGCTCTGAAGCCCCACTATCGCGGCTGGACCGGCTCGGCGAATCACAACTACAACTGGCACGACGCGATTCACGACTCGACCGGCAATCCCTGCGGGAACGACTCGCCCGCTCCCTGCGACGACTTCGGCCACGGGACGCACACGATGGGCACGATGGTGGGCGACGACGGCGGCTCGAACCAGATCGGCGTCGCGCCGGCGGCGAAGTGGATCGGCTGCCGCAACATGGACGACGGCGCCGGGACGCCGGCCCGCTACACCGAGTGCTTCCAGTGGTTCATCGCGCCCACGGACCTGTCGGGCCAGAACCCCGATCCCTCCAAGGCCCCGGACGTGATCAACGACTCCTGGACCTGCCCCGCGAGCGAGGGCTGCACGGACCCGACCATCCTGCAGTCCGTCGTCGAGAGCGTGAAGGCGGCGGGAATCGAGGTCGTCGCCTCGGCCGGCAACAGCGGATCGGCCTGCAGCACGGTCACGGATCCCCCCGCGATCTACGCGGCCGCGTTCTCCGTCGGCGCGACCGACGATTCGGACGACATCGCGGGCTTCTCGAGCCGCGGGCCCGTGACCTCGGACGGCAGCGGCCGGCTCAAGCCCGAGATCTCGGCCCCCGGCGTCAACGTGCGCTCGAGCTATCCGCCCAACGGCTACGCGAACCTCGACGGGACGAGCATGGCGGGACCGCACGTCGTCGGCGTCTCGGCCCTCGTGATGTCCGCGATTCCGAGCCTGATCGGAGATCCCGACGGGGTCCAGGCGCTGCTGACGTCGGCGGCCCTCGCCCGCACGGCCGCCCAGGAGTGCGGCGGAATTCCGGGCGACCAGATTCCGAACAACACCTTCGGCTTCGGACGGGTGGACGCGCTCGGAGCCGTGACCGCGGATCTCTCGCTCGCCGCGGGGGGCTCTCCCGATCCGACGCTCGTCGGCGTCCCGGTCACCTACACGTTCACGATCACGAGCTCTGGCCCCGGCACCGCCCCGGACGCCGTCGTGTCCGGGGGCCTGACGCTCTCCGCGACCATCGAATCGGCGACGTCCAGCCAGGGCAGCTGCACGCTGCTCGCGCACGGCGCCAGCTGCGACCTCGGGCCGCTGGGAAGCGGCGCCGCGGCCACGGTCACCCTCGTCGCGACGCCGACGGCCGTCGGAACGCTGACGTGCAACGGGCTCGTCACGTCGCACGGACACGATCCGAACTCCGCCAACGACTCGGTCCAGCTCCAGACCGCGGTGACGGAGTGTCCTTTCCCGGCGCCCGCGATCTCGGTCGCGGCCTCGGTCCCTCCGGCGACGGGCGGCCTCGCGGCGGGATCGACGTCGGGTCCGGGCCACACCGATACCTGGACGCTGACCGGCGGCTCGCTCGACGAGGGCCAGGGGACGAGCTCGATCTCGTTCACCTCGGGCGATCCCGGCACCACGATGCGCTTCCAGCTCGTCGACTCTCTCGGCGCCTGCGAGGTCGCGGCGCCGGACGCGCTCGTCTCCGTGGATTTCCTCGACGTTCCGCCAACGAACCCGTTCCACGACTTCGTCAACACCGTGTCGCGCGACGGGATCACGGCCGGCTGCGGAGGCGGCGACTTCTGCCCCGGTGCTCCCGTCACGCGCGCGCAGATGGCCGTCTTCCTGCTCAAGAGCAAGCTCGGCGCCGATTACGTTCCTCCTCCCGCCACGGGCACCGTGTTCGCCGACGTTCCGCAGGGATCGTTCGCCGCCGACTGGATCGAGAAGCTCGCCTCGCTCGACGTCACGGGGGGCTGCGGCAACGGAGACTACTGTCCCGGCTCGCCGGTCACGCGCGCACAGATGGCGGTCTTCCTCCTGAAGACGCACCTCGGCTCGGACTACGCCCCGCCCGCCGCGACCGGCATCTTCGAAGACGTGCCCCCGGGCGCGTTCGCCGCCGACTGGATCGAGGACCTGTACGGACGCGGCATCACCGGCGGCTGCAGCGCGAGCCCGCTGCTCTACTGCCCCGACAACCCGAACACGCGCGGCCAGATGGGAGTGTTTCTGACGAAGACATTCACGCTTCCCTGACGCCCCCCGAGGAGTAGGATGCGGTCATGATTCGCATCCCACGGAGGTCGTCATGTTCCATCGCTCTCCCCTGCGGAATCGTCCCGTATCGACTCTGATCGCGGTCGGCAGCCTTCTCCTCGGCGCGGCATCGCTCGCGACCGCGCAGTCCGCCCCCCCCGCACCCGGCGCCGCGCCCCACTGCGTCCCCGACGCGCACACGCTCTGCCTGGACCAGCAGCGGTTCGCGGTGACGGCGGCCTTCCAGCTCACGCCGTCCGGGCCGTCCTCCGACGCCAACGCCGTCGGCCTGACGGATCAGACCGGGTACTTCTGGTTCTTCGACCCGTCGAACGTCGAGATCATCGTCAAGGTCCTGAACGCCTGCGGGCCGCCCTTCAACTCGTACTGGGTCTTCGCCTCCGGCCTGACCAACGTCGGCGTCACGATCCTCGTCAAGGATCTCGCGACGAACACGGTCCAGACGTATTCGAACGACATCGGAACGCCCTTCGCGCCCATCCAGGACACCTCGGCGTTCCAGACGTGCTTCTAGGCGCCGAACCGGGCCGGACTGTGCGTCGGGTCACAGGCAATCGGAGGTGTCTCGGCTAGCGTAGCCTCGGAGACTCACGCGTGCCGACCGGGATCGCCTCGCTGCTGCTGGCACTCGCGCTCCAGGCGCCCGCGACGCCGGTGACCGTCGTCGTGGACCCGGGCGCGGGCCGCCGCGCGATCAGCCCGCTCATCTACGGCGTCAACTTCGGAGATTCCGCCCAGACCGCCGCCCTGCACTGGCCCTCGCGGCGCTGGGGCGGCAACGGCACGACGCGCTACTCCTGGCAGGACGACATCGCGAACCACGCGAGCGACTGGTTCTTCTACAACATCGAATCCCAGCCCGACCCCGGGACGCTGCCCGACGGATCGACCGCCGACATCTTCATCGACGAGAACCGCGCGGACGGAAGCGAGACGATCCTCACGGTGCCGCTCATCGGCTGGACGCCGACGGATCGGGTCCGGCGCTGGGGGTTCTCGGTCGCGAAGTACGGCGCGCAGCAGCAGACCGAATGCACGGCCACCGGGTTTCCGGACTGGTGCCAGCCCGACGCCGGCAACGGGAATCATCCCGACGGCTCGCCCATCTCCGGAAACGATCCCCACGACACGTCGCGAGAGATCGGCCCCGACTTCGTCACGGGATGGATGCAGCACGTCGCCGGCCGCGTCGGGACGGCGGGCGCGGGAGGCGTACGGTTCTTCGCGCTCGACAACGAGCCCGACCTCTGGAACTCGACCCATCGCGACGTCCATCCGGCTCCGCTCTCCTACGACGAGATCTGGCAGCGGACCGTGGACTACGCCTCCGCCATCAAGACGCAGGATCCGGCGGCGCTCGTCCTCGGACCGGTGCCCTGGGGCTGGTGCGCGTACTTCTGGTCCGCTCTCGACGGCTGCGGCGACGGCGGCCCGGACCTCCAGGCGCACGGCGGCGTGCACTACCTCGAGTGGTATCTGCAGCAGGCCCACGACTACGAGCAGGCGAACGGTCTGCGCCTGGTGGATTACCTCGACATCCACTACTACCCGCAGGCGTCGGGCGTCGCGCTGACCGACGACGAGGGCGTCGCCGCGGTCCGGCTGCGGTCCCTCAAGAGCCTCTACGATCCGTCCTACGTGGACGAATCCTGGATCGGCGATTGCTGCGGCGCCGCCGTCGAGCTCATCCCGCGGATGAAATCCTGGATCGCCGATCGCTATCCCGGAACGAAGCTCGCGATCACCGAGTACAACTGGGGCGGCGATTCCGGCATCTCCTCGGCGCTGGCGCAGGCGGAAGCGCTCGCGATCTTCGGCCGCGAAGGCGTCGACCTCGCCACGCGCTGGGTCGCGCCCGAGCCGGGAAGCCGGGTCGAAGACGCGTTTCGCCTCTATCTCGACTACGACGGGCAGGGCGCGAGCGTCTCGGGCGACAGCGTCTCGGCGACGAGCTCCGACGTGGACGACGTCGGCGCTTACGCCGTCGCGGGCGCGGGGACGCGGCTGTATCTGCTCCTCTTCAACAAGGCGACGTCCGCGCTCGACGCGTCGGTCGGCGCGTCGCCGGCGCTGAACTGGCGCGCGAGGCTCTGGCGCTTCGACGGCTCCGACGCGCTCGGGACCGCCGGGACGGTCCCGCCTTCCGGAGGCTCGCTGACGCTGACCCTTCCGGCGCGCTCGGCGACCCTCGCCACGACGCTCCTCGACTTCTCCGACGTGCCCGTCGATCACGCCTTCTATTTCTTCGTGATGACGGCCGCGGACGACGGCGTGTCGGCCGGCTGCGGTTCCGGCAACTTCTGCCCGGACGCGCCGATCACGCGGGCCCAGATGGCGGTCTTCCTCCTGAAGGCGACCCAGGGCGAGCACTATGCGCCGCCGCCGGCGACCGGGACCGTTTTCGCCGACGTGCCGGCGACGGCGTTCGCCGCCGACTGGATCGAGGACCTGGCCTCCCGCGGCGTGACGGGCGGCTGCGGCGGCGGCAACTATTGCCCCGGCGCTCCGGTGACCCGCGCGCAGATGGCGGTCTTCCTCCTGAAAGCGCACCTCGGCCCCGCCTACGTCCCCCCTCCGGCCTCCGGGATCTTCGGCGACGTCCCGCCCGGCTCCTTCGCGGCCGACTGGATCGAGGATCTTCATGGCCGAGGCATCACCGGAGGCTGCCAGAGCTCGCCGCCGCTCTACTGCCCGGCTAACCCCAGCACGCGCGGGCAGATGAGTGTGTTCCTCACGAAGACCTTCGGACTCCCATAGGCCGATACATCCCGCCGGCCCGCCAGCCCGATTCGTAACCGCCCAGATCGTCGGCCCTTGACAGGAGCCGGCTCCCGCATATATTTAACCTTATGGTTAACAATTCCGCCGCCCTGGACGCGACGTTCGGGGCGCTGGCGGACCCCATCCGGCGCGCGATCCTGGCGCACCTCGCCCGAACTCCCGAGGTCTCGGTCGGCGAGCTCGCGAGGCCCTTCGCCATTTCGCTGCCGGCCGTTTCCCGCCATCTCCGGGTCCTCGAGAGAGCGGGCTTGCTCGCGCGCGAAAGAGAAGGCCGCATTCACCGCTGCCGGCTCGTCGGCGAGCCGATGAACGACGCAGTCGAATGGATCGAGCACCACCGGCGCTTCTGGGAAGGGCGGCTGGACGCCCTTCAGCGATTCCTGGAGAGCTCCGAAGACACGAAGGAGGACACGCCATGGAAGCATCGAAAGCCACCGAGCGGCTCAGGGTCACGCGCACGTTCAAGACCTCGCGGCAGAGGGTCTTCCGGGCGTGGACGGAGCCCGAACTGATGATGCGCTGGTTCGTCGAGGGGGACGGCAACATGACCGTCTGCGAGATCGACCTGCGCGAAGGCGGCGGCTACCGCCTCGAGGGCGAGATGGGAGGCAAGCGATGGAGAATCTGGGGCTCGTACCTCGAGGTCCGGCCTCCGGAGAAGCTCGTCTACACCTGGGCCTGGAAGCACGATCCCGGCATCGGAACCCCCGACGGCGACACGACGGTGACGGTCGAGTTCCACGAGCGAGGCAACGAGACCGAGCTCGTCCTGACGCACGAGCGGTTCACCTCGGCCGCCGCGCGCGACGAGCACACGCAGGGCTGGAAGAGCTGCCTGAACCGCCTGGAGCGCGTTCTGGCGGAGGGAGGAAAGTGATGCGGAAAGCGATCGCCTCGGGAGTCCTGTCGGCCGCCCTCGCGCTCGGAGCCGCGGCCGCGCGCGGCGGCGAGCCGTCCGCCGCGGGCTGGGAGAGGTTGAAGACCCTGGTCGGTTCCTGGCAGGGGACGGCCTCGGGCCGCCCGGTCTCGGCCACCTACGCGCTCGTCTCGAACGGCACCGCCCTGATGGAGAACCTGAACGGCGAGCACGACGCGGACATGGTCACGATGTACACGCCCGACGGCGCCACCCTTCTCGCAACGCACTACTGTTCGATGGGCAACCAGCCGCGCATGCGGGCCACGGCGTCACCCGACGGGCAGAGCATCGACTTCCGGTTCGTGGATGTCTCGAACGTGAAGGATCCGAACGGCCTCGTCATGCGGCGCCTGGTCGTGACCTTCGTCGACGCGGATCACTTCAACCAGGCCTGGACGGCGCGAGACAAGGACGGCAAGGAGGAGACGAGCGTGTTCCGGTACACGCGGGCGAAGTAGCCCTCAGAACCCCTTCGCCCGATACACCTCTTTCCCGTCGAGGAGCGTCCACAGGACCTTCGTGTTATGGATCTCGGAGGCCGGGATCTCGAAGAGGTCGTGGTCGAGGACGATCAGGTCGGCCGCCTTGCCGACCTCGATCGAGCCGGTCTCCTTCTCCGTGAAGTCGACGTAGGCGCCCCGGATCGTGTAGCCGCCGATCGCCGTCGGCAGGTCGATGCGCTCCTTGGGAAGCCAGGGCGGGCCCGGGTCCGCCGGTTCGCGGTGCGTGATCGCCACTTCGATCCCGTCGAGCGGGTTCATGGAGGAAACGCTCCAGTCGCTTCCGAAGACCGTGACGCCGCCCGCGGCGGCGACGCTCGCGATCGGGTAGATCCACTGCGAGCGCTCGGGGCCGAGCTCGGGCTCGGTCATCTCCGTGATGTACGCATCGCCGTTGGCCCAGAACGGCTGAAAGTTGGCGAGGACGCCCAGGCGTCGGAATCGCGGAATGTCGGCCGGGTCCACGAGCTCGAGGTGCGCGATGTGATGGCGGGCGTCGCGGACCCCGTTCGCTTTCTGCGCGGCTTCGATCGCGTCGAGGGCGTCCCGGACCGCGCGGTCGCCGATCGCGTGGACGTGGATCTGGAAGCCTTCCCTGTCGAGGGCCGTGGCGAGCGCGCGGAAGTCCGCCGGCTCGAGGTTTGTCTTGCCGCGATCGGTTCCGAATCCGACGTAGGGCTCGAGGACGGCCGCGGTCCGGGTCTCGATGACGCCGTCGGCGAAGATCTTTGCGCCATCGGCGTGGAAGCGCCGCCCGCGGTACCGGGCGCGGAGCTCCTTCAGTCGCGGCAGGTCGGCCACGCCCTTGTCGGTGTCGACCGTGATCGACGCCGAGACCCGCGCCGTCAGCGCCCCGGCCGCGTCGAGCGCGGCGTAGGCTTCCAGATCGGCCTTCGATGCGCTGGCCTCTTCGAGCGACGTCAGACCGAAGCCATTGGCGATCTGCAGGCCCTTGCGCAGTCCTTCCTCGTGATCCTTCGCCGTGCGCCGCGGCAGGTGGCTCGCGACGAGGTCCACCGCTTCCTCGCGCAGCGTCCCCGTCGGCTCGCCCGAGGCGTCGCGCTCGATACGGCCGTGCGGCGGGTCGGGCGTCGAGCGCGTGACTCCCGCGATCGAGAGCGCCTTCGAGTTCGCCCACGCCGAGTGTCCGTCGCCCGAGTCGAGCAGCGCCGGACGGTCGGGGACGACCCCGTCGAGAAGGGTCTTCGACGGATTGCCGTCCGGAAAGTTCGGCAGCTCCCATCCCCCGCCGCGGATCCACTCGGCCACCGGATGCGACGCGGCATAGGCCCGGATCGCCGCGAGAACGTCCTCGGCGCTCCTCAGGCCGTGGAGGTCGCACTCGAGGGCCTCCATCCCGCCGGACACCGGATGAACGTGGGAATCGTGGAACGCCGGCAGCAGCATCCTGCCCGTCAGATCCACGACCCGCGTCGAAGGCCCGATCCACGCCGCCGCCGAGGCGTCCGTTCCGACGAACACGATCCGCCCGCGCGACACGGCGACCGCTTCGGCCCAGCTCCGAGCGGCGTCCACGGTGTAGACGGCCCCATGGCGAAAGACGAGATCGGCCGGAGCGGGAGAGGCGGCGGGAGCCGTGCCGGCGCCCGGCGGGAAGACCCCGAGGAGCAGCGCGGCGAACAGTTGGCGCATCAGTTTCCCTTCGTCTTCGTCGTCGATTTCTCGTAGTCCTCGATCCGCTTCTTGAAGTCGCCGGCGAGGTCGTTCGGGATCGGAATCGAGAGGTTGTACTGGGCGATCTTCCAGCCGGCGGGAGTCGCGACGAGAACGCCCGAGCCGCGGCAGGGCCCGAGGTTTGGGGTGTCCAGCGCCTCGTCGAACCAGGCGACCGTGTGATCGGGCGCGAACGTCACGCGGCGCGACACGGCCTTGAAGGTCCAGGCCTTCCCTTTCGCGAAGTACGGGTGCGCGTACTTCCGGAACTCGTCGCGCGACCAGCGCTCGGCCGCATCGGTGCCGAGGAACACGGCGTCGGGCGTGAAGTAGGCGAAATACTTTTCTTCGTCCGCAGCGGCGGCGGCCGCATGCCAGGAATCGAGGACCGACGCGACGGCGCCCGTCGCAGAGATGCCGCCGGAAGCCTGAGCGCTCATCCATCCGGCGAGGAGCCAGGCCGTGAGCGCGGCGAAGTTCCGGAGGGGCGTGATCGGCTTGGTCATCGGCGCACCTCGAGCGCGCCGATCATACCGGGACGACCGCGATCAGCGTGATGCCGCGGCGGCGCCGCTCTTTCCGCACCGAGCCGCGGCGGCGGCCGCGTCCTCAGCGGCCTGTTCTCGGATCGGCTGGAGCTTGCCCGCGGCCCGGAGTCCCTGGAGCATCGCCGCCGAGCGCGAATAGAGGCGACAGGCGGACTCAAGAGACGGCCCACCGGCCGGATCGAGCCGGCGCGCGGTCGAGAGCTTCTCCTGCTCCCTCCCGCTCGCCAGATACAGGTCCGCAAGGGACCCTTCCGCCCAGACGTTGCTCGGATCCGAGGCGACGATGGGCTCGTACAGCTTCCGCGCCCTCTCGAAATCCGCGAGAGCCGCCGCGGGGCTGCCTTCCCGCGCGCGAGTGATCCCGATGTTGTGGAGAGCCATCGCGGCGCCGAGCCGTCCGTCGACGCTCTTCGCGTCCGCCGCCGCCATGGCCTCGAAGAGGGCGAGCGCGCGCTGATACTGCCCGCGGGCCGCGGCGTAATCCGTTCCGCTCTCGAGAAAGCTGCCCATCGCGATGCGCAGGTAGGCGAGGTCGCGCCGGAAGAGCGTGCTCGACGGGTCCTCCTCGAAGAGGGCCTCCTGAAGCGACGCGGCCTCGTCGTAGGCCTTCCGCGCTCCCTCGGAATCGCCGCGCGCCCGGAGCGCCTCGCCGACGAGGTAGAGGTTCTGACCGAGACTGCGGCGAGCCGCGCGGTCGCCCGGGGTCGTCTGGAGCAGCGCCCGCAGGATCGCCGCCTGATTCCGCAGCGCCTCGTAGGCCTCCTCCGGGCGCCGCGCCGCCGTCAGGTAGAACGCGTAGAACTGAAGGGCCTGAGCCAGGTCGCGAGCCCGGCCCGCATCGCCCGGCGCGCGCGCCGCGAGGCCCCGGCGCAGCGGGAGCGCCCGCTCCGCCATCGACACGGCCATGCGCGCGTCTCCGGCGACGAGCCGGATTCCGCCGCCGATCAGATAGGCCGTCGCCATCGTTCCCTGCTCGGCGTCCGTCGCGGTTCCCGACGACACGATCGGCTGGAGAAGCGCGATGGCCTTGTCGTAGCTCCGCAGGGCTCCCGGGACGTCTCCGAGGTTGGCCATGAACGAATTGCCCTGCACGTCGCCGACCTTGATGTACGCCTCGGCGAGCTCCCGCCGCAGCGTCCGGTCGCCGGCGGACTCCTTCGCGAGATCGTCGAGGTACTCGAGCGCCCGGCGAACGATCAGCGCACGCGCGGGCGTCGAGCCGGGCAGGTCGCGGATGGCGTCGTGGAACTCGAACAGGAAGGAATTCGCGAGGCGACGGACGTCGTCGAAACGGCGCTGGGCCCGGGCCTCGGCCGAGCGCGCTCGCGCCGCCTCGCGCAGCGTCGCAACGACGCCGCCCGCGAGGGCGATCGCGACGAGAGCGGCCGCGGCGAATCCCACGCGATGCCGGCGGGCGAACTTTCCCGCGCGATAGACGAACGTCCCCCGGCGTGCCGCGACGGGCTCGCCGGTGCGGCGGCGGCGCAGATCCTCGGCGAGCTCGCCCACCGAGGCGTACCGGCGCTCCGGCTCCTTGCGCATTGCCTTGAGGACGATCGCATCGAGATCGCCCTCGAGCTCCCGCGACCGGGCCGCCGCGCTCGGCCTCTCGGGGTCGCGTTCGCACACCACCCTCAGCAGATCCGCCGGATCGGAACCGGTCACGTGGTAAGGCTTGCGTCCAGCCAAAAGCTCGTAGAGCACGACGCCGAGCGCGTAGATGTCGCTCGAGGTCGTGATCCGCTCTCCCCGGATCTGCTCGGGGCTCGCGTAGTCGGGGGTCATCAGCCGGAAAAGCGTCCCGGTCTCGCCTCCGGCGATCGCGGCGCCCTCGGGGCTCAGGAGCTTCGCGATGCCGAAGTCGAGCAGCTTCGGAGCTCCGTCGGCCCCGACCAGGATGTTGCCGGGCTTGAGGTCGCGGTGCACGACGAGGTTCTGGTGGGCGTACTGGACCGCCGCGCAGACCTCGCCGAAGAGGCGCAGGCGCTCGTCGACCGTGAGGCCGCGGCCGTCGCAGTACTCGATCAGCGGCTGGCCCTCGACGTACTCCATGACGAGGTAGGGCTCGCCGCGATCCGTCGCGCCGCCGTCGAGGAGGCGCGCGATGTTGGGATGCTCGAGGGAGGCCGCGATCTGGCGCTCGCTGCGAAATCGCTCGCGCGCGAAGTCGCTCGCCATGCCGGTCCGGATGAGCTTGATCGCCACCTTCTTCTCGAACTGGTCGTCGGCGCGCCGGGCAAGGTAGACCATCCCCATGCCGCCGTGGCCGAGCTCGGAGATCAGCTCGTAGGACCCGATGCGCTCCCCGGCGCGGCTCGGAGCCGGCGGATCCTCGAAGAGCGGCCCGATCTGCGCCGCCGCCGGAGTCTCGACGAACGTCCAGTCCGTATCGGCGGTCGCCGCGAGCGACTCGACCTCCCGGTAGAGCCCCTCGTCTCCCGCGCAGCGCCCGGTCAGAAACGCCGGACGTTCCGGCGCGGGGACGTCGAGCGCCTCGTCGAGAAGCCGCTTGACCTGCTGCCAGCGCTGGGGGGTCATCGTCGAGCTCATCGGCCGGGCCGCCTTCGTCCTACGCGCCGATCTCGCGGCGCAGCCACGCCTTCGCGGTCCGCCAGTCCCGCTTGACCGTGGCCTCCGAGATCCCGGCGACCTCCGCGGTCTCCTCCACGGTCAGACCCGCAAAGAAGCGCAGCTCGACGACCTTCGCCTGCTGCGGGTCGAGCGCCTCGAGGTTCGAGAGCGCCGCATCCAGGGCGAGCAGCTCGGGGGCGCGGTCGGCGGCATCCGAGACGTCCGTGGCGATCCTCCACGCCGCCGCGTCGCGCTTGGCGGCCTGGCGCTTGCGGGCATGATCCACGAGGATGCGCCGCATCATCTGGGCCGCGATGCCGAAGAAGTGGGCCCGATTCTGCCAGACGACGTCGCGCTGACGGGTCAGCCGCAGGTACGCCTCGTGGACGAGCGCGGTCGGCTGCAGGGTATGGTCCGGCCGCTCCTGCTTCAGATAGGAGGCCGCCAGACGACGCAGCTCTCCGTAGACCAGGGGCAGCAGCCGGTCGAGAGCCTTCCGGTCTCCCTCCCTCCACTCCAGGAGCAGCGCGGTGACGTCGGGTTCGGAGGGAGGCGCCATGGGGTGTCCCCTCGGGTGGTCCTTTTGGGCCGGAATTAGACCACAGAGGGCCCTCGAAATCCGGTGTGAGCCCCTTTTTCCACTCCCCGCGCGTGTTCGAGAGCAGGACCAGGGAGGTCTAAATGAGCATCGGCGAACGGGATCACGCGGGTTCCCCGGGCGGAGTCCCGCGGAGGCGGACGGTCATGCGAATCGGGGCTTTCGTCCTCCTGCTGGCCGTCGGCGCCTCGCGGGCACTCGTCGGGGCGACCCTCACCGTCACGACGACGAGCGACAGCGGAGCGGGGTCGCTGCGGCAGGCGATCCTCGACGCCAATAGCGGCGCGGGCAGCGACACGATCGAGTTCAACATCCCGGGCAGCGGGCCGTACGTCATCACGCCGCTCCCGCCGGGCCTTCCCGCGATGCTCGGACCGACGATCGTGGACGGGACGACGCAGCCCGGCTACGCCGGAACGCCGATCATCGAGATCGCCAACTTCGCCGGATCCGGCCTGAAGCTTCAGGGAGGCTCGAGCACGATTCGGGGGATTCTCGTGCGCGGCATGAACACCGGCATCGCGGTCGAGAGCAGCAACAACATCGTCGAGGCCTGCTACGTCGGGACGGACCTCACGGGGACCGTCGTGGCCGCGAATGGAACCGGCATCGAAGTCCAGGCCGGCGCCAACGGCAACACGATCGGCGGCGCCACCGCCGGCGCGGGCAACCTCATCAGCGGCAACACGACCGGGATCGGGCTCGTCAACGATTCCGACAACGTCGTCATCGGCAACCTCATCGGCACGACCGCCGACGGAGCGGCCGCGCTCGGCAACGCCGAGGGCATCCTGGCGACGCTCACGACCAACCTGATCATCGGCGGATCGGGCGCCGGCGAGGGCAACGTGATCGCCGGCAGCTCCGGCGAGGGGATCCACCTCGCAACCGGGAGCGGCGCCCGGATCCAGGGCAATCGCATCGGAACGAACGCGGCCGGCTCCGAGGCACTGGGAAACGACGTGGGCATCGAAGCGGTGAACCACCCCGGCCTCGTCCTGGGCGGGAGCTTCATCGCGGGAGAAGGAAATCTGATCTCCGGAAACACCCACCAGGCCGTATTGATCGCGAGCGTCGGCGCGGTCGTGAAGGGCAACACGATCGGCCTGGACGCCACGGGCCAGCAGCTCCTCCGCAATGGGACCGGCATCGAGCTCGACGCCAGCGCGACCGACTGCGTCATCGGCAGCATCACGAACGGCGAAGGCAACGCGATCGCCTGGAACGACGTCGGGGTCTACAACTACGGGATGCGCAATGCGATCCGCGGCAACCCGATCTTCTTCAACGGCTCGATCGGGATCGACAACGACCCCGCCGGCGTGACCCTGAACGACCCCCTGGACGCGGATACGGGCGCGAACGAGCTGCAGAACTTTCCGTTCATCTCGTCGGTCGACTATGGATCCACGTCGCTGACGGTGCACGGCATCCTCAAGTCCACTCCCAACGTGACCTTCGACCTCGACTTCTACGAGAGCCCCTCCTGCACGCCGCATCCGCGGGATCTGCTCCAGAGCGCGTACTACATCGGCTCCGCGCAGGTCACCACGGACGGCTCCGGTGACGCCCTCTTCGACACCCTTCTGAGCGACCCCAACGCCGCAGGCATGCCGCCCATCTCCGTCACGGCGACGGATCCTTCCGGGAACACGTCCGAGTTCTCGCAAAACGTGATCTACGCCTCCTCTCCGCGTTCGGGGCCGCCCGCCGGAGGCGTGACGGTGACGCTGACCGGGACGCACTTCGTCGCGGGGGCGACGGTGACGTTCGGCGGAGTGGCGGCGTCGAACGTCACGTTCACGAACGAGACCAGCATGACGGCCGACGCGCCCGCCCTCGCGGCGGCGACCGTCAACGACATCCAGGTCACGAACACCGATGGCACGAGCGGCCTCCTGAAGAAGGCGTGGATCGTCGATTTCCTCGACGTCCCGGGCGCCCAGCAGTTCTATACGTGGGTCACGACGCTCGTCTCGAATGCGATCACCGTCGGCATCGGCGGCGGCGACTACGGGGTGCTGGACCCCACGCTGCGGCAGCAGATGGCGGTCTTCCTGCTGAAGGGCCGCCACGGCCTCTGCTACACGCCGCCGCCGTGCACGGGCGCCTTCGGCGACGTGGCGTGTCCGTCGACCTTCGCGAACTGGATCGAGGCTCTCGCGGCCGAGGGCATCACCGGCGGCTGCGGCAGCGGGAACTACTGCCCGACGAATCCGGTCCGGCGCGACCAGATGGCCGTGTTCCTGCTCAAGGCCGAGCACGGTCCGGCGTACGTTCCGCCGGTGTGCCACGGTGCTTTCGGCGACGTGCCATGCCCTTCGCAGTTCGCCAACTGGATCGAGCAGCTGAGCGCCGAGGGCATCACCGGCGGCTGCGGCGGCGGCAACTACTGCCCGGGCAACCCGAACACGCGCGGGCAGATGGCGGTGTTCCTGGTGAAGACGTTCGGGCTGCAGTAAACGAGCCCCCTGGAGAGGAGGCGCCGGCCTGCCTCCTCTCCGGGCCTCCAACACGCGCCGGGCGCGCGGCTCGGATCAGCTGGCTTCGAGCGCCTGAGGCGGCGCGACGGGCGACGTCCGCTTCGCCTCTTCGTGCTCCTTCAGGTACGCCTCGGCTTTCATCATGCGCTGCGTCCGCAGGAGGACGCGGGTCAGATACGGGATCTGCGACGGCTTGATCTGCTTCATCCAGTCGAGCCAGCTCTTCTCGCCCGCCGTGTTGAGGATCGAGCGCCGCCAGGTCTCCGCATAGAGCTCGAAGAAGCGCCGGGCGCCGAGGCGCGGCTCCCACAGCACGTGGTGCATGTCGTACTTGAACCAGGGCTGACCCTCGAGGACCGGCGCGAGCTTCTGGTAGAGCTCGGTGCCGGGCAGCGGGGTGAGGATCGTGTAGCCGGCGCGCTGGAAGCCATGCGTGGCCACGAAGTCCCAGAGCTCGCGAAAATGCGCCTCGTCCCAGTCGGGATCGACGAGGAAGTTGCCCGTCACGCCGTATCCGAGGGAACGCGCGATCCGCGCGGCCTCGATCGAGGCGGCCACGCCGGCGTCCTTCGTGACGCTCGCCAGCCCTGCGTCGGAGGCCGCCTCGAGACCGAAGAAGATGTCGAAGTCCTTCGCGATCGGCCGCCAGGCCTCGAGCAGATCCGCGTGGCGGACGACGAGATCCGTGCGCGTCTGGACGAGCAGCCACCGCTTCCGGACTCCGCGCCGGACGAGCGCCTCGGCGAGCGCGCGGCTCCTCTCCGGATGGTTCCAGAAGAGATCGTCGGCGATGAAGACGGCGTCGCCCGCGGCGGCCAGATCGTCGACGACGGCACCGATGGAGCGCTCGCGGAACGACCGGCCGTAGAGCTGCCATACGGAGCAGAAGCTGCAGCGGAACGGGCAGCCGCGGGCCGTCTCCACGAGCCAGACGGGCTTGAAGAGGAGGCAGTGGTAGCGCGAGCGATACCGCTCCACCAGGTCGCGCGCGGGCGCCGGGACCTCGTCGAGACCCGTGCGCTCCTCGAGAGGCCGTGTCGCCGCCCAGCCGTCGCGCCCGTTCACGAGCAGAGCGGGAACCTCGCTCGGCGGCCGGCCGGCGGCGAGGGCATCCGCCAGCGCCGGCACGACCTCTTCCCCGTCGTCGACACAGATCGCGTCGATCTCCGGCACCTGGAGGGGCCCCGGGAACGCGGCGGCGGCATGGCCACCGGCGAGGATGAAGGCCTCGGGCCACGCGCGCCTGACCCTCCGCGCCGTCTCGATTACGCGGTCGTATTCGAGCGCATGCATGCAGGAGATGCCGACCAGGCGCGGACGCGTCCGCCGCGTCCACGCCGAGAGGCTTCCACCGAATCGCAGATCGAGGAGGCTCGGCTCGTGTCCGCGCGCGCGCAGCGCCGCGCCCACGTATTCCAGGCCGAGCGGCTCGACTCGGAAGAACGGTCCCAGCCCGAAGCGCTCGTTACCCGGGTCGGGCCGGATCAGCAGGACGTTCATCGTTTGCACGGCGAATTGTAGACTTGGTTCCCGAAATGGGCGAAATCGAGGCGGTCCGCGTTCCGTCGGAAGGCGCTCCCGCCCCGCGCGGCCGCAAGAAGTGGGTCAGCCACGGCCTCTCGAACCGCATCGTTTACGGCGGCCTGCACTACGGCGCGCGCTGGCTGCCGATGGCGGCGCTGAACACCATCAACGTCGTGGGCAACGGCCTCGCGGTGACCTTCCTGAAGCGGACCAAGGCCGGAATGCGCGACAACTTCCGGAGCGCCCTCGGCGTCGGCGAGGCCAAAGCCCGCGAGCTCGCGCGCAGGCAGTTCTTCGAGTACGGCCGCCACACGATCGACGTCTGGCGGCTGCGCAGCGAGGCCTTCGTCCCCCGGATCACGACCTTCGACGAGGACGCCCGCGTCCTCGAGCGGAGCCGGCGAGGGGGACGGGGCTTTCTCCTCGTCACCGGCCACGTCGGAAACTGGGAAATGGGAGCGGTGACGCTTCGGCAGCATGATCTCGTTCCGGCCGTCGTCGGTCAGGCGGAGCTGGATCCGAACGTGCAAGACATGCGCCAGCAGCTTCGCGAGCGCCTCGGCGTCGAGTCGATCGACATCGGAACGTCGATGGCGACGGCGTTCAAGGTCCGGTCCGCGGTGGACCGGGGCCGCGCGGTCGCGCTCCTCGTGGATCGCGCTTACCCGGAAGACCGCGTCATCGTCCCGTTCTTCGGCCGGCCCACGCCCTTCCTGCGCTCGCCGGCGCTGCTCGCGCGGTTCTGCGGCTGCGAGATCCTCCCGGGGTTTTTCCTGCGCAACGCCGACGGCTCCTACTTCAACGTCTGGGGCGAGCCGCTCCGCGCGGACACGGGCCGCTCCGCCGACGAGGACGCGGTCCGGATCATGACGCGGATCGCGTCGGACCTCGAGGGCGTCGTCCGCCGCTTCCCGACGCAGTGGTTCAACTTCTACCGGTTCTGGGACGGGCTGCGGTCCTGAACCGGCGCCGGCCGCTCCCACTTGCCGTACACGTAGTTCCCGCAGCAGCGCGCGCAGATCGGCAGCGGCTCCTTCGCGAGCTTCGCGCGAAAGCGCCCGGCCTTCTCGCCGGTCCAGATCTCGCGAAACGAGCTCCGGCGCACATTGCCGATGAAGTAGTCGGGAAAGTCTCCGCAGAACGTGACTTCGCCGTCGGGCTCGACCTGGGCGAAGTACCACGCCACGGGACAGAGGTTGTGGCCGAAGGTCCGGCCGAAATCGGAGAAATACTCGGGGACTTTCTCCGCGGGCACGTCGGGCACGAACGACGTCCAGGGCCGCCCGAGAGTGGAGTCGACGAACCGCCGGCGCTTGAGCCCCTTCAGGAGCCGGACGAGCTCGGCCATCTGGCGGCCTCGCGTCGCCACGAGCGACCCGCCGTCGAAGTCGAACCCCTTCCACGAGGTCGCGGCGATTCCAAACTCCTCCCGCATCACGCGCTCGTAGTCCGCGCCGACGTCGGCCGGGACGAACCAGCGCAGCCCGACGTTGATCGTGTCGAGCGGCAGCTCGCGGAGAGCCTCGATGGCCGGAGCGATCGCGTCGAGGTTCAACTCCGTCACCGGCAGGATCGCCATCTGAAACGGCACGGCCCGCTTCAGCTTCTTCTGCCAGTGAGCGACCGCCCGGACTCCCGCCGCCGCCTTCTCGTAGCTGTCGGAGCGGCCGCGAATCCGGTCGTGCACGTCGGGAGGCCCGTCGATCGAGACGGCGATCGAGTCGATGCCGGCCTCGACGAGCTCGCGCGCGAGCGGCTCGAGGCGGCCGCCGTTGGTGATGACCGTGCACGTCAGGCCCCGCGCCTTGACCTCGCGGATGAGCGGGAGGATGTCGGGATAGAGGAAGGGCTCGCCGCCGAAGAGGCTGATGATCGGATCGGACGGTGCGATCTCGTCGAGGAGCCTCACGTAGTCCGCGAGCGCGAGCTGACGTTTCGCGCCGATCAGCTCCTGGATGCGAGCCCGCTCGAGCGCCCCGTCGCTCGCGTCGGCGCCGGACTGCGTTCGAAAGATCCCGGTGTCGCCCCACTGGCCGCACATCTTGCAGCGCAGGTTGCACAGGTTCGTCACCCGCAACTGGACGAAGGTCGGCATCGGCAGGTTGTCGGGGCTCGGAGCGGCGAGGTGTTCCATCACCGCCCTGCGCCCCCGCTTCATGCGGCCGAGGTGCCGGCGGGCGAACCCGGCGAGGCGCAGCCCGCGGCGAAAGCTCATGGCCCCGCTACCGGCTGTACAGGTCGATGACGGTGGAGATCGCGCGCCGGCACACGGCGCAGAAGGGAACCTGGTCGCGCGAGAACATGATGCAGTCTTCCTGCGGCCGGTAGTAGCCCTTCGCCTCGTAGAGCGCGCCCTCGAAGGCGCCGACCTGGCCCGAATGCGCATCCGTCCCGAGCAGCTTCGTCGCGAAGACCTGCTCCTCCCGGAAGAGCGCGTCCATTTCGTCCTCCGGGCGATTCTCGGCCCGGATCCTGCGGCGCTTCTCCTGCGCCTCGCGCGACGCCTTCTCGAACTCCTCCTGTTTCCACGGCGTCGGGATCGGCGTGCCCGGCGCGACCAGGTCCCTCCACTTCAGGCTCTTCGGATCGAGCAGCGCGGTCGCGTTCGGCTCCCACGGCTCGACGCGGTCGGCCGGCGCCGGTCCGTAGGCCACCGCGGACGTGAAGTATTCGTCCGCGAGCCCCGCGAAGTGATGGCCGAACTCGTGCACGAAGACGTAGGGCGCCCAGAGACTGTCGGCCGCGACGGTCCCGAAAAGCCCGAAGATGCCGCCGCCGCCGTAGGTGCGGGAGTTCGTCAGGATCTCGACGAACTCGTAAGGCGCGAACGACGCGACGTCGCGAAACGACCGGTTCTCGAACGTCAGGACGTAGCGCTCCGAGCCGAAGGCGTCGTAGGTCGCGCCGACGCGGGAACGCCGGTGCACGCCGGTCGACGGCCGCGAGATCCCCGACTCCTCGGCGGGCGGGCAGAGCGCCCAGACGTTGAAGTCCGAACGGCGCTCCTTGAAGGGCGAGACCGCAAAGAGCATCTCGGCGAGACGGCGGGCGTCCTTCTCGAACTTTCCCCGCTCGGCCGCCGTGTAGCCGTCGCCGAGGATGAGGAAGTCGACCTTGTCCGCCGGGTCCCCCATCTTCTGGATCTCGAGCAGCGGCCCGGGAGATGCGGGTTTCGACGCGTCGACGAACATGTCCTTCCGGTCGAGGAGGAAGCTCCAGATCTCGCGGAAGGCGTTGGACGCGTCGCGTTTCTTCAGGACGACCTGGACCGGACCGTCGGGCATCGGAAAGCGCAGCGACTCCGAGAAGGTGCGACGCACCGTCTTCGCCTCGGCCGTCGTCTCCCATTCGCCGTAGATCGAGGCGAAACCGCGCGAGTAGACGGGGCGGTTCGTCGCGCGGTCGATGACCTCGAAGAAGTACTTCCCGAGATTCGTGCCGTCGAGAGGCTTGCGGGGATTGCCCGGCCAGGACAGCGGCTCGACCACGACCCGATCCAGGCTGAACACCTCTTCCGCCGAGTTGCCGGTGTGGAAGTAGTCGACCCGCAGGGTGGGTGGAGCGGCGGCGGAGGCGGACGAGGCGGTGGACACGGCGGCCAGGGCGAATCCGAAGATTAACCCGATGGGCTTTTTCGGCATGAACCCATATCCTAACCCTCCCGTATCACCGGATCGGGCTTGTAAGGAGGAACGTCCATGATCTACGAGAACATCCTGGGCACGATCGGCAACACGCCCGTCGTCAGGATCAACCGCCTCGCGCCGCAGGGCACGACGATCTACGTCAAGTGCGAGGCGTTCAATCCCGCTGTCGTCGGTCAAGGACCGGCTCGCGATCGCGATCATCGAGGACGCGGAGCGCCGGGGCGAGCTGAAGCCGGGCCAGACGGTCGTCGAAGCGACCTCCGGAAACACGGGCATCGCGCTCGCGATGGTCTGCGCGGCCAAGGGGTATCCCTTCGTCGCGCTCATGTCGGACAGCTTCTCGATCGAGCGGCGCAAGCTCATGCGCATCCTCGGGGCCAGGGTCGTCTTGTGGCCGGCGGCCGAGCGCGCGACCGGAATGGTGAAGAGGGCCGAGGAGCTCGCGAAGCAGAAGGGCTGGTTTCTCGCCCGTCAGTTCGAGAATCCCGCCAATCCCGAGTACCACCGCCAGACGACCGGACCCGAGATCCTCCGGGACTTCGCCGGCAAGCGCCTCGACTACTGGGTCACGGGCTACGGCACCGGGGGAACGCTGACGGGAGCCGGCGAGATGATCAAGAAGGCGAGGCCCGAGACGAAGATCGTCGTCGCGGAACCCGAAGCCGCCGCGCTGCTCTCCGGCAAGGAATGGGCGCCGCACAAGATCCAGGGCTGGACGCCCAACTTCATTCCCGCGGTGCTCTCGCGCGAGGTCTACGACGACGTCGTGACGGTCACCGACGTCGAGGCCCGGGACGCGGCCCGGGAGCTCGCGGCGAAGGAGGGCATCTTCTGCGGCGTCTCCTCCGGCGGCACGTTTGCGGCCGCGCGCAAGGTCGCTGCGAAGGCGCCGAAGGGCTCGGTCCTGCTCGCGATGCTCCCCGACACCGGCGAGCGGTATCTCTCGACGTTCCTCTTCGAGGGGATCAACGAGGGATCGGACGAGGTGGCCTGAGGCGCTCCGCGTCTACTTCAGCCGCTTCACGTCCCGGAGCGTCCCGGGCTTGCCGTCGTACTGATCGGCGCGGACGTGCCCCTCGTCGTCCACCGACAGGGCGGCCTGCGTGTAGATGCGTCCGTCGCCCGTGCCCATGCCGGGAACGTTGACGACGAAGACCGTGAACGGGTGATTCAGCGAGTCGCGTCCCTCGACCGTCTCCTCGTACTTGAGAGTCCGCCCCGTGACGACGTAGTAGCGGAGCCCGTCCCCCTGGGGCTCGACCACGACGAGGTCGATCGGGTACTCGAATCCGCCGAGGCGGATCTTCCCCCGACCCGAGCCGCGGATGACGTTCAGGAGAGCCTGCTGGCCGCCCTTCGCGAGAATCTCCTTGAGCGGCTGCGCCTGCTCCATCGTCATCGGATTGGTGACGACGAGGTCGAAGCCCATGCTTCGGGTGCCGGCGCTGGTCTCCACCTTCGCCGTCGCCGAGAACTCGGCGGGTCGCGGTCCCGCGGCGAGAGCCGCCGACGCCGCGAGGACCAGGCCCATCGCGCAGACGTTCGTCTTCATGTCGTGAAGGATAAGCCTACGGCAGGGAGAACGTCTTGACCAGAAACACCGCCATCTGGCCCCGGTTGACCGGGCTCGTGGGGCAATAGAGCAGGGGCGAGGTCTGGCAGCCGCCGGTGATGCCCTCGGCATGGAGCTGCTCGATCCAGTCCGCAAACGGGCCCGGGCAGGCGACGTCCTCGAAGACCCCGGTGCAGGTCGGCGGCACGTACGCCGAGCCGTGCTCGGTCTTCAGGAGGAACACGGCCATCTGCTGCCGCGTCACCGGATCGGCCGGACAGTAGTCTCCCCCGCCGCAGCCGGCGGTGATGCCCTCGGCCGAGAGCTGCTCGATCCAGTTGGCGAAGGTGCTCGGGCACGGCACGTCGGCGAAGACGCCCGAGCACAGCGGTGGAGCGTACGACGAGCCGTGCTCGGCCTTCAGCAGGAACACGGCCATCTGCTGGCGCGTGACCGCGCTCGACGGGCAGTAGTTCCCGCCGCCGCACCCCGCCGTGATCCCGGCCCGGAAGATCTTCTCGACGTCGTCGTGGAAGAGGCTGCCCGCGGGGACGTCGGTGAAGTCGGAAAACCACGCCGCCGGCAGCGTGGCCGACAGCGTGCTCGGATCGGCGACGACGACGTCGTACAGCGCTCCGGGGGTAAGCGCCGGCGTCGCCGCGTCCACCTCCGAGCCGCTGACGACGTTGATCATCGAGGCCGGCACGCCACCGAACCGCACGGCCGCGGGGGCCTGGAAGTTCCCGCCGAGGATGACGACGGGCGTGTTGCCGGCCGCCGGGCCCGAGGCCGGGCTCATCCCCGTGGCCTGCGGCGGCGGCGTCGCGAAGCACGCCCCGAATTCGGACGTGTTGCTCGCGGGATCGGTGGCCGTCGCCGTGATCCACGGACCGAGCGCCGGGCCCGCGATCGTCGCGTCGAAGGTCGTGTTGCCTCCCCCGTCGGTCATCGCGGCCACCGCGCCGAGCGGCCGCTGTCCCGGGCCCGTACCCGGAGGGGTCGCAGGAGAGCGCGGCGAAGAGCTCGATGCGGAACGACAGCGACGCGAGGCTGTTGAGCGAGCCCTGGATCTCGGTGGACGCCGGCGACAGGGCCACGGACGAGACGACCGGGAAGTTCTGCAGGAGGTTCGGTCCAACGTCGGGATCGCCCGGGTCGTTCGGCGTCACGCCGACCGGCGCGAGGTCGATCCCGAGCCCGCCGTTGTACGAGATCGTGTTGCCGAGGATCCCGTTGCCGGTGCCGGACTCGACGAACACGCCCCGCCCGCCGTTGAACGAGATCACGTTCTTCGTGCCGGGAACCGTGCCGCCGATGGTGTTGTTGCTCGAGCCGCCCTGGACGTCCACGCCGTTGCCGGCGTTCGGGATCGGGGCGGAGGCGGCGGCATTGACCCCGATGAAGTTGCCCTGGAGGAGGTTGCCCGTCGTCGTCGCGTCGAGAAGCAGAACGCCGTTGTCGCCGTTGCCGGAGATGACGTTGCGGTCGGGCCCGCCGCCGCCGATCGTATTGTCGTGGGCGCCGTCGTTGATCTGGATGCCCTCGAGCGTGTTGGCGAGCGCCGCGGTGACGGCGGCGTTGACGCCGACGAAGTTGCCCTTCACGACGTTTCCCGTCGTTCCGGTCCGCAGGCGCACGCCGTTGGTCGCGTTTCCGGAGACGACGTTGCCGGGTCCGATCGTGTTGCCGTTCGAGGACGCACCCGACACGATGATGCCGTTCGCCAGGTTCCCGATCGCGGCCGTGCCGGCCGGGTTGGTGCCGACGAAGTTTCCGGCGACGGTGTTTCCCGACGAGCCGCTGATGAGCAGGATGCCCGACAGCGCGTTGCCGGAGGCGACGTTGCCCGGGCCGATCGTGACGCCGTTGACGCCGCCGAGGTCGATTCCCTGCCCGCCGTTTCCGAGGGCGGCCGTGCCCCCGGCGTTGATCCCCACCCAGCAGTTCTTGATGACGGTCCCGGAAATGCCGCTGCTCAGGGAGATCCCGTCGCCGACGTTGCCCGCGACGAGCGTGTCGCCCGGCAGGTCCGAGCCCACGACGTTGTCGGATCCGGCCGAGATGTCGATGCCGACGGCCCCGTTCGGCAGCGCGGCGGTGCCCGCGGCATTGGTCCCGATGCGGTTGCCCGCGATGGTGTTGCCGTCGGCGCTTCCCGTCGCGATCTCGACGCCGTGCTGGCCGTTGCCGGAGATTACGTTGATGCGCTGCGAGACGTCGGTGCGCCCGATGAGGTTGTCGGCGGAGTTGGAGATCAGGATTCCGTCGCCGCCGTTTCCGAGCGCCGCCGTTCCCGAGACGTTCGTGCCGATGTAGCAGCCGCGGACGACGTTGCCCCCGCCGGTCTCGATGAAGATCCCGTTGCCTCCGAGGATCGGGAAGCCGGGAACGAATCGGTTGATCACGAGGCTCGCGACGACGCTCGAGCCCGCCGTGATGTGCAGCCCGCTGGCCCCGGTGCCGGCGGCCGCGCCGTTCAGCTCGATGAGCGGACTGCCGGCGAAACCGGGCTGCGTCGTGCCGTCGATCGTGACCGGGTCGGTGATTGCCGGAAGGGCCGAGGCGAGGGCGATCGTCCTCGAGCCCGATCCGATCGAAAACCGGATCGTGTCGGCCCCGGGGGAGGCGTTGGCGGCATTGATCGCCTCGCGGAGCGTGCAGTTGGCGGCGTTGCAGATCCCGTCATCCGTGTCGGCGGCGGAGTTCACCGTGAAGGTGGCCGCCGAAGTCCACGCGGCGGGAACCAGGAGGAGCGCTCCGAGAACGAAGGGGCGGCCCATGGGACGGCCAGTCTAGACCGCGGGCATCGCCCGGGCACCTGTCCCGCGGACCAGTTTGCGAGAAAGACTCAGCGGCGCGCCACGCGCGGCTGGCCCGAGGCCTCGGAAGCCGGCACCGCCTCGGCGGGCGTCAGGCCTTCCTCGAGCCAGGCGTGCTCGCCCTCGAGCACGCGGATCGCGGAGGCGTACTTGACGACGTCGTCGTTCGAGCCGACGGCCCGGAAATGCTCCCCGATCCGGCGCTTCATCGTCCGGCAGAACACGTCCGCGAGCTCCGAGGCCCGCGCGGCTTCCGCCGCTCCGGAACGCCGCATTCCGTCCGCTCGGGAGAGCGCGGCGGCCATCGCGAAGAGGTCGGCGCCGACGTCCACGAGGCGGAAGAGCAGGGCCTGCCGCTTCTCGAGCTTCGGCCCGTGGCGGAGCATCTGGTGAAAGAGCGCGCGCGCGAGCTTGCGCGTCGTCCGCTCGACGTAGCGGACGTGGCCGGCGAGCGGGCCGAAGGACGGAGAAGCGCGGCCAGCGCCCCCAGCCGAGCCAGCGCGACGGATACCACCAGGCGTAGTGCGCGGCCATCCGGGGCAGGGCGGACAGGCGCCGGCCGAGGGGAGCCTTCGGGTCCGCGAAGGCGCCCGCCACGGCGAGGTGCCGGTCCACGGCCTCGCGCGCGATGAAGAGGCGCATGATCTCCGACGATCCCTCGAAGATGAGGTTGATCCGGAAGTCGCGCATCATGCGCTCGACCGGCATCGGGCGCCTCGCCGCGCGCGCGGAGCGAATCGGCGGTCTCGTAGCCGCGGCCGCCGCGGATCTGCATCGTCCGGTCGACGATCTTCCAGCCCTCCTCGGAGTTCCACATCTTCGCGACCGCCGCCTCGAGGCGGATGTCGCGGTCGCCCATGTCGGCCATCGAGGAGGCGAGGTCGGTGACCGCCTCCATCGCGAAGGTCGTCGCGGCCATCTCGGCCAGGAGCTGCGCGATCGCGTCGTGGCTGCCGATCGGCTCGCCCCACTGCACGCGCTCGGCCGCCCACTCGCGCGAGATCTCGAGGCAGCGCTTGCCGAAAGCGGCGCAGGAGGCCGGAAGCGTGAGCCGTCCGGTGTTCAGCGTGATGAGGGCGAGCTTCAGCCCCTTGCCCTCGCCCCAGAGGAGGTTCTCCTTGGGCACCTTCACGTCGTGGAACCGGATGACGCCGTTCTCGATCGCCTTCAGGCCCATGAAGTGGCAGCGGATCACGACCTCGACGCCCGGCCAGCTCTTCTCGACGATGAAGGCCGAGATCTTCTTCGTCTCCGGGTGGCGCGCCATGACGACGAAGAGGTCGGCGACCGTTCCGTTGGTGCACCAGAGCTTCTCGCCGTTCAGGACGTAGTCGCCCTCGGGCGTGCGCGCGAACGTCGTCGAGAGGTTCGCCGGGTCGGACCCGACGTGCGGCTCCGTCAGCGCGAAGGCGGAGATCTCTCCCTTCGCCAGGCGCGGCAGGTACTTCTTCTTCTGCTCCGGCGTGCCGAAGAGCTTCAGGGGCTGCGGCACTCCGATCGACTGGTGGGCCGAGAGGAGCACGACGAGGTTGCCGTCGCGGCTCGTGATGAGCTTCATCGCCTCGCCGTACTCGCGCTGGGTCAGGCCGAGGCCGCCGTACTCCTTCGGGATCTTCATGCCGAAGGCGCCGAGCTCCGCCAGCCGCTGGACGACCCGGGCCGGCACCTTGCCTTCCCGGTCGATCGCGTCCGGGTCCACCTCGTCCACGAGGAACCGCTCGAGCCTGTCGCATGAAATCGCGGAACTCCGGACGCTCCGGAGGCGGCGCCGGATACGGATGGACGAGATCGAGCCTCAGGCGGCCGAGGTAGATCTGCTTCAGGAAGGACGGCGCCTTCCACTCGGTCTCGCGGGCTTCCTCGGCGACCCGGCGAGCCTCGGCGGCGCTGACGGGCTTGGCGGATGAATCGGCCATGAAGCCAAGGACTTTATCGCAGGAAACGGAGCCGCGAGGGGCCCGTCTATAGTGGCGCGGTCGTGACGAACAAGTACCTGTCCTACGACGCCGAGCGCGCCCCGAAGGTGCGGCAGATGTTCTCGCGCCTGGCCTGGAGGTACGACCTCGTCAACGACATCATGAGCTTCGGCCTGCACCGCCTGTGGAAGCGTCAGACGGTGGACCGGGCGCTCGGTGGCGGGAGGCGGCCGGCGGCCGGCCGCGTGCTCGACCTCTGCTGCGGCAGCGGCGACCTGTGTTTCATCGCGGAGGAGAAGGGCGCGGGCGCCGTCGTCGGAGCGGACTTCACGCTGCCGATGCTGGCCGTCGCCCGGCGGCGGCGCGAGCGCGACGGCCGCCGCAGCCGATTCGTCCAGGCGGACGCCCTGAAGCTGCCCTTCTCGGACGACGCGTTCGACGCAATCACGATCTCCTACGGCCTGCGCAACGTCGCCGATCTCGACGCGGCGCTGCGGGAGATGCGCCGAGTCCTCGCGCCGGGCGGCCGGGCCGTCGTTCTCGACTTCGGCAAGCCGGACGGCCGGGTCGCCGCCGCGCTCTATGGCGCCTTCCTCCACACGATGATGCCGGCCGTCGGCTGGCTCTTCCACGGCGACCCGCAGACCTATCTCTACATCCCCGAATCGCTCGAGCGCTTCCCCGCCCAGCGCGGCGTCGAACGGATGATGCAGGCGGCCGGGTTCTCGAACGTGCGCTGCGAGAACCGCCTGCTCGGCACGATGGGGATCCACGTCGGCGAGGCCTGACCCCCTTCTCTCTGTTTCGTCGGCGCGGCGTTCTCCCGCCGCGGGATCCTGATGTAGACTCCGCGGCTCTTTATGGCACACCAGTACATCTACACGATGGTCAATCTCCGCAAGGTCGTTCCGCCGCAGCGGGAGATCCTGAAGGGCATCTATCTCTCGTTTCTGCCGGGGGCGAAGATCGGGGTCCTCGGGTTAAACGGCGCCGGGAAGTCCACGCTCCTGAAGATCATGGCGGGCGTCGAGAAGGACTTCGCAGGCGAGGCCTTCCCCGCCGACGGAACGCGCGTCGGATTCCTCCCGCAGGACCCCCGGCTGGATGCGACGAAGAACGTCCTCGGCAACGTCGAGGAGGGCGTCGCGAAGACCCGCGGATTGCTCAAGCGGTTCGAGGAGCTGAACGAGAAGCTGGCCGAGGAGCTCTCCGAGGCCGAGAGCGACAAGGTCATGTCCGAGTACCAGAAGGTGCAGGACGCGATCGAAGCGTCCAACGCCTGGGAGCTCGACCGGCAGCTCGAGCTCGCCATGGACGCCCTGCGCCTTCCTCCGCCCGACGCCGACGTGACGAAGATCTCGGGCGGCGAGAAGCGCCGCGTGGCCCTCTGCAAGATCCTGCTCGAGAAGCCGGACCTGCTCCTGCTCGACGAGCCCACCAACCACCTCGACGCCGAGTCGGTGGCGTGGCTCGAGCGGCACCTCGCGGAATACCCGGGAACCGTCGTCGCCGTCACGCACGACCGGTACTTCCTCGACAACGTGGCCGGCTGGATCCTCGAGCTCGACCGCGGCGCCGGGATCCCGTGGAAGGGCAACTACTCGAGCTGGCTCGAGCAGAAGGAACAGCGCCTCGAGCTCGAGGAGAAGGCCGAGACCGCCAAGCGCCGCACGCTCCAGCGCGAGCTCGAGTGGATCAAGATGTCGCCGCGCGCCCGCCACGCGAAGAGCCGCGCGCGCATCGACCGCTACGAGGCGCTTCTCGAAGACTCGGGCCCCGAGAGCCGCGGCGAGACGGCGGAGCTCTTCATTCCCGCCGGACCGCGGCTCGGCGACGTCGTCGTCCGCGCCGAGGGCGTGCGCAAGGCGTACGGTGACCGCCTCCTGATGGAGGACCTGTCGTTCGACCTGCCGCGGGGCGGCATCGTCGGCATCATCGGCGCGAACGGGGCCGGCAAGACGACGCTCTTCAAGATGATCGTCGGCAAGGAGAAGCCCGACGCCGGCAAGCTTTTCGTGGGCGACACGGTCGTGCCGTCCTACGTGGACCAGGACCGCGACAAGCCGGATCCGTCGAAGACGGTGCACGACGAGATCTCCGGCGGCCTCGACAAGATCATCCTCGGCAAGCGGGAGATCCCGTCCCGCGCCTACGTCGCGATGTTCAACTTCAAGGGACCCGACCAGCAGAAGCGCATCGGCGACCTCTCGGGCGGCGAGATGAACCGCCTGCACCTGGCGCGCACGCTGAAGAAGTGCGGCAACGTCCTGCTTCTCGACGAGCCCACCAACGACCTCGACGTCGACACGCTGCGGGCCCTCGAGCAGGCCCTCCTCGACTTCGGCGGGTGCGCCGTGGTCATCAGCCACGACCGCTGGTTCCTCGACCGGATCGCCACGCACATCCTCGCGTTCGAGGGCGAGAGCCAGACGGTCTGGTTCGAGGGCAACTACCAGGAATACGAGGCCGACCGGAAGCGGCGCCTCGGCCTCGAGGCGGACACGCCGCACCGGATCAAGTACAAGAAGCTCGCCGTCGGCTGAGCCGGGCGGGGACAATCCGCGCCCCTACCGGCAGGTAGGGGCTTGCGGCCGCCCGTGCTGGGCCTTAGCGCCGCCCCACCAGGGCGACGCCGATTCCCACGACCGCGAGGATCCCGAGCGCGTGCACGAGCCGGAAGCCGCGGCGGCGGCGCGGGCGCGCGCGCCCCATCCAGTCGTCCGCAAACGAGGATCCCTTTTCGGTCAGGCTCTCGAGCAGGTCTGCGCCGTGCTTGCGCAGGTCGGCATAGAGATCCGATCCGCGGTCGGAGAGCTCCTCCTTCAGGTCCTCGAGCTCGGGACGGCTCTTCTTGAAGCCCTTCGCGAGGCTCTCCTTCGCCTCGGCATAGAAGCGGTCGGTGTCGAACTTGCCGCCGCGCCGCAGGCTCTCGATGGCGATCGGGAGGGCCACCTTCGTGACGAGCGGGACGACGAGGGGACCCAGTGCGTCGGCGGTCGCGCGGGAAATGCTCTTGGACATTCGAACCTCCTCGGGTGTCGACAGTCTAACGTTCTTCCGACTACAGTCGAAGGTGCGTGTGGGCTCTACTCGCGCTTTTCCTGCGGCTCCCGGCGGCGGGTCCGCCCGGTCCGGAAGCGATCGTCCTCGGCATCGCCCAGGACGGCGGGGTTCCGCACGCCGGATGCCGGCAGGAGCTCTGCGTCTCGGCGCGGCGGGACCCGAGGCTTCGCCAGCGGGTCGCCTCGCTCGGGCTCGTCGATCCGGCCTCGGGAAAGCGCTTCCTCATCGACGCGACGCCCGATTTCGCGGACCAGATGGACCAGCTCGGCGGGCTTCCCGATGGCATCCTCCTCACGCACGCGCACATCGGCCACTATCTCGGCCTCGCGCAGCTCGGCCGTGAGGTTCTGAACGCAAGAAAGGTGCCGGTGTATGCCACCCGCCGCATGGCGCAATTCCTGCGTTCCAATCGTCCCTGGAGCCGTCTGGCGGAGGAGGGCAACATCGAGATTCGCGAGATCGCGCCGGGGGAGGAGCTCGCGCTGGCGCCAGGTCTCTTCGCGACCGCCATTCATGTGCCGCATCGCGACGAAGACTCCGATACCGTCGCGTACCTCGTCCGGGGACCCGCTCGGAAGATCCTCTGGCTGCCGGACATCGACAAGTGGGAGAAGTGGGATCACCGACTCATCGACTTTCTGGCGGATCCCAGCCTGACGGCCTTCGTGGACGGCACGTTCTTCTCCGCCGACGAGATTCCGGGGCGCTCGATCTCCGACATCCCGCATCCCCTCGTTCCCGAGACGATCGCGCTCGTGGAGTCCGCCCCGACGGCGCGAGGCCGCGTGATCTTCGTGCACCTGAACCACACCAACCGCCTGCTGTGGGATGCCGACGCGGTCCGCGCGATCGCGACGAAGGGGTTCTCGATCGCCCGCCAGGGGCAGGCGGTCCCGCTTTCCGCGGTGCCGGAGTAAGATCGATCCGCCATGGCCGCGCCGAATCCCGAGCCTCCTCCCGTTCTCCCGTGGCGCGGCGCCACGGCGAGCCACAGGACCGGCTGGCCCAGGGGTTACTGGCGCATCGCCGTCGGCCGCGGCCTCCGCCTGCGGTGCCCGGTCTGCGGCAAGGGCAAGCTGTTTCAGACGTACTTCCGGATGTTCCCGAGCTGTCCGTGCTGCGGCGTCGGCTTCGCGCGCGAGCACGGACAGTGGGTCGGCTCACTCGACATCCACACCTTCGTGGTGGCGTTCGGACTGATGATCGCGTCCGCGTTCTCTCCCGACTGGCCGCTTCCGATCACGCTCGCGGTCTGGGGCGCCGCCGCCATCCTCATCCCGCTCGTGACCTTCCGGTTTGCGCGGGGACTCTGGACGGCGATCGTCCACCTGAGCGGCGGCGTCTATTGAGCGCGTGTCGGCCCGCGATCACGGCGTGCGCCGGCCGGGAATGCGCCGATGCGACGCGGGGGTTATCCCCCTTTTGGAAAATCTCATGAAGAAAAGGAAAACTCACCGGATGAATCAGGACTCCAAGCCTCCGAGCCCGAGCGACTCCGAGCGCCGCAACAATGCCGAGCGCCGCGCCGACGATCGGCGGGCCCACGCCCGCTTCGAGCCGGCGAGCAGGGAACGCACCGAACGCCGGCAGCGCGAGCGCCGCCGCCCTTGATTGACGCCGCCGCGCCGGGAATCGGGGCCCGTCCCGTCCTGAACTAGACTCTCGCGACGTATGCCCCTGACGCGACGACTCTGGATGACGGCCTCGGGTGCCGCCGCGGCGGCCGCCCTCGCGCCGGCGGTCTCTCGCGCCTCCGCGACGCCACCTCTTCCCCTGCCGCCTCCGCTGCCCGCCGACGCGTTTCGCGACCGCCAGGCGCGCTTGCGCGCCGGGGCGAAAGCCGCCGGCCTGGCCGCGCTCTTCGTCACGCCCTCCACGAACCTGGCCTGGGCCGCCAACCTCGCGATCGGCCGCAGCGAACGACTGACGGCCCTGGTCCTGGTCGTGGACGGCCCCGCCATTCTCGTGACGCCTTCCTTCGAGGCCGACAATCATCGGCGCGACGCCGTCGTCGACGACATCGTGCCGTGGAAAGAGGACGAAGACCCGATCGCGGCGGTCGTCCGCATCGTTCCGCGCGGCGCCCTCGGCATCGAGGGGACGACGGCCTACGACACGGTCACGCGCCTGACGGCCGCCGCGCCGATCGAGCCCCGCGACGCCGGCGAAACGTTCGACGCGCTGCGGCGGGTCAAGAGCGCGGAGGAGCAGTCCTTCATCCGGGAGGCGGCGCGGCGTACGAACCTCGCCATCGAGGCGACGCACCGCGGCCTCGCGGCCGGCAAGACCGAAGGGGAAATCTCGGCCGTTCTGGAAAGCGAGTTCCAGACCCTCGGGGTGCGCGGCGGCGGCCTCGTGCAGTTCGGCCCGTCGGCGGCCTTTCCTCACGGCGCGCCCGGCGAACGCCGTCTCGCCCGGGGCGACGTCGTTCTCATCGACGCCGGCTGCAAGGTTCACGGCTACAACTCCGACGTCACGCGGACCGTGTCGTTCGGTCCGCCTTCCGACGAGCTGCGCCGCGTCTACGACGCGGTCGATCGCGCGCAGCGGGCCGGCATCGAGGCGCTGCGCTCGGGCGCGAGCGGCGAGGCCGTGGATCACGCCGCCCGCCGGGTGATCGAGGAGGCGGGCTGGGGCGACGGATTCACACACCGGCTCGGGCACGGCCTCGGAATGGACGGGCACGAGTCGCCGTATCTGGTCCGAGGCAACGGCGCGGCGCTATCGGCCGGCAACACGGTGACGGTCGAGCCCGGAATCTATCTGCCTGGAAAGTTCGGCGTGCGCATCGAAGACGACTACGCGGTTCGCGACTCGGCGCCGCCCGGCGCACTCTCGGTCCGGCCCGCCGAGCTCGTCGCGCTGAAGGCCCGCTGAGGAGAACGATCGATGCTCAACGCGGCTCTCGCGGCGCTTCTCGCCTTACAGGCGGCCTCCGGATCCCCGAACGTGGCCCCGCCCCCGCCCTCCTCGGCGAACCCGGGCGCCGCCGTCAATCCGCCGTCGTCCGGATACGTGCCGCCCGCCTCGGGGTACGTTCCCGGGCCGGGAGAGGCTCCGGCTCCGGCCGAGGCGCCTTCCTCCTCCGAGCCCGCGGCCGCTGCGACGAGGCCGGCGGCGCGCGCCGCGACTCCGACCCCGCCGCCCCGCGCCGTTCCGACACCCGGACCCCGGCCCTCCGGCGACAGCCTGTTCGTCGTGAACAAGTCCGACGACTCCGTTTCGATCCTCGACGCGACGAGCGGACGGCCGCGCTTCACCGTTCGGGTCGATCCCGGGCCTCACGAGGTCGAGACGTTCGCGGATGGGCGCCTGGCCGCGGTCTCGAGCTACGGAAGCAAGAGCGCGCCCGGACGGACCGTCTCGCTCGTGGACGTCGGCTCGGGCAAGGTCCTCTCGAAGATCGACATCGGCGAAGGCTCGCGTCCGCACGGCCTGAAGGCCCTGCGCGACGGCCGGCTGCTCGTGACCGCCGAGGGCGTCCGCGAGCTCGCCGTCGTCAATCCCCGTGAGGGGAAGGTCGTCGCGCGGTACCCGACCGGACACGACATCTCCCACCTCGTGGCCGCGTCTCCGGACGGCAAGCGCGCTTTCGTGACGTCGCTGTCGGCCGGGGCCGTGACGGTCATCGACCTCCAGACGGGCAAGGTGATCAAGGACATTCCGACGGGAAAGGGCGCCGAGGGGCTCGACGTCACGCCCGACGGACGCGAAGTCTGGGTCGCCAACCGCGCCGCGAACACGATCAGCGTCATCGACGTCAAGACCCTCGAGCCCGTCTTCACGATTCCGGCCTCGGAGTTTCCGATCCGGGTCAAGATCACTCCCGATGGCCGGCGCGCCGTCGTCACCTTCACCGGATCCGGCGACGTCCGTGTCTACGACACCGCGACGCGCGCCGAGAAGGGCCGGGTGGCGATCGGACGCGATGCCGTCTCGAACACGGAGTCGCGCGTCTTCCATAACCGCTTCGGCAAGAGTCCCGCGCCCGTGGGATTGCTGATCTCGCCCGACGGCCGGAGGGCCTTCGTCTCCGCCGCTTACGCGGACGTGGTCTCCGTCATCGACCTCGAGAAGATGCGCGTGGAGGACGCGTGGACCGCCGGACGGGAGCCGGACGGCCTCGCCCTGAGCGTCGGCGTCCAGCCCACGCCGGTGCCGACCGGACCGCGGCGGCAGGCGGCCCCCACGCCGCCGCGCATGGTCACGCCACGCCCGCGCGGGTAGCCCGTTCTCCCGTTCCGCGAGACCCGGGCCGGCGGTAGCAGGCTGCTGAAAAGTGGATGCGGACGTCGTGTCCGCACTTTGCATTCGGCACCCGACGATCGGCCGAGCGTGAACGGACTCTCCCGTGCTTCGACGGCCGCCGGCAAAGTGCCGGCCACCCTTCGGGTTACGCCGCCTCACACCCTTTTTCAGCAGCCTGCTAGAGTTCCTCCATTCCGAACGCCCCCGGCTCTCGGCTCGACTCCGTGGACGTCCTGCGCGGCGCCACGATCGCCGGCATGATCGTCGTCAACGACCCGGGGACGTGGTCGTCGGTGTACCCGCCGCTGCTCCACGCCGAGTGGGACGGATGGACGTACACCGACACGATCTTTCCGTTTTTCCTCTTCATCGTGGGAGTCTCGATGGCGCTTTCGCTCGGCCATCGGCGCGCCGAGGGGTCGTCGCCACGCTCGATCTTCCGGCATCTCGCGTGGCGCGCCGCGGCGCTCGTCGGACTCGGTCTCGCGCTGAACTTCGCGGGGTTTCTCGCCCTCCACCGCGACCAATTCCGTTATCCCGGGATCCTGCAGCGCATCGGCCTCTGTGTCCTCGTCGCGGGCGCGGTCTGGCTGGCCGGCGGAGCCCGGGCGGCCGCGATGGGCGCGGCCGTTCTCCTCGCCGGCTATGCGCTCCTCCTCGGCAACGGCCCGCTCGACCCCGAGGCCAACGTCGCCGCTCGCCTCGACCGCCTCGTCCTCGGCGGCCACCTCTGGAAGCCGGGGTGGGACCCGGAGGGCCTCCTCTCGACGCTCCCCGCGATCGCGACGACGCTTCTGGGCTCGATCGCCGGGCAATGGCTCCGGACGCGCGGCGGATCGGGGCGCTCGCTCGTCGGAATCGCCGCGCTCGGCCTCGCGGCGTGCGGGGCGGGCTTGCTGTGGGGGCGCGCGATCCCGATCAACAAGAGCCTCTGGACTCCGCCCTACGCGCTCCTGATGTCGGGACTGGCCGCCGTGAGCCTCGCGGCCTGCGCCGGGATCGTGGACGTCCTCGGCTGGAAGCGCTGGACGGCTCCCCTGGTCTGGCTCGGGCGCAATGCGATCGCGGCCTTCACGCTCTCGGTCCTCGGCGCCATCGTGCTCCTCGCCGTGCACGTGACCGGCCCGGACGGGAAACCGCAATCGCTGTGGAGCGCGATCTACCGCGGCGTCTTCGACCGGTTCGGCGATCCGCGCCTGGGGTCGCTGCTCTTCGCGCTCGCGTATCTCGCCGCCTGGACGCTTCTCTTCGGCGCGCTCTACCGCCGCCGGATCTTCATCAAGATCTGACCCGGCGAAGCCGCGTCACTCCGGCTGGAAGATCGAGAAGACCGCACCCTGGGGGTCCTGGACGACCGCGAAGCGTCCGACTCCCGGAAGGTCCTTCGGCTCGACGAAGAGCTTCCCGCCGAGCGACTTCGCCTTCGTGGCGGCGGCGGCGCAGTCGGCGACCTGGAAGTAGGCGGTCCAGTTCGGAGGCATCGGGCCCATCTCCGGGCCGATCGGATAGACGCCGCCCATCGACTGGCCGTTGCGCTGGATCTCGGTGTACGGCATTCCGTCGCCCTTCGGCTCGAGCCAGGTCCACCCGAAGACGCTCCCATAGAACTTCCGGGCCGAATCGACGTCACGCGTCGCGAGCTCGAGCCAGCACGGAGCGCCCGCCTCGCCGAACCGGCCGACTCCCGGATGCGTGCCCGGCTGCCAGACCGCCAGCGTCGCCCCCGTCGGGTCCTGCAGGATCGCCATCCGGCCATAGTCCATGACGTCGAAGGGCTCGGCGCAGACCTTCCCGCCGAGCGCCTTCGCCTTCTTCGCCGCCTCGTCGGCGTTCGTGACGGTCACGTAGCAGAGCCAGAAGGGCGGCACGCCCTGCGTCTGCTGCTCGCGCATCATCGGGTAGAGCGCCCCGACGTCGTCGCCGCCGAGCTGGAGGCGCGTGTAGATGTCCTCGGGACCCGGGCCCATCGGACCGTCGGTGTAGCTCCAGCCGAAGAGCGCCGTATAGAAGGCCTTGGCCCCCTTCGGGTCGGTCGTCGCCAGCTCGACCCACGAAAAAGCACCGGGCTCGTGGCGGGTCACCTTCGTCATGGGAGCCTCCTTCCTTCTCGCCCCGGGGACGGACCTGTCTACACTATTCGAAGTTCTGCCGTGCGGGTTTTCCTCCGCGCGGCCTCCGTTAAGATCTCGCGGATGAAGACGCCGAAGCGTTCCGAGCGGGAGATCGACCGCATCCTCGCCCGATACCGCGTGCACCCGGGCAAGACCTTTCGCCTCGATCGCGTCGACCCGGCCGACACGGCGGGCATGGCCGACGAGAGCCAGGACGCCAGGCACATGCTGCGCCGGGGCATCGACGTGCTCGCGGAGCTGCAGGCGAAGCTCTACGCCCAGGACCGCTGGGGCGTCCTGATCGTCCTCCAGGCCATGGACGCCGCCGGAAAGGACGGAACGATCAAGCACGTCCTCTCCGGCATCAATCCGCAGGGCGTCCAGGTCTTCTCCTTCAAGGCACCGTCGTCGGAGGAGATCGACCACGATTTTCTGTGGCGCTCCATGCGCTGCCTTCCGGAGCGCGGGCGCATCGGGATCTTCAACCGGTCGTACTACGAAGAGGTCCTGGTCGTGCGCGTGCATCCGGAGATCCTCGCGACGCAGAAGCTTCCCGCCCGGCTCGTCACGAGGCGGATCTGGGAGGAGCGCTACGAGGACATCAACGCTTTCGAGCGCTACCTGGCGCGCAACGGCATCGTGGTCCTCAAGTTCTTCCTCTGCGTCTCGAAGAAGGAGCAGAAGCGGCGATTTCTCGCGAGGCTCGACGACCCCGAGAAGAACTGGAAGTTCTCGCTGGCGGACGCGAAGGAGCGCGGGTTCTGGAACGACTACATGACGGCGTACGAGGACGCGATCCGCGCCACGAGCACGCCCTGGGCGCCCTGGCACGTCGTGCCGGCCGACCACAAGTGGTTCACGCGCCTCGTCGTGGGAGCCACGCTCGTCCGCACGCTCGAGGGCCTGGACCTTCGCTATCCGAAGGTCGGCAAGAGCCGCCGCAAGGAGCTCGCGGCGGTTCGAGAGGCTCTCGGCTAGAAACCGCCGCATGGGAGGCCCGGTGCTAGGATCCGGGCGAGTCGAAAGGGGGCGTCCGTGAAGAGAGTGCTGGGTTTGGTTTTGCTCCTCGGTGCGTCTGCCGCGGGCGCGGCGCGCGCGCAGGAATGCCCCTGCCCCGTCCCCGAGCCGCCTCCGCCGGTCTGGTTCGGTAAGGCCGAGCTGGCGTTTCTCTCCACCTCGGGCAACACCGACACGACCTCGGTCGGCGGAAGCTTCGAGCTCAACTACAACCCCAAACCGTGGCTCTTCACCCTGAAGGGCTCCGCCCTCCACGCCGCGACCGACGGAGTCACCACGGCCGAGAACTTCACGGCTTCGATGCAGGCCTCGCGGGACCTGACGGACCGCCTCGACGTCTTCGCGCGCGCCGGCTGGCTGCGCAACGAATTCTCGGGCATCAACAACATTTACAACTTCGACGGTGGCGCCGGGTTCAAGCTCCTGAAGTCGGACACGCAGTTCCTGCGTGTGGAAGGCGGCTTCGGCTACACGACCGAGCAGGACATCGTGCTCGGCCTTATCGCCCCGTACCGCAACTACGCGAACGTGCGGGCCGGCCTCGGTTACAAGTGGCAGATCACGAAGACCGCGTCGTTCTCGAACGACTTCTCCTACCTGCTCGACCTCTCCGACTCCCAGAACTGGTTCATCACGGACAAGGCCGCCATCGCGGTCTCCATATCGAAGATCTTCGCCCTGCAGGCGTCGTGGACGCTGCTCTACCGCAACGAGCCGCCCATCAAGGACGCGTCGACCATTCCCCTGACGCGCTACGACAACACGGATACGGCGACGGCGGTGGGCCTCGTCGCGAAGTTCTAGACGAGTCGCGGAAGCGGGCTCGGGATCACGCCTTCCGATACACCTCGGCCCCGTCTCGAAGAAACTCCGCGGATTTCTCCGCGAGGCCCTTCTCCAGGGCCTTCTCCTCCGCGACGCCGAGGGCGGCGGCGTAGTCCCGCACGTCCTGCGTGATCTTCATGGAGCAGAAGTGAGGGCCGCACATCGAGCAGAAGTGCGCGAGCTTCGCGCCCTCGGCCGGCAGCGTCGCGTCGTGATACTCGCGCGCCGTCTCGGGGTCGAGCGAGAGGTGGAACTGATCCTCCCAGCGAAACTCGAAGCGCGCCTTCGATAGCGCGTCGTCCCAATCCCTCGCTCCGGGATGACCCTTGGCGAGGTCCGCGGCGTGCGCCGCGATCTTGTACGCGATGACGCCGTCCCGGACGTCCTGGCGATCCGGCAGGCCGAGGTGCTCCTTGGGCGTCACGTAGCAGAGCATCGCGGTCCCGTACCAGCCGATCATCGCGGCCCCGATCGCGGAGGTGATGTGATCGTAGCCGGGAGCGATGTCGGTCGTCAGCGGGCCGAGCGTGTAGAAGGGCGCCTCGTGGCAGAGCGCGAGCTGCTTTTCCATGTTCTCCCGGATCAGGTGCATCGGCACGTGGCCGGGCCCCTCGATCATGACCTGGCAGTCCTGCGCCCACGCCTTCGTCGTCAGCTCGCCCAGCGTCTCGAGCTCGGCGAACTGGGCCTCGTCGTTGGCGTCGGCGGTCGAGCCGGGCCGCAGCCCGTCGCCCAGGGAGAACGAGACGTCGTAAGCCCTCAGGATCTCGCAGATCTCCTCGAACCGCGTGTAGAGGAAGCTCTCGACGTGGTGCGCGAGGCACCACCGGGCCATGATCGCGCCTCCCCGCGACACGATTCCGGTCACACGGCGAGCCGTCAGCGGAACGTACGCCAGACGCACGCCGGCGTGGATCGTGAAGTAGTCGACGCCCTGCTCGGCCTGTTCGATCAGCGTGTCGCGGAAGACGTCCCAGGTCAGGTCCTCGGCCTTGCCGCCGACCCTTTCGAGCGCCTGATAGATCGGCACCGTTCCGATGGGGACCGGCGAGTTCCGGAGGATCCACTCCCGCGTCTCGTGGATGTTCCGCCCCGTCGAGAGGTCCATGACCGTGTCGGCGCCCCAGCGGATTGCCCACGTCATCTTCTCGACCTCCTCTTCGATCGAGGACCCGACGGCGGAGTTGCCGATGTTCGCGTTGATCTTCACGAGGAAACGGCGTCCGATGATCATCGGCTCGGATTCGGGATGGTTGATGTTGGCGGGGATGATCGCGCGGCCGCGGGCGACCTCGCCGAGCACGAGCTCGACCGGCAGGTTCTCCCGGATCGCGATGAACTCCATCTCGGGCGTCGCGACGCCCCGGCGCGCCCACGACATCTGCGTGACGACGCCCCGGCCCCGCAGGACCTCGCGCGGCCGCGTCAGGGCGAGCCCCGGCGCGCTCGTGCGGCGAGGCGAGGACCGGTCGTACTCGCCCCTCGCCAGGATCCATGGACGCCGCAGCTCCGGCAGGCCCCGCTCCAGATCGATCTCGGCGCGCGGATCGGTGTAGGGGCCCGACGTGTCGTAGACCCGCAGAGGAGGATGAATCTCCGCCTCGCCGCGCGCCCCGCGCGAGGGCGTGAGCGCGATCTCGCGGAACGGCACCCGAAGGCCGGCCGGTCCCTCCGCGTAGACCTTCTTCGATCCCGGCAGCGGCTCCCGGCGGGCAACGGCGTTGGACGGAAGCGTCTCGCTTCGGTGGCTCATCCCGACCTCCCTACGGCGGCATTACCCGCATCAGGTTCGCGGGGTCTCCGCGCGACTCTCGCGCCGGACTCTCAGCCTTTGGCGCTGGTGCGCGCCAAGTGGGCTCCCCCGTTTCCAGCCTGGAGTCTACACCCGCGGACCCGGTCATGATTTGTCCGGCGACTGCGTAAGAATGCGGCTGGTCGATGTCGAAACAGCCCTTCCTTCCCTTCGACGAACCCGAGGCGCCTTCGCCGGAAGCGTCGCCGACGCCTTCGAGCGAGGCCTCGCCGTTGATCGCGGCGCTCGCTCGCGCATGCGCGAGCGCCGCCCTCGCCGAAAAGGTCCTCGTCGCCCCGACACTCTTCGTCGGCCACACGCTCGTCGAACGCCTCGCGCGCGAAGGGCATCGCTGGATGAACCTGCGCGTCGAGACGATCCGGACGCTCGCCCTCCGTCTCGTCGACGCCGACCTCGTTCGCGACGGGCTCCGCCTGCTCTCCCGCGCGCAGGCGCTGGCGCTCGTCGAGCAGGCCTGCGGCGAATTCCTGAAGGCGGACGGCTACTTCGCGGCGCTGCGCGACCGGCCCGGGTTCCATCGCGCCCTGCAACGCACCTTCGAGGAGCTCCGGGGAGCCGGAATCCCCGCCGCCGACCTCCCGGCCGATGCCTTCGCCGACCGGCGCAAGCGCGAAGAGCTGCGCGGCATCCTCGCTCGATACGAAGCGGCGCTCTCCGCCTCCCGCTGGGTGGATCGCGCGGACGTCGTTCGCCGGGCGCTCGAGGCCGCGCGGGCGGGCCGGCGGCTGCCGGGAGAGATCCTCTACCTCGCGCCCCGCGACCTGGATCTGTCGACGGTCGACCGCGCGCTTCTCGAGCGGCTCTCCGACGGCCGCCTCGAGACGCTCGAGACGGAGCCGGCGGACGCGTGGTCCGCGAAAGCCGCGCGCGCCGCGCTGTTCCGCGCGACCGGCGAGGAGAACGAGATTCGCGAGGTGTTTCGCCGCGTGCTCGCGGAACGGATCCCCTTCGACGACGTCGAGATCGTCGCGACGGACTCTCGCCTCTACGCGGCGCTCGCCTACGAGCTCGCGCGCGAGCACGCCGTGCCATGCACGTTCTCGGCGGGTATCGGTGTGGCGTTCACCCGTCCCGGCCAATCCGCCCTGGCGTTCCTGGGCTGGATCGCCGACGGCTTCGGCGCGGACTCGCTCCGCCGTGCTCTCTCCTCCGCGGCGCTGACGCTCGCGCGGCTGCCGGGAGGCGGTCCGGACGCCCCCGGCGCGCGCGCGGCCGGCCGCGTCCTGCGCGAGGCGCGCATCGGCTGGGGCGCGGCGCGGCACCGCGCGGCGCTCGATCGGCTCGTCGCGGAGCTCTCGAAGCCGGACGAGGGGGGCCGGGAGGACGACGACGCGGGCGAGGAGGAGCGGCGCGAGCACGCGAGGCGCCGGGAGCGCCGGCTGGCCGTGGCGCGGCGGACTCGCGACTTCGTGGGCCGTGCGCTCGAGCTCGCCGAATGCGCGGCCGGAACGTCGTGCGATCTCCGCGCGCTCGCATCGGCGACGCGCACGTTCGTGACCGAGTTCGCGCGCATCGCCGACCCGCTCGACGGCGCCGCGCTCGCGGGACTCCAGACGCTCCTCGAGGAGCTCGAGCTGCTTTCTCCCGCCGCCCTCTCGCCGGCCGAGGCGGCGGCGCGACTGGCCGACGCGGTGCGCGGCCTCTCGGTCGAGTCGGACCGCGCGCGGCCCGGCCGGATTCACGTCACCGACGTCGGGAGCGGCGGGTATTCCGGCCGGCGTCACGCGTTCCTCGTCGGACTGGACGAGGCGCGCCACCCGGGCGCGGACCTCGAGGACCCGGTCCTCCTGGACGAAGAGCGCCGCAAGATCAACCGGGCGCTCGCGCCCGCCGAGCTCTCTCTGTTCCGCGACCGCCCGCGCGACGCCGGACGCGCGCTCGAGGCGTGCGTGGCGCGATTCGCCGGCGAGCTGACGGCGAGCTACTCGAGCTGGAAGCTGCGCAGCCTCGACCAGCAGAGCGAGCAGTTCCCGTCCCCGTTCTTCCTCGAGCTCTACCGGGCGGCGAGCGGGACACCCCGCGCCGACTACACGCAGCTCGCCGACGCGCTGCCGGCCGCGGCGGGATTCGCGCCCGGCCCGCATGCCGCGCTGGACGAGACCGAGTGGTGGCTTTCGGCGCTGACCCGGGTACGGGGCGCGTCCGGCGGCGCCGCGGCGGAAGCCGTCGCCGCGCTGTACCCGCACCTTCGGGACGGACGCCGCGCGGAGGAGGCGCGCGCGTCGGACGCGTTCACCGTCTACGACGGCTGGGTGCGCGCCGGGACCCCGGAGCTCGATCCGCGCGCCGGCGGCGCCCCGCAGTCCGCCTCCCGGCTCCAGCTGCTCGCGGCCTGTCCGTTCCGCTACTTCGTTCGCTACGTTCTCGGCGTCGAATCGCCCGAAACGGCGGAGCGCGATCGCACGCGATGGCTCGACCCGCTCATGGCGGGCTCGCTGCTCCACGACACGTTCCGCCTGTTCTTCGAGCGGATCACGGCGAAGGGCGAGAAGCCGGCCGTCGCGCGCCACGCCGCGCTCATCGAGGAGGTCGCCGAGGAACAGATTCGAGCCTGGCGCGAGCGGATCCCCCCGCGCAGCGAGATCGCGTTCTCCGAGCGGCGCGCGGAGATCCTCTTCGCCTGCCGCGTGTTTCTCCAGCTCGAGGAGGAGCATTGCCGCGACGTCACGCCCCGCTTTTTCGAGGTGCCGTTCGGCCTGCCCCGCGCCGATCTGCGCGGCCCGATCGCGAGCCGCGAGGCCGTGTCGATCGACGCCGGAGGAGGCCGCTCCTTCGCGCTGCGGGGCTCGATCGACCGGGTGGACGAGAGGCCGGACGGCGCCTTCGAGGTCTGGGACTACAAGACGGGCGCCGCGTTTCGCTTCTCCGAGGCACGCGGCCTCGACGGAGGGCGGCGGATCCAGTATGCGCTCTACGCCCTCGCTCTCGAGGCGCTGCTCGAGCGCGCGGGACTCCCGGCGCGCGTCGCGCATTCGGGCTACTTCTTCCCCGGGCGGCGCGGCGAGGGACAGCGCTTCCGGATGCCGCTCGATCTCGAGAAGACGCGCGACACGCTCAATCGCCTGATGGATCTCCTCGCCGCCGGCGCGTTCCCGCACGCGCTCGCCCCCGGAGACTGCGGCTTCTGCGACTACGAGTCGGTCTGCGGAGGCGTGGGCCCCGCCTCGGAGCGCGCGAAGGCCAAGCTCGCGTCCCCTCCGCTCGACGCCCTGAGGGCCTTCCGGGAAATGCATGACGAAGACTGATCGTCCGCGCCCGCAGGCCGACGACGCCGCGCGCGCCGCGATCCGCGGCGACCTCGGCACGACGCTCCTCGTCGAGGCCGCCGCGGGAACGGGAAAGACCGAGAGCCTCGTCGAGCGCATGGTCGCGCTGATTCGCCGGGGAGAAACGACGATCGACCGCCTCTCCGCGGTGACGTTCACGATCAAGGCCGCGGCGGAGCTCTCGCAGCGCTTCCAGGCGGGGCTCGAGAGGGCCGCGCGCGAGGCGACGGGCGAGGAGCGGCTCCGCATCGAGGAGGCGCTCGCGCGACTCGACACCGCGTTCGTCGGCACGATCCATGCGTTCTGCGCGCGCCTGCTCCGGGAGCGGCCGGTCGAGGCGGGAGTCGACCCGGGCTTCGAGGAGATGGAGCAGCCGGAGGACGAGGTCGCGCGGGGCGAGGCCTGGGCGCGCTACGCCGAGAAGCTGTTCTCGAGCGAGAGCCCGCTGCTTCCGCGGCTCTCGGCGCTCGGCATGCAGCTCGAGCAGCTGCGCCACACGTTCGATGCGATGTGCGAGAACGAGGACGTCCTGCCGTCGGTGCCGGAGGAAATGCCGCCGCCCGACTTCGCCGCGGCGGGGGCCGCGATCGCGCAGTTCCTCCGGCGCGCGGAGGAAGCCCTTCCTTCGGAGCCGCCGGTCGGCGGCTGGACCGACTACCAGGAGGCCGTGCGGCGCGCGCTGCGGCTCGACGCGCTCCGGCCGAGCGGGCAGGCCGCGGCGTTCGTCGAGGTGATGGACGCGCTCGACCGCGCGCGCAAGAAGTCCCGGGAGGCCGGACCGCTCGGCCCGGCGTACGAGGCCCTGTGTCGCGACGTCATCGAGCCGTCGCTGCGGGCATGGCGCGAGCACCGGTACCCGGCGGTTCTCGCCGTGGTCGTGCCCGCCGTGCGCGACTACGCGGCGTGGCGGCGGCGCCACGGACGGCTGAACTTCCAGGACCTCCTGCTGCTCGCGCGCGATCTGCTGCGAGACCATCCGCACGTGCGGATCGACTTCCAGAAGCGCTTCCTGCCGGTGCTCGTGGATGAGTTCCAGGACACCGACCCGATCCAGGCGGAGATCCTCTTCTACCTGACCGGGCGCGACGTGAAGGAGCGCGACTGGCGCGCCGCCGTCCCGCTGCCGGGGTCGTTCTTCGCCGTCGGCGACCCGAAGCAGTCGATCTACCGATTCCGGCGCGCCGACATCCTGGCCTACGGCCTCGTGCGGGATCGCATCGCGAAGTCCGGACGGGTGCTCCGGCTCTCGACGAACTTCCGCTCGACGGGGCGCCTGTGCGCCTGGGTGAACGGGGTATTCGGCCGCGACGGCTTCTTCCCCGGCGAGGCGACGCCGCAGCAGGCCGCTTACGTGCCGCTCGAGGCTCACCGCGAGGAGGGCGGTCCCGCAGTCTTCCGCCTCGAGGTCCGCACGGCGACCGGAGGCGTCGCGGGGGTCGTCGACCAGGACTCCGCGCGCGTGGCGCGCGCGATCGCCTCGGCCGTCGGCAGCGGCGCCCGCCGCCCGGGAGACTTCCTCGTTCTCTTCCGCAACCGCCGGTACATGTCCGACTACGCGCGCAAGCTCGAGGCCGAGGGCATCCCGAGCGAGCTCGCGGGCGGAGGAGCATTCGCGGACTCGGAGGAGCTCGCGGCGCTGCTTCCGCTTCTCGCCGCGCTCGCCGACCCCGACGATCCCGTCGCCTGGCTCGCCGTGCTGCGCGGGCCCCTTTTCGGCGTCGACGACGAGGCTCTCTATCGCTTCGTGCGCGCCGGTGGCCGCTTCGCCCATCGCTTGGATCCCCCCGGGGGAACCGACCGTCGCATCGCGGGCGCGATCGCATTCGCCCGCGATGCGGACGGCTGGGTGGCGTCGCTCCCGCCCGCCGCCGCGATCTCCCGCATCGCCGGGCGCCTCGGCTGGATCGCGTACGCTGCGGCGCGCGAGCTCGGTGACAGCCGCGCGGGGAACCTGCTGAAGGCGCTCTCGGCGGCGCGCCGGTTCTCCGCGGACGGCCTCGACTTCGCGGACGTGGTCGCGGAGCTGACGCGCATGACCGAGGGCGGCTACATCGAGGAGATGAGCCTCGATCCGGGCCGCCGCGACGCCGTACGGCTGCTCACCGTCCACGGCGCGAAGGGCCTGCAGGCGCCCATCGTCTTTCTCGCCGATCCGCGGCCCGACCCCCGGCACACGCCGGATTTCTGGATCGACCGCGACGCGGACCCGGCAGAGAGCCACTGGCAGGTCTGCCGCGAGACTCGCGAGTTCCGCGCGATCGCGCTCGCGCAGCCACCGGGCTGGGAGGAGATGGCCGAGCGGGAGAAGGCGTTCGACGAAGCGGAGAAGATCCGGCTGCTCTACGTCGCGGCGACGCGCGCTCGCGATGCTCTGATCGTCAGCACCTGGAGGCAGGGCAAGGGCGCGCCGAAGGGCATCTGGTCGCCCTTCGACCCGCGGCTGACCGAGGATCTCCAGGAGGGACCGGCCCTCGCACTCCCCCAGGCCGGGCCGCCGGACTTCGCGGACGGCCTCGTGGATTTCCGCGTCGAGCGCGCCTCGCGCCTCGCGGCGAGCGCAAAGCCGAGTTACGCCGTCGAGTCGGTCACCCGCCTCGCCCACGCCGCCGGCGAGAAGCCGGACTGGGAGTCCACGGGCCGCGGGCTCTCCTGGGGCCGCGTGCTCCACGCCGTCCTGGAGGCTGCGATGCGCGAGGACGACGCCAATCTGGCCGCCATCGCCGCCAACGCGCTCGCCGCCGAAGAGCGGCCGCGCTCGGATCTCCCGGAGCTGCTGCGCGTCGTCGAGTCCGTCCGAGGCTCGGCCCTGTGGAAACGCGCCCGGAAGGCGAAGCGCCGGCTCGTGGAGGTCCCCTTCGCGCTCCGGGTCGACCCCGCCGCCATCGGCCTCGCGGGGGCCCCCGCCGACACTCTGCTGCAGGGTGCGATCGACCTCGTCTTCGCGGAGGACGACGGCTGGGTGCTCGTGGACTACAAGTCGGACGCCGTCACGGCCAGGAACCGTGATGAGCTCGTCGCGTTCTACCGGCCGCAGATCGACCTGTATCGGCGCTACTGGGAGGAGCTGACGGAAAGCCGTACGACGGCAGGAATATTCTTCGCACAGACCGGAGAGGCCGTATGGATGGACGCCTCCTCGAAATCTTCACACGCGCCGTGAGAGGCTGACGCGATGGACAACGGACGCTACGACCTCGCCGTCATCGGCACGGGCCCGGCCGGGCAGAAGGGCGCGATCGCCGCGGCGAAGCTCGGCAAGCGCGTCGCCGTGATCGACCGCAAGGAAATGGTCGGCGGCGTCTGCCTGCACACGGGGACGATCCCGTCGAAGACTCTGCGCGAGGCGATTCTCTACCTCTCGGGATTCCGGGAGCGGACCTTCTACGGCCGCGACTATGCCGTCTCGAAGGACATCACCGTGGCCGACCTCGCCTTCCGCGTCCAGAAGGTGCTCGGCCGCGAGATCGAGGTCATCCGCGCGCAGCTCAACCGCAACCGCGTCGCGACCCTCTCGGGCAGCGCGCGGTTCCTGGATCCCCACACCCTCGAGGTCACGTCGATCGACGGGACGGTGACCGTCGCCGCCGACCACGTGCTCATCGCCTGCGGGACGCGGCCGGCGCACAGCGACACCGTCCCGCTCGACGGCAAGCGGATCATCGATTCGGACCAGCTGCTTCTTGCCGAGGCGCTCCCGCGCGACGTCATCGTCGTCGGGGCCGGCGTGATCGGCCTCGAATACGCCTCGATGTTCACGGCGCTGAACATCAAGGCCACCGTGATCGAAGCGCGTCCGACGATCCTCGACTTCGTGGACCGCGAGATGATCGACTCGCTCGTCTTCTTCATGCGCCAGCGCGGCGGGTCCTTCCGGCTCGGCGAAAAGGTGCTCTCGGTCGGCTACGACGAGAAGAACCGCGTGGTCGCGAAGCTCGACAGCGGCAAGGAAGTCCACGGCGACACGCTCCTCTACACCGTCGGCCGCCGGACCAACGCCGATCTGCTGAACCTGGACGCCGTCGGCCTCGCGGCCGACGAGCGCGGCCGGATCGGAGTCAACGAGTTTTTCCAGACGGCCGTGCCGCACATCTACGCGGCGGGCGACGTCATCGGCTTTCCGGCGCTGGCCTCGACGTCGATGGAACAGGGACGCCTGGCGAGCTGCCACATGTTCGGCGCGTACTGCGAGAGCCGCCTGAACGCGATGCCCTACGGGATCTACACGATTCCCGAGATCTCGATGGTCGGCAAGACGGAGCAGGAGCTCACGCAGCAGAAGGTTCCCTACGAGATCGGGGTCTCGAAATTCGAGGAGCTCGCCAAGGGCCAGATGCTCGGCGTCGACACGGGCCTTCTGAAGATTCTCTTCGACCGGAACACGCGGCAGCTTCTCGGCGTCCACATCTTCGGCGAGCGGGCGACCGAGATCATCCACATCGGCCAGGCGGTGCTCGCCTTCGGCGGATCGATCGACTACTTCCGCGATGCCGTCTTCAACTATCCGACGATGGCCGAGGCGTACAAGGTCGCCGGCCTCGACGGCCTGAACCGGCTCTGAGTCCTCCCCGTCGCCCCCCACCCTCTCCTCCCGTAGGACTCGAAGAGCGGCACTGTCGGTGAAGCTCGCGGCGTGAGAAGTCACCCGAGCGAAGCGAGGGTGGAGGCTCACGCCGCGGGAGCCGCAGCGCAGTGAGGAGTCAGCCGGGCGGTCGAGCGCCTTTGCGCGAGCCGCCTGGCGGTGCGCGCCGTCGAGGCGCGCAGACTCCGAACGCAGCGGAGGCGACGGTTAGGGTGGAGGCTCACGCCGCGGGAGCCGCAGCGCAGTGAGGAGTCAGCCGGGCGGTCGAGCCCGCATCCGGGCGAGCCGCCCGGCGGTGCGCCGCGCGGCGCACCGCGCCGCAGTGGCGCAGACTCCGAACGCAGCGGAGGCGACGATCTAGAACGTCCGATTCAGGTACAGATACGCCGAGCTGTTGTTGCTTCCCGAGTGCCCGTATCCGATGAAGAACGGTCCGATGAGGGTGTCGGCGACGATGTAGACGCTGCCTGCCGGCTTCAGGCTCGAGAACGTGACCGGGGCCTGGAAGGCCCAGGTGTTGCCTCCCTCGGCCGACACGCCGACGGAGAGATTCTTGACGATGATGCCTCCGGTGGCCGAAAGCCGGTAGTAGAGCAGCGCCGTCGCCAGCGCGTACGTGTTTCCGTAGAGTTGCCCGATCGGCCGGCCGGAGAGGCGAAAGAGACCCCCGAGCTGGAACTCGTCGTAGAAGGGAATCTGGGTGCCGAGTCCCGAGCCGCCCTCGACCTTGATGAGGCCGGTCCAGCGCCCGATCGTCTGGACCCCGATGGCTCCCGCGCTCAGGCGATCGTAGGACGTGGATCCTCCCAGGCTCTCGCGGTTGGCGATGAAGTCGATGTCGGAAAAGTAGCCCGAGTGCGGCAGGTTCACGTTGTCGAGCTGGTCGACCTCCATCCGGGCGGTCAGTCCCCCTTCGTCCCAGTCGAGGTTCGGGAAGGTGGGGTCGCCCACCTCGCGGCGGCCCTGGCCCCACGCGCGGGCGTAACCAACGCGCAGCTCCCCCCAGGTTCCGAAGTCGTAGCCGGCGTCCATGCCCACGACGGTGCGCGAAACCTGGTACGTGCCGACGGCGACCTGGTTCAGGTCGTACACCTGGGCCAGCTCCTGCTTCCAGCCGGCGAAGGGCGACAGGAAGAGATGGCTGCGATAGGTGAGAGGCTGGAAGAACCGGGTCTTGAGGTCGATCGGATTCCCGACGGTCGCGACCGTCTTCCACTCGCCACCGAGCCCGTTCAGCTCCGTCGCGTCCACGAGCGCGGTCACGCCGAAGCCCGTGGTGAGCTGAAAGTCCGTGCCGAGATTGAGGCCGAGCTTGAGATACGTCGGCCCCCAGGACTTCGGCGTCGCCGTGATCTTCAGGATGCGGCGCGGTCCGTCCTCGACGATCGCGTAGCTGACGATCTCGAAGTAACCGAGCGAATAGAGGCGCTTCAGATCGTGCCCCAGCGTCGCCGTGTCGAGCAAGCGGCCCGCCTTCGTGTGCACCAGGTACTCGAGCCGCCTCTGGTCGATTCCCGGCACGGGATCGACCACGACCTCGTCGATGTACGGCAGCGGAGGCAACGTCGCGTCGTGGTGCTGTTTCCACGGGCCGTAAACGCTCTCGGGCGCGGACCACCGCTCGAGCTCGCTCTTGTGGGCTTCGGCGGCCTTGTACCCCAGCGGGATCATCTTCAGGCCCTTCATGAAGTCCGCGGAGCTGTAGCCGTCGAGGTCGGGCGTGATGACGAGGGTCGCGAGCCTTGCGGAGGCCATGGTGTTCTGCTGGAGCGGCAGGTCGATGAGGCGCCCGATCATCGCGCCCACGTTCTCGGGCTTGGCCGCCGTCTCGGCGCCCGACGAGCCCACGTTGACGGCGATGACGATGTCGGCTCCCATCGCGAGCGCCGTCTGCACCGGCAGGTTTTCCGACTCGCCGCCGTCGATCAGCAGGTGCCCGTCGATCTCGACCGGCGTAAAGCCCGCAGGGATGGCCATGCTCGCCCGGATGACGCGGGCGAGGTTCCCGCTCGACATGACGTAGGGCTTCCCCGTCTGGATGTCGGTCGCGATGGCCCGGAACGGAATGCGCAGCTGTTCGAAGTTCGTGACCGAGGAGCACGGCAGTGTCGCGTTCTCGAGCACGAAGCCGAGCTTGCTGCCCGCGATCAGGCCCGGCGGCAGCAGGAGGCCGCCTTTCTTGAGGTTCAGGCCGAACTCGAACGGGATCAGGCGCTCGAAGTCGTCTTCCTTCTGCCGGAAGGACTGGTCCTTGCGTTCGGGGGCGTCCCGGAAGAGCGTGTCCCAGGGAATCGAGCCGATGAGCTTCTCCATCTGGTCGGGCGTGTAGCCGCAGGAGTAGAGACCGCCGATGATCGAGCCCATGCTCGTGCCCGCGATGTAGTCGATGGGGATGTGGAGCTGCTCGAGGTAGCGGATGACCCCGATGTGAGCCGTTCCCCGCGCGCCTCCACCTCCGAGGGCGAGGCCGATCTTCGGTCGGCGGGTCGCCGGGGAGGCCGGTGGCGGCTGAGCCGGCGGCTCCTGCGCGAGCGCCGCGAAGGGCATCAGTGTCCCAGGACACAGAACGAGCATGAGGGCCGCGGCCAGGCGACGAAAACGCATGTCCATGAGCCTATCGGATTTCCGCGCGGCGGGTCGACACGGCAGGCCGATCGGCGACAATGAGGGCAATGAGCGAGAGCCTCGTCCCGGCGGCCGCCCCGCCCCGGGCCCGGCGAGATCGCGGGGCCCTGCTGCTCGGGGGCCTCGCCCTCTACGCGCTTTCCTACGCGATCTGGCTGCTGACGTCGACCCTGCCCGCCCGCGAGCGCTCGCTCTCCAACGACGCCGCCTTCCTCCCGGTCGGCCTGGTGGCCGTCCTGCTGGCGGTCCGAACGGCGCGCGCCGCGGGTCTCGACCACGCCACGCGCCGGGCCTGGCGGTTCCTCGCCACGGCCTTCGTGTGCCTCTGGCTCGGCGACGTCCTCTGGTTCGCCGCCCTCTGGCTGTGGCCGAACAGCGCGGCGGTCTACACCGCCGGCCAGTTCGCTTACGTCGGCTTCTATGCGCCGGCCCTGCTCGGCCTGCTGTCGTTCCCCCGCTTTCTGCGGACGCGGTCGGAATCCCTCCAGTTCTGGCTCGACGTCGCGACCGTCTTCCTCGGCGGCCTGATGCTCCTCTGGTCGGTCCTGCTGGCGCCGATCGCCGGGCTCGGCACGGCCGCGCCGGGGACGTTCCTGCTGACGATCGGCTACACGATGGGCGATCTCGTCCTCATCTTCGGAGTCGGCGTCGTGGCCGTCCGCCGCCGCATGGTGGCCGCACGGTACGTGCTGCTGCCGCTGGCGATCGGGATCGTGGCGATGCTGCTCAACGACACGCTCTTCAGCGTCTACGCGGCCGCCGGCGAGCCATACCAGAGCGGCACCTCGGTGGACCTGATCGGGATGATCGCGTGGCTGCTGTTTGCCGCGAGCGCCGTCGCGCAGTGGTCCGTGTCTCCGCGCGAAACCGCCGACGACTCCTCGGAGACCGGACCGGGCTCGATGAGCGTCGTTCCTTACCTCGCGGTCGTCGTCGGATACGGATCCCTCTTCCTGGCGGCCCTGGACCGGCGCACGCCGACCCTCGGAGGAATCGTCGTCGGCGCCATCGCCCTGACGGCGACGGTCCTCCTGCGGCAGGCCATGGCCGTCCGCGAGAACGTGCGCCTGTCCGCCGAGGGCGCCGCCCGGCAGAGCGAGGAGAGATTCCGCACTCTCGTCCAGAACTCTTCGGACCTGATCGCGGTCGTGGACCTCGACACCACGATCCGGTACCAGAGCCCGTCGGTCGAGCGCGTGCTCGGCTACCGGCCCGAAGAGCTCGACGGCAAGCGGCTCGTCGATCTCGTTCACCCGGACGACGTGCCGCGGGTCATTGCGCTCGCGAACGAGACCGCGGCCCGGGCGGGCTCCTCCGCCCCGGCGGAATGGCGCGTCCGCCGGCGCGACGGGCAGGGCTTCTTCGCCGAGGTGATCGGGACGAATCTCCTCGCGGATCCGACGATCCAGGGCCTCGTCCTCACGATCCGCGACATCCAGGAGCGCAAGCGCCTCGAGGAGCAGCTCACCCATCAGGCCTTCCACGACCCGCTGACGAAGCTCGCCAATCGCGCGCTCCTGTCGAATCGCGTCGAGCACGCCCGCGCCCGAAGCCTGCGCGACGGGAAACCGTGCGCGGTGCTGCTGCTCGACCTCGACGACTTCAAGGCGATCAACGACAGCCTCGGACACGTCGCGGGCGATCAGGTCCTGGCCGAGATCGGGCGGCGGCTCGAGACGTGCATTCGGGCGGGCGACACGGCCGCGCGCCTCGGCGGCGACGAATTCGCGCTGCTGCTCGAGGGCACCGACGACCCGTCCAGTGCGCGGGAGGTCGCCCATCGGATCACCGCGGCCCTGAGGCCGCCGGTCCGCCTCGATCAACGCGAGGTCTTCCTGACCTGCAGCATGGGCCTGGCGATCAGCACGCCGGAGGAGGGCGAGGGCGAGCTGCTCGGAAATGCCGACGTGGCGCTCTATCTGGCCAAGGGGAAGGGCAAGGGCATCTGCGAGATCTTCGAGCCCGGAATGCGGATGGCCGTCGTGCGCCGCATCGCCCTCGAGTCCGATCTCCGGCGGGCCCTGGAGCGGCGCGAGCTCGTCCTCTACTACCAGCCCATCATCGATCTGCCGACGGGTCGACCGGTGGGCGCGGAGGCGCTGCTGCGGTGGCAGCATCCGGACCGCGGCCTGATTCCTCCACTCGACTTCATTCCGCTCGCGGAAGAGAGCGGCCTGATCGTGCCGATCGGCTACTGGGTCCTCGAGGAGGCGTGCCGCGGCGCGAGCCGCTGGCCCCGCCGCGGTTCGCCGCTTCACGTCAGCGTCAACCTGTCCGCGCGGCAGCTCCAGGAACCGGATCTCGTGGACCGCGTGCGCGAGGCCCTGCGCTCGGCGCGCCTCGAGCCTTCGCGCCTCGTCCTCGAGATCACGGAGAGCCTCATCATGCTCGAGACACGCACGATCATTCCGCGCCTCCGCGCCCTGAGGACGCTGGGACTGCGCCTGGCGATCGACGACTTCGGAACCGGCTACTCCTCGCTCGCCTACCTCCAGAACCTGCCCGTGGACATCCTGAAGATCGACCAGTCCTTCATCCGCGGACGCACTTCGGCCGGCTCGCGCGGGCTCTCGCCGCTCGCGCGGGGTATCGTCGACCTCGGCAAGGCCATGCGCCTCGTGATGGTCGGAGAGGGCATCGAACGGATCGAGGAGGCCGATGCCCTGCGCGCCTCGGGGTGCGAGCTCGGCCAGGGATTCCATTTCAGCCGCCCGGTCCCGGAAGACGACTTCCGGAGGTTCCTGGAGCAGGGAGGGCGCTCATGACGACGGCCGGAGACGCCTGGATCGCGGATGCGACGCTGCAATTCCGGAAGTACAAGAAGATGGCCGACGCGGCGCTCGCGCAGGTCGAGGATCGTGACTTCTTCCGGGCGCTCGACTCCGAGTCCAACAGCATCGCCCTCCTCGTCAAACACATGGCGGGAAACCTCCGCTCGCGCTGGACCGACTTCCGGACGACCGACGGGGAGAAGCCCGATCGCCGCCGCGACACCGAGTTCGAGCAGGACGCCGCGGACACGCGGGAGGGACTGCGGGTGCGGTGGGAGGGCGGCTGGGACGCTCTGTTTGCCGCCCTGGCTTCGATCTCCGAGAAGGATCTCCTCGCCGAGGTCCCGATCCGGGGCGAGCCGCACACGGTGATGCAGGCGGTGCACCGCCAGCTCACCCACTACGCGTACCACATCGGGCAGGTCGTCTTCCTCGCGAAGCACTTCGCCGGGAGTCGCTGGAAGACGCTGTCGATCCCGAGGGGCCGCTCGAAGGACCTCGAGGTCGGAAAAGACGGCCGGACCTATCGGCCGGGAGCCTGAGCGAGAGCCTCGTCGAGGTTCGCCACGAAGTTCTGACGGCCGTACCGCTCGAAGCGGCCCGCCTTCTCGAGAGCGTCCGCGGGCTGCTCCTGGACGCCGGCGATCACGAAGCGGATGCCCTGGTGGCGAAACGACTCGAAGAGGTCGTCGAGCACGCGAATTCCCGAGGCATCGAGCAGCGGCACGTTGCGCATGCGGAGGACGAACATCTGCGGCTTCTTCGCCACGAAGTGCAGGACGTCCTTGATCTTGTCCGCGGCGCCGAAGAAGAACGGGCCCGTGACCTCGTAGACCTCCACGCCTTGAGGGATGCGGCGCCGCGCGACGCCGTCGACATCGCCGTCCATCGTTCCGTCCAGCGCGTCGGTCAGCTCCCGCGTGACGGAGGAGACATTCGTGACGTCGGCCATCCGCTTGATGAACAGAAATGCCGCGAGGACCACGCCGACCTGCACGGCCACGGTGAGGTCGACGAGCACGGTGAGGAAGAACGTGATCAGGAGGACCGCGACGTCGCTCTTCGGGGTCCGAAAGAGATGCGCAAAGGATCTCCACTCGCTCATGTGGTACGCGACGACCACCAGGATCGCGCCGAGCGTCGCCATCGGGATGTAGCGGGCCCAGCGGCCGAGAAAGACGAGCACCAGCAGGACCGTGACCGCGTGCGTCATCCCGGCGACCGGAGTCCGCCCGCCGTTCTTGACGTTGGTCGCCGTTCGCGCGATCGCCCCGGTCGCGGCGATGCCGCCGAACAGGCCGGACGCGATGTTCGCGATTCCCTGGCCGACCAGCTCGACGTTGGACTTGTGGCGCGCGCCGATCATCCCGTCGGCGACGACGGCGGACAGCAGGGACTCGATCCCGGCGAGCAGCGCCACGGTCACCGCCGACGGAAACAGCTCGCGGATCCGCTCGGGTGAGATCGGAGGCAGCGACGGCGCGGGAATGGTTGCGCGAATCTCGCCGAAGCGGGATCCGATCGTTTCGACGGACAGCCCCAGCCAGGCGGCGGCCGCGGATGACAGGAGAATCGCGACGATCGGCGCGGGAATCTTCCTCGAGAAGCGCGGCCAGACGAGCAGCACGAAAAGCGACCCGAGCGAGACGCCGACCGCGGCCGGAGAAGCCGTCGGAAGGGCGCCGGCGAGCGCGCCCCACTTCGCGAGGAAGGGCGCGGGGACGGCCGGCATCCGCAGGCCGAGCAGCTCCTTGACCTGGGACGAAAAGATGATGAGGGCGATCCCGCTCGTGAATCCCGTGACGACCGGATACGGAATGAACTTGATCGCTCCTCCGAACCGCGCGACGCCCATGATGACGAGGAGGATCCCGGCCAGAACGGTGCAGATCGTCAGCCCATCGAGCCCGTAACGAGCGACGATGCCGGCCAGGATGACGACGAAGGCGCCGGTGGGGCCGCCGATCTGGACCCGGCTTCCGCCGAGAAACGAGATCAGAAACCCGGCGACCGCCGCGGTGACGAGCCCGCGCTCCGGCGGGACTCCCGAGGCGATGGCGAAGGCGAGCGCCAGCGGCACCGCCACGATCCCGACGACCACGCCCGCCTGGAGGTCGGCGGCGAACTGCCGACGCGTGTAGCCGCGCAGGACGACGAAGGTCTTGGGCAACCACGCCGTCGGCACCGGGCCATTCTAATCGCCGGCGCGCCCTCCGAGTCCGCCGTCCGGGGTCTTCAGTCGCTGACCGGCTGGATGTTGACGAGGATGTCGTTGTTGAGCGTGATCTTCACGCGGTCCCCGTCCTGGTAGCGCTGAAACTGCTGGCGCGTGACTTCCAGGCGGTAGCGGGAGGTGGCCTGTCCCTCCCGGGCCTCGAAGACGATGTAGTAGAGGCCCGTGCCGCTGTTCCGGTAAGAAGAGGATCCGGAGCCCGAGGAATCGTGCTCGTGGCTCTCGACCATGCATTCGAGCACGCGGGTCCCGAGACCGGGATCCGATTTCCTGGGACCGCTCGCGCAGGCGGCGGCGAGGATCGCAAAGAGGACCGAGGCGATGCGCGTCGTGGTCGTCATTTCCCACTTAACCGCATTCGACCCGGGTCGAATTCCGACCGGATCCCTTAGAATCCCCGCACGATGAACTCCCCGCCCGGAGCACGAGTCGCCCTGATCGGCCTCGGCCCCATCGGCGTCGAGGTCGGCAAGGCCCTCGCCGGAAGAGACTCGCTCGCAATGCTCGGCGCCGCGGACCCGGCCCCCGACAAGGCCGGGCGGCCGCTGTCGGATCTTCTGGGCGGCGCCTTCCCGGACAAGAACGTCCGGCCGAGCGCGGCCGCGCTCTACGCCGAGTCGGCTTCGTCTCGCGGGAAGGCGGACGTCGTCCTGCTCTGCACGGGCTCCCGCCTCCACACGGTGATGCCGCAGATCGAGGAGGCGATCGACGCCGGATTTCACGTCGTTTCCACCTGCGAGGAGCTCGCCTATCCCGAGCTCCGTCACCTCCCGATGGCCCGGCAGATCGACCGCCGGGCGAAGCAGAAGGGCGTCGCGGTGCTCGGAACGGGCGTGAACCCCGGGCTCGTCATGGACCGACTCGTGCTCGCGGTCGCGTCGGCCTGCGTTCGCGTCGATTCCGTCCGGGTCACGCGCGTCGTGGACGCCGCCAAGCGGCGCGGGCCGCTCCGCGCGAAGGTGGGGGCGGGCCTGAGGCCCGAAGAGTTCGCGGCCGGCGTGGCCGAAAAGAAGCTCGGCCACGTGGGCCTGTCGGAATCCGCGGCCATCATCGCTCTCGGGCTCGGTCTTCCGATCCACGAGATCACGGAGACCATCGAGCCGGTCATCGCCGCCAGGGAAACCGACGGCGTCGCACCGGGGCGCGTCCTCGGCCTCCACCAGCTCGCGCTCGTCCAGGCCGGCGACGAAGTCAAGGTCTCGCTCGACCTCACGATGGCCGTCGGCGCCGCGTCACCCGCCGATCGCATCGACGTCGAAGGCGATCCGCCCGTGCACGTCGTGGTGGCCGGCGGATTCCACGGTGACCGTTCGACCATCGGGACAGTCGTCAACGCGGTGCCGTTCATCGTCGGCGCGGCGCCCGGACTGAAGAAGGTCGTCACGGTCCCCCTCTTCGGTCTGCAGCCCCTGCCCTGAGGGGCTCGACAAACCGAGGCCGTCCGGCCGGATCCGGCTACGCTGCCGGAGTGCACACGCTCGAGCGCTCCCAGCGAATCGCCGCGGCGCCGGAGGCGGTGTTCGCGTTCTTCTCGGATCCGGGAAACCTCGCCCGCATCACGCCGGCGTGGCTGCGCTTTCGCCTCTACGGCTCGCCGCCGGTCCCGCTCGGTGAGAACTGCCGGATCGAGTATCGGATCCGGTGGGGCCTTCTGACCTGGCGATGGGTGACGCGCATCGCGCGGTGGAATCCGCCCGTCGACTTCGAAGACGCTCAGGAATCGGGGCCCTACGCGGCATGGACTCACACGCATCGATTCCGGCCGGAGCAGGGCGGCGTCGTCATGGAGGACCATGTCGAGTACGCCCTTCCGTTCGGCCCGCTCGGCCGGGTCATCCACGCGGTCTGCGTGCGGCGCCAGCTCGACGGGATCTTCGACTTTCGGCGGCGGGCCATCGACGAGATCTTCCCGGCGCGATGAGCACGCTCGTCCACTGGTTTCGCCGCGATCTGCGCGTCGAAGACAACACGGCGCTCTCGCGCGCCGCGCGGGACGCGGACCGGGTCGTGCCCGTCTTCGTCCTCGACGACCGATTCGCGAGCGATCCCGGGATCGGCCCGGCGAGGTTTCGCTTCCTGCGCGAGAGCCTCGAGGACCTCGAGGCGAATCTGCGCCGCGCCGGCGGTCGGCTTCTCCTGCGGCGAGGTCCGGCGGCCGAGGCCCTGCCGCGTCTTCTCGCCGAGACCGGGGCCGACGGCGTCTACGCCAACGCGGAGATCGGTCCGTATCCCGAGCAGCGCGACCGCGAGACGGCGGCGGCGATCGCGGCGGCCGGAGGCCGGCTGCGTCTCTTTTCCGACGAGCTGCTCGTGGCCCCCGACGCCGTCGCCACCGACGCGGGCGATCCGCACACGGTCTTCACCCCTTTCTCGAGGAAGTGGATCGCCGCCGAGAAGGCGGACCCGATTCCGCCTCCGACCGACCTCGCATCGCCCGAGCTGCCCGGCGTCCCCGTGGCGAGGGTCCGCGCGTGGCGTGAGATCGCTCCCGAGCCGTCGTCGTCCCGCGGCGGCGAGGCGGAGGCGCTCCGCGCCCTGCGGCGTTTCTTCGCAGGTCCGGATCTCCGGTACGCCGAAGATCGCGACCGGCCGGATCGGGAGGGGACGTCGCGCCTCTCTCCCCATCTTCACTTCGGAACGATCTCCGCGCGGACGATCCGCGCGAGCCTGGAAGCGAGTCGGGAGAATGCTCCGGCGAGCGCCATGGGCGGGCCGCGCCGATTTCTCCAGGAGCTCTGCTGGCGCGAGTTTTTCCATCACGTGCTCTTCCACTTTCCGCGGGTCACCGGCGCGAGCTTCCGACGCGAGTTCGATCGCCTGGCCTGGAGGACCGACCCGGCCGCGCTCGATGCCTGGAAACGGGGCGTCACCGGCTATCCCTTCGTGGACGCCGCCATGCGCCAGCTCTCCACGACGCACTGGATGCACAACCGCGCCCGCATGACGGCGGCGTCGTTTCTGACGAAGGACCTCCACGCCCACTGGAGCGAGGGCGAGGCATGGTTCGCGCACGAGCTCGCGGACGCGGACCTCGCCAACAACAACGGCGGCTGGCAGTGGGCCGCGGGCAGCGGCGCCGACGCGGCGCCCTACTTCCGCATCTTCAACCCGATTCTCCAGTCGAAGAGATTCGATCCCCGGGGCGCTTACATCCGCCGTTTCGTCCCGGAGCTCGCGAACGTGCCGGAGGAGAAGATCCACGAGCCCTGGACGATGACCCCCGACGAGCAGCGCGCCGCCCGCTGCCGGATCGGTGCAAACTACCCCGCCCCCATGGTCGACCACGCTCGAGAACGAGAAGTCGCCCTGGCCATGTTCAAAGCCGCAACGGAGAGGTAGCCACGGGATGTGTCGGTGGGAGAGGAACGTTTTCGCGACTTTCCCGCTCTCGTTCGTTGGCCCGCGAAGCGGGCCGCGAGGAGTCCGAGCCAAAAAAAGGCGGCCCCGACTTATTTGTGTCGGGGCCGGGAAGGAAGGTATCGCGTGCTGACCTAATAAACCGACCCGCCCACGTGAATATTTCACGCGGCAAGCCTCTGAGCCTGATGGGTTTACCCGCGCAGGATTTCGAAGCCCGTGGGACCGACCGACTCGTCCGGAATGACCTCGAGGCGAATGCGGAGGCGCTCCTCGGCGTCGGTGATCAGAGACGGATCTTCTGCCAGCCTCTCCGCCAGGCCGGGACGAACGCGCACCCGGACGACTTCGCCTTCGCCGTAGAGGGCGGGCGGTTTCAGGAGGGCGCGCCGCAGATCGAGCGCCGCCGTCGAGTCCGTCTTCACCCGTCCGCTCCCCGCGCATTCCGGACACGCGTGCGTGAGGACGCGCTCGAGGTTGCCGCGGGAACGCTGCCGCGTGATCTCGATCAACCCGAACTCGGAAATCGGAAGCATCCGGGTCCGGGCCCGATCCCGCGAGAGCTCGGCCTCGAAGAGCTCGAACAGCTCCCGGCGGTGCTCGGGATCCTCCATGTCGATGAAATCGACGACGATGAGCCCGCCCAGGTCTCGCAGCCGAATCTGGCGCGCCACCTCGGGCACGGCTTCGCGGTTCGTGGCGAAAACCGTGTCCTCGAGCCCCTTCTTGCCGACGAAACGTCCGGTGTTGACGTCGATCGCGACGAGGGCCTCGGTCTGGTGGATCACGATCGAGCTGCCGGACGCGAGGCTGACGCGATTCTTCAGGGCGCTCTCGATCTCCGCCTCGACGCCGGCGGACTCGAAAAGGGGCTCCGGCTCCTCCCAGAGCTCGAGCCTCTTCGTGAGATCGGGAGCGACGGCCTCGAGGAACTCCCGCACGCGCGCGTGGGCCGCCGGATCGTCCACGCGGATGGAGGCGACGTCGTCGGCCGCGAGGTCGCGGACGCTGCGCAGGGCGAGGTCGAGCTCGCGGTGCAGGAGGGCCGGGGGCCCGGAGCTCTCGCGTCTGCGGAGGATGCGGGCGGCGAGCTCCGCGAGGTAGCGGCGGTCCGGCTCGAGATCCCGGGCCGCCCGGCCGAGCGCCGCGGTCCGGGCGATGAACCCTCCCCCGCCGAACGTCTCGAGGATGGCGCGCAGGCGTTCGCGCTCGGCTTCGTCGGCGACCCGCCGGGACACACCGACCTCGCGGGCGCCCGGCAGGAAGACGAGCGTCCGCCCCGCCAGCGAGATCCCGGTCGTCACCCGCGGCCCCTTTCCCCCGAACGGGTCCTTGGTGACCTGGACGACGATCTCCTGGCCCTCCCGAACGAGGTCGTCGATCCGCGGCCGTTCCGCCTCGGCGGCCGGAGGCGACGCCGGGTCGTCTCCGTCTCCGAACTCGAAGTCCGCGGCCGCGGGCTCCGATGCGTCTTCGACGTAGAGGAACGCGTCCCGGTCGAGCCCGATCGACACGAACGCGGCCTGCATCCCGGGCAGCACGCGGTGCACGCGCCCGAGGTACACGTTGCCGACGAGGCCCTGTCGGCCCCGCCGCTCGTGGAGAACCTCGACGACGCGCCCGTCCTCGATCAACGCGACGCGCGTCTCGGGGGGTGTCGCGTTGACGAGGAGCTCTTTCCTCACGCGTTGGCGAACCGTCGGAACTGGACCCCGAGGATCAGTCCGATCGAGAGAAACGTCGTCGCGACCGACGAGCCTCCATACGAGACGAACGGCAGCGGGATTCCCGTCGTCGGCGCGAGCCCGATCATCATCGACGCGTTGACCACGACGGAGAAGAACATCATGGCGGTCAGGCCGAGCACCAGAAAGACTCCTCCCCGGTCCCGCGCCGTCTGGGCGAGCTTCAGCGCCCGCAGCATGAGCCCGGCGAAGAGACCCAGGACGAGGATGACGCCGAGGAATCCCCACTCCTCGGCGATCACGGCCAGGATGAAATCGGTGTGCTGAACCGGCAGAAACCGCAGCTGCGACTGCGTGCCGCTTCGAAAGCCCTTGCCCGAGAACCCGCCCGACCCGACCGCGATCTTCGATTGGCGGACCTGATAGCCCGAGCCGAGGACGTCGCTGTCCGGATTCAGGAAGGTCCCGATGCGCGCCTTCTGATAGTCCTTGAGCAGGAACCAGCCTCCTCCCGCCACGACGGCGACGACGAGCACGATCGCGACCCAGCCCTTGGCCGGCAATCCGCCGAAGTAGAGCCCCACGAAAATGAGCGGCAGGAACGTCAGCGCGAGCCCCATGTCGGGCTGCAGGAAGACGAGCAGCACCGGGAGGCCCACGATCGTGCCGAGCTTGACGAGTGTCGAGGCATGCAGGCGCGCGTCGTCCTCGTTCTCGAAGAGATAGGCCACCAGCAGGGCGGTGGCGATCTTCGCGAGCTCCGCCGGCTGGAACTGAAACTGGCCGAACCGGATCCAGGAACGGACGTTGGCGATGCGTGTTCCGAACGTCAGCAGGTAGACCAGCGGCAGCAGCGTCGCGCAGTAGATGACGAACGAGAACTTCAGGAGCATCCGGTAGTCGAACAGGATCGCCACCGTCATCGCGCCGAGCCCGATCGCGACCCAGATCGCCTGGCGCGCCGCCAGCCCCTGGAAGCGCGTTCCGGTCGTGGCCGACGCCACGAACAACACGCCGAGCGCCGCCAGGGCGAGCGCGCAGAAGAGGACGACCAGGTCGATCCGCCGTCCGCTCGGAAGGGTTCGCGCGATCATGGCGTCTGGCGGAGCGAGGCCCGCGCCACGCCGGGCGCGGCCGGGACGGAGGTGCGGAGGCCCGGCGCGGGAGCGGCCCTGGGAACGATGCCGAAGCGGGCTTCGACGAGCGCCTTGGCGAGGGGCGCCGCCGCGAGATTGCCGTGTCCGCCGTTCTCGACGAAGACGACGATGACGATCTGCGGATCGTCGATCGGGGCGAACCCGACGAACCAGGCGTGCGTATCGAGCTTCGCCTTGTCGGCTCCGGCCTTGATGGCCGTGTCGTGCCCGACGACCTGCGCGGTCCCGGTCTTGCCCCCCATCTCGACGCCCTGGACCCGGGACCCGTAGGCCGTGCCGCCGGCCTCGTTGACGACCGCCCACATCCCGTTCTTGACGATGGCGAGCTTGTCGGGAGCGAGCGTCGGGCCCTGGCGATACTCGGTCTTGTAGCGCAGCTGCGCGCCCGTCTTCGGATCCTGCGAGGAAAAGAAGAGGTGGGGCGTCGGCAGGCGCCCGTCTTCGAGCAGGCCCGAGAGCCCCCGGGCAAGCTGCATCGACGTCACGAGGACCGGCCCCTGGCCGATCGCGACCGAGATCGTCTCGCTCGGGTACCAGCGCGAGCCCCGCTTCTCGCGCGCCCACTGCTCCGACGGAACGAGCCCGGACTTCTCGAAGGAGAGGTCCACTCCGGTCGGCGAGCCGAAGCCGAAGCCCGTGAGGATCTCGTTGATCCGGTCCACGCCGAGCTTCATGCCGAGGTTGTAGAAGTAGACGTCGCACGACTCCTTGATGGCGTCGCGCAGGTTGACGAGCCCGTGGCCTCCCTTCTTGTGGCAGTGGAACTCGCGGCCGTAGAAGGTGGCATGGCCCGGGCAGAAAATCTTCGCCTCCGGATCGACGAGGCCGCGGGCGAGCGCGCCGTAGGCGATGAAAGGCTTCACGACCGAGCCGGGCGAATACATGTTCTGGATCGCCCGGTTCTGAAGCGGCCGGTCGGGATTCTCGAGCAGGCCGTTCCACTCTGCGGTCGTCACGCGGCGCGTGAACCAGTTCGGATCGTAGGAGGGCGACGAGACCAGCGTCAGGATCTCGCCCGTCCGGGGATCCATCGCCACCACCGAACCGACCCGGTTTTGGAAATACTCTTCGGCGATTTCCTGCAGCTTCGAATCGAGCGTCAGGAAGAGGTTCTGTCCCGGGATGGCCTCGAGACGCGCCTCCTCGGCGACCTCGCGGCCGTGCGAGTCGACGATGACGCGGCGCTCGCCGCTCACCCCGGCGAGAAGCCGCTCGTAGGCGCTCTCGATGCCCTTCTGGCCGATCCAGTCGCCGACGCCATAGGCGTTGCCGGCGTTCTTGATCTGCTCGGGCGTCGCCTCGGCAAGGTAGCCGAGCGCGTGCGCGGCCGATCCCCCGTGCTTGTAGAGGCGCCGCTGAGAGACGGTGACCGCAAACTCGGGATGCTCCGCGGCCCGAGCCTCGACCGCCGCGACCTCCTCGATGCCGAGGTTCTCCGCGATCGGGATCGGAACGAACTCGGGGTCGCGGCGTCCCCGCTCGACGCGAAAGCGCACCTGGTCGCGGTTCAAACCGAGGAGGTCCACGATGAAGTCGACCGAGGCGTCGAGGTTCCTGGCCTCGCGCCGATAGAGGTGAAGCGTGTAGGCGGGCTCGTTTTCGACGAGCGCCGCGCCGTTGCGGTCGAGGACGTAGCCGCGCGGAGCCGTGATCTTGACCGCCCGGATGCGATTGTTCTCGGACAGCGAGAAGTAGTACTCGCCGCGCACGATCTGCACGGTCCAGTACGCGACCGCCAGGAGCGACAGGATCGTCCCGACCGCCACGCGAGCGATCTCGATCCGCCGCGCCACGGCCTGGCGGTCTTCCCGGATCCTCAGCACGCCGCACCCCCGGTGGACGCCGGTCCGAGGCTTGCTCCCGGCGGCCTCACCGCAGCCTCCGCAGGCGGCGCCGCTGCCACCACTCCCGCCACGGGAAGTTCCGGGCCGATTCCAGCGCGCCGCCGGCGATGCCCGTCGCCGCCGCCCGCCACAGAGCGCCGCGCGTCAGGATCACGATCGGCGACTGCGCGAGCAGGGCGGCGAGGAGCGCGACGATCGCCTCGTTGGCGAGAGAGGCGACGAAGAGCGCCGCGCCGACGGCGAACGCTCCCCCGAACACGACCCGCATCGAGACGACCGTCAGGGCATATCCCAGCGCCGCCTTCGCGAACGCGTTCATGCCGATGAGGGGCTGCGAAAGCGCGTCCTCGATCGAGCCGGCGACGGCTCCCGTCAGCACGGCCCGGACGAAGTCGCCGCTCCGCGCCACGGCCGCCGTCGCGAGCAGGAACCAGTCGACCGGGAGGAAGGACCGGTACGGCGAGCGCCCGACGAACAGCTCCAGCACGGCCGCTGCCGCCACCAGCAGAGCGATGCGGTTGACCTTCACTTCACCGCGCTCCGTCCGGCCTCCGGGCCCTCCTTCGTCGCCGGCGAAGGCGCGAGCAGGAGGACGTCCGTCAGGCGAGAGAAGTCCGCCGAGGGAGTGACGCGGACCTCGAGGAAGAGCTTGCTTCCCCGCGATACCGAGTCGACGCGGCCGATCGGGACTCCCCGCGGATAGATGCCGTCGATCCCGGCCGACTCGATCAGGTCGCCCCGGGCGACCGAGGACGTCGTCGCGATGTTGTTCAGCACGAGCGCGCCGTGGCCGTCGCCGCGCACCACGCCGAGCTCTCCGGTCCGGGCGATCCGGGCGCCCGCGGCGGCGGAAGCGTCGAGCAGCAACTGGGCGCGCGAGACGCCGCGGCCCACGGTCACGACGCGGCCCACGAGGCCCGCCGGCACCGCGAGCGGAGAGCCCGGCGCCACGCCGTCGGACGAGCCCGCTCCGATCAGGACGCTGTGGGCTCCGGCGCGCTGCTCCAGAAGCAGAATCGGCACGCTGCCGAGCACGCCCGGAAGGGACGAGCCCCCTCCGAGCAGCCGCCGGTCCTCGCCACTCTGGAGCGCCTCCGCGCGCAGGCGAAAGAGCTCCCGCTCGCGCGCATCGAGATCGCGGCGCAGGCGCTCGTTCTCCTCCCGGACCGAGAAGAGCTCGAGCGTCCGCCCGACCGTTCCGGAGACGCCGTGCGAGACCGCGCCGACGGACGCCGCGACCGGCGCCGACAGGGACAGGAACCACGACTGCAGCACGCTCCCACGGCCGCCCCGCGCCGGAGCCTGGGCGGAAAGGAGCAGGACGCAGGCCACGAGGACGGTCGCGAGCACGGCCCCGCCCCGTCGGGGGTTGACGGCGGCGATCTCGACGCGGGCGCTGGAGGGTCTCATGGATCGGGATACCGGGCTCGGGTCACGTGATCGATATCTTCCTCAGGAGGTCCATGTCCGTCAGCATCGCTCCCGTGCCGAGCGCGACCGAAGCCAGGGGATCCTCGGCATAGGAGATGGGCAGGCCCGTCTCCTCGGAGAGCCGGCGGTCCAGGTTGCGCAGGAGTGATCCGCCTCCGGTGATGATGATGCCCTTGTCCATGATGTCCGCCGAGAGCTCGGGGGGCGTGCGTTCGAGCGCGACGCGGACCGTCTCGACGATCGCCGCGACGACCTCGGACAGCGCCTCGCGGACCTCCTCGTCGGACAGCGCGAGCGTCTTCGGCACGCCCTCGACGAGATCGCGGCCCTTGACCTCCATCGTCAGAGGCTCGTCGAGGGGATGTGCCGATCCGATCTCGATCTTGATCTGCTCGGCCGTCCGCTCTCCGATCAGCAGGTTGTACTTGCGTTTGAGGTACTGGATCAGGGCCTCGTCCATCTCGTTGGAGGCGGTGCGCACCGAGCGGCTGTAGACGATGCCGGCGAGCGAGATGACGGCGACGTCCGTCGTCCCTCCGCCGATGTCCACGATCATGTTGCCGGTCGGCTCGGTGATCGGAAGACCCGACCCGATCGCGGCGGCCATCGCCTGCTCGATGATGAAGACCTCGGATGCTCCGGCCCGAAGCGCCGAGTCCTGCACCGCGCGCTTTTCGACCTGCGTGATGCCCGACGGGACCGAAATCACGATGCGCGGCCGCACGAACAGCGAACGTCCATGCGCCTTCTTGATGAAGTGATCGAGCATCTTCTCGGTCACCTCGAAGTCGGCGATGACGCCGTCCTTCATCGGGCGGATCGCGACGATGTTGCCGGGCGTCCGGCCGAGCATCTCCTTGGCGTCGGTGCCGACCGCTTCGACGCGGTTGGTCACCGTGTTCACGGCCACGATCGAAGGCTCGCGCACGATGATGCCCTTGCCTCGGGCGAACACCAGGGTGTTCGCGGTCCCGAGGTCGATCGCCAGATCGTTCGAGAAGATCGAGAAAACGGATTTCCAGGCCAAACCGGACCTCCTCAGCCTTGTCGCTTCGTCACAAGGATTCCACGAACACTCTCACACGCCGAACGGTTTCGTTGCCCGAGGCGTCGACCGACTTGACGACCAGGACCGTCGCGCCGTCGCGCTCGATCGTAATGGTCTTCTTGAAGGATCCGTCCGTCTCCACGTCCGCCGGCTCGGCGTTGACGGTCACGATCGCGCCGGGCTCGGTCTTGCCGTACACGAGAAAGAGGTTACCCATCTGCTGCGGCGGATACACGGTGAGCTCGGGCGGAGCCGAGTTCCCGCCGCCCGCCTTGAGCGGCTCGGTGACCATCTTGAAACGCCGAACCGGGCTCCAGTCCGAGGTCAGCCCGCCTTCCTCGATCGAGGCGACGCGCCAGAAGTAGGAACCCTCCTTCGACACCTTGACGCGGGCCGTGGTCTGCACCCGGTCGTCGAGGTCCACCTCGGTCGCGTCCGGCACGAACAGGCGCGACCGGGAGATCTGGAGGCGGTACCGGGCCGCCTGCGGGACCTTGGACCACTTGAGCTCGACCTGGTCGCCGGTCTTCAGGTCGTAGATCCGGTTGTCGGCGGGCAGGATCGGCTCGGGTGTGTCGGGCAGCGCCACCTTCGCGGTGAACGTCCCGGTCTGCACCGCGGCCGCGACCTTCTCCCGGCCCTCGAGGGTCACGGTCTCCTTGGCCGTCGAGACCGTCGTCCGGCCGCGGAAGCTCGTGACCTCGGTCTTGTCGCCGGGCGCCACGTCGACGGACACGCGCGAATCCCGGCTGATCGCCGCCGTGGCCGCGTCCGTGGCCACGGTCGAGCTCGATCCCGACGTGTATACGTTGACCGCGCCGGAGATCATCTTGATCTGGCTTCCGCTGACCTCCGAGGAGACGGGCCGCCGGCATTCGAAGAGCGAGCCCGGCCGGATCGTGTAGAGCGTGCCGTCGTAGAACATGATCTCCGCCGATCCGTTCTTGCCCGCCTTCACGAAGTCGCCGTCGAAGAGCGGCTCGCGCTGCCGCGCCGGCTCGAAGGTGGAGCGGCCCGCGCGCTGGAGCGAGACGTCGCCCTCGACGAAGATGATCGAGGCGTCGCCCTGTTCGCCCGCGCCCGAGCCCCCGAGTGCGCGTCGCGAATAGGACTGCGACTCGATGGCGAGGCGCGCGGCCTCGTCCCACCGGGAGGCGGTGAAGGATTCGCGCGCATCGCGCAGGAAGTCCCGGGCCTGGGCCGTGTTCGAGCCGGGACGCGCCTCTCCGGTCGAGCGCGTCGCCCGCGCCAGAAGAGAGTCGGCCGTCGTGATCTCGGCCCGGGCGCGCTCCTGAGGAGACTGGCGGCCGTGCTGATAGACGAAGTACCCGACGCCCCCGGCGATCAGAAGAAGAACAATGACGAGGGCCCATTGGCGGATCTTCTGGATCGGAATGACGAACCAGTCGAGATCCGTCCCCGCCGGCTGGCCGGACTTCCGCTTGCGCATAAACTCCCGAAACTGCGGGACTTACCCCCATCGCTTATAGCACAACTGCGCGCGCACCGCAGTGATCCGAGGTCTTCGGCGCGCCGCGCGCGAAGGTTCCGGCGGCCTGCGCTCGAGCCGATCCGCCTGCTATAGTCGCGCGTTCTCGAACGTTTCGCCCGGAGGATTTCTCGATGCTCAAGACGATGCGCAACAGCTTTCACCAGTTGAAGTGGACGCTGTTTCTGGTGATCGCGGTCTTCATCCTGGGGTTCGTCTTCTGGTCGGGGTCGGGCTCGGACCAGGACAAGGGCAGCCAGATCGTCGCCCAGGTGGGCAACGAGCGCATCACCGCCGTCGAGTTCGACCGGCAGTACCGCGCCCAGGTGGAGCGCTATCGCCAGATGTATCAGGGCAACTTCTCTCCCGAGCTCGAGCGGGCGCTCGACCTGCCGCGCAACGTCCTCGACGCGATGATCGAACGGATGCTCCGGCTCGAGGCCGCCAGGCGGCTCGACCTCCACGTCTCCGACCAGGAGCTCGCCCAGAAGATCGTGGCGCTTCCGTACTTCCAGGAAAACGGCCAGTTCATGGGCCGCGAGAAGTACGAGAAGATGCTCCGCTCGAACGGCATCCTGCCCGACCGCTTCGAGGAGGAGCTGCGCGAGGACCTGCTCCTCGACAAGTACTCCAGCATGGTCAAGGCCTCGGTCGTCGTGCCCGAGCAGGAGATCGCGCGCGAGTTCGCGGCGCGCAACGACAAGGCCACCATCGAGTACATCGTCGTGCCGGCGGCGCGCCTGGTCTCCAACGTGCAGCCGACCGACGCCGACCTCCAGACCTACCTCGACCAGCACAAGGACCGTTACCGCGCCCCCGTCCAGCGCAAGATCAAGTACCTGCTCATCGACCGCGCGCGCGTCCGGTCGAAGATCCAGCCGACCGACGCCGAAATCAAGGCCGTCTATGAGCAGCGCAAGGACACCTTCACGGTCCCCGAGCAGGTCAACGCCGACCACATCCTGATCGCGGTCAAGCCCGACGCCGGCGCGGCGGCGGATGCGGCGGCTCGGGCGAAGGCCGAGAGCATCGCGGCCCGCGCGAAGCAGCCCGGCGCCGACTTCGCCCGGCTCGCCAACGAGAATACCGACGACCCGAGCGGAAAGACGACGGGCGGCAAGCTGCCCCCCTTCTCCCACGGCCAGATGGTCCCCGAGTTCGAATCGGCCGCCTTCAGCATGGCGCCCGGAGAGATCCGGGGACCGATCAAGACGCAGTTCGGGTACCACATCATCAAGGTCGAGTCGAAGACTCCGGCGCGCACCCGGTCGCTCGAAGAGGCCCGCCCCACGATCGTCGCCGAGCTCACGGAGAAGCAGTCCGCGGCGGAGCTCGATCGCCGGGCGAAAGAGCTCGCCGAGAAGCTCGCCGGGTTGCGCTCGGCCTCGGACGACGACCTGCGCAAGCTTCAGAACGACGTGGTCACGTACAACACGACCGAGTGGGCCGCGCGCGGCGACGCGATTCCGGGCATCGGCACCAACCAGAAGTTCGCGGACGAGGCCTGGAACACTCCGCTGCTCAAGATCTCCGCCACTCCCGTCACGACGGGGCGCGGGATCGTCTTCGTCCGCCCTTCCGAGGAGCGGGCGGCCGGGGTGCCGCCCTTCGCCGAGATCAAGACGAAGCTCGATGCCGACTGGAGAGCCGAGCGGCGCGAGAAGGACGCCCTGGCGCAGCTCGAGCCGGCCGCGAAAGAGCTCGCCGCGGGAACGACTCTGGCCGTGCTCGCGGGCCGCTATGGCAGCGAGGTCAAGACGACGACCGACTTCGGCCCGTCGGGGCCGATCCCCGATCTCGGCACGGCGCCGGAGCTCGCGGCCGCCGTCTTCCGCACGAACGCCGGCCAGGCCGGCCCGCCGGTCGCGGTTCCGAGCGGCTTCGTTCTCTTCCGCGTCCTGACCCGCACCGAGGCGAACAAGACGACGTTCGAGGCGCAGAAGGATCAGCTGCGCGATTCGATCCGGACGCGCGAGGCCGACCGCCTGAGCCGCGCGTATCTCCAGCAGCTGCGGTCGACGCGCCGGGTCGAAGTCAACGAGCCCCTGCTCGCGTCGTTCCTGCACGACACGGGCAGCAACCGGCGCAGCTAGCCTCGCCGCGCGCGAACGCGAGCATCGGCGCATGATCGGACGCTTGACGGGCCGCCTCGCGGCGAAGGCGCCCGACCAGGTCCTCCTCGACGTCGGCGGCGTCGGGTATCTCGTCCACATTCCTCTCTCGACGTTCTACGAGCTGCCCGAGACCGAGAGCCCGGCGTCGCTCTGGGTTCACACACACGTGCGGGAGGAGGCGCTGGCGCTCTACGGCTTCTTGACCGAGCGCGAGCGCACGCTCTTCCTGATGCTCCTCGGCGTGACCGGGATCGGTCCGCGCGTCGCCCTGACGGTCCTCTCGGGAATTCCGCCGGCCGAGCTCGTCGACGCGCTGCGCGGCCAGGACGTGCGGCGTCTGGTCGCGGTTCCCGGAGTCGGAAAGAAGACGGCCGAGCGGATGGTCCTCGAGCTCGCGGAAAAAGTGGCGAGCCTCCCGGGCGAGTCTCCGGCCCGGCCCCCGGCGGCGGCCGCGGCGAACGACGTCGTGTCGGCGCTCGTGAACCTCGGCTACCGCAGGAACGATGCCGAGCGCGCGGTGGACGCGGCCGCGCGCGCCGGCGGCAGCCGCGAATTCGGCGACTTCCTGAAAGAGGCGCTCCGGCGGCTGACGTCGGGTTGATTTCGGGAGGCCGCTCTCTGCCGCCGTCGTCCGCCGTCCGTCTCCGTCACCGGCGGTAGACTGAGGCCGCTTGACTGAGCCCAGCGAGATCCTGGCCGGCACCGCTCTCGAGGACGACGCCGCCGTCGAGCCGAAGCTGCGCCCCCAGCACCTCGGCGAGTACATCGGCCAGACGAAGGTTAGAGAAAACCTCTCGGTCTTTCTCTCGGCGGCCCGGGGCCGCGGCGAGCCCCTCGACCACGTCCTGCTGACGGGTCCCCCCGGCCTCGGCAAGACCACGCTCGCGCACATCGTGGCGCGCGAGATGGGCGCCGGCCTGCGCCTGACGGCCGGGCCGATGATCGCCCGCGCGGGCGATCTGGCCGGCATCCTGACGAACCTCCAGCCCCGCGACGTGCTCTTCGTGGACGAGATTCACCGCCTCTCGCCCTCGGTCGAGGAGATTCTCTATCCCGCGATGGAGGATTTCCGGCTCGACGTGCTCATCGGCGAGGGGCCCATGGCGCGGACGATGAAGGTGGACCTCCCTCCCTTCACGCTCGTCGGAGCGACGACGCGCCCGGGCCTGCTGTCCCAGCCGCTCCACGGCCGTTTCGGAATCACGCTGCGGCTCGACTTCTACGATGTCGACGCCCTCGCGCAGATCATCGCGCGCTCGGCGAACATTCTCTCGATCCGCATCACGCCCGACGCCGCGCGCGAGATCGGCTCGCGCAGCCGCGGCACGCCGCGAATCGCCAACCGGCTGCTGCGCCGTCTCCGGGACTTCGCGGAGGTCGCCGGCAAGGACGAGATTGACCTCGAGACGGCGCGCCGCGCGCTCGCCCGCCTCGAGGTCGACGAGCACGGCTTCGACGAGCTCGACCGCCGCATCCTGTCCACGATCATCGAGAAGTTCGGGGGCGGTCCCGTCGGCGTCGGCGCCATCGCGGCCTCGCTCGGCGAGGACCGCGGAACGCTCGAGGACCTCTACGAGCCGTATCTCCTCCAGGCGGGATTCCTTCAGCGCACGCCGCGCGGCCGCGTGGCGTCGCCCGCCGCCTACCGGCACCTGGGGCTCCTGGCGCCCAAACGAGACGGCGAGCTGTTCTAGTTCCGAGGATGAAGCGCGGCCTCCTCGTTTACAACCCGACCGCCGGGCAGCGCGATCGCCGCGGCCAGATGAGTGCGCTCATCGACCGCCAGCGGCAGCGGGGCCTGGAGCTCGTCAACGCGCCGACGAGCGGACCGGGCGACGCCACCTCCATCGTCCGAACGTTTCTCGCGCGCGGACTCGACGTCGTCGCGGTCTGCGGCGGCGACGGCACGATCTCGGAGGCCGTGTGGGGCCTCGAGGGCTCGGCGGTGCCGCTCGCGGTCCTGCCGGGAGGCACGTCCAACGTGCTCGCCATCGAGCTCGGTATTCCGACGGACCTCTCCCAGGCCGAGTCGCTCCTCGTCGACGGAGTACCCCACGCGCTGAGGCTCGCGCATGCCGACGGCCGGCCCTTCCTGCTCTGGGCGGGGGCGGGCCTCGACGCGCGGATCATGGGGAACATGCGCTTTGCCTGGAAACGCTTCTTCGGCCGGGTCGGGATTCTGCCGACGGCGCTCTCCCAGTTCCTGCGGTACGACTTTCCGCGCCTCGAGGTCACGATCGACGGCACGATCCACACCGCGACCTTCGCCGTCGCCTGCCGCGCGAGGCACTACGCCGGCCGGTGGGTCATCGCGCCGGAGGCGCGACTCGACGCCGACCACTTCGACGTCCTCCTCTTCTCGCACCGCAGCCGGCGCAAGCTCGCGGCCCTCTTTCAGCTCATGGCCGCCGGGCGGGCGGGCCATCTGAAGAACGGCCTCGCGCGAATCGTGCGGGGGCGCGACGTCGCGATCCGCTCGCTCGACGGCGCCGTCGAGGTCCAGGTGGACGGGGACTGCGTCCTCTCGACGCCGATCGCCTGCCGTGTCGGCACGGAGACGGTCCACGTCCTCGTGCCGAAACGCTCCCCGTCCCCCGCGCCGGCCGGCGAGACGAGGAGCGCCTGAGAGGCGAGGCTACTTGTTCTTGCCGGACTGAACGGTCCGCTCGACCTCCGCGACCTCGCGCGGCGCACCGCACGAGAGGCAGTCGTAGCCGTCCTTCGTCACCAGGACCGTGTCCTCGATCCGCACGCCGATGTTCCACCACTTCGGGTCGACACCCGCGGTGTTGGCCGGAATGTAGATGCCCGGCTCGATCGTGAAGACCATGCCGGGCTCGAGCGCCCGCGACTTGCCCCCGGGCACGCCGTAGCCGCCCGCGTCGTGGACGTCCAATCCGACCCAGTGCGAGACGCCATGGAGCGTGAAACGGCGATGCCCGCGGCTCTTGATCAGCGTCGCCGCATCTCCGGAGAGCAGGCCGAGCTTGATCAGCCCCTCGGTCTGCACGAGCGCGCACTTGTTCTCGATCTCGTCGTGGCCGATGCCGGGCTTGACGATCGCCATGGCCTGCTTCTGGGCGTCGAGCACGATCTCGTAGATCGCCTTCTGCTCGGGCGAGAAGTGGCCGTTGACCGGATACGTCCTCGTGATGTCGGTGGCATACATGCCGTACTCGGCTCCCGAGTCGTCGAGCAGCACCTCGCCGTCTTTCATCTGACGGCTGCTCTGATCGTAGTGGAGGATGCACGAGTTGGGTCCCGACCCCACGATCGATGGATAGGCCATGCGCCGCGCGCCGTTGGCATCGCAATAGCCGTCGAGCGCCGCCTGGACTTCGAACTCCCACTTGCCGGGAGCGGCCGCCTGCATGGCGCGGATGTGGCCCTGGGCGGACATCTCCGCGGCCCGGCGCATGAAGCGCAGATCCTCGGCATCCTTGACGAGGCGCATCTCGTGGATGATCCCGCGCGCGTCCACGACGGCCGCCGGCCCCATGTCATGCGACCGCATGCCGGCGACGAGCTTCTGGACGCTCGCCGCCCACTCCGTATCGTGTCCGTCGGAAAGGTAGAGGTGCTCGACGCCGAGGAGATAGCCGGACGGCGTGAAGGTCGCCATGTCGAAGTGCGAAAGCTTGTCGTCGAAGTCCGAGAGCGGGAACGCCGCGTCGGCCCGGTATTCGGCCACCGCCTCGTTCGGACCCACGCGCACGCCGGCCCACGCCTCGCGACGCAGGTCGCGGGGACGCAGGAAGAGGACGTACTTCTTGCCGTCCGGGGCGTCGGGCCGCAGCACGGCGGTGACGTCGTCTTCGAGGATGCCGGTCAGGTAGTAGAAGTCGTTGTCCTGCCGGTAGAGGTATTCCACGTCGTTGGTCATCGTGCGCATGGGGGCCGAGCGCAGGATTGCCACCGAGTGCGGGGGAAGCTGCGCCATGAACTTCTCGCGCCGCGCCTGAAAGGCCGCCGGGTCCGGGGTCAGCGGAGCGAAGTCCAGGGCGGCGGAAACGCTCGCGGCGGCGAGCAGGGCGAGGACGGGCAGGATCCGGGTTCGAAGGACTCTCACGCAACCTCCATTCGTGTCGGTGAAGCGACTCAACGCTTGGCGATGAACGACCAGGGCGAGGGCCCGGCCGGAGGCCGCACCCGATCGGGACGGATCACGGCCGCGATGCGCTCGCGATGCGTCTTGAGGAGGCGCCGGACGGGAACGCCGTCGGCCGCTTCCTCCAGGATGTCGGCGCCCGCCTCGTCCACCTTCGCGAGAAACGCCTCCCAGACGGCCTCGCCGACGGGCATCCCGCGGAACTCGACGTTCGGAATCCGCGCGAGCTCCCGCTGCAGGAACCCGAGCTTCTCCTTCAGGTAGTCCTCCTCGCGCAGCGCCTCGTCCTCGTAGGGCGTGTGGGGCTTCGGGATGAAAGCGTTGACCGACGGCACGATCTCGGCCACGCGGCCGAGACGGCGCCCCTCGTCCACGGCGATCGCGTGGGCGCGCTCGACCATCCGCACGATGTCCTCGACGTCGGCGTCGGTCTCCGACGGCAGGCCGACCTGCAGATACAGCTTCAGGCGCGTGAAGCCGCGGGCGAAGACGAGCCGGATCTTCTCGAAGAGCATCTCGTCGGAGACCTTCTTGTTGATGAACCGGCGCAGGCGCTCGTTGCCGGCCTCGGGCGCGATGGCGAGCGCGCGCTCTCCCTGGCGGGCGAGCACCTCCAGGATCCGGTCCTCGATGGCGTCGATCTTGATGGAGGAAAGCGCGATGTGGTACCCGAGCGCGGCCAGGCCCTCGAGGATCACGCCGATCTCGGGGTGATCGCAGACCGCCGTGGCGATCAGTCCCGTCCGGTCCGTCTTCGAGCGCGCGTCGCGCGCCACCGCGAGGATCGACGACGCCGGGTACTGCTTGACGGGCGCCATCGCGTACGCCGCCCAGCAGAAGCGGCACATCTCGGTGCAGCCCCGGGAGATCTCGATCAGGAGCTTGTCGGCGAGCTCGGTGCGGGGGGTGAGGATCGTCGTATGGGGAACCTCGAACTCGGGCGAGATCTCCCGGCGCGACATCGGCTGCTGGATCACGACGCGCGCGTTCTCGGCCGTCTCCGCCCGTATTCCCTGGACCGCGGGGACGAAGAATCCGGGAAGGGCCGCGGCCGCGGCGAGGAACGCATCGCGATCGAGTCCCGACTGGAGCAGCTCCGCGATTCGGGGAACGAGGCGCTCGCCGTCGCCGAGCGCGAAGAGATCGACGAACGGCGAAAGCGCGGCCGGGTTCATCCGGGCGATGTCTCCGCCCACCAGCAGAAGCGGATGCCGCTCGTCGCGCTCGGCGCGCCGGCGGGGAATGCCCGCCGCCCGCAGCGTCCGCAGGATGTGGACGATGTCCATCTCCCACGAGAGCGACCACGCGAGCAGGCCGAACTCGGACAGCGGCGTGCCCGTCTCGAAAGTCGCGGCCGGCTCGCCGTCCTCGGAGAAGAACCGCTCGCAGGACAAGTCGGGCACCCGGTTGAAGAGCCGATAGACCCACTGGAAGCCGAGGTTCGACATCCCGACTTCGTAGGAGTTGGGAAATCCGAGCGCGAGCCGGTAGGCGCCGAAACGATTCGGCTCCTCCGTAAAGCGTTCGAGAGCGGCCCGCTCTCGGTTGGTCGGACTGGGGGGCATGAGGAACCGTCGATTATATGGGCCGAAGGCGCCCGGGGTCTCGAGCCAGGAAGACCCAGTCCCCCACGTTTCCGCCCGTCGGGCCGGTCACGAAGAGGCCCCCGGCGGCGGCAAAGAAGGCGCGCGAGTCGTGGCGGCGGAGCGAGCCGGCCGGATCGGCCCCGCGCGAGCGGGCGCGCCCGAGCGTCGAGCCGTCCACGTAGGCGCCGGCGGCGCCGGAGCTGCCGTCGAGGCCGTCCGAGCCGGCGGCGAGAAGCTCGAGGTCGGTTCCCGCCATCTCCACCGCGGCCGCCAGCGCGAGCTCCAGGCAGCGCCCTCCCCGGCCGCGCCGCCGATCGAGCGTGACGACGGTCTCGCCTCCGGCGAGGAGGACCGCTCCGCGGGAGAGACGCCTCGCCTGCCGGACGAGCCTTCTTCCCGCGGCGCTCGCCTCCCCCGAGAGACGGCGTTCGACGCGCAGGACGGAGAGACCGAGCCGCCGCGCCTGCTTCGCCGCGGCGTCGAGCCCGCTCCCGTTTTCGCCGACGATCCGGACGACGTCGCCGCGCCGTCCCCGCACCGTCGGGCCGGAGCCGACCGCGGCGGGCCGGCCGCCGGGGACGTCGGACAGGATCAGCGTCACGAGACGGGCCTTCGTCGCCCTTCCGAGACGGCCGCCCTTGACGGCGGAGAGGGACGTGCGAAGGCGGTTGATCTCGAGAATCGACGCCCCGCTCCCGGCGAGAGCCCGGACCGCGCGCCGCTTCGCCGAGAGCGTCACACCGGGGCGCGGAAGCGCGAGAAGCGAGGAGGCGCCTCCGGAGACGAGACAGACGATCGCGTCGCCTTCGCCGAAGCTTCGGAAGAATGCGAGCGCGCGGCGCGCGGCGGCGAGGCTCTCCCGGCCCGGCTCCGGATGCGGCGCGAACACGACGTCGCGCCGGTCGAGGCCGCGCGCCGGATGACCGCGAGGCAGGACGACCAGCGTTCGGGACGCGCCGATCGAGCGCGCCGCGCGAGCCATGGAGGCCGCGGCCTTGCCGGCCGCGAAGACCCCCACGGAGGACGCCGCCGACAGGGCCCGCGCCACGTCCCGCCGCGCGAGCGCCTCCCGCACCCCCGCTTCCGGATCGGCGCCCGAGAGGGCGGCACGATAGAGGCGCGTCAGAAGCGAGTCCGTCATCGGCGAGCCGCCGCAGCCGGCCGGCGGGCTGTGTGAGAATAGGCCCGCCGCCACAAACGTTGAGAGAGGGCGGCCTTCTGATGAGCGCTCCCACCTCGACCCCGCTTCCCCGCCCGGACGATCATTCGTCCGGCGAGCACTACTGGTCGAAGGCGTCCAGGGACCTGCGCCACCGGCTGAACCGCGCGATCCCGCACGATCTCCTCAAGGAGCTCCATCACAAGAGTCCGCTCCGGCACGTGGCCATCGCCGCGCGCCAGTTTCTCATGCTGATCGCGGCCTCGTGGGCGGCCTGGCGCTTTCCGCAGCCCTGGATCTGGCTCCCGGCCGCGCTCGTGTCGGGCTGGACCGTCTTCAACTTCACCGTGCTCCTGCACGACGCCCTGCACCATGCGGTCTTCAACGGCCCCCATCCTCGGGGCGATCGGTTTCTCTCCCTGCTCTACGCGGTCGCGTCGGGCATCTCGGCGACCCAGTTCACGCGCTGGCACCTGACGCACCACGCCGAGCTCGGCGACGCCGAGGCCGATCCGAAGCGCCACCATCTGTCGCCGAAGATCAACCGTCCCTGGTACAAGCTCCTCTACTTCACGCCGGCGCTCTTTCCGATCTACTTCCGAGCCGCACGGCGGGAGACGGCGACGTACCCGCCGGAGATACGCCGCCGCATCGGGTGGGAGCGCCGGGGGACGATCCTCTTCCACGTCGCCGCGATGGCCGCGATCTATCTCGCGGGTGGCCTCGCCGTTCTCGGACGCGTGTATCTCGTCCCGGTCTTTCTCGTGTTTCCGATCGCCTTCGCCTTGAACCGGCTCGGGCAGCATTACGCGATCGATCCGACCGATCCCGCGAAGTGGGGCTCGATCCTGAAGCCGTCGCGATTCTGGGATTTCTGGTATCTGTTCTCGGCGTATCACCTCGAGCACCACTACTTCCCCGGGGTGCCGCTCTACAAGCTGCGCCGCCTGCGCCGCGCGCTCCAGCCCTTCTTCGACGAGATCGGCTGGACGCCGACGTCCTACGGCCGGCTGCTCTGGGGCTGGATCGTCGAGAACAAGGCGCCGCACACCGACTGGCACCTCGCCGGGTGAATTCCCGCCGGCGGGGTCCGTCGCGGAACCCGACCGTCTAGAGTCCCAGCTCCGACAGCCCGGGGTGGTCGTCGGGACGGCGGCCGAGCGGCCACCGATACTTCCGATCGGCCTCGGAGATCGGCAGGTCGTTGATGCTCGAGAACCGGCGGCGCATCAGCCCTCGCTCGTCGAACTCCCAGTTCTCGTTGCCGTAGGAGCGGAACCAGCCGCCCGAATCGTCGTGCCACTCGTAGGCGTAGCGGACCGCGATCCGATTCTCGCGAAACGCCCAGAGCTCCTTGATCAATCGATAGTCGAGCTCACGGTTCCACTTGCGGATCAGGAACTCGACGATCTCCTGGCGTCCGTTCAGGAACTCCGAGCGGTTTCGCCAGACGCTGTCGAGCGTATAGGCGAGGGCCACTCGCTCGGGATCGCGGGAGTTCCACGCGTCCTCGGCCAGGCGGATCTTCTTCGCCGCACTTTCGGCGTCGAACGGCGGCAGCGGTGGTCGGGCGACTTCCATCGGGGCATAAGCTTATGCCCCGGGGGCCGGAGCCGGCGAGGCCTGGACGAGACAGCCGGCGCTTCCGTATCCCCTCGGATCGAGCCACGATGGACGACGCCGAAGACATCAACGATCTGATTCGCGAGCTCAACGCCGACCGCCCCGGCTCGGGCGCGATCGCGGGCGAGCCGGCGGACTCGGTCCGCCTCGACCGCTGGCTCGAGGAGCTCGTCCGGAAGGCCGGAAGCGACCTGATCCTCGTCGCGGGCGCCGCGCCTTCGCTGCGCATCGATGGCCGACTCACCCCCCTGGGAGCGCCGCCGCTTTCGGGAGAAGAGATCGAGGAATCGGTCCTCCCGGCGCTCGCCTCGCACGCCCGGTCGCAGTACCGGCAGCACGGCATCGCGGACGCGTCGCACCAGGTGCGCGGCCTCGGCCGATTCCGCATCAACCTGCACCGCGAGCGCGGCCGCCCGGCCGCCACGGTCCGCGCCCTGCCGACGCAGCCGCCGCGCCTCTCCACCCTCGGCCTGCCGGCCGGCGTCGAGACGCTGACGCGGCTTCCCCGCGGCCTGGTCCTCGTCGGCGGACCGACGGGATCCGGGAAGACGACGACGCTCGCCGCCCTCGTCGAGGAGATCAATCGCCGGGACGCCCGCCACATCGTCACCATCGAGGATCCGGTCGAGTACGAGCATCCCCATCGCTCGAGCCTCGTCGAGCAGGTCGAGATCGGCGTGGACGCTCCGGACTTTCCCACCGCCCTGCGCGCCGCCATGCGTCAGGCTCCGGACGTCATCGTCGTCGGCGAGATGCGGGACCCCGAGACCATGCGGATCGCGCTGGCGGCCTCCGAGACGGGCCACCTCGTTTTCTCCACCGTCCACACGACCGACGTCGGTTCGACCATCTCGCGCATCGCGGACTCCTTCCCCGCCGAGCGGCAGAACACGATCCGCCAGGAGCTCTCGATGTCCCTGGCAGCGGTGCTGACGCAGACGCTCCTGCCGCGCAAAGGGGGCGGGCGCGCCGCGGCGGCCGAGCTCCTGTTCGTCGGCTATGGCGCCCGGCAGCACATCCGCAAGAACGCGCTCCAGCACCTTCACCAGGAGATCGCGATCACGCGCAAGCAGGGCTCGATCACTCTCGAGGAGTCCCTCGCGAAGCTCGCCCGCGACGGCGTCGTCGAGCTCGAGGAGGCCCGCAGCCGCGCGGCCCACCCGGAAGAATTCGAGAACTACCTCCGAGGCGGCGCCTAGCTCGTCGCCTCCGCTGCGTTCGGAGTCTGCGCGCCCTAGCGGCGCGCACCGCCCGGCAAAGGATTCGGTCGCAACCGGCGCGAGGGAAGGGGTTGGAGCGCTGCGCGACGGCAGCTCCCGTCCAGGCGACGAGTCACACTTCTCGACGGAACAGGACCTTCGTCAGCACGCCGCAGACGATCGTGAAGGTCGCGAGGAAGATCCAGTCCGCGTACACGGCGCCCGGCCGGGCGCCGCGCAGCAGGAGATTCCGAAGCGCTCGGACGCCGTAGGTCAACGGGTCGGCCGCCGAGAGCTTGGCGAGCCAGGGCGGATAGGACTCGACCGGGTACAGCGCCCCCGACGGGAAGAACAGAAGAACGTTGATGATCCCGAACATCCCGCGCAGGAGGCTCGCGCTGCGCGCCCGGGCGAAGAGCAGGAACCACAGCGCGGCGATCGCGGTCGACGTGAGGAAGATCGTTCCCGCGGCGGCGGCGACGCTTCCGCCTCCGGCCATGGACAGCGGCGTGATGACGAGGATCGCGGCAAGGACGAGACCGCCCGCAATCGAGGCGACGATGGCTCCGGCCAGCACGTTGCCTGCCACGAGCGTTCCCGTGGTGATCGGAGTGACGAGGTAGCCCTCGTGATATCCGAACATGCGGTCCTCGAGAACCTGAAGCCCGCCGGAGACCATCGATCCCATGAAGATCGCCAGGCACACCACCGCGGGACCGAGGTACGTCAGGTAGTCGAGATAGGGATAGGCGTCCAGGTGCACGGGCGGCGCGGCGGGCGCGACGTTCGGCGAAGCCGAGACTTCCTGCCAGATCTGTCCCAGGGCCGTGTCGAGCGCGTCGCTCGAGAACCGGTCGGTGTTGTCGCCGATGAAGGAGGGAGCCGGTCCCGCCGGCGAGAGCCCGAAGGGCAGCACCCAGACGCCGCGGTACCGGCCTTTGCGGAGACCCTCGAGCGCGGCCGACCGATCCGCCACGTCGGTCGCCGCCACGAGCCGCCTCCCGGTTTCGAGCGCGAGCACTCCCCGGCGGCACTCGGCGGCATACCGGTTGCCCGCCTCGTCGACGACCGCGAGCGGCACGAACTCGAGCTGGCGGTTCATCGCATTGCCGAGAATCACCAGGTAGACGACCGGAAAGATCATCGTCGACACGACGAGCACGGGCTGCCGCCACAGCGTCAGGAACGCGCGCTGACCGATCGCGGCGATGCCGAGAAGCGCCAGCAGCGGTCCGCGGGCCGGCCTCGAGGCTCGCCTCATGGCGCGGGAGGCGCCTCGCGCAGCGCCCGGCCCGTGTAGGAGAAGAAGACGTCCTCCAGAGTCGCCAGCGCGATCGTCAGGTGAACGATGTGGTACCCCTCGATCTCGAGAAGGCGCGCCACGCGCCGCCCCGTCGCCTCGCCGGGCTTGGCCGCGAACGAGACGCGGGTCGGGGACGCGAACCGGACGTCGGTGGCACCCTCTTCCACGATGCCCTTGCGGTCCTCCTCGGTGATCGCCCGGTCCGTCTCGAGCTCGACGCGCTCCCCGGTCGCCAGCTCCCGCTTCAAGGCGGTGGGCGAGTCCTCACAGAGAAGCTTGCCCCGGTCGAGGATCGCGACGCGGTCGCACAGGACGTCCGCCTCTTCCATGGCGTGCGTGGTCAGGATGACGGCGAGCTCCGGATCGTCGGTCTGAAGCTCGCCGAACATGTCCCAGATCGCGCGCCGGCTCTGAGGGTCGAGTCCGGTCGTCGGTTCATCGAGGAAGAGGACGCGCGGCCGATGCAGGACGCCGCGCGCGATCTCGAGCCGCCGCCGCATTCCGCCCGAGAGGTGCCGGGCGATCTGGCCGCGGCGCTCCCAGAGCCCGACCTGTTTCAGCCGATGCTCGATCTGCTCGCGCAGGCTTCTCCCCGAGAGGCCGTACATCTTGCCCTGCACCGAGAGGTTCTCGCGGACCGTCAGGTTCTCGTCGGTCGTCTGGGCCTGCGAGACGGTCCCGATGGAACGCCGCACGGAGGATTTCTGGCGGACGACGTCGTGTCCCTCGATCCGCGCGGAGCCGGACGAGGGCGGCAGAAGCGTCGTCAACATGCGGATCAGGGTCGTCTTGCCGGCCCCGTTCGGTCCGAGGAGGCCGTAGATTTCGCCCGGTTCGACCGAAAAGGAAACCGCGTCGTCCGCGACGAAGTCGCCGAACCGCTTGCTCAGCCGCTCGACCTCGATGGGCCGGGGCGAGCTCACGCTCTGGGAGGTCCGCTGCCGGCTTCGACGACGAAGGTCTGGCCGGACACGACCGTCCCGCTGTTGAGAGGTTGGAGGCGAACGGAAAAAGTCTGCAAGTCGCGGCTCTGCAGGCCCCAGTTCTTGCGTGTCGCAAACTCCGAGCGCGGCTTGATCGAGACGATCTTCGCCTGAAATCGGTCGTCGGGACGGGCCTGCGGCCAGACGGTCACGCTGTGGCCGACCGCGAAGGACGAGAGCCGCTCCTCGGGTACCTCGACACGCAGATAGGGCGCCGCGATCTGGAGCGTCACGATCGCCTGCCCCGGCTCGACCCACTCGCCCTGGCGGTGGTGGCGCGTGAGCACGGTCCCGCCCTGCGGCGAGTTGAGAACACCTTCCTTCTCGAATCTCCGGACCTTGTCCAGTCGCACGCCGAGCGACTCCTGCTCGGCCTGGAGCTGGCCCTTCTCGGATTCCCGCGCGCGGATGTCGGCCGCGATGGCCTCGCGCTGATGCTGCAGGCTCTCGAGGTTCGCCGTCGGCGCGACGCCCTCCTTGACGAGCTTGCCCATGCGTCGCTCGTCGGCCTGGACGGCGGCGAGCTGCGCGCGGAGCTTCTCGATCTCTTCCAGGCGCATGGCGTCGCGGGCCCTGACCTGCGAGATCTGCCGCTGGATGTCCGAGCCGTCCTCGGACAGTCCGGGCTCTTCGATCCGCGCCACTTCCTGGCCCGCCGCGATGGTCTCGCCCTCGTCGGGGACCCGGGTCGTGAGCCGGCCCTGCCGGGAGAACGAGAGCTCGAGGCTCTGCTCCTCGGCGACCGCGAGAAGGCGCAAAGGCTGCCCCGAATCGTTCTCTCGCCGTACAAGTTCGCCGTAACCCCAGGCTCCCGCGACAGCGATGCCTATGGCCAGGATGATCCAGAGGACCCGTTTCACCATCCCCAAGATTAAACCCGAAATCGCGTTCGGGCGCTCGGGATCTCGCGCCGGGACGGTCTTTGCCTCCGAGGCGCCGGCCGGCCCGGCGGGCATCCCGTCGCCGCCGACCGAGGGCGCGGATGATAAGGTTCCGCCCCGCTGGCTGCCAGGCCGGCGGAAGACGGAGACGAGACACCGATATGTCGAATCCAGTTCCCATTACCGTCGCGCGCGGCGACGGCATCGGCCCCGAGATCATGGCCGCCACGCTCCACGTCCTGGACGCGGCCGGAGCGCGCCTCGCGATCGAAGAGATCGAGATCGGCGAAAAGGTCTATCTCGCCGGCAACTCCGCGGGCATCGCGCCGCAGGCCTGGGATTCGCTGCGCCGCACGAAGGTCTTCCTGAAGGCGCCGATCACCACGCCGCAGGGGGGCGGTTTCAAGAGCCTGAACGTCACGACGCGCAAGACCCTCGGCCTCTACGCCAACGTCCGTCCCTGTGTCTCCTACGACCCCTTCGTCGCGACGAAACACCCGCGCATGGACGTCGTCATCGTCCGCGAGAACGAGGAGGACCTGTACGCGGGCATCGAGTACCGCCTCACGCCCGACGTCTACGAGTGCCTCAAGCTCATCACTCGACCCGGGTCGGAGAAGATCGTCCGGTATGCCTTCGAGTACGCGCGCCGCCACAACCGCCGCAAGGTGACGTGCTTCACGAAGGACAACATCATGAAGATGACCGACGGCCTGTTCCACAAGGTCTTCGACGAGATCGGCACCGGATATCCGGACATCGAAAAGGAGCACTGGATCGTGGACATCGGCGCGGCCAAGCTCGCCGACACGCCCGAAGCCTTCGACGTCATCGTGATGCCGAATCTCTACGGCGACATCCTCTCCGACGTCGCGGCGCAGATCGCGGGATCCGTGGGCCTCGCGGGGTCGGCCAACATCGGCGACGGATGCGCCATGTTCGAGGCGATCCACGGCTCGGCGCCACGCCGCGCGGGCCAGAACCTCGCCAACCCGTCGGGGCTCCTTCTCGGGGGCGTCATGATGCTCGTCCACATCGGACAGCCCGACGTCGCCGAGCGCGTCCACAACGCCTGGCTGTCGACGATCGAGGACGGCATCCATACCTACGACATCTTCAAGGACGGCGTGAGCCGCGAGAAGGTCGGCACGAAGGAATTTGCCGACGCCATCGTGGCGAGGCTCGGGAAGGTCCCCCGGGAGCTCAAGGCCGTGGCTTATGCGGCGGGACGGCCGTCGGAGACCCGCCCGGCCGCGCCGTCCGCCCCGGCTCCCCGGCCCCGACAGGAGACCGTCGGCGTGGACGTCTACGTCGGCTGGACGAGCCCCGACAGCGACGCCCTCGCCGCGAAGATCGCACCGCTCGCGGCGCCGGAGTTCGAGCTGAAGCTGCTGACCTCGCGCGGAATCAAGGTTTGGCCTGGCGGTCAGCCGGAAACGGCACGCGTGGACGAATGTCGCTGCCGGTTCGTCGGCGCGGGAGGGCGACCGGTGACCCAGGCATCGATCGTCAGGCTGCTCTCGCGCATCACGGACGCCGGGCTCGGTTTCGTGAAGACGGAGAACTTGAGCAACTTCGACGGCGAGCGGGGCTACTCGCTCGGACAGGGAGAGTGAGACATGGCGAATGACGTGCTCGTCGGCATCCTGATGGGATCGAAGTCGGACTGGGAGACGATGCGTCACGTCTCGGAAACGCTCGAGAAGTTCGGCGTGCCGAGCGAGAACCGCGTGCTCTCGGCGCATCGCACGCCGAGGGAGACGGCCGAGTACGTGACCTCCGCCGCCGGCCGCGGCATCGAAGTGCTCGTCGCCGGCGCGGGCGGTGCCGCCCATCTGGCCGGCGTCGCGGCCGCGCACACGACGCTGCCGGTGCTCGGCGTGCCGATGGAAAGCGCATCGCTCAAGGGTCTCGATTCGCTGCTCTCGACGGCCCAGATGCCCGGCGGCATTCCGGTGGCGACGTTCGCGATCGGAAAACCCGGCGCCGTCAACGCGGCGCTCTTCGCGGTGGCGATCCTCGCGGGGAAGCGGCCCGAGCTGTCCCGGAAGCTCGCCGACTTCCGCGCCGAGCAGGCGGCGAAGATCCTGCAGGAGAAGCTGCCGTAGTTCCCTTCACCGTGCCCGAGGGTGTTTCCGTCGCGCTCGTCGGACTCCTGCTCGGAACGGCCGCGGCCTCGGGTCTGCGGCTCTACGCCACGATCGCGATCCTCGGCTTTCTCGGGCGGGCGGGAATCGTCGCGCTGCCGGGGGATCTCCACGCCCTGACTCATGGAGGCGTCATCGCGGTGGCGGCCTCGCTCTACCTCGTCGAGTTTGTGGCCGACAAGATTCCCTTCGTGGACTCGGCATGGGACGCGATCCACACCTTTCTCCGGCCCCCGGCCGCCGGATTGCTCGCCTGGGCGGCTCTCTCGAACGTTCCCGCGCCCTGGCGCATCGCGGCCGCTCTCGTCTGCGGAGGAGTCGCCTTCTCGACGCACGGCCTGAAGGCGGGCGCCCGGGCCGTCCTCAACACGAGTCCCGAGCCGGTGACCAACGCCGTGGCATCCCTCTCGGAGGACGGCCTCGTCGTGCTCCTGATCTTTCTCGCGGTCCGGCACCCGGTCGCCGCGTCGCTGCTCGCTCTGGCCCTGGTCCTCCTCGGACTCCTGGTCGCGTCCTGGATCTGGAGGATCCTGCGCCGCCTCGTGGGCCGTCGGACCCCGGCCGCCGCCTGACCGGCATCGGCTCGATTGTTCTAAAATGGCGCTTCGGCGCCGTCCGGCGCGGGAGGCAAGATGGATCTCCTGGAGTACTCGGAGGAAGAACTGCTCGAAGCGGGCCGGGAAGCGGTCAAACGCGAGCAATGGTCCCGGGCCAAGGAGTTCCTCGACGAGTACGTCCACCGCTTTACGGCGCGCCGGGAGAGCGTCCCGGCCTCGGGGCTGGCGAGCTATGCCCTCTGTATCTCCCACCTGAAGGAGCAGCGCCGGGGCCTCCAGCTCTGCAAACAGGCCCAGCACGCGGACCCTCGCAACCCCCACATCTACTGGTGCCTGGCCCAGATCCACCTGCTGTCGAAGTCGCGCAAGGAGGCCCTCGAGGTGGTCGAGCGCGGGCTGCGCGCGGCGCCCGACAGCTTCCTGCTGCTCCGCCTGCGCAAGAAGCTCGGGATGCGCCAGCCTCCGCCCCTCCCGTTTCTGGACCGGAGGCACGCGCTCAACGTCCGGCTCGGGCGCATCATCCACCGGCTCAAGGGATCGCCGGCCGTGCTGATGCCGATCTAGTCACGGTCTCGCGACGCCGTCACCGCGCGCACCGGCCGGCGTTCATGGTGGGTTCATCGGAGAAGCGGGACTCTGTCCCGCGAAAGGGGATGCCATGATGCTTTCGAAACGTTCATGGAGCCTGGTCGTGCTTCTCGTGCTCGCGCTCCTCCTTCCCTCCTCGGTCGCGCAGGCTGCCAAAGCCAAGAAGGTGGACCTCAACACCGCCTCCCAGGCGGACCTCGAGGCGTTGCCGGGCGTCGGGACGGCGACGGCGAAGAAAATCATCGACGGCCGCCCGTACTCCTCCGTCGCCGACCTCTCGAAGGCCGGGGTCCCGGCGAGCACGATCGACAAGATTTCCTCGCTGGTGACCGTGTCGAAGTCGAAGTCGAAGTCGAGCTCCAAGTCCGCGGCGTCCTCCGAAAAGCCGGCGAAGGGGGAATCGTCTTCCAAGGCGGAGAAGTCGACGACGAGCGGGTCGGCCTCGGACTCGGGCACGTCGACCGCGAAATCCTCGTCCAAGTCCTCGTCCAAGTCCTCGTCCAAGGCCGCCGAGGCCCCATCGGGAAAGGTCGACCTGAACTCGGCTTCGGAGAAGGACCTCGAAGCACTACCCGGAGTCGGTCCTGCCACCGCGAAGAAGATCGTCGCCGGACGCCCCTACTCCTCGGTCTCGGACCTCTCGAAGGCCGGCGTGTCCTCCTCGACGATCTCGAAAATCTCCTCGCTCGTCGTCGTCGGCGGAGCCGCGGCGGCCGCGCCCCGGGCCGCCTCCGCTCCCGCGGCCGCGGCTCCCTCCTCGTCGGCGAAATCCGCTCCCGCGTCCGGCGCGGCGACCCAGAAGGTGGCACCCCGGGCTCCCGAGTCGGCGACCGGAGCGACCGCGGGCCCGCCCCCGGTCAAGGGAATGGTCTGGGTCAACACCGCCACCAAGGTCTACCACTACGAGGGAGACCACTGGTACGGCAACACCAAGGAAGGCAAGTACATGACGGAGCAGGACGCCATCAAGGCCGGCTATCGCGCCTCGAAGGAAGGGGCTCCGAAGCAGTAATCGTCCGGACGGGAGGCCGCGCTCTCCTCAGGGGGCGCGGCCCTTCGCGTTTGAATGGCGGCTCTCCTCCGATCGGCCCTACTTCGCCGGAGCGATCGACGTGACCGGGTGGATCTCCCAGCTCGTGCCGCGCGGGTCCTGCTGCTCTTCGTCCGGCTCCCAGTAGAGCCAGCCGCTGACCCGGACCCTGGTGCCGACGAGCTTGCGCAGGGCGTTCGGCGAGAGCGATGCCGACTTCTTCTGCCACGCGGGCGTCACCTCGACGATCATCCACTTGCGCGTGTCGGTCTCGCCCTTGTCGGCGGCGAGGCTCAGGTGGAAGTCGCCGTCCTCTTCGTGCTCGGCTTGAACGACCCATCCCTCGATCGAGGCGCCCTTGGACTGCGAGAACGCGGAGGACGTGTTCTTCGCCAGCAGCGCATCGAGGGTCGCGGCCCCGTCGATGTCGCCGGCCGAAGGCGCCGTGGCCCGACCCTTGAGCTTCTTCGCTTCGGCCGTCTCACCCTTGTCCTCCGCCCGGACGGCTCCGGTCGACAAAAGCCCCGCACCGAGAGCCAGGGAGAGGACCGCCAGGACCCGCAAACACCGTTTCTGCATGATTCGCCTCCGTTCTGACGTGCGAACACACCAAAACATTCGAATCTCGTGCCAACCGGGGCGGCATGGCCGCCCGGGCGCGGGCGGCGGCGCCGACGCCACCCGCGGGCCCGGGGCGCCGCCGATCGGACCTAGGGGTTGATCGCCCGGATCTGCATCAGCCGCGTCGGCTGGCCCGAGTAGTTGTTGACCTCGATCTTGCCGGTCTTGTCGTCGATCGTCGCCATGCCCTGCGCGATGATCTTGCCTTCGCCCTCGCCGCTCTTCGGCAAGTGCATCTCGACGATGCCGAGGTCGTATTTCTGCTGGGCTCCCGGAGCGATCGACCCCCCGAAGGAGATCGGCCGGTTCGTGGCGAGCACGATCTGCCTGGTCCCGTCGGGAAGCGTCGTCTCACGCGAGTAGAAGAGTGCGTAGGCGAGCGTGCCTTGAGAATAGATGTAGCCGACCTGCGGAAGCTGGCTCATGTCCGCGACGAGCTGAGCGTTGCCCTCGGTCTTCAGGATGTTGATCAGCGACGAGCGCTCGGCATCCGAAGACCACCGGTAGATGCCGATCGTGACGGTCGTCCCGCCTCCGCCTCCGAGCATGTTGAGGGCCCAGGCCTGGTACGCGGCGATCGGCTTCGGTCCGTCGACGGCCAGGGTTCCGCCCTTGGGCGCGGTGGACGACGGGGTCGAAGAACAGCCGGCGAGGACGACGAGAAGCCCGACGATGGAGGGGACAACGATCCGGCGCTGGAATGTGCGCATCATGGGTGTCTCCTTTAGATTCTTGGCTCGGCCTTGGGTCGGCCAGCCGAATGAACTCTACATGAGTCCGCCTTGGCCGCGCGAGGGATCCCGTCTAAACTGCTCGATCGGATGCGCACCCGGCCCCTGCTCGCCGCCGCCCTGATCGCGTTCGCGGCGGCATTCGAGAGCGGGTGCCGGTCGGTCACCCTGCAGCCCTACAAGTTGCCGCCGGTTGAACTCGACCGTTTCATGGGCGAGTGGTACGTGATCGCCAACATCCCGACGCCCTTCGTCAAAGACGCGTACAACGCCGTTCAGAACTACGTCCTCAATGCGGACGGCTCGATCTCGACGACGTTCACCTATCGCGAAGGCGGCTTCGACGGAAAAACGAAGACGCTCAAGCCCAAGGCCTACGTGAACGACGACCCTTCGCACGCGTCGTGGGGACTGCAGCTCGGCCCGATCTTCGCCGAGTACCTGATCGCCTACGTGAGCCCGGACTATTCCGAGGCCGTCATCGCGAGAAGCAATCGAGATTTCGTCTACATCCTGGCGCGGACGCCGGCGATTCCCGAGGCGGACTACGATCGCCTCGTCGCGAAGATCGTCGCGTGGGGCTACGACACGGAGAAGCTCGAGAAGGTCCCCCAGCACTGGTGAGCCCGGCCGGAAAAGCGCAAACCTGACGCTTTCCTCAACGCCGATCGCGGGGGGCCGTGCCATGATCGCCACCGTGATGCGATCGCCGCGCGCGCCCGAGATCCGAAGTGTCCGCTGAGCCCGCGCGTCCCGGCTCGGTTCGAGAGTGGCTTTCCCGCTGGCCCGAGGCCGTCGTCCGGTATCCCTGGCTCGTCATCCTGTTCTGGGTTCTGGCGGCGGTCTTCCTCATCCCCCTCGCGCGGCACGTCGAGGACCGGCTGGAGGTCGCGGCGCGCATGCCCTCCGAGCAGGCGCAGAAGGTGCACGACGACCTGCAGCGGCGCTTTCGCTCGCCCTTTACGGATCGGGTGCTTCTCGTCGTCGAAGGAGTCCCGCTGCCGAGCACGCCGGAGGGACGCGAGGCCCTCGAGACGATCGTCCGCGACGTCAAGAAGGTTCCCGGCGTGGCGGGCACGCTGTCGTCGCTCGACACGCGCGACACGATCTTCGCGGGCCGGGATGGAGGCTTTCTCGTCATCGTCGGCCTCGACGCCGGGGGGCGGCCGGTCGAGGAGCTGCTGCCGGGCCTGAGGGCCGCGACGGCCGCCCTGACGACGAAGCTGTCGCCGTCGTTTCCGAAGCTCTGGCTGGGCTGGACGGGCGAGGTCCCGCTGAACTTCGACCTGCGCATCGCGAGCGCCGCCGACGCCCGCTCCGCCGAGCTGCGCGTCCTTCCGCTGACGCTCGTCCTCCTCCTGCTCGCCTTCGGCGGCGCGATCGCCGCCGTGCTTCCGCTCGGAATCGGCGTCCTCTCCATCTCGCTCGCTCTCGGCGTGGCCGCCTGGCTCTCGCGCTTCTTCACGATCTCGATCCTGATCCAGACGATCGCCTCGATGATCGGCCTCGGGCTCGGCATCGACTACGCCCTTCTGACGGTCAGCCGCTTCCGGGAGGCTCTCGCCAAGCGGGGCGAGCGACGGGCCGCGGCCGAGGAAGCGGCGCGCCAGGCGGGCTGGACGATCCTGCTGTCCGCGTTTCCCGTCTCGATCGGATTCGCCGCGCTCCTGACGATCCCGCTGTCCGAGCAGCGCTCCGTCGGCCTCGCGGGGCTGCTCGTCACGCTGTCGGCGCTGCTGCTTTCGGTGACGCTCCTGCCGGCCCTTCTCTCGCTGCTCGGGCGGCGGTTGGACTGGCTGCGCATTCGCCGGCCGAACCCGGCTCGGGCCGCCGAGGGCTCGGAGGCCTGGCGCCGGTGGGGCCATCGCGTGACCGGCCGCCCGGTGCTCGCGCTCGTGATCGCGAGCGCGCCGTTGCTCCTGCTCGCCCTGCAGTCGCGTCGGCTCGCGACGGCGATGCCGCTCGGCGACTGGCTGCCGAAGGGCTCCGAATCCGTGCGCGCCTACCACGCCCTCGACACGATGGGCCGCTCCAACCTCATCCACTCGCTGCGCGTGGTGCTCAACCTGCCCGCCGGAGTGAAGCTCGACAGCGAGGAGGGCTGGAACGCGGCGGTGCGGCTGTTCCAGAAGCTGCGGGCGGATCCCCGCTTCGAGCGCATCCAGTGTCTTCCCGCCATCTTCGACCGGCCGGACGGCCTGCGCTTCCTTCCGCTTCTGTCGCCGGCGGTGCGCCGCACTCTCGAGGCGAGCGACGGCGGCGCGACCCTCTTCGAGTCGATCCCCGCCGCCCGCCTCTCGCCGCGCGAGCAGGTGACGCTCGCCCGGGAGATCCGCAAGTGGGACGTCGCCTCCATCACGGGACTGCCGGGGGCGACGATGGGCGTCGGCGGACGTCCGGCCTTCGACGCGGACTACGAGGACGTCGTCGCCCGGCACTTCCACCGCGTCGTGCTCCTCGTCGTGCTCGGCACGTTTCTCGCGCTCTTCGCCGGCTTCCGCTCTCTGCTCGTGGCGGTGAAGGCGGTAATCCTGAATCTGCTTTCCGTCGGAGCGGCGTTCGGCGCCCTCGTGCTCGTCTTCCAGGAGGGCCACGGCGCCCGCTGGCTCGGGCTCGACGGGCCGACCGGCAGCGTCTTTCCGATCATCCCGGTGCTCGTCTTCTGCATCGTGTTCGGCCTCTCGATGGATTACGAGGTCATCCTCGTCGCCCGCGTGGCGGAGGCGCGGCGCGGCGGATTCGACGAGTCGGAGGCGATCGCCGAGGGGCTCGCGCGCACGGCGACCGTGATCACCAGCGCCGCCGCCATCATGATCGCCGTCTTCGCCGGGTTCACGCTCGGCAGCTTTCTCCCGATCAAGATGCTCGGCTTCGCCCTGTCGGTCGCGGTGCTCGTCGACGCGGTCGCCGTGCGAATGGTCATCGGGCCGGCGCTGCTGCGTCTGGCCGGGCGCTGGAACTGGTGGCCGGGCGGAATCCGATAGCGGACCGCGCCGACGAGCCGACGCGCTGGCTCGGGCTCTTCCTCGCCGCCGTTCTCGGCCTGGCCGCGCGCGTCCTCTTCAGCCGGGTCAATCCGGTCAACTACGACGGCTACTGGCACGTCTTCATCGCGCGAAACCTCGCGCGGGAATCCGCGGCCCTCGCCCATCCGCCGCTCTTCCCGTTCCTCCTGCGCCAGGCGGACGCGATCCGTCACTCGCGGTTCTCGTACCTTTCGATCTCGCTCGCGGCCGGGACCGCGGCGGTCTTTCTCTTCGGTCTCGTCCTCCAGAAGATGTGTCGAAACCGGGCGGTCCCGGTCCTCGGGGCGCTCGCGCTCGCCCTCTCTCCGGCCGCGATCACGCTATCCGGCATCGCCGAGGCGTACATGCTCTGCCTCGCGTGGCTCCTCGCCGCGCTCGTGGCGTACGTCGGGCTCGCGGCGCCGGAGCCGGCGGCCCCGTCCCGCCCGCGGCGCGTCGCGTTTGCGGTCTTCGGAACCCTCGCGCTCCTGTCGCACTACGCGGCCGGATTGTTTCTCGCGGCCTGCGCGCTGGCTCCGGCACTTCTCGCCGCCCTCGAGCCCCGGTATCGCGCGGCCTGGAAACGCGCGCTGCCGCGAAGGAGCGCCGCCGACGCGGCGACGTTTCTTCTCCCCGCCGCCGTTGCCGTGGTCCTCGTTCTGGGTCGGGCGCGCCCCTGGCTTCACCGATTGAGCCACGTCGCCGAGTTCTATTTCGATCCGGCCCGGGAAACCGCCCCGCAATTCCTCGCACGCGCGCTCGCCGACACGTTCCATCTCTTCTCCCCGCTGAGAATCGAGAGCGGCGCCCTCGCGGCCGCGGCGCTCTGCGCCTTCGTCGCGGCCGTCGTCGCCGTGGCGGTCGCCGACGACCGCCGTCGGGACCCGGCCGTACCGGGCGCCACACCGGCCGTCCTCCTCCTCCTTCTGCTCGGCCTCGAAGCCGCCGCCGGATTCGGGGGCCGGTACCCCTTCGGGGGCGCCATGCGGCACCAGTTTCTCCTGATGGTCTTCGGCCTCCTGGCAGCCGCCGTCGCGTTCGATCGCCTTCTACCGAGGCGCTCCCCCGCCGCGCGCCGACTCGTCCTCGCGGCCGGCGTCGCGCTGATCGTCGTCCACGCATGGCGTTACGGAGAGAGGCGCCGGCGGCCGCGGCCCGAACCGTTCGCGGGCGACCGGGAGCGGTTCGATGCCGATTTTCCGGATGCGGACGAGGTGCACGTCGACCAGTTCAATCTCGTCGGGTTTTTCGCGCAGCACCACGACTGGAACTGGGAGTTTCTCGGCACGGTCCCGGGCCAGCCGGCGATCGAACGCTATCGCCTGTCGCGGGACGGCCGCAGCCTCGCGCTCGTAGCCCATCGCGGCCTCTGGAACATGGACCTGCTCGGTCCCGGCACGTACCGCGAGCTGTCCGGAGTGCCTCCGCAGGCGGCCTCCGAAACGATCACCCTCTACGACGTCCGCCAGGCGCCGCCCGGCGCAACCAACCCGGACGCCGGTTTGCTTCGAGAGCGGATCCCGGTCCTCGCGCGGCAGGCCGGCCTCGAGACCCTCCGGCTGGACGTCGCGGGAGCGGACGTCTTCGCCCAGTTTCGCCGTGCCGGCCCGCCCGCCCCGGAGTGAGCCTCGGGCGCCTCTCGCATGGCAAGGATCTTGCGGCGTGAATGCCCGGAGAACGTCATGAAGAAAAACGTCGACCTTTCGCTTCCGGAATTCGGTTTCGTCGTTGCGACGCGCGCCGCCCTCGGCGCCGGAATCGGCCTGCTCGCGGCGGGCAGGCTCGACCGGCGCAGCCGTCAGCGCGTCGGGGCTGCACTCGTGACGGTCGGAGCGCTGACGACGATCCCCGCGGCCTTCCTGCTCTTCGGGCGCGACGGCTCCGCGACGGCGAGAACGAAGTCGGCCGGGACGGAACAAGCCGTCTAGCTTCTTCCGGGAACCGGGAAGACGCGGCTCGCTATTCTCTCTTCCAGACGAGGTCCCAGGCTTCGCGCCTCTGGGCGAGGCCGACGATCGCGCCTTCCGCATCGCGCAGGATCACGTAGCGATAGCGGGGCTTCCCCGGCACGAACAGCACGTCGGGCGCCTCGGCAAGCAGCGGCTCGGAGGCGCGCCCGGACTGCTGCCCCTCCAGACCCTCCTCGCGCGGCCGGATCTCGTAGGAAACGGCCGGGGTCAGCGCGTAGCGTCCGACGTACTCCCTCCGCAGCGACGCCGACAGCGCGACGGACGGAGGATCGGCCCGCAATGCGAGGACCTCGGCCGCGATGAGGCGCCATCTCCGGGAGGTCCTTCTCCACGTCTCGGTGGTCCGGTACTGGCAGTGGAGCGCGTGGCCGTGGTAGCTCTCGTTCTCGTCGGCGACGTACGTATCCACCGCGGCATCGCCGAGCACGACCGCGTCGAAGTCGCGGACGCGGATCTCGCCGGACACGCCGTCCGGCAGGGGCCGGGTCCCGTCGACCATTTCCTTCTTGGACATGACGGCACCGGATTCGTCCACGTAGCGGACTGCCTCGTCGAGATATTCGTCCCAGACTTTCGCCGAGCCCGACGTGATCGCCTCGACCAGCTCCCGGCTCTGGCGGCGTATGATTTCGGAGTCGCCTTCGACGGCGGGCTTCGGAGTCGAAACGCTCACGCTGCCGGCGAGCACAACCGCGGAGAGAGAGATGCCCAACTTCATGGATGCCTCCCGAGGATTCATACGAGATCGCGGGCCGAATGGCCCTCGACGGCTTCGCGTCCTGGGGGCTCTCGGCCTCCTCGCCGCCGTGGCGGGTCTGGCCGGAACGGGGACCCCCTCGGCGGCGCCGGCGGGCGGCGTGCCGGCCGCTTCCATCGAGCGGGGCCGGTACCTGACCCACGACGTCGCCATGTGCGTCCAGTGCCATTCCCCGCGCGACGAATCGGGCCGGCTCATCCAGGGCCGCGAGTTCGAGGGCGCTCCGATGCCTCTGAAGTCCCCCTACCCATCGGCCTCGTTCGCCTTCCACGCGCCGAATCTCCGCGAGCTCGCGCGCTCGTCGGAAGATTCGGTCGTGCGCCTTCTTCGGACGGGAATCGGCCGCGACGGAAAGGCTCCGCAGCTTCCCATGCCGCCCTTCCGCATGAGCCAGGAGGACGCCGAATCGATCGTCCGGTATCTGCGCTCCCTCGACTGACTCGCCGGAGCGCGCCGGCCGCGCTCCCGGCTTGACCTGGCCTTCCGGCGCCCGTAAGCTGCGCCGCAGAGTCTCCCGAGCGTTCCGTCCACAGAAGGATCAGGAGTTCCACCATGAGCCTGCGCCGTGCCGGTCTGCCCCTCGCGCTTCTTTTTCTCTCCCCCCTCGCGCTTTACGCCCAGTCCTCGAATCTCCGCGACCTGCTGACGAACTTCCTCCGGCAGGGCATCACGCTGGCTCCGCCGCCCGCCGGCTTTCCGAGCCACGAGGCGCACTTCATCGGCGACGACTCGACGCAGTTCCAGGCCGTGCAGCAGCTGAACGGCCTGATCGCCAATCAGCTCTCCTCCTTTCCCCTGGCGTCCTCGGCGGGCGGGTTCACTTACACCTTCGACCCGACGCTCGGCGTCTTCGTGCGCAGCTCCGAGAGCTTCGGCCCGGTCTATGCCGAGCGGGCCGACACCCTCGGCAAGGGCAAGATCAACATGGGAATCAACTTCAGCCACTCGACCTTCGACGACATCAACGGCCTCTCGCTTCGCGACGGCGGCCTGAAGCTCGTCTTCACCCACCAGGACGTCAACCACGACGGGTCGAACGAGGAGCCCTTCTTCGAAGGCGACGTAATCCAGGCGACCCTCGATGCGAAGATCGATACCGACATCACGGCCTTCGTGATGAGCTTCGGCGTGACCGACCGTCTCGACTTCGGTCTCGCCGTTCCCATCGTCAAGGTATCGATCGATGCGATCACCAACGCCGAGATCGACCGTCTCGCGACCGGCACGACCGCACCCGGCATCCACCGTTTCCAGAACGGCGGCGATTCGGAAACGTTCGAACAGTCCGGGAGCGCCTCCGGGGTCGGCGACGTCGTCCTCCGCGCGAAGTATCGGCTGAGCCCGGGCACGAACTGGGGGCTCGCTCTCGGATTCGACACGCGCCTGCCGACCGGCGACGCGGAGAACCTGCTCGGCACCGGCGCGACCCAGTTGAAGCCCTACGTGATCGGCTCCGCCCACTTCGGCGCGTTCTCGCCCCACATCAACGTCGGGTACGTCTGGTCCGTGCATCCGCAGGACGGGAAGCACATTCCGGACGAGCTCTCCTACACCGGAGGATTCGACTGGGCCCTGAATCCCCGGCTGACCTTCGTCATGGACGTGCTCGGCCGGACCTTCATCAACACGCAGGTCGTGCAGGTCGTCAACACGAGGTTCGAGGCGAACACCAACCCCGATCCGGCGGGCGCGCCGAACCTGGTCTTCGCGACGCTCCCCACGCTCGTCACGGAAAAAGGCAACATCAACACGGTCCTCGGCTCGGTCGGCTTCAAGGTCAATCCCGTGGGAGAGCTTCTGATCACGATCAACGGGCTGTTCTCGATCAACAAGCAGGGCTTGACCGACAACTTCACGCCGCTCATCGGCCTCGACTACAGCTTCTAGACCGGCTCGCCCTCGGGCTTCAGTCGAGCTGCGCGATGACCCAGGCGTCTCCCTGCCTGCGCAGGTGCATCACGCGCTCCGCGCTCAGACGCTGCTCGCTGCCCGCGCGCGGGACCGCCACGCGGGTTTCGAAGCCGTAGACGTCCGCCGTCGTCCCTCCCGGCTCGAGTTGGATGCGGCGAACCTCGAAGACGACCTTCTGAGAGGCGAAGCTCCGAAAGGCGGTCTCGATCCGGGACCGATCCACGGACGGATACACGCGTGCGTAGAGGTCCGCGTCGAGCGTGTTCTGCGCTTTCTCGTAAAGCGCGACGACGTCGCGAATCCGGTCCGGCTCCGAGGGGGCCGATTTCGTCGCCGGAGGCGGGGGCGGCGCAACGACGGCGGCGCGCTCCGGCGCCGGGACGGCCACGGTTGGCTCGACATGCGTGGAGGCCGCGGGACGGGCGGTCGGCACGGCCGTCGGCGGCGGCAGCGCCGCTCTCCGTGCCGTGGCGAGGGCCTCGGCGAAGAACCGCGAGGCCACGTCGAAGGCGTCCGCCGCCGGGCCGATCTGATTTCGGGCCACGAGCACGCCGGCGTCCGTTTCCATCGCGCGGCCGCGGTCGTAGGCCTCGGCGGCGAGCTCCGGCGCACGGGCCCGCTCCGCGGTCTCGCGCGCGCTCGTCGCTCTCGCGCGAGCCCTCTCGAGGGCCTGCCGCAGCCTCGGATCGGGCGCCGGGGGCGTAGGCGCGCTCGTGGTGGCGGCCGGCGTCGGAACCGGCTCGGCCGTGGGTTCGGCGGGTGGTGCCGTCGCGGCCACCGGCGCCGCCACCGGCGCCGCGGCGACGACAGGCGGCGCGGGCGGGGCCGTCGGCCTCGGCACGGGCACCGGCGGAGTCACGGCGCGGGGTCGAGTCAGAAACAACACCGCCGCCGCCGCGGCGAGGAGAACGGCGACCGCCCAGAGCGCGGTCGTTCGCCGGGATTCCGCCGGGACAGGCGCGGGCGGCCGCGAGGGGGGCATCGGAGCCGTCGGCGGGGTGGCGGATCCCGGCGTGGGCGCCGCGAAGGTCTCGTCGGGATCGAGCATGGGAGCGCCGGCTTTCCGCGCGACCATCCGGACCACGTTGGCCCGCTCCGGAACGGGAGGACCGGGCACGGACGCCCAGTCGCCCGACGGGCGGGGCGTCGTCTCGGTGAACTGCATGTCCAGCCGGTCCTGCACACTCGGCGTGAAGCTGTCCGCCACCGGCGTCGCGTCGCGCACCCGGGCGAGGAGCGACCGCGTGTCTTCCGGATCGCGCGCCTCCCGGAATCGGCCGCGCAGACCGAGGATCGCCTGATCGAAGTCCTCCGCCGTCTCGTACCGGTGATCGCGTTCCTTCTCGAGGGCCTTCAGGACGACGGTCCGCAGCTCCGCCGGCACCTTGTTCTCGGGATCCGTTTCGGAGAACGGCAGCGGAGGGTTGAAGACGTGCGATCGCATCAGCTCCGCCGGCGTCTCCCCCGGACACGGCCGCCGGCCGGTGAGCAGCTCGTACAGAACGACCCCGAGGCCGTAGAGATCGCTTCTTCCGTCGAGGCGTTCCCCCGACTTGAGAGTTCCGAACTGCTCGGGAGAGGCGTACTTGAGCTTGCCGAGGAAGGTGCCGCTCGCCGTCAGCTCGGAGGCGGGCCGGTCGGTCGTGGTCTTGGCGATTCCGAGATCGATCAGCTTGACCAGCGTTCGATCGTCCGGATCGCTCGTCAGCATGAGGTTGTCCGGCGAGATGTCCCGGTGCACCACCCCCTTGCGATGGAGGTAGGCCAGGGCCAGGAGGGCCTGGTGCGCGATCTCCAGGGTCAGCGCGGGATGGGGAGGACCCTGCGCGCGCAGCAGGTCGGCGAGATTGACGCCCTCGATGAACTCCATGACGAGGTACGCGGTCCCGTCCTCGCCGACCGCGAAGTCGTGGACCGTGCAGATGTTCGGATGCTTCAGGCGGGTCGCGGTCTTGGCTTCGTCGATGAACCGGCGCTTCAGGTCCGCATCGGCGACCACGTGCGCGCGCATGACCTTGATGGCGCGAACCTCGTCGAGGAGGCGATGGCGCACACGGTAGATCGTCCCCATGCCGCCTTCGCGCAGCTTCTTGAGGATTTCGTACTTACCCTCGAGGAGGGTCTCGGGCTGTGGCAAGTCGTTCGGCCTCCGCGGGCGAAAGGGGCGATTGTATTCCCGTCCGCCATCCTCGCCGTGGAACCCTCGATCGGATCGAGCGTACTAGAGCTCGAGGAGGACTCGTGATCGGACGCGGACCGGGAATCTTTGCGTTCGCGCTCGTCCTGGCCAACGGGGCGGCGGGTCAGGCGCCTCCGGCGTCGACCGGCATCCGGATCGATTTCGACTTCCAGGCCGCCCGCACCACGCTCGACGCCCTCGCCGGACGTCCCTCGATGGACGCGGCGGCGGCGGCGAAGCTCCCCGGAAACGTCCGCATGGTCGAACACCAGCACCAGTTCGACGCCGCGGCGACGGAATCGCGCCTCGTCGAGTCGCTCCGCCAGGCCGGGACGGGCCAGCCGATCGAGCCCGACACGTTCATGCTCGGACGGCGCGCGAGGCCGCGCCTCGAGGCGACCCGGGCGATGCTCGGCCGCATCGAGGCCGACCCTCGTGCGCTCGCCGACGAGATCCGGCGCCCGAATCGGCCGCTACACGCCGCCGGACCTGAAGCTCGCCGTCCATTTTTTCGGAAAGCCCATCCGGTTCAGCTTGGCGTCTCCGGGAGGCCGCCGGCCCGATCCTGACACGTTCCTGACGTTCGGATCGCGATCTCCCGGCGGTCGCGCAACCCGGTGCTAGGCTCCGCGCGTGCCGAAGCGCCGGGCTCTGTTCGGAGCAATCCTCGCGATCGCCCTGGGCATCCGGCTCTATCGCCTGGATCACTTTTCGCTCTGGCTGGACGAGATCCTCGAATCGTACTGGACCCACGGCTCCTGGCGCTTCTTCTGGAGCTCCCTGCGTTTCGACGCGTTCCATCCTCCGCTCGACTATCTGATCGTTCGCGGCCTCGTGCCTCTGCGTCCCGCGGACTGGGTCCTGAAGCTTCCGGCGGTTCTCTGGGGAGTCGGGGCCGTCGCCTGCCTCGGGATCCTCATCGGCCGCCGCGTCGACGAGACGTCGGGGCTCCTCGCCGCGCTGTTGCTCGCGGTTGCGCCCTTTCACGTTCGCTACTCGCAGGAGCTGCGGCCCCATTCCCTCGGCCTGTTCCTTCTCCTGCTGACCCTGGTCCTTCTCGAGGCGGCTCTCGAGCGCCCGACCCCGATCCGCCTCGGGGCGCTCTTTCTCTCGAGCCTGGCGACCATCTATGCCCTCTACCTCGCCGGCGTCGTGCTCGCGATCGCGGGAGGAAGTCTCGTGGCCCTGGACGCGTTCTCGACGGAGGCCCGGCGGCGGCGGAGCGCGCGCCGGTTTCTCCTCTTCAGCCCGCTCTTCGCGCTGGCCCTGTACGCCGCCTACCTTCCGTGGTGGCCGGTCGTGGTCGAAGCCGCGCGGCGGCCGCCCATGGCGGCGGCCGCGCCCCTCGGTTGGGCTCGGGCCCTCCGAACCGCCTCCTTCTTCGCCTTCGCACCGAACGACGGCGCGCCGCTCGGCCGGATGGGCGCCGTCTACCTGGCCCTCTGCGCCGCCGGCCTGGTCGCCGCGGCCCGGATTCCCCGGGCGAGATTTCTCCTCGTGTGGACGCTCGCAGGGTTTGCGGCGATCGAGATCCTCGGACAGATTCATCCGCACTACGACGTCACTCGCCGATTCCTCCCCGCGGGTCTGGCGCTGACGGCCCTGGCCGCCGTCGGCGCCGCGCGACTCCTCGAGAGTTCCTCCGCCCGGCCGATCGCCGCCGCGCTGCTGCTGGTGGTCCTCGCGGCCGACGCCGTGTCGCTCCGAACCTACTTTCGGAACGGGCGGGCCGACTGGCGGCCGCTCGCGACATTCCTCGAGAGGACGGCCCCGGCGCGCGACCGGATCTTCGCCCGGAATCAGTATCAGCAGCTTTCGCTCGCCTACTACCTCGCGGGCCCGGACTATCTCGAGCGGCTGGTCGGCCACGAGACGACGAGCCGGGAGGTCTACCCGCTCGAGGGCGCGGGGGTCGACCTGAGAACCGCATGGCGGCCGGGCGAGACCGCCTGGCTGCTCCTGCTCGGCTCGGGTCCGGGGGTCGACGCGATGCGCCGGTGGGCGGAGCCGTTTCCGAAGCTCGAGTTTCCCGAGGCCGAGGCGACGACCCTCTATCGTCTCGAGCCGCCGTTGCGGGATGCCGCGGTCGTGCGGGAGGGCATCGACGCGTTCATCCGGCGGTGAGGAGAGGGTCGCCGGTCGCGAGCCTCACTGCCAGATCTTCCCGTCGCGCGCCTCGCGGGCGGCGTTCGACGCCATACCCGCGACGTACCGCCTGAACTTGGCGTTCAGGTCCCGGTCGTCGTGCGTGAACCTCGTCCGCAGCGGCTCGACGTCGACCGCCTTCTGGATCTCGGCCTCCGTCACGAGTCCCCGCCGCACGGCGTCTTCGACCTGCCGGACGATCGTCTCGAACAGCTCCGCCTCGAGATTCAGGAATTCCTTGTCGCGCCAGGCCGGTCCGTGGCCCGGCACGATGAGGTCGGCGTCGAGCGCCGCGAGCGCCCGCAGGCTCTTCGCGTGCTGGCTCAGCGGCGGCGTGTAGTAGGGAATCGGATACGAGATCACGTCTCCCGTGATCAGGATCTTCTCCGCCGGAAGATACAGGACCGTCGAGCCGCGGGCGTCTCCGACGACGCTCAGGAAGCGAAACTCGCGCCCCCCGTGCCGGAGCGTGAGCGTATCGGCGTAGGTCAGCGTCGGGTACGTGCGCGCGACCTTCGACGCCTCGGCCGCATAGTCCCGTTCGAGCCTCAGCTGGTCTTCGTCGTGGCGGCGCCGCTCGGGGGTGAGCACCGTTCCGTCCGGCTCCTTGCCCGCCCGCACCTCGTTCTCGAGATCCTGCTCGTCGCGCCGGAGGTTCTCGCGCGTGATCTCGGGCCACGCATTGGCCGTGTTGCGCATGAGGCGAAGCGTCTCTTCGCTCGCGATGATCTCGACGCCCGGAAACTCCCGGGCGTACACCTCGTTGCCGGACCAGTGGTCGGGGTGCCAGTGGGAATTGACGACGTACCGGACCGGCTTGTCGGTGATGCGGCGGATCTCGGCGACGACGGTCTGCGCCGTGGACGGACGCGCGAACGTATCGAAGACGAGAACGTCCTTCTCGTTGACGATCGCGACCGAGTTGCCGTTCGGGACGTACCCGTCCGGCGCGGTGATGAACTGATAGACGCCGTCGGCGATCGGCACGGTCTGAACCGCCACGGGACTCTGCGCGAGTGCGGCGGCGCTTCCGGCCAGACCCGCCGAGACGGCCGCGAGCGCAGGCCCGAGAAGACGGAACGCTCCCGACCGAATCATCGCTCCTCCATGAGGCGGGCCGCGGCGGCGTGCCGCGGTCCCTCTCCGTAGGGAGACTTACGTCGCCGCCGGCGCGGTGTTTTCGAAAGCGAGGTCCCTAGGCGAGAAACGCCCAGGCGGCGAGCACGATCCCGCTCCCGCCGAGGGCCATCGAGCCGAACCAGACCGGCCGGCTGCGGGTCAGCGCGGCCACCGCGCCGAGCGCGATCGACACCTGGAAGATCGCGACCGCATAGGCGAAGCGGTGGTGATGGTGGAGCAGGTGATCCGACTCCTCGATCTTCTCGTCGCGCTCCTTCTCCTTCTCCCGTGCCTTCGCCTCGATCTCCCTCTGCTCGGCGAGGTAGCGGTCTTTGCGCTCGAGATAGCCAGCCGGGGGTGGCTTGTCCATCGCCAGCCAGGACGTGCGCGAGGCCTCTTCGACGGCGGCCTTGAGCCCCTTCGCCTGGTAGAAGGACCATTGGTCGGACGCCTCGGCCTGCAGACGGGTCGCCTCGGTGCGCAGCATCAGGGCTTCGTTGACGGTCGCGCCCGCGCGGAGCGCCGAGATCGCGGCCAGCGCGGCGAAGACCGCGGTCGTCAGCGCGATGCGCTTGAGAAACGACTCCCTGCCGCGCTCGTGCTGCTCCTCGATCGCTTCCCGAAGTTTGTCGGTCTCGACCTCCGGCCCTTCCGGCATGCGCGAAGTCTATGCCGTCCGGCCGATCACCGGGCCGGAGCCGGCAGCCAGCCCTGCCGCTCGAGCACGCCGCGGAAGTCGGGGTCGTCGAGGGAGACCGCCGGGAAATACTCGCCCCGGAGATCGCGCACCCACCAGTTTCCCGTCCGGCGGCGCTCCTCGGGTGTCGTGAAGCGATACTCGTACAGGAGCGCGCGCACGAACCTCGGAGGTTTTTCCGGAAACGGGTTCTCCGCGATCAGCGAAAGCGTCTTCTCGTCGTTCTGCAGCAGCTTCGCCGCGAAGTGGACGAACCAGGGCTCCCGGTACCAGGGCGTGAAGCCGCAGAACCACATGAGCCAGTCGAGCCTCAGGTGGTACGGCGCGATCTGCGGCGGCCGCCTCGACGGGTCTCCGGGCTTGGCCTTGAATTCGTACTCGCGCCACGCCGTCCCGGGACCGATCACCGCGTCGGACGTGCCGGCCACGACGACCTCGTACCTCGGGCGCGTGATCGACCCGAAGGCGCCGTAGGTGTTGACGAGATGGAGGGGGTCGTAGGAGGCGTTCATCGCCTGTCGCGGAGAGACGAGGTTCACGAACGGGCGCAGGCTCAGGATGGCCACCAGGACGGCGAGGATGGCGACCGCGGAGCGATGGAATCGCGGGGACCGAAGCCCCGACGGAACGGAGACCGGCAGCAGCCTCGCGAGAGCCCGATCGTCCAGGCAGGACGTCGCCAGCACGATCGTCAGCAGGCCGAGAAACGAGAAGTTGCCGCTGGCCATCAGCCAGAGGTGGAAGAAGATCGTCACGACCCCGGCGGCGGCGGCGATCGGCGGCGGCGCGAAGTATCCGAACGGGACCACGAGCTCGGTGAAGTGATTGAACCGGACGCCGAAGCGGTGCACCGGCCGCGGGAGCCAGTGGAAATACCAGGACAGCGGATTCGGCATCGGCTGGGTCTCGTAGTGGTAATAGAGACAGGTCAGATCCCTCCAGCACGAGTCCCCGCGGATCTTGATGAGACCCGCCCCGAACATGACGCGAAAGAGCATCCAGCGGATCAGGTAGATCACGACCACCGGCGGCTCCATGCGGGCGCTGCCGAGAAAGATCGCGAGGAATCCCGCCTCGAGCAGCATCGTCTCCCAGCCGAAGCCGTAGAAGGTCTGACCGACGTTCACGAAGGAAAGGTAGAGGACCCACATCGCTCCCCACGTGAGCGCCGACAGAAGCCCGCCGCGCCTCTCCGAGAGCCCCGTCAGCGCGAAGGCCGCGAGCGCGACGCCGAGCCAGGCGGCGGCCGTGAACGCCGCGTCGCGAGGAACCAGGAAGAAGAGACTGGGCGAGGCCAGGAAGGGAACTTCCGCCACGAATCGGGGAACGGGCAGGAGTCCGCGCTCGCCGAGAAGCGGGACGAACTGATTCGCGGCGACGAGAAACGCGACGAGGTAGACGATCGCGAGCCCGCGCTGAAAGACGAGACGGGTCCGCCAATGACCCGCGCGGTAAGAAAGCCTCCACATCGGGACGTCTCCGTTCGGGGGCACGCGTCGATGTTAGCCGGACCCGGCACGGACGTTAGCCGGAACTGAAGGACTCCGGGGGCCTCTTCACGTCAGATTGCCGCCGCCTTGGCGCGACGTTAGCGCGTTGCTCTTAACGTCGCGCCGGTTCGCGGCCCTTTCGGGCTGCGCTGCGAAGGAGGATGGCATGACTCGTCGGGCTCTGGCATTCACGCTCAGGACACTCGTGACGCTCGGTGGAATCGGCGCTCTCTCGGCGGGGCAGCTACTGGCCCAGGAAGGAAACGTTCCAAGCGGCATCCCGCATCTCGACCACGTTTTCCTCATCATGATGGAAAACCATGCCTACGACCAGATCGTCGGGAACCCCAGCTCGCCCTTCACGAACAGCTACATGAAGTCGGTCAACGCCTCCACGAACTACTATGCGATCGCCCACCCGAGCCTCACCAACTACCTCGAAGTCACGGGGGGCTCGAACTTCGGAATCCTGAACGACAACAGCCCCGACTGGCACAACGGCGCCTGCACTCCGAACATCGTCTCCGGAACGACGGCTTTCGACAACTCCTCCTTCGGCGCGAGCTGCCCGATCGCGGGGACCGGAAGAGACGCGGCGACACCGGTCGTCGACACGACGAACGAGATCACTCCGCCGTCCGTCACCTCCGTGACCGAGATCGACGGGGTCATGTCGATTCCGGCCGCCTCGGGCATCGTCGGCAAGACCATCGCCGACCAGCTTCACGAGAGAGGCCTGACCTGGAAGAGCTATCAGGAGAGCCTTCCGCCGACCGGCGCCGACAAGGTGAACAACAGCGACGGCTTCTTCTCGGACGTGAACCCGATTGCCGCATCGCTGCCGTCGGAGACCCAGACGCTGGTCAACCTCTACGCGGTCAAGCACAACCCCTTCGTCTACTTCCGGAGCGTCCAGGAAGCCGGGTCGAACGGAAACGGCCTGTCGAACGTCGAGGGCTTCGACGGCTTCTACGCCGACCTCGCCTCCGGGCAGGTTCCCTCGTTCTCGTTCATCGTTCCCAACCAGTGCAACGATCAGCACGGAAGAGGCAACGCCGGCCCCTTGTGCGAATTCGACACCACCGACAACGGCACGCTGGTGGGCTTGAACCCGGCGCTGATCTATCAGGGGGACCTGACCATCAAGACGATCGTCCAGGCGATCCACGCCTCCCCCGCCTGGGGCTGGGGCCACAACGCGATCGTGCTGGTCTGGGACGAGAACGACTACAGCGCCACCCCGATCACGAACAAGGTGCTGCTGACCGTGGACACCAACTACGGGGTGAGCGGCGTCCAGAGCGACGTCTTCTACACGCACTTCTCGCTGCTCCGGACCCTGGAAGCCGGCTTCGGCCTGCCGTGTCTGAACCATGCGTGTGACGCGAGCGCCGCGGTGATGTCGGACCTCTTCGCGGCGGCCTCCCCGGCGGAGGTCGTGCCCGCCCCGCCGGCCCGGTTCACGGCCACCGTGACCTGGACCTCGCCGAACGGGCAGTCGGGGTCCGGCAATCTGACGTACCTCTCGACGGAAACCCGGGGCTTCTGGTTCTTTTCACCGGACAACCTCGACCTGGTCTACAAAGTCGTGGACGGCCGCGCGGTCAACGGAAAGTTCTGGGTCTTCTACGGGTCGCTGACGGCGGAGGCGTTCACCCTGACCGTCACGGACACCCTCACCGGGGCGACGAAGACGTACACCAACACGGCGGGACAGGCGACGAACGGAACCGACACCAGCGCGTTCTGACGAGGTTTCGTGCGGCGGCCGGTCCAAGCCGGCCGCCGCTCTCTACGGCCGACCCCTTCGCGGATTAGCGGCCCGTTAAGCCCGAATGCCGGACGGCGCCTCCCCGTTACTCTCTCGGAGGGTTTTCATGCGCCACCCCGCAACGCACGCCGCAGCCTTCCTCCGAGGCGCCCTCGCCGTACCGGCGGCGATCCTGCTGCTCGCCGGCCCCGCCGCGGCCGCCACGGCCGTCGTCAGCATCGGCCAGAACGGAACGAACTTCGTGGACCAGACGAGCGGAAGCAGCACGACGACCATCCATGTCGGAGATACGGTCCAGTGGAACTGGGCGTCCGGCCCGCACTCGACCACCGCGGGCACGTGCACGACGGACGGCTATTACGGCAATTGCACGCCGGACGGAAGCTGGGACTCGGGACAGAACTCGCAGGGCCACAGCTTCTCCCGAGCGTTCGCGCAGGCCGGGACCTTCACCTACTACTGCAGCGTTCATCTGGCCATGATGCGGGGCACGGTCATGGTGCTCGCGGGCGATCCGCCGGCCGCGAGCTTCCGCGTCAATCCGACGGGGCCCATCGCCGGCTCTGCGGTCCGCTTCATCGACACCTCGACGGGCGCCCCGACCTCATGGGCCTGGAGCTTCGGGGATCCCGCGTCGGGCTCCGACAACACCTCGACGCTCCGGAATCCGACCCACACGTTCCAGGCCGCCGGGACCTACACCGTCATGGTGTCGGCCACGAACGCTTCGGGAACCGCTTCGTCGACGACGACCGTCGCGGTTTCGGCGGGCGGCGCGACGACCTGCGTCGTGGACGCGGGGACGCTGTGCCTGAACGACGGACGCTTCCGTCTGACCGCGGTGTGGCAGAAAACGGACGGCAGCTCGGGTCCCGGAAAGGCCGTGTCGCTGACGTCCGACAGCGGGTACTTCTGGTTCTTCGATCAGACCAACATCGAGATGGTGACCAAGGTCCTGAACGCCTGCGCCGTCGACGGCAACTACTGGGTCTTCACGGCGGGCCTGACCAACGTGAAGGTGACCGTGACCGTCCTCGACACGAGCAACGGGATCTCCGAGCAGTACGTCAACCCGCTCGGCACGGCTTTCCAGCCCATCCAGGACACGTCCGCCTTCGCGACCTGTCCGTAGGGCCGCGCCGGCCCCGGCCGTGGCGGCCCGTCCTGCGTGTGTCGACCGGCAAATCTGTCAGGATGACCTGCGGCCGACAGGAGAGGCTTCATGAAAGCAACGGTTCTGGCGCTCACGATGCTGGTTCTCGCCGTCTCGAATGCGGACGGTCAGGGAAAGACCCTGCCGAGCGATCCGCTGACCGGACTGCCGCTGATTCCGGCGACCGATGCAGGCAAGGGCTTCGGCAACAAACCGGTGCAGATGCCACCGGGCCGGGTCTGTGCTTCGGCGATGCAGGGCAACTTCTATCCCCTTCACGGAATCACCATGGACGCGGCGTCGGCCTGGTACGCCTCGCACCTGAGCGGCTTCAAGGCGGTTGCAGGCGGCGCCAGGCAATACGCCTTCTTTTCGAACTCCGACCGCACGATCCTCGTCATCTTGACGGGACACAGCGGCTCGACCGAAGCAGACTCCGTCGCGTACGAGCGTTATCGTCCCGGCCTCTCCGAAAAGACCGTCGAGGGTATGGCGGGCGGCAAGATCGTCTGCAAGTGACGGGCTGACGGTTCGCCGGCCGGCCGGCGTCCGTCCGGCGCGCCCGGTCGGTTCGGTATCATTCTCGCTCCCCATGCCAGCCGAACCCGGCGTGTGTTACCGATTCGGAGCCTTCCGATTCGAGGTCGGCGAGAGGCGACTGCTGCGCGACGGGCGCAACGTGCCCCTGACTCCGAAGGTTTTCGACACGCTCGTGCTGCTGCTCGAGAACGCCGGACACCTCGTGACCAAAGAGCGTCTTCTCCGCGAGATCTGGCCGGATCTGGTCGTCGAGGAGGCCAACCTCACCAAGAACATCTGGTCGCTTCGCAAGGCGCTGGGCGAAAATCCCGGCGAGCCCGGCTACATCGAGACCGTTCCGAAAGTCGGCTACCGGTGGATCGGGCCGGCCGAGCGCGCCGTCGTCATCGAGAGCGATCCGAAGATCCTCGAGCCGGCTCCGCCGCCGCCGACGGCCGGGGCTCCTCCGTCGGCAGCCGGGGAAGCCGCGAAGAGCGGAGATCCCGCCGCGAGTCTCTCCCCGCTCCCCGCGCGACAGCCCCGACGCCGCGGGCTTCGGGCAGGGCTCGTCCTCCTCGCCGGCGCCGCGGCCGTCGCCCTCGCCGTCCGGGCAGCCTCGCGCCGGAACGCGGCGCCGGCAGAGCAGACGGCACCGGGGCGCGCGCGCCGCTCGATCGCCGTGCTCGGCTTTCGGGACCTCGCCCCTCGCGACGGAACCGGCTGGCTCTCGACGGCCGCCACCGAGATGCTCGGCGCCGAGCTCGGCGCGGGCGAGGCGGTTCGAATCATCGCCGCCGACGACGTGGCGCGCGAGCACGTGGCCCTTCCTGCCGGCACGCTCTCGGCGGACGCGCTCGGCCGTCTGCGCCGGCACCTCGGATCGGACCTCGTGGTCAGCGGCTCGTACCTGTCCGTCGCGGCGCCGCCGATCGGCCGCCTGCGATTCGACGTCGTCGTGCAGAACGCGGCGACCGGCGAGGTCCTCGTGGCCGTCTCGCAGACGGGATCCGAGTCCGACGTTCTCGACCTCATCGCCATCCTCGGCCGCACCCTTCGGAGCCGTCTCGGGCTTCCGCCGACGACCGGCGCGCAGTCCGATTCGGTCGCCGCGACGCTGCCGCGCAATCCCGAGGCAGCCCGCCTCTACGCCGAGGGCCTCGATCGCCTGCGCCGGCTGGACGCGAAGACCGCGAAGGACGATCTCCAGGCCGCCGCCGAAAGGGAGCCGAACAATCCTCTCGTCCACCTCGCGCTCTCGCGGGCCTGGTCCGCCCTCGGTTACGACGACAACGCGCGCGCCGAGGCGCGGCGGGCCTCGGAGGCGGCCGCCGGCCTCTCCCGAGAGGACCGGCTCCTCGTCGAGAGCCGTCTGGCCGAGGCCGAGAAGAACTGGGATCGCGCGGTCGAGATCGATCGGACCCTGGTCGTCCTCTTCCCGGACGACCCCGACTACGCCCTGAAGCTCGCATCGGACCAGACGGCGGCGGGCAAGGCGAAGGACGCGCTCGAGACGATCTCCCGGCTGAGGCGCCTGCCGGCCCCCGCGCGCGACGACCCGCGCATCGATCTGGCCGAGGGGGCCGCGGCCGGCGCGCTCTCCGACTCCGCGCGCAGCCTCGCCGCCGCGCACCGGGCCGGCGAGAAAGCCGCGGCGGACGGACGGACGGCCCTGCTCGCGCGCGCCCGTCTCCAGGAGGCGGGGGCCTTCGAGAACCTCGGCATGACGGACCGCGGACGCGAGGCCCGCCGCGAAGCGGCCCGCCTCTACGAAGCCGCCGGCGACGTGAACGGCCTCGCGCTCGCCCGGATCGGGATCGGGAACGAGAGATTCAGCTCCGGAGATCTGGACGCCGCCAGGACGCTCTATGGCCAGGCCCTGGAGGCATACGAGACCATCGGCAACAAGGCCGGAATCGCCACCGCCTACGCCGACCTGTCGCTCGTCGACTGGCTTCAGGGCAAGACCGACGCCGCCCGCGCGCATGCCCAGCGCGTGATCGCCCTTCGGCGGGAGACCAACGACCGGGCGGGGACGGCCTGGGCTCTCAACGTCCTCGGAAACTTCCTGGTCGAGGAGGGCGACTTCGCGGCGGCCTCCCGGATGCACGAGGAGGCGCTCTCGATCAGCCGCGACATCGGGGACCGGGCGTACGAAGCCTACAGCCTCGACGCCATCGCCGACGCCTATCGGGCGCAGGGCCGCCTGGGTGACGCCGAGAAGGCCTACCGCCAGTCGCTCGAAGTCTCCGAGAAGACCAACGATCCCGAATCGATCGGCGGCCGCCACGAAGACCTCGGAAACATCGAGCTCGACCGCGGAAACCTGGCGCAGGCCGAGACCCAGTACGAGAAGGCGCTCGCGCTGCAATCGAAGGCCGGAGACACGGTCGACGCCGCGGACACCCGGATCCAGATCGCGCTGCTGCGGCTCGCTCAGGGGCGCAACGCCGAGGCGATCGCGCTCGCCTCCCGGTCGGTCGCGGAGTTCGAGAAGCAGCACCAGCAGGGAAACCTCGCCATCTCGCACGCGACGCGGGCACGCGCGGAGCTGGAGCTCGGGCGATTCGAGCCGGCCCGCGACGACGTCCGAAAGGCGCGAACGCTGATCGCCGACAGCAACCAGAATGCAGCCGTCCTCCCCGTCCTCCTGACCGCCGCGAGGATCGAAGCGGCCACCGGAAACCTCGAGGCCGCCCGCGTCGTGGCGGCGGAGGCGCGGCGCCGCGCCGAGGGCGCGCAGTGGCTCGCCTACGTGCTGGAAGCGCGAATGGTCGGGGCGGAGATCGATCTGGCCGGTCCGCGGCGCGCGGAGGCCCTCGCGGAGCTTTCCGCCGTCGCCCGGGAGGCCCGCGCGGCCGGATACGGCTTGACGGCCCGCGAAGCTGAACGCGCGGCACGAGGTACGCCCGCCACGTAGGGGTCGTTTCGGTTCCCTCGTCGCGTGAGAGCGAGCCCCTCCCTTCGCTCGCTTCCAGAAATTCAGAAGAAAAATCGGACGCCGCCGGAAAGGACCGGGCGGTCCGTCGGCCGCGACACTGCGCCCCTCCCCGGGCGCTTCGTCCGTGGAGAGAAGGAGGCGACCGATGAGATTCCCCTTCCGTCCGATGGCCTGGCTCTGGGTGGCGGGGGTGGCCGGGGCTCTCGCGTCGGGCTGCGGGAGGGCGTCCGATCGGGCGGCGGCCGCTCCGGCGCTCTCGTCGGCGCGCCCCGCCGCCGCTCCGCCCGAACGCCCTCCCCGCGCGTCCGTCCCGGAGACCCATGCCTGTTCCCTCCTCACGGCCGAGGAGGTCGGAGCCATCTTCGGGAAGAAACTCGAATCGTCCGGCTCGGGACCCGCCTGTGAGTACGGCCTCGCTGCCGATCAGGCGAGTCCGCTCGCACAACTCCTGGTGAAGCTCGAGTTCTCGCGAGACGACACGAGCGAGGCGGAGGTCAAGTCCCGCTACGCCGGGCTCGGCAAAGACGTGCACCGGGCCGTCCACCCCGAGAAGCGAGGCATGCCGGACACGATCGCCGTCGGCCAGGAGATTCCGGACGTCGGCGATTGGGCGTTCGCCGTCAACGTCGCGGCGGTCAACCTCGGAATGGGCTTCTCGTCGCGAGGAAGGATCCTCGAAGCGCAGCAGGGACCCGTCCATCTCGTGGTCGGCGCGACGATCGCGCCCGATCCCGGCACCAAACGGCTCGACGCGAGCCTCGCGGCCGTCGCGAAGACGGCCTTCTCCCGCCTCTCCCACGGCGGCGGAACGAAAAAGTCAGAGAAATGAAAGGCCGCCGACCATGACGCCCGCGCGCTCGACGCCGAGACTGCGGGCATGGAGAAAGACGCCGTCTTCAACCCGCCCGACGCCTGCCGACGATGCGGCTGCCCGCTCGTCGGCAACGAGGTGTTCTGCAGCGCCTGCGGCCGCCGGCTCGCGCGGGAGAGCCCGCGACGTTGGCGCTCCGCCATCGGCGGCTCGATCCTCGCCGCCGTGGTCGTCGCGGCCGTCTGGCAGGCCCGTTCCTGCCGTGCGCCCTTGTCCCGAGCGAAGGCGCCGGCGACTCCGGCCCGAGGCCCCGAATGACATCGAAACGCCCTGCCGACTGACGAAAAGGAGGACCCCATGCGAACGAGGCTTCGAACCCTTCTGACCCTGGCGGGCGCGGCCCTGTTCGCCGCGAACCTGGCCGCCCAGGCCACGTTCGAGGCGGGCAAAGATTCGCCGGCCCCGCGGCCGCACGCGTCGGCGGCCCGGCCCAAGACGTTCGGAACGGCTCAGCCGAGCTACTACGTGGTCGACGCCTCCGAGCTGTCCCCCGTCTCGACCGCCGTTCAATACGGCGCGATCAACAACGCTCAGCTTCGGTACCTGACGAACGTCACCGGGCTCAACTTCATGGCGCCGGTCCTTCTCCCTGCGGGCGCGCACGTCTCCTCGATCGAGATCGACTATTTCGACAGTTCCACGGCCGGCGAGGTGCAGGCCTCCCTCGCCATCTGCGATCCGAACGGCTTTTCGTGCGCCATGGCCCTCGGCAATCCCGGCTGCGACGACGCGAACGTCACGGTCTGTTCGGGAAACACCAACGCGCCCGGCTACTTCAGCCACGCCGAAGACCTGAGCGATGACGGGATCACGATCGACAGCGGGACGCGCTACATCGTCTACGCCGGCAACACGACCACCGACGGCTCGACCGCGATCAGCCGGATCCGGATCGCGTACTTTCTCCAGGTCAGCCCGCCGCCGCCGACCCCCACGTTCAACGACGTCCCGACGACTGACCCCGCGTTCCAGTTCATCGAGGCGATCTCCGCCTCCGGCATCACGGCTGGCTGCGGAGGCAACGAGTACTGCCCGGACAGTTTCATCACCCGACGCCAGATGGCCGTCTTCCTGGCCAAAGCGCTGGGCCTTCAGTGGAACTGAGCCGGCGCATCCCGCCGAGAACAGGAGGTCACCCCGTGAAACCCGCCGCCCATCTCCTCGCGATCGCCCTCGGCCTGACCGCTTCGCGCGGCCTCGCTCAGAACCCCGCCGAAGAGTCGCCCGAGACCTTCGGAACGGGGAGCAACGACATCGAAATCGATGCATCCCAGCTCTCGCCGCTCGGAAGCGCCACGCAGTACGCGAACATCTACGAGGGGCGGGGCCGCTACCTGACGAACGTGTCCGGGCTCGGATTCATGGCCCCGCTGCACCTGCCCGCCGGCGCCCGTCTGACGTTCCTCAACGTCTACGGAACCGACTCCTCCGTGGCCGGGGAGTACCAGGCCGCCATCGCGGTCTGCGACGGTCCCGGCCAGGCCTGCACGGTCGCCGCCGGACAACCCGGCTGCCCCGACGCTCCGGTCACGGCGTGCTCGGGAAACGACTACGCCGGCGGGCTGTCCTCCGCGTACGAAGCCCTGTACGACGACGACATCGTCGTCGACAACGCCGACAACCGCTACATTCTCGTCGCCGGCAACACGACGAACGACGGCCTGACGGCGATCAGCCGGATCGTGGTCGGCTACGTCCTGCAGGTCAGCCCGCCGCCGGCGACGGCGACGTTCCAGGACGTCCCGACGAGCGACCCCGCGTTCCAGTTCATCGAGGCGATCTTCGCCTCCGGCGTCACGGCGGGCTGCGGGGGCGGCAACTACTGCCCGGACCGCTTCATCACCCGGCGCCAGATGGCCGTGTTCCTGGCCAAGGCTCTCGGGCTCCAGTGGAACTGAGAAGGGGCACCTTCGAGTACAGGAGGAAACCATGCGTCGATCCGATCGGCTCGCTTCCCTCCATTTGACGGCGAAGATTCATCCGACATCCAGAGGCCTGATCTCGCCCGGGGGCGCCCTGCGAGTCGTGGCGCTCGCGCTGAGCGTCCTCTCGGTTTCGAGCGAGGCCGGGGCGCAGGAGGCCACGCAGACCTTCGGGACCCGGGAATCCTTCCTGCGGTTTCCCGCCACGGAATTTCTTCCTCTGAACCCCATCGACGGGCCGTATACGACCACGGGAAGCTTCGGAAACTCGGGCCAGATCACGCGGTACGGTTCCGGCGATTCATTTCTGGTCGCGCCGGTCCATCTTCCCTCCGGGGCCTTGCTGACCGTGCTCCAGTTCGGCTACTGCGACCTGAACGCGGGCTCGAACCGGTCCTACCTCCAGCTCGTCGGGATGGACCGCGTCGGCAACGTTGCGCTCGCGACACCGGCCCTGGATTCCATCTACGGGTCTTGCGACAGCACCTTCGTGGACCTCACCGGCTCGAACATCGTGATCGACAACGGGAACTACTCCTATCACCTGGTTTTCTACAACAACATCGGGGACGGCTCGGAGTCGATCGGCGGCGCACGCATCGGGTACAAGCTTCAGGTCAGCCCGCCGCCCGACTTCCCCCACTTCGGAGACGTCCCGCCCAGCAATCCGTTCTTCCAGTTCGTCGAGGCGCTCTACCAGGCGGGAATCACCGGCGGCTGCGGCGGCGGCAACTTCTGCCCGGACACTCCGGTCACCCGAGGCCAGATGGCGGTCTTCCTGTCGAAGGCGCTCGGGCTCGCGTTCCAGTGACGATTCGCCGTGTGGGAAACCTAGGAGAGACAAAATGCGCGCATCCCCTCGATTCATCTCCCGACTTCGGACTGCCGCTCTCATCGTCCCGTCTTTCGTCGCGCTCGCCGCAACCGGCCGGGCGCAGATCGGGACCGCATTCACCTACCAGGGGCAGCTGCAGAACGGCGGCACGCCGCAGAGCGGCCCCTGCGACTTCCGCTTCAAGCTCTACAACGCCGCCACCAACGGCACGCAGATCGGCTCGACCCAGACCCTCTCGAGCACGGCCGTGACCAACGGCCTCTTCACGGTTTCGATCGACTTCGGAGCGAGCGCGTTCACCGGCTCGCCGCGGTGGCTCGAGACGGCGGTCGCGTGCCCGAGCGGCGGCAGCCTGACGACCCTCTCGCCGCGCCAGTCGCTGAAGCCCGCTCCCGCGGCGATTTTCGCGTCCAGCGTCGCTGCACCGCTGACGCTCTCCGGCGGCGGATCCGCGACCGTGGGGGCGACGAACACCGACGGCGGAAGCGGCGTGTACGGTCAGACGCAAGGGTCGTCCGGTTTCGCAGGATCCGCCGGCGTCTGGGGCGACAGCCACTCCTTCTTCGGCGTCTGGGGCACGAGCAACACGAACGCGGGCGTCTGGGGAGAAAGCCAGGGCGCCGACGGCGTCCACGGACACACGACCGTCGGGACGGCGTCGGGCGTCGCCGGCTTCAACACCGCCAACGGAAGCGGCGTCTACGGCAACAGCGTCTCCGGCGCCGGAGTCTGGGGCGACAGTGCGGGCTTCGACGGAGTCCACGGACACACGGCGACGGGCTCCGCGTCCGGAGTCGCTGGATTCAACGACAGCAGCGGCGCCGGCCTCTTCGGCTCGAGCAACACGGGAGACGGCGCGTTCGGAGGAAGCGGCGGGGGAACCGGCGTCCACGGCAACAGCAACCTCGGCTGGGGCGTCTACGGGCACAGCCAGGCCGCCGACGGCGTCCACGGCGACACGCCCGACAACAACAACTCCGGTGTCGCGGGGATCAATACTGCCCACGGCTTCGGCGTCTTCGGCGCCTCGCAGACGTACGTCGGCGTCTTTGGCGTGAGCACAGACAGCTCGAGCGATCCGGGTAACTCGATCGGTGTCGTCGGGGTCGGCGGCAGCTCCCCGGGCGCATCGGGCGGGACCGGAATCAAGGGCGTTGGTGGCACTGGTCCCGTCGGCGGTATCGGAGTCTGGGCAGTCGGGATCGCAGGCCCACCCCCGGACTTCGCCGTTGGCGTTTACTGTGAGGGCGACCTCGACGCGACCGGCGCCAAGAATTTCGTCGAGCCTCACCCGAGCGATCCCTCCAAGGAAATTCACTATGCGGCGCTGGAAGGCTCGGAGGTGGGAACGTACTTCCGCGGCTCCGCCCACCTAAGCGCCGGCACCGCGACGATCTTGATCCCCGAAGACTTCCGGATGGTCACGGACCCGGATGGGTTGACGGTGCAGGTCACCCCGATCGGCGCGCTCGCTACGCTCGCCTGCGTTCGGAAGTCGCTCGACGAGATCGTCATCGCCGGGTCCGCGGACGTGGACTTCGACTACCTCGTGCACGGCGTCCGCAAGGCGTTCAAGAGCTATCAGGCCGTCGTGCCGAACCGCTTTTTCCTTCCCCAGCGAGCCAGCGACCGGTCGTTCGCTCAGAGCCTGCCCGCCGAGAGCGTGCGTCGCCTGAAGGCCAACGGCACGCTCAATGACGACGGCACAGTGAACCTCGAGACGGCGAAGCGCCTCGGCTGGGATCAGCGTCCGGGCTGGAATGAGCCAGAGCGGCTTCTTCCGAATCCGAAGTGACGCGGTCGTGAAGCCATCCTTTCGGCTCCTCATCCTGGCGGCCGGCGCTCTCACCGCGCCGTCGCTCCTCGGTCAGTCTGGAGGCCCTTACGTGTTGACGTCCTCCGTCGTCGCCGGGGGTGGCGTCACGTTCCAGACCGCCGGCCCGTACTCCGTCGGCGAAACGGCGGGCCAGTCGGATGCCGGCGTGGCGTCGGGCGGCGCATTCACTCTTTACGGCGGTTTCTGGGTTCCGACTTCCTGCGGGCTCGCATCGCCCACGATTACCGCGCCGGTTTCGGTGCCCGTCGGCGCCACCGGCTTGTCCGCAAGCGCGCCGAACGTGGGCGGCGCCACCTTCAGCTGGACGTTGGCCGGCGGAACGATCGCCTCCGGCCAGGGGACGAGCCAGATCCTGTTCAACGCCGGTCCGCCCGGCACGACGATGGTCCTCTCCGTCACCGCGACGCTGGGCGCCTGCGCCGCGGGGGCCGTTCCCGTGGCGGTGCAGGTGGACTTCCTCGACGTGCCTCCCGCCGACGCGTTTCATTCCTTCGTCGACACCCTCGCCCGCGACGGCGTCACCAGGGGCTGCGGAGGCGGCAACTATTGCCGCAACAGCGACGTCACACGCGCCCAGATGGCGGTCTTCCTCCTCAAGAGCGAGCACGGCTCAAGCTACACGCCGCCGCCGTGCACCGGCGTCTTTCCCGACGTCGAGTGCGCGCCCGCGCCGGCCTTCGCCGTCGACTGGATCGAGCAGCTCCACGGCGAGGGCATCACCGGCGGATGCGGCGGCGGGGACTACTGCCCCGACGGCGCCGTGACCCGTGCTCAGATGGCGGTCTTTCTCCTGAAGACCGAGCATGGGTCGAGCTACGCGCCTCCCGCATGCACCGGTGTGTTCGCGGACGTCGAGTGCTCGCCGACGCCCGCCTTCGCCGTCGACTGGATCGAGCAGCTCTACCGCGAAGGAGTGACGGGCGGATGCGCCACGGGTCCGCTGCGCTATTGCCCGTCGAGCGCGGTCACCCGCGGGCAGATGGCCGTGTTCCTCGTCAAGACGTTCTCGCTGCCATGAGCCTTCGCCTCATCGCAAACAGCCTCAAACCAACGCTCGAAAGGAGCCGGTCAATGCAACGGAAATGGATCGTCGCGCTTGGAAGTCTCGCTGTCGGGCTGATCTGCGCCGCTGCGGTCGCGCAGGAAGTCGACCGCCGGGGAATGGAGGCGCCCTCGGGACTCAAGAAGGCCGACACCTTCGGGAGCTCCTTTTCGTATCAGCGGGTGGGCTTCAGCAGCTTTTCCCCGATGGATTCGACGATGACCTATTCGGACCTGAACTTCACGTCGCCCGTGCTCTCGCGCTACCCGACCAACGCCAACGGCTCGGGCATCTTCGTCGCCGTTCCGCAGCTGCCGTCGGGCGCTCTCGTCAGCGGCGTCGAGTTCGACTGGTGCGACACGAGCGCGGCCTCGGATCTGCAGTTCCAGGTGCTGTCGTCCGGCTATACCGGCGAGTCGATCAACGTCCTGGGATCGACCGCCAGCTCCGGTTCGTCCGGCTGCGGCTTCACGACCGTCACGCTCGGCACGCCGTTCACGATCAGCAACGACGGCACCCAGTTCATCCTCCAGGCCACGGCTCCGACCCACGACGGGACGACGTCGATCTCAGGCGCGGTCGTGCGCTACGTGCTCCAGGTCAGTCCGGCGCCCGGCTCGCCGTCGTTCAACGACGTCCCCACCAGTGACCAGGGGTACCAGTACATCCAGGCCCTGCTGGCGTCCGGCATCACGGGAGGGTGCGGCGCGAATCCTCCGTTCCCCCCGCCGGTCTACTGCCCCGACAGTTTCGTGACCCGGCGCCAGATGGCGATCTTCATCGCGAAGGCGCTCGGCCTGCAGTGGAACTGATCGGACGAGCCTTCCTGACGTTGCCGGCCGGCCCTCGGGCCGGCCGCTCGCTTCAGGCCGCCTCGCCCTTCTCGAATTCGGACAGCTCGGCCATCGACGCCGCTGCCGTTCTCAGGCTGTGTCCCGAGATGCTGTCCGCGATCCGCCGGACGAAGGGGCTCGCACCGAGCCGCGGCCCGAACCGCCGGGACGCCCAGATGCCGAGCGGAATGAGCGCGAGCCCGAGCAGCAGATTCGCGGCGAGGTACGCGGTTCCGAACAGGGCGTAGGCGTCGAGGTCGAAGAAACCCTTCATCATCACGACGAGGAGCGGCGCCCACACCGCCACGGCCGTCAGAAAGATCCACTGGATGTATCGGATCCGCAGGATCCGAAGCGCCGCGAGATCCCTCTGGAGACTCGTGACCGGCTTTCCATAGTCGATCCCGAAGGCGAGCACCGCCTGCCGCACCAGGGCGGCGAGCAGCGCGATCGCGACCGCGTCGACCGCGGCTGCCGGCAGCGCGAAGCGCGGCTGCGTCCAGTGGTCGGCGGCGAAGTTGCCGAGGAGCGCGACCACGGCGAGCTGGATCAGGGCTTCCGCGGCGAGAAGAGCGCCCAGGCACCGCATCGCCGACCGAGCCCGATTCAGCCTCGAGGCGGCCAGGAGCCGCTCGTTGACTCGCAGGATCGCGTCGAGCTTGCGATCGTGCTCCATCCATTTCTCCCTCAACTCATCGAGATCCGTCATGACGTTCTCCTCCCGGCGGAAGCTCCGCCGGCTGAAACTCCCGCTTCAGTCGCTCCTTGACCCGGCCGATCTTGGTCGCGACGTTCGTCTCGGTGATCCCCAGGACCTGCGCGATCTCCTCGTGGCTGTGCCCCTCCAGGTAGAGGAGGACGAGCGCCTTGTGGAACGGGTCGAGCCGGTCGATGAACTCCGAGAGGATCCGGAGGTCGTCGGGCGGGCGTTCCGGCTCGCGGGCCGTCTCGAGAAGGTGATCTCCGTCGGCGATCACGACTCGCCGTCTCGTCGCATCGCGGCGATAGAAGGAGATCGCGACGTTGAGCGCCACCCGGTACATCCACGTCGAGAACCGCTGGCCTTCGTCGAAAGACGGAAAGGACCGCCAGAGGGCGATGACGATTTCCTGGGCGAGATCGTCGCGGTCATCGGGGTTGCGGCAATAGGAATTGCAGATCCGGTAGAGGATTCCCTTGTGCTCCTCGATTCGGGCCTGGAATCGCTCCGCGAGACCTGACGCAGACATCGCCTTCGTGTCCCTCCGTCTTTCCGGGCATGACTTCCCGTTCAGTCCATGATTCGCGGCCGGGCAGGGAAAAATCACGGCCGCGACGCCTCATTTTGCCAAGACGGCGAGCGTGGCCCGTCCGGGAGCCACAGCCGCCGGAGCCTCCTCCGGCCGTCGATCGACCAGGTGGCCGGGACCGCCGGGAACATCGGACGCCGGGGTGCGTAGTGATTGGACAGGGCGGCCGGAGGGTCCCGGATCGGCGAAGGAGGGCGCATGCGCAATCTCTGGCAGGACATCCGATACGGGCTGCGGGTTCTCGGGCGCAACCCGGGCTTCACGGCCGTCGCGGTGATCACGCTGGCCCTCGGGATCGGCGCCAACACGGCCCTCTTCTCCGTGGTCAGCGGCGTGCTGCTCCATCCGCTGCCCTTTCCCGCTCCGGACCGGCTCTACTCCGTGTACACGCGCACGGAGCAGTTTTCGAAGGGCTCGGTCAGCTACCCGAACTTCCTCGACTGGCGGCGCGGCACCGGCACGTTCGCCGCTCTCGGCGCGTACCGTGCGGACGACTTCAACCTCACGGGATCGGGCGAGGCGGAGCGGCTGCGCGCCAACATGGTCTCGGCCGACTTCTTCCCGCTGCTCGGGGTCCGGCCGACGCTCGGCCGGACGTTTCTCCCCGACGAGGATCGGGCCGGCGCCGGCCCCGTCGTCGTGCTCGCCGACGGGCTGTGGAAGCGCAAATTCGGAGGCGACCCGAACGTCGCCGGGAAGATCATCCACCTGAACGGCAACGCGTACACCGTCATCGGCGTGGCGCCCGGCCGCCTGACCGTCTCCGACGACGCGGACGTCTACGTCCCGATCGGCCAGTGGACGGACCAGACGTTCCTCGACCGGCGGGCCAGCATGGGGATGCGCGTCGTGGGGCGCCTCAAGCCGGGAGCGACGCCGGCGCAGGCTCGAACGGACATGGACCGGATCGCCGCGGATCTCCAGAGGGCGTATCCCGAGGCGGACAAGGGGTCGGGCATCAACGTCGTTCCCCTCAAGAAGGACGTCGTCGGAGACGTCGAGGGGATTCTTTTCGTGCTCCTCGGGGCCGTCAGCTTCGTGCTCCTGATCGCGTGCGCCAACGTCGCGAACCTGCTGCTCGCGCGGGCGACCGGGCGCAGCCGCGAGTTCGCCGTGCGCGCCGCCCTCGGCGCCGACGCCTGGCGGATCGTCCGACAGCTCCTGACCGAGAGCGTCCTGCTCGCGATCACGGGCGGGATCCTGGGGACGATCCTCGCGAAGTGGGGCACGAAGGCGATCCTGGCGGCGCTGCCGGACGCGCTTCCCCGGTCCGAGGAGATCGGCCTCGACGGCCGCGTCCTCCTCTTCACGCTGGGGATCTCGGTGGTGACGGGGATCCTGTTCGGTCTGGCGCCGGCTCTGCGCCTGCTCCGACCCGACCTGCAGGAAACGCTGAAGGCCGGAGGCCGAGGCGCGAGCGGCGCGCGGCAGCGCACGCAGAGAGTCTTCGTGGCCGCGGAGATCGGCATGGCTCTGGTCCTCCTGATCGGAGCCGGCCTGATGATCCGCAGCATCCGGGCCCTTTGGGCGGTCGATCCGGGCTTCGATCCGCGCCACGCCCTGTCCTTTTCCATGTCGCTGACGCCGGGTCAGGACCGGACCCCCGCGGACCTGCGCGCGAAGTTCCGGGAGTCGCTGCGCGCGTTCGAGGGCGTTCGGGGCGTGACACACGTCTCGCTCCTCGGGGGGTCGCTGCCGATGGCCGGGGATTCCGAGGTGCCCTTCTGGCGCGCGGAGAAGCCCCGGCCGGCGAACATGAGCGACATGTCGCAGACTCTCTTCTACCTGGTGACGCCGGGATACCTCCCGGCCATGAAGATTCCCCTGCGCAGCGGGAGGTTTCTCACGGACCGGGACGACGAGCGCGCTCCCTCGGCGGCCGTGATCGACGAGGCGTTCGCGCGCAAGTACTTTCCGGGCGAGAACCCGGTCGGAAAGCGGATCCACGTGGCTCTGCTCGAGATGGATGCGGAGATCGTGGGCGTCGCCGGCCACGTCGAGCACTGGGGGCTCGGCAACGCGGAGCACGAGAGCCTCCAGGCCGAGCTCTACATTCCGCTCTTCCAGTTGCCGGACAAGTTCTGGAGCCTGATCAGGAACGGCGCCGGGTTCGTGGCCCGCACCGAGGGCGCTCCGCTCGACGCCGCGCCGGGAATCCGCCAGGCGGCCTCGCGCTTCGACGCGACTGCCGCGATCTACCAGGTTCGCACGCTGGAGGAGATCGTCGCGAGCTCGATCGCCCGGCAACGGATGGCGATGATCCTCCTGAGCATTCTTTCGGCCCTGGCGCTCGCGCTTTCGGCGATCGGCGTCTACGGCGTGATCGCGTATCTCGCGGCGCAGCGGACCCGCGAGATCGGCGTGCGGATGGCCCTCGGCGCCACCCGGGGCGACGTCCTGCAGCTCGTGCTCGGCCAGGGAATGAGGATCGCGCTCGCCGGCATCGGCGCGGGGATCGTCGCGGCGCTCTGGCTGACGCGGCTCCTGACGAAGATGATCTACGGGGTGGGCGCGACGGATCCGGTCACGTTCGGCGGCGTCGCCCTGCTGCTGACGGCCGTCGCGCTCTTCGCCTGCTACGTCCCGGCGCGGCGGGCCATGCGCGTCGATCCGATGTCGGCGCTGCGCTGGGAGTGACGGGGAGCCGTCGCGCTCCCGCCGCCAGGACTCGGCGAGCTCCTCAGCTCTCGGACCGAGCGCTCGCCGGGACCTGAAGCTCTTCGGTGACGCGAAGCTGACGGACGACGAGCTCGTCGATCTCGAGGCGTTGGACTCGGGCGCGGGAAACGGCGAGTCGACCGATGGCGACGGCACCGATGGCGAACGCGCCGGCCGCCGCCGCGCCGAGCGCCAGCCCACCGCAAGCGGCCCGCGCGATGGCACCGCCGAGTCTCACGGCCCGACGACGATTCATTTGGCCCTCCCCCGGTGCCCGGCGATCGCCGGAGCCGTTCGCCGGTTCCTGTATGCTCCGAGAATGCCGCCCTCGAGCTCGCGTCGCTCCTCGGAGACGCGCCGCCGCGTGATCCTCGGTTTCGCCGTGCTGGCCTCGGCGCTCGTCGCGGCGGCCATCGTTCCCTTCGGGTGCAGCTCGAGCGGCAAATCTACCACCCCGCAGGCCGCCGCGAATGATCCGGGCAGGTTCGTCTGGCACGACCTGACCACCGAGGACCCGGCGGCCTGCAAGAAGTTCTATGCCGCTCTGCTCGGCTGGGAATACGTGGACACGACGGTCCTCGGCCGCCCGTACAGCGTCGCGCGAATCGGACAGAAGCCGGTCGGCGGCATCCACACTCCGAGAACGGACGCCACCGGCAGGACTCATGCCCACTGGCTCTCGTACATGTCGGTGGCCGACGTGGACGCCTCGGTCGAGAAGGCGAAAGCCGGGGGCGGCGGCGTTCTCGCCGGCCCTCTCGACATCGACTCGCACGGACGCGCCGCCGTCCTGCGCGACCCGCAGGGCGCTCCGTTCGGCCTCGTTCATCTCTCCGCGGGAGATCCGCCCGATCCGGCCACCCCCGTCGAGGGCACCTTCTTCTGGAACGAATACCTCACGAGGGACCTCGACGCGGCGGTGACGTTCTACGACGCGCTCGTCCCCTTCGAGATGACCGTGTCGAAGAGCGAGTCGGGCGCGAGCTACGCCGTGCTCAAGAAGGAGCGCGCCCGCGCGGGCGTTTTCCGCGTCCCCGACTCCGAGAAAGACGTGCCGCCGAACTGGCTGCCCTACGTTCTGGTGGCCGACCCGGCCGGGCTCGCCGCGCGCGTTCCGGGACTGGGGGGCCGCGTGCTTCTCGCGCCTCGCCCCGACATCCGCAAGGGCTCTCTCGCCGTCGTCGCCGACCCGACCGGAGCGGTCGTCGCGCTCCAGAAGTATCCGTTCTAGCCGGGAGGAACATCGACCATGCGCCAGCGCTACTTGAGCCCGCTTCGCCTCGTCGTCCTCCTCGTCCTCGTGGCCCTCGCGGCGGCCGCCGTGGGATGCGAAACGACGACCTACGTCGGCGTCAGCTACGGCTACCCCGGATGGGGCGGCCCGTGCTGCTGGGGAGGCGGTTGGGGCGGCGGCTACATGGGCGGCCCCGTCTGGTGAGTCGGATCGGCTCGACCCTGCGCTTCGACTCCCGTCCCCGTCGATACCCCTAGAGCCCCATCCTCGGGAAGATCGCGCCCGTGCTGCGGCTGTATTCGGCGTACTGCGCGCCGAACACGCCCGCCATCGTGCGCTCCTCGATGCGGCTCTTGATCTTGAAGCCGACATACAACAGGACGACGGCCAGTACTCCTCGAAGCTCGCGCCGCTCGAGCGCCGTCCCGAGCATGGCGAGGATGATGCCCGAATAGATGGGGTGCCGGACCCAGCGGTACGGCCCGGTGCGAACGAGCTGGTGCCCGACCTTCACCGTGACGGAGCTGCTCCAGTTGGTTCCGATGGAGACGCGCGCCCATACCGCGAACCCGATTCCCGCGAGGGTGATGACGACGCCGGGAATTTCGACCGCGAGCGTCGCCGGAAAGATGGCGATGCGGAGCCATCCGAAGGCGATGCGGTCGGTGAACATGCAAAAGAACGCCGCGATCGTGGGAACGGTGTAGGAGAGCCGGGACATGGCGCCCTCGCGCTCCTTCGTCTCCTTCGTCCGAATCGCCCAGACGATCCAGACCGCCAGGAAGACGGTCCAGAGGATCTCGCAAATCCGCATTCCGCTCATCCCCGACGCCCGTCTTCTCGATGCGCTGCGGCGGAAAGCACGAGCGCGAGCAGGACGGCCGAAGCCGGCAACCAGACCATCGCGCCGGGAATGCGGGACCAGAGGCCCGCGGACAGCGCCGCCCCGCCGGCATACGCGCCGAAGGTCCACAGGTGCGATGGGAGATCCGCCGGGGCGGCCGGGGTCGCCGCGCCGAGCCGCGCGACTCCCCGGGCGATCCGGGAGACGATGCGGACGAGAACCGTCGTGAAGACGATCGTGCTGTTGCCGCGCGAGTCGACGGCCAGCGCCGCGACGGCCTGGATTCCCATGCTCGCGGCGGAGAGGGTGATGACGGCGTAGAGACGAGGTCCCCGAAGAGGGTCCGGGCCCGTGCCCCACAGCGCGGCACAGACGACGAGCATCGCGAGCTCGATCCGCAGCAGCCGATGAAACGTTCGGCCGCGCGCCGCCTCCCCTCGGCACGCCGCCTCGAGGACGGCGCCGATCGCGACGCCGAGCGAGAAGGCCGCGAGGGCACAGAGCGCGCGCGAGGCGGCCGTCCACTCGCCGCGGCCGATCGCCACGGCCAGGAGCGCGGTGTTCCCGGTCATCGCCGACGTGAAGAGATTCCGGAGAGCGAGAAAGCTGAGCGCGTCGGTCGACCCGGCCGCCAGCGAGAGCCAGACGAGGCCGGCGCCGCCGAGACCCGCCGGTATCTTCGCCGCATCGCTTCCGTCAGTCATCGCGTCGCGGGAGACGAGCCCGAGGGCCGCCTCGAGCCGGGCGCGCCGCCTACGGCTTCGCCCCGCCCGCGGCCTTCGGCTCTGCGGCCTTCTCGCGGGGAGGCGCGTTCTTGACGTACTTGTCGAACCAGCGCAGCTCCTCGTACGCGAGCTGCTCGTTGGACTCCATCGCCGCGTACCAGTGCGGCTCGTGCGGCAGCATCACGAGGCGCGCCGTGCCGCCGTTGCCGCGGATCGCTTCGTAGAGCTTCACCGCCTGGAGCGGCGTCGTGCCCGGGTTCGCGTCGTCGGTGCCGTGCATGATCAGCAGCGGGAGCTTGATCTTGTCGGCGAAGAAGAAGGGCGAGACCTGGAGGTATACGCCCTGGCCCTTCCACACCGAGCGGCGCTCGTTCTGGAATCCGAACGGCGTGAGCGTCTTGTTGTAGGAGCCGCTGGTCGCGACGCCGGCGCGGAACAGGTCGGTGTGGGCGATCAGGTTCGCCGTCATCAGCGCGCCGTGGCTGTGGCCGGTGACGCCGATGCGGTCGCGATCGACGACCCCCGTCCCGACGGCGGTGTCGACGGCCGCTCGCGCATCCTCGACGAGCTGATCGAGGTACGTGTCGTAGGCCTGCTTCGGATCGCCGACGATCGGGAACGCGGCGTCGTCGATGATGGCGTACCCGGAAAGAAGGAGCAGGCGGTAGTTCGAGATGCGCATGAACTCCCGCTCGGAGCCGGAGATCTGACCGGCCGTCGAGGTGCTCGCGTAGTCGAGCGGATACGCGTAGAGGATCGCCGGAATCCGCGTGCCCTCCCGGTATCCGGGCGGCGTGAGCAGGGTAAACGAGAGCTGCGTCCCGTCGCCGCGCTTGTACTTGATCAGGCGCTGCTTGACCCCGCGCACCGCGGGCGTGGGATCCGGGATGTGGGTCACGGCGCGCTCCGTCGAAGTCATCGCCGCCTCGCCCGGCTTCGGCGACGCGACGGCCTTGCCGAGCGTGCGGAGCATCGCGTTCGGCGGGTCCGTCGGGGACTGGTGCCAGGTCAGGAACACGCGATCGGTCGGGCCGGTGAACGCCAGAAACGACTCGAGCTCCGTCCGGTCGCTGCGGAACAACCGCTCGGACCTGCGCGACGAGAGGTCGAAGCGGTCGAGAAACGGCCGGTCGCCGTCGACCGATGCGCCCTCGCCGGCGAGGAAGATCGCGCCGCCCTCCTGGCGCACGACCCACTGGCCGTTCTGCAGCACCTTGTAGACCGGCCGGCCGGGGTCCTCGTAGCGCTCGTCGCTCGACATGTCCCATACCAGGACGGGCTTTGTTCCCGGGCGTCCGACGTCGACGAGGAACGTGCGCTGCCAGTGCTTGTTCTCGTCGTACTCGCGCAGCAGGGCCACGCCGCGGCGCTCGCTCCATTCGAAGCCCGCGAACCGCTGCACGACGCGCGCGATCTCGGCGGGCGGATCCGTGAACGGGGCGGCGAGCGTCATGACCTTGTCGCGCTCGGGAACGCTCACGTTCCAGTCGCCGCCGTCGAGCGCCTCGGCCCAGACGAGCGTCGCCGGTTCGGTCGGGCGCCACTCGAATTCGCGCGGGCCGGTCGGCACGCCGGCGATCGGCACGCGATCCGAGAGAGGCAGCTTCGCGAGCGTGCGCGTCCGGCGGCCGGAGCGCTCCCAGAGCTCCACGTCATGAGCGAAATTCGGGTACGTCGTGACGTACGAGTACGGCTTGTGAATCACCTCCACGAGCAGGTTCTCGCCGTCGGGCGAGGCATCGACCGACGTGATGATCGCCGGTTCGCCGAGCGGTGTGATCCGACCCGAGTCCGCGTCGATGAAGGCGAGCTGGCTCGCCGCGTAGTAGTCGAAGAGATCCTCGTCGTGCTTGCTCGAGAGCGTGTCGCGCGTCTCGTAGGTGCTGCTCTCGCCCTTCTCGCCGGCCGTCTCCTGGATGTTCGGGCCGTCGGACTCGGCCGCTCCCACCGGAGGCGCCCCGGCATCGGCCGGCACGAGCTTCGCGAGCAGGGTCTTCTGGTCGGGCATCCACTGCATCGAGCTGCCCAGCATCGGATTCAGCCGGGCGTCGCCGAGGCGCTTTATCTTCCCCGTGGCGGCGTCACCGATCCACGGTTCGACCGCATCCTTCGCGGTGTTTCGGAACGCGAACCGCCGCCCGTCGGCGGCCCACACGATGCCGTCGACACAGCCGTCCGGCGGCAGCGTCACCGGGACCTCCCGGCTGGTCGAAACGTCGACGAGCGTCAGGGTCTGCGCGCAGGGCGCGATGCCATAGCCGCCCGGCGTGTCGTGCTTGCGCCGGGTCCGCGGCTCGACGCGCACGCCCGCGAGCCTGAGGAACGGCTCGGCGACCTGCGCGATGGGCGGGTACCGGACCCACGACACGAGAAGGATCCGGTCACGCGTGGGACTCACGTACGGGTTCGGCGGCGAAGGGGCGTGCAGCACGTCGAGAACGTTCTGCGGCGGCTTGTCGTAGCCCGAGCCTGCCGGTCCCGCGGCCGCCACGCATGCCACGAGGGCCGCGAACACCGTGATGAGCGAAGTACGCAAACGCATCACGAAAGCGTAGCACCGATACGCCGTCACCCCGGAGACTAGGGCTTGCTACCCGGCGGAGTGTCCTGCGCCGCCACGATCCGCCACTTCCCGTGCGTGCGCACCCAGGTGTCGGTCCAAAGGGAGGACCCCTTGCTCCCGTCGACCGCCTCCCATGCGTCCGCTCCCTGAGAGACCGCGGCGTCCCCGTAGACCCGCACCGTGATTTCGCTGACGACGAACGTTTTGTACTTGCCCTTGCTGTCGGCGATGTCCTGGAGACCCTGCGCCTTGCCATACCGAACGCCCTTCGAAGACACTCCCACGAAGTCGTCGGCGATGAAGTCCCGGGCGGCGCCCGGCACGCCGGTCACGAAAGATTGCGCCCACTCCCGCTCCATCCGTTCGATCTGCGCCGCCGGCGCGGCCGCTCGCGGGTCTTCCGACGCGAACGCGACCCCGGCCATGCCGACGAGAACAGCGGCGAGAATCCCCCCGATCCGACCGCGCGACGCTCGACTCCGTCTCACGGATGCCTCCTTCGCAGCCATTCGGCTCTTCAGCGTACGACGAAAAGAACCGCCGCGGCGAGGGTTGCCCCAGACCACACGTCTCTTCCGCGCCAGCGGTCGACTCTTCGACGGGTCGAGCGGAGCCGGCCCTGCACCGAAAGGGCGGCGGAGCTCATGATTTCCGTCCAAAAAAATGCCGAGCCCATTGACGGCTCGGCCTGTGAGATGGAAGCGGAGAGGGTCAGGCGACGGGTGGCGATTTGACCTGGAGGTTGTTGATGACACGGACGACCCCGGAGACCTTGCCCGCTTCCTGCTGCGCGTCGGCAGAGACCTCGGCGTTCGGAACCTCTCCGGCGAGCGTCACCACACCGTTGGTGACGTTGATGTCGATGTTGACGATGTTCGAGAAGCGCTCGCCCGTCAGCTTCGCCGAGACGGCCGCGTGAATGGAGGTGTCGTCGATCTGGCGGCCCGCGGTCTGGGTCGTCGAGCAGCCAGCAACCAGGAGAGCCAGGCTCAGACCGGCGGCGACCGTCAGGAGTCTTCGATTAAGACGATGCATGGTTTCCCTCTGAACTTTCGGAGCGGATCCTTCGAACCGGCACATCCGGATCGACGAGACACGCCATGGAGACCGATTGGAGCCAATCAGACGGCGACGCGGTTTCCCCTCACGAGGTGCATCACGATGGCGATGATCGCCAGCACGACGAGCACGTGGATGACAGACGTCGTCACATGAAACGCGAACAGACCCAGGGCCCAGAGAACCAGGAGAACGATTCCGATCGTCAACAACATGGGACCTCCCCTTTTCATCTCCGCGCGTTCCTCGTGACTCGACGCTGGCGGACGCGTCGCATTCGTCGGATCGCCGGATCTTCATCCTGTCGCTCGCGGCCGCGACGGTCCAATCGTTTGTTTCGCTCGAGTTCGGACCCGCGAGCGATCGAGCGGTCTCCGTCGAGCCGTCGCGAAGCGGGTGAATCGCTCCGTCGGACCGATCGACGGGCGCGCGGCGGTCGTCGTCTATGCCGCCTGGTTGAGAGCCTCGGCCGCCTGATGCTTGCGGAAGTGGTGATAGGTCACGGTCAGGACGGCGGCGGCCGGGATCGCGAGGAAGATCCCGGTGAGCCCTCCGAGCTCCGCGCCGCAAAGAATGGCAAGGATGACGGCGAGAGGATGCAGGTGAACGCCTCTGCCGACGATCTTCGGATACACGACGTAATCCTGCACGGCTCGGAGCACGACGAGAAAAAGCACGACCGACAGGACCTGCTCGAACGAGTGAAATGCGGCGAAGCTCGCGGCCAGTATGCCCACCGTCAGCGGACCCGCGAGGGGAACGAATTCGAGCAGACCGGCCGCAACCCCGAGAACGATCGCGTACGGGACGCCGATCGCGACGAATCCGATCGTGCAGACGACTCCGATGAGCAGGCAGGCCGTGACCTGTGCCCGAACGTAGACGCCAGCGTTTCGTTGAGCTCACCCAGAAAGCGGACCCCGCGCGATCGCAGGCGCCCCCGGGGAAGAATCCGCAGCGCGAAATCCCGCCCGAGCCGGGCGTCCTTGAGAAGGAAGAATGCCAGAACCGGCACGAGCAGGAGCCAGGGCAGGGACGCCAGCCCGCCTCCGATTTCCGGAAGCAGGTCTCCCGTCACATACGTTTCGCCCGCGACCGCGCCCTGGCTCATCGCCCGATCGATGACTTCGCGCACGTCTCCGGGAAGCACGTGGAGCTGATAGCCCGCCTGCCAGACGCGCCACTGGTCCTGTGCCCGCGCGAGGTAGCCCGGGGTTTCTCTGGCGAGCTCTGCGACTTCACGATTCAGGGCCGGAAGAAGCAGAACCACGGCCAGCGCCAGGGATCCGAAGATCGCCACATAGACCACGCCGATTGCCAGCGGCAGCGAAAGCACGAAGCGGCGCCCCGCTACGGAGATCGGCCGGCTCAGCATCCGAACCAGAGGCGCGACCAGATAGGCAAACAGGACCGCCAGCACCAGCAGGAAGAGAACGCCTCTCAGGCGATACAAGGCCCAGAGCCCGACGGCTGCCCCGAGCAAGACGAGGATTACCTGAAGTGTCGCCCTTGCGACCGAACGCGAACCGCTGGCTTTCCTCGTTCTGCTCCGAGACATCAACCGAGCGGAAACTCCCGACGGGTACGTGCTTCAGGGTTTTTCTCCGTCAGGTTTCTTGTCATTCTCGACCGGCTTTTCTTTTCCGGACTGCGGCTTGGGCTTGGAGGCCTGCTCGGCCGGCCGACCCGCCTCGGGCCTCGGCGGCGGCGCCTGCTCGTGCGCGGCGGGCGCCTCGGCGGGCTGGCCGTGCGATTTCTCGGCCGGTTTTTCTTTCACGGCCTTGGGCTTCGGCTTCCCGGCGTGATCGGCCTGCTGACCCGCCTCGGGCTTGGGCCGGGGCGCCTGCTGGCGCGCCGCCTGGGTCTCGGCCGGCTGGCCGGGCGGTGGCTCGTGCGCCTTCGGAGCTGTCGCATTGGATTGGCGATCGACGGGCGCGTTGACGTGCTTCTGCTCGTTTGAAGATTCGACGGTGCGGGACACGGCCTGCGGCCGGGCCGCCATCGCGGCCTTCACCTCGCGCGCCGGAGCCACGACGGCCAGATTCGCGCCCCCGGACGACACCGCGCGGGGCGCCGTTCCGGCGGTCTGGATGCTCCGGGTTTCAATCTTGCCTCCCGCGGCTCGCTCGATGGTCTGCATGGGAAGGGCCGTATTCCGGACGATGCCACCCGATACCGCAAAGCCGGTCACCGGTTGGGTCTGTCGGAGAATCTCCGCGCTCTGCTGCGCGGGGATCCGCACGGTCGTCACGTTTCTCCCGACGAAGCGATTCGTGGGCACGAAAACGTATTGCGTCTGGCTCACGACGACGGGACCGCCGGAGTAGCCCGAAGCGCCGAAGACGACGCTCGGCGGCAGCGGTGCCCAGCCGACATAGTTGTTGCTGTAGCTCCACGTCACCCACGCCGGCGCCCAAACGGTTCCGGGCACCCAGGACCAGCCATACCCCGGGATCGAGGCCCAGGTCCCGTAGTGGTACGGGTTGCCCCCCCACGGGTCGTTGGACACCCAGGTCCATCCGTACTCCGTGGAGATCCACTGGCCGTTGCTGTACGGCTGCCAGTCCGCGGCGACGTTTCCGGGCACCCAGCACCGGCCGTAGTTGCAGTCGACCCACCGGCCATACGGAGCCAGCTCGTCGTAAAACCCCCCGATCGTCACGTCCACGTTGACCTGCGCCCGCGCCGCCTGAGCGGCAAGGCCGAGCATCGCCGCGATGACGATCGAGGCTCGTGCTGCGAATTTCTTCATCTTCGTTCTCCCTTGCGGTTGGACTCCGTGAGCGAGCTCTCGAGTCAACCGAACCGAGCATGTGGCCCCGGCTCAGGCAAATCCAATCGTTTGTTTCGTCGGGATCGAGACCCCGGAGCGACGGAACGGATCGAGGCGGCGCCGCGCGGGCGCGCGGTGATGGCGTCAGCGGGAGCGGCGAGCGAGATCGGATTTGAGGCGCGCGAGTTTGGACGCGAGGAGGGCGACCGGGTCGCCGTCGGGCGGCTCTGAATACGGCAGAGCCGGAGCCGGCCGTTGGGATCCCCCGTCAACTTCCCGGCGGTCGATGGTCCAGTGGCGAAGAATCCGACCCGTGATCGCGTGAACGGCTTGGCTGCTCATGAGGGTGCCTGCTTACTGCGGAGACCGCTTAGAAAAGTCCTGGGGTCAGTCATCACAGGATGGCTGACCCCAAGGGAACGCTTCATTTCATTTTTCCCGGAATTTCCTCAGAGCGTCTTCGGCGCCGGATTGAGGACTTCGCCGGCCTTGTGTCCGGCCGCAGATCCGGCCACTCCCCCAAGGGCGGCTCCGGCGACTGCGCCGACGGGACCACCCAGGGCCGCACCCACGACGGCGCCGGTCGCCGCGCCGCCTGCTGTTCCTACTCCGGTCGCAACCGGCTGCGAGCCCGGCCTCCCGGTCGGATCGACCGTTTCAGCGACCTTGTGTCCGGCCACAGCTCCGGCCACACCGCCGACGGCGGCTCCCACGGCTGCGCCGACGGGACCACCCAGAACGGCGCCGGCCACCGCGCCGCTCGCCGCACCGCCCGCGGCTCCCACTCCGGTGCCAACCGGATGAGAACCCGGATCCGCCGTCAGTTCGCGTTTCTCTTCCAACATGATGAACCCCTTTCTGTCCATGACCACCGACGAGCTATCCGGCAATCACGGAAGACACCGCGCCGGCCTGATGCCGCCCGGTTCGACCGAGTCCAGCATGTCCGGCCGCTCTGAGGCACGTCCAATAGTCTGTTTCGATCACTCTGGAATGTTCGAGCGATCGATCGCGGAGGATTGGAAGGTCTTGACGAGGGTTTTCGCGATGGCCTCGCGAACGCGCTGGAGCAGTTTCCGATACTCGACGAGGTCCGCCTCTTCCGCGACCCTCAGGCTTCGACGCCGGAGCGTATCCGGAGACGCGTCTTCTCGATGACGGATTCGGGCGTCCTGGAGAGATGGCTGGCGAGGCCCGCGATTTTTAGCAGCGCGATGAGCCATTTCGTGGGATCCCACTGGTACCAGCGCACGCCGTTGCGATAGTCGGAGGGGAACTTGTGGTGGAAATTGTGGTACCCCTCGCCGTTCGTGACGATGGAGAGCAGCGCGTTGTCGCGCGCGGAGCTGGCCTCCGTATAGGGCCGGGTGCCGTAGAGGTGCGCCACGGAATTGACGAGGAACGTCGTGTGGTGGATCACCACGATCCTCAGAAATCCGCCCCAGAGAAGCCCTCCGACGGGGCGCCCGAAGAAGGCGCCGATCAGAGTCGGTATCCCCAGACCCGCGATGAGGCCGATGGCGCCGTTGAAACGGTATTGCCAGCGAACCAGGCGGTTCGCCTGAAGGTCGGGGACGTTGTCGTATCGGCGCTCGGGCGGCTCCGCGTAAAAGAGCCAGAGAATGTGCGCCCAGAGGCCGCCTCGCTGAATGTTGTACGGATCCCAGTCCCGGTCCACGTATCGGTGATGCTCGCGATGGTCCGAAGACCATTTCAGGGCGGAATTCTGGAGGGCCATCGCCCCGAAGAAGAGATAGAAGGCCTGAACGGCCGGGTGGCAGACGTAGGTCTTGTGCGCGAAGCAGCGGTGGTAGCCCGCCGTCACGGAAAAGCTCACGAGGCCGAAGAGCGCGAGAAAGAGCGCGGGCTCCCACCAGCGGACCCCGTAGGCGATGGCATAGGCCGCGGTGCCCACGACGCCAATGACCGGAGTCAGAGAAAGGAAGACGATGTTGACCCAGTTTCTCCGGCGCTCCCTCATGGAATTGGCGAGCTCGGCGGGCCTGTCGACAGAGTTCTGCCGAGCGAATCCTCGGACTTGTCTATTGGTGGTCGTCACGTGAGCCCCATGCTGGCCTCGCACTGGAATCCGGCGGGCACCTCGATCATGGGGCGCCGGTCCGAGCGGGTCCAATCGTTTAATTCGATGGTTTCGAGACCTCCGAGCGATCGAGGGCATCGTCCAGAGGTCCGTTGATTCTAGCAGACCCGCGACTTCGGGCTTCGGGCCCACGACCTCCGGAGGTCGGCTACGGATTGGAGGGCTTGCCTCGAGCGGCTCGTTCACCACCCTGACTCGGATCGGAACCCCCTCCCCGTGTCCATTCGCCCGAGTCCTCGCCCTCCTTGAATGGAGGCGGCGTCTTCAGTCCCTGAGGCGCCGGATTCTCCTTGAACCCCTGCGCATCCCGGTGGTTCGGCTGCTTCGCTTCCTCACTCGACCCCTCGAAATTGCGCGTTTCGTCCATGGGTCCTCCGATTTGCCGGAAGCTCTGCACGCTGCCCCAGGGGGCAAGACTCGTCCCCGGCGGGTTCGCCAGAATTCGGGTCCGGGGTCGCCTCGTCACGAGACGCCTGCCGCAGCCTGGACTGCCGGGAGCAGCGTGGCCAGACCGAAGGCACTCTCGTGTTGCAGAGAATTGATGAAGAAGGTCGGCACCTGGACGACGCCGCTCCGAACGCCGCCCTTCCTCACCACGCGAACCCTCGCCAGGTGCACGTGTCCCCGCATGTCCTGTCGAAACTGACGGGCATCCAGTCCGACGGCTTCGGCGTGCTTCGCCAACCGAGCCTGCGTCGAAGCGCCCTGGTTCTCGAACATCCGGTCGTGGATCTCCCAGAACTTATCCTGGGCCCCCGCGGACTCGGCGGCCTCGGCGAGGCCCTCGGACTTTTCGTCGAGCGGGTCTTGAGAAAAGCTGCGGAAGACGTATCGGAGGCGAGAGCCCATTGCGGTCTGAATCTTCTTGACCGCCCGATATGATTTCGCACAGTCCGGACATGTGAAGTCTCCATAACCGACGAGAGTGACCTCCGCGAGCGGGGATCCCCGGACGTGGTCCTTGGAAGAAACGGGAGCCTCGAGCGCACGACCCTTCGTGGTCATTGTTCATACCCTTCACCGGGGTCAGGAAACCGATCCAACACCGCGCCGGTCTTGGGATCCCGGGAAGAGAGCATGGCCGCCGGGCTGCCCCGGGTCCAATCGTTTGTTCCGATAGAATCGAGACGGACCAACGATCGAGAGGGGTTTGCCTTTGGAGCTTCGCCATCTTCGTTACTTCGTCGCGGTTGCGGAAGAGCTCCATTTCGGCCACGCCGCGAACCACCTGCACACCTCGCAGTCGTCCCTGAGCCAGCAGATCCGAAATCTCGAGAAAGAGCTCAAGGTCGACCTGCTGCGGCGGGTCAGGAGGCACGTCGAGCTCACTCCGGCCGGCAAGCGGTTTCTCCAGGAGGCGCGCGAGATCCTCACCGCGGCGGAGCGCGCGGCCGGGTTGGCGAGAGAGACGGCGCGCGAGGAATCCCGGAAAATAGTGATCGGCATTTCCCCGGAAACGGACTGGGCGTTTCTCGGCAGGACCCTGCGGCTCTTCCGTGAGCAAGCCACCTCGGTCGAGGTCATGTTCCAGAACCTCACGCCCGAGGACCAGATCGCCGCGCTGCGCGGCGGCCGCATCGACATAGGATTCGTGGGACTGCCGATCGAAGCGGAGGGCGTCGTCAGCGAGGTGACCGGACGCGAGGATCTCGTGGTCGCGGTCTCCGAACAGCATCCCATGGCGCGGCGGCCCCGCATCGGGCTGCGGGACTTGTCCAAGGAGGCCTACACGCTCTGGCCTCGGCACCTGTCGCCGGGCAGCTACGACCAGCTGCTGACGATTTTCCAGCGGGCCGGATTCGGGCCGCCCATCACGATGGAGGGTGGGCTTCCCTCGACCGAGACCGTACTGGGGATGGTCGCCGCAGGTCTGACGATTGCCCTCGTCGACCCGGCGATCCAGGAGCGCGCGACGCCGGGGGTCGTCTTCCGGCCCATCGAGGACCATGGAGTGTTCACCGAATCCGGAGTGGTCTACCGCCAGGACGATCCCTCTCCCCTCCTGGCCTCGTTTCTCCGCGAGGTCAGACTCACTCCTCGCCGGCAGCCGCACACCGAGGCCGGCGCCCCGAAGACGACGACCCGCCGCGCGAGTCGGCCGGCCGGTCGGCCCGGGGCCCGGCGGATCCGCCGCGGCGCCAAAAAAAACGCCGGGAGATGATCCCGGCGCGGACGCGTCGCGATGGACTGGAAAGAGAGTTACTTCGGAGTCGGCGCGGGAGTCGGGGAATCCGCGGTGGTGGTCGTCGTCGACGTCGTCGTCTGAGGCGTCCCCGAAGGCGCCGGAGCCTCCCGGGTGCTCGTCGTTTCCGTGGTGGTCGATGTTTCCTTCTTCTGGCAACCGAGCGATAGGCCGACGATTCCCACCGCGAGCAGCGAGCCGAGCGTAAGAAATTTCTTCATGATGCGGCTCGTCAGGCCTTGGCCGGATACGCAACGATCGTCGTGACCTTGTTTCCCGTGTCGGACTTCGTGAACGTGACCTTGACGCGCTCGCCGATGCTGACGGACTTCTTCAGAGCGTCCATGTCGGTGAGATCAAAGCTGTAGTCCTTTTTCTTGGGTCCCGTCACCTTGATCGACTTGCCCTCTTCGTATTCCTTGATGGTTCCGACGACCGTTTCCGTGGTCGTCTTCGTGCTCGCCGTCGGGCCGCTCTCCTTCGTCACCGATTCCGAATGCATTTTCGGAGCATCGGCTGCCGTAACGGCGTTGGCCGTAGCCTCGGAGACCGCGACGACCGATTCCTTGCCGTCGGTTCCCTTCGTGTACTTGACCGTCGCCATCTGGCCGACGACGATGGTTCCGTCCACCTTGGCGTCACCGCTGAGGTCGAACGAGTAGGACTTGTCTCCCGGGCCCGAGAGCTTGATCGACTTGCCGGCCTCGTACTCCTTGACGGTTCCCAAGACGGACTGCGTCTCGGTCTTCAGGGTCGCCCCGGGAAGCGTCTGCAGCGTCTTGGTTTCGACCGCCTGCTTTTCCGGTGCCTGAGCGATTGTCTGTGATGCGGCCAGCAGGCAGAGGCCGATGGCCGTTCCTGTGATTCTCTTCATGATGCTCAACCTTTCAAAGAGCGGACCGAAATAGGCCCGCACACATTCCCGATTGCCATCGGGAACTCCAACAGCCTGAGGTGGTTGACGGAGAAGCCATCATCCGGCCTCCCCGGCCGCCGGTCCAATCGTTAGTTACGACGAGACCGGACGCTGAAACCGTCGAAGGCAGCGAAGCCGTGCCGTCAGCGGTTCGGCCTCCACGTCCTCGCGGGCACCGGGGACAGTCGCCACTGCAGGCAGCCCGATTCCCTCGTGAGAGAGGACAGAAGGCTCGAGGCGAAACGAAACAGCGTCTGTACCCACGGGTGGAGGGGCCGAACCTCGGCGACGTCCGTGCAGTACTCGCACTTCGCGGTCCCATCTACCGCAACGAGGGTCTCGTTGGACCGACCGCAGTTCCGGCAATTCCAGCTTCGCCGAAGGGACTTCAAAGTGCGCCGACCCGGCTCGAGAGCGACTTCAACTTCGACGCGAGAAGATTGAGGCGCCGGGAATCCGCGAGCCCCCAGTCGGCCCCGTCGGACACGCCGATGGTCGCTTTCCCTTTGAACGCCAGCACGTTCGTCGTCCAGTGGCGAAGAACCCTTCCCGCCAACGGTCGAACCCGCGGCATACTGGCCACGGCCGCACAATTCTCACAATTCCTGACTTCGCCTCGGCCGCCATCGATATCCAGCGATCGTCCGCAGCTCACACAATTCGACTGTCGACATTTGGTACTCATCGTCCCCACTTTCTCGCCGAGACCGGCGTCGGGGCTACTCGATTGTTTGGGAGTCAGTCCGTCCGGAGGAGTCGGAAGCACCACGCTATCACACGCCGACCCACGGGTGTTTCGACGGCCCCGGTCCTCGAAGGCGAAAGATGCGGAGCGCGCCCACGATGACGACGGCGACGACAGGGAAGACGAGACGACCCAATTGAGCCGCTCCGGGCGCTATGGATGAGCGGACGTCAATCGGGACGAAGCCGGCGCGACGCGAACGCGCCGGTGGCCCCCCGCGGCAATCGGGCTGCCGAGGCTTGCGTCCCGCTGTTCCGCGTACCACTTCTTCGCGCCGAGAAGCCTCACTTTCGTGGCGGCGGGCTGCAGCTCGAGTCCGACGCTGAGGCCCCCCGACTCGATCAGGAAAGCGCCGTCATGGGTGCCCTTGTCGCGGAGGTAGCTTCCCTGGATGTGAAAGCTGCCGCCGCGGGCATCGAGGTCCCGGACGCGGGTGAGCGACGCGCCGAGGGAGACGGTCCCCGTCGCGGACAGATCATCGAGGTCCAGGAGGCCTCGAGTCCAGGCGGGCAGGTCGGCCGCCAGCAGCGCGAGCAGCGGCCGCCCATCGCGTGTCTCCGCTTCGATTCGCGCGGTGGCGGTCGAGCCGATCTTCCCCGACCGAATCTCGAACCGGCCCCACCAGCGCCGCGAATCGTCCGAACCGGAGGCTCGGACGTCCGAGAAAGCGACCCGGCTGCCCGAGATCTCGAGGGGACCGCTCATGAGGTTCCACGCGGGAATGACGAGGCGCACGTCGGCGTCTCCCCGGAGCCCGAGCTTCTCGAGACGCACCGACCCGTCGTGAACCGTGAGGCGGAGCTCGCCCTTCGCGATTCCCTGCTCGACGGCAACGCGGAACGCGGCCTTGCCCGCTCCCCCTTCGAGGCGCGTGCCGGCCGAGGAGACGAGGTGCTCCAGTGACTCGAGCCGGTCGAACCCGGCGTCGAGCTTCACGCTGCCCGAGGCTTTCTGCCAGACCTCGCTGCCGTGCACCCTCGGAGGCTCGAACGGCTCGAAAGTCGCATCGACGCTCCCGGAGACGGACAGGCCGGCGGCGGCCCGTCCGATTCGCAACTCGCCAGCCTCGACGCCGACGCGGGCCGGGCCGATCCAGACCAGAAGGCCCGGCCGCAGGAAGAAGGACCCGTCGAGGTGCGCCGTGCCCCGGTAGCGCCAGGCGTCGAACCAGACGTCGTCGAAGTGTTCGATGCGAATGTTCCGAACCTCGATGCGCCACGGATTGCCGGCGGCCTTCGCCCCTTGCACCTCCGGTGTTCGCAGCGGCGGATCGGTGAAGCCCGGGATCGGCGGCAGCACGGAGGAGTCCGCATTCTTCGCCTCCCCGGCGTCGAGCTTGGCACGGATGAAGAAGGACAGGCCCGTACCGCGCACGCGCTCGGCTCGAAATGTTCTCCGCACGAGCGCCAGCACCGAATAGTCGACGCGCGCTTCGGCCAGCCGGACGATCCACTGAACGTTGTGGTCGTTGCCTCGAATCCGGAGGTTTCGGATCGCGAGTCGGCCGGGCCAGAACGACGTCGCACGGTCGTAATCGAGCGTCAGCGACTCGGGGTTCGTATTGATCAAGGCCCGGAGCGCAGGGCCGGAGAGAAGCCAGCGGACCGCACCGACGTAAGTGGCCAGCGACAAGACCGGGGCGAGGGCGAGCAAAAGGAGCAGTCGACGCGGATGTCGGGTTCGCCGCGAGAGCGTTTTCCGAAGACGCCCCTCCAGGCGCGTCAGCGAGGACAGAAGATCGAAGGGCATCGGTGACCGGGCGGAGTGCCCGCGCTAGTCGGACTCGATCCCCGCGCCAACGAGCTCGACGTTGGGCTGGCTCGCCGACTGAAAGCGCTCGGCCACGTCGGCCCAGTTCCAAACGTTCCACACCGCGTCGAAGAACTCGGCCTTGCGGTTCTGATACTGCAGATAGAAGGCATGCTCCCACGCGTCGAGCACGAGCAAGGGAGTGCCGGCCTGCGCCAGGTTCGACTGATGATCGTAGATCTGGGTGACGAGAAGCTTCCTGCCGAGAGGCTCCCAGACGAGCGCGGCCCAGCCCGAGCCCATGATGCTCGCCGCCACGGCGTTCATCTGCTTCTGGAGCTTCTCGAAGCTCCCGAATTCCAGCTGGATCACGGCCGCCAGCTCGCCCTGCGGCCGTCCGCCCGCCCTCGGCGCCATGTTGTTCCAGAACAGCGAATGGAGGACGTGGCCCGACAGATTGAACGCAAGCGCTCTCTCGAGAGCGGCGATGTCGTCGAAGTGCCCCTGTTCGCGCGCCTCGGCGAGCCGTTCGAGGGCGGCGTTCGCTCCCGTCACGTAACCGGCGTGGTGCCTGTCATGGTGGAGCTCCATGATCTTTCCGGAGATGTGAGGCTCCAGGGCGCTGTAGTCGTATCGAAGCTCGGGAAGCGTGTAGGTCGCCATTCGGAATCTCCCGGGACTGCGGCGGGCCTTCCATCGGCACCGTGCGACGCCACGATGCCGCCTCGCGAGGCGTCTCGTGCCTCACGATCGTCGGCGAGCATGTTCGACCGGCAGGGAGTGGTCCAATCGTTGTTTCCGCTCGATTCCACACTCGGTACCGATCATCTCGGCGGATCCGTCGTGTCTCGCAGCCTCACGCGGCCGCGCCGTATCGCGACGCCGTCAGAGCCAGATGACGCCGACCGTCATGCGCGATTTTCCGGGTCTCTGGAGCCGGAAGAACACGGAGGCCTCGTGTTGCGTCCCGCAGGCATGGCAGTTCACCTCGACGATCCTCCCGGATTCCGCATCCGGGTCGATGACCGTTTCGTGCCTCACGCTGCAATCGGGACAGGTCCATCTCATGTCCTGTCGCGGCTGCGCGTCGACCCTCCGCGGCAGCCTGGACCAGCTGCCGATGAAGTCGCCGCACCGCATCCGCAGACTTCGCGTCGCCTTCGCTCGATTCTCCGGTTCCCCGGGCCCGGGGAACGGCTCGCGATCCTTCTCCTCGTATTCGGGAACCCTTTCGGCAGACATTCGCACTCTCCGCACTTTCGGCGAGCCTATGCGGCCCGCAGCCCGAGGATGTGCGACGCGCCGCGGCGCCGTCCAATCGTTCTTTCCGCACGATTCCGGACGCGCGAGCGATCGTCCAGCGCGGCGATCCCGACATCGAAATGTCCCGCTTCGATCGTTACCCGCCTGGAGCTGATTCGATTGAATCAGTCGAGCGACTCCCGCCAGGGTGAATGATCGAGAGCGAACGAGGAGGTCACCATGCTTTTCGAAGGAAACATCTCGAAGGCGGCGAAAACGAACTCCGATTTCCGGCGTGTCATGGCGACGGGACCGTACAGTCAGCTCGTGACCATGAGCATCAAGCCGAAGGAGGACATCGGATCCGAAGTGCATCCCGGCACGGACCAGATGCTGTTCATCGTCGCGGGCACGGGCAAGGCGGTCGTCAACGGGGAAACCGCCGAGGTGAAGGAGAACGACGCGGTCTTCGTTCCCGCGGGAGCGAAGCACAACCTCATCAACACCGGCCACGAAGATCTGAGGCTATTCACCGTCTATGCACCGCCCGAGCACAAGGACGGCACGGTCCACCGACTGAAGGCGGACGCGCTCGCCGACGAGCGTGAACACGTGGCTAACTAAGGCGGGTCCGGACGAGGCAGATCGCGTCGATCAGTTTCGCTCACAAGGAGGCGCCATGCTGTGGACCATCTTCGTCATCCTCCTGGTGCTCTGGTTGTTGGGTCTGATCACGGGCTACACGATGTCGGGCTTCGTGCACGTTCTACTCGTCATCGCGGTCGTGATCCTCGTGCTCCAGCTCGTTCAAGGACGGCGAGTCGGCTGACCCCAGGACCGTGCCCGGCCGGCCCCCGTTTCGCTCATGCCACCGTGCCGAACAGCGCTCCGATGCCGGCGGTCAGAGCCATGGCGAGGGCGCCCCAGAACGTGACGCGAAGGGCGCCCTTGAAGACACCGGCTCCCCCCACGCGCGCCGCCACGCCGCCGAGGAGTGCGAGGAACAGAAGAGAAGTCCCCGAGACGAGGGGGATCAGGCCGGCGGCCGGGGCCATGACGGTAACCAGCAGAGGCATGGACGCCCCAACCGCAAAGCTGGCAGCCGACGCCAGTGCCGCTTGAATGGGACGCGCGCGGAAGGTGTCGGAAATGCCGAGCTCGTCGCGGGCATGCGCTCCGAGCGCGTCGTGGACCATCAGCTGAGCGGCGACCTGCTTCGCGAGCTCCGGGTCGAGGCCGCGCGAGACGTAAATGGCCGCCAATTCCATGTGCTCGCCTTCGCGGTCCGCCTTGAGCTCAGACCGCTCGAGCTCGAGCGCGGCCTGCTCGCTATCGGCCTGCGAGTGAACCGACACGTATTCGCCGGCAGCCATGGACATCGCTCCCGCGACGAGGCCGGCAACCCCGGCGACTAGAACGTTGCCGTGGCTCGCGTGCGCGGCGGCGACACCGAGCACGAGGCTGGCCGTGGAGACGATCCCGTCGTTGGCGCCCAGAACCGCCGCGCGCAGCCATCCGATGCGTCCGGTGAGGTGCTGCTCCGTGTGGCCCGCGCGGACCCTGGATGCTCGTCTGAGCGAGCCCATCCTCATCGGCGGCGCGCTCCGCCTACTCCCGGAATCGCCGCCGGGCGACCGCCGCGATCTGAGGGTCCGTCATTTTGTCGGCCGCTTCGACGCCGACGACGCTCTTGCCGAGCCCGGCGTCGCGCAGGCGCTTCTCGACTTCGTGTCCGGCTTCGCCGGGGCCGAGGATCAGGATGGACCTGGCATCGCGGATCGACGCGATGACCTTGTCGTAGTAAAGATGAAGATGCCCTTCGAAACGCCGGTCCCGGGCGTCTTCCGCGCCGCCCTCGGCCGCCGAGAAACGAGTGTGCTTCTCGAGGCCCGACAGAATGCGGGTCAGGCCTTCGGTCTCACCGGCAACGGCCGCGATCACGGCCTGCCGGTGATCGATCCACACCGCGACGTCTCGTTGCATCGGCATGCTCCGTCGGTCTTCCGTCCGCCGGGCGGCCGTCACGTCCGCCCGGTGGGGAGCCGTCTCTGAATTCTCCGACCGAGATCCTCGACTTGCTCGCGAACCCTGCGACTCGCCGTTCCGATCCCCTCCTGAACTACTCCCGAGGCTCGTTCGCGGGCACCCTCGGACTCGAGTTTCTTGTCACCCGTCAGTATGCCCGCGGCCTGCTGAGCGCGACCCTTGATGTTCTTCGTCTTGCCTTCGGTTTCATTTCGGTTCATGGTTTTCCTCCGTTCATCAACGCGCCGCGTCGCCCTTCCGGGCGACGATCCCCTGCCGGCGTCTCCGCACCCGACAGCCGGGTCAGGCCCGTCTGCCGCGGTACCAGTATCCGCCCCCGCCGAGAAGAAACAGTACGAGCAAAACGATCAGTAGAGTTCCCATGTCGTGTCCCTTCTAGTTCGAAAACCTGCATTCACGATGCGATCATGTGCGCTCCGACAGCTCGCCTTCCAATCGTTTGTTCTGCTCGAGTTGAGACGTGCAATCGCAAAGTGGAGCTCAGCTCTCGCCGGGCGAAAAGAACTGATCGCTGCTTCGTCCGAAGTGGAGCGAAACAAACGATTGGACCGGGCACGTCTCGGCGGCGAACGATGACTCATCATCCGGCTCAACAACCGGTTACCCATCCAAAAGCCGCGCGTCCCGCACGGGGGCGTCAGCGGCCCTTCCTTGCCACGTCGCACAGCCGCTGTTGCCACGCTCGTTCGACGCAACTCGAGCGAAACAAACGATTGGACCGGGCCCTGCCGCGAGCGCCAAGATCATTGCGCGCGACAAATGGGCTTTGCGTATGCCCGGGGAGGCCGACATGGATGACAAGAAGCTGCTCATGGTGGAATCGCCTTCTGAGAATCTCGACCCGATCACGAAAGAGCCGGGCTCCCATCCGGTCAGTACCGCCATGGGCTCCGCAGGAGGAGTCGCGGCCGGCGTGGTCGTCGGGGCGGCCGTGGGCGGGCCCATCGGGGCCATCGTGGGAAGCGCCATCGGCGCCGTCCTGGGCGGCGCGGCCGGCCACACGGTCGGCGAGGCGGTCAACCCCACGATCGAAGGTGAATACTGGAGCAAGGCATTCAAAGATCGGCCTTACTACAGGCCAGGCAGGGAGTACTCGGACTACGAGCCCGCCTACCGTCTCGGATGGGAATCGGCGAGACGCCCGGAGTACGCGGGCAAGGAGTTCGACGAGGTCGAGCCGGAGCTTCAGGTCAACTGGAAGAGCGACCGGGGCCCCGGAGATCCGTGGACCGACGCCCGAGAGGCCACCCGGGACGCATGGCTGAGGGTTCGCACCCCCTGAATCACGCCCCGGACCTTCGGTTTCGACTTCACGACGATCTCGTCGACAGGAGGCTGTCTTTGAAACGCAGGACCCGAACACTCTCGAACCTCACCGCCGACCGAGCCGCGCATGCGCTCGATGTCCTGATCGCCGATGGAAAGATCGCGGCGAGGGACGTGACCAACGCGTTGAAGCGCCGCGAGCAATTGATCCGCGACCTCCGACGGCGGCTCGCCGCCCTCGAACACGGCGCGGCTTCCGCCGTGGAAGGAACCGGGAAGACGGCCGCTCGAAAGGTCACGCGAAAGGCGAAGCGACGGCTGTCCGTCGCCCGTCGCGCTGCGCTGACGCTGCACGGGCGCTATCTCGGACACATCCGGACGCTCCCGAAGACAGCGAAGGCGAGAATCAAGGCGATTCGCGAGGCGAAGGGCGTTCACGCCGCGATCGAGGCCGCGAGAAAGATGGCGACGCCCGTTCGACAGGAAGCCACTTCGAATCGGGGCGGGATGCAAGTCCCACGGCTCGACTACGCGGGTCCGCAGCAGCGAAAGTTGGCCGCGTATCAGCGGAGGGAGCGGCCCAAGCCGGACAAGCACGGCGGTTCCGGTGCCGGCCGACAGCAGGGAGGCTCGAGCGCGGGCCGCGAGCGCGGCTGACCGGTCTCACGAAAACGCCGACCCGTCGACCCGGGTCCGACGGATGAAACGAAACGGCCGGCCCGAAGGCCGGCCGCAATGCGATCCGAGGCCGTCGAAGCGGCGGTTCGTCAGGGACAGGTTGCGAACGCGGTCGTATCCTGGAGGGGCAGGTAAGCCGTGTTCGCCGGATTCTGATACATCTTGGTCGCCCCGGTCGATTCATCGGTTACGGTCAGGACGACGCCCGAGTTCGTCAGGCCGCCTGCGAAGACCCAGTAGTGCGCGTTCAGACCGCAGGCGTCGAGAACCTTGACGACGGCTTCGACGTTGGCCGCGTCGTGGAACCAGAAGAAGCCGGTGTCGGGCGTCAGGGGCACCGCGGTGGCCTGTCCGCTCGTGCCCTGCGAGGGCACGCTCCAGGTCGCGCGAACCTGGAACCGTCCGCCGTTCAGGCAGAGACTGGTGGACGACGACGTGCAGAGGCCGAGGCTGAAGCGCCCGATCGCCCCTTCCGACTGGCTGAACCAAAGGCTGCCGTCGGATCCGGTGACGATCCCCAGGACCTCGCCGCCGCTGCCCGGAATCGGGTACTCGGTGACGACGCCGGAAGGCGTGATCCGCGCGATCTCGTGATCTCCCGTTCCCCAGACGTTGCCGTCGGGCCCGGCGGTGAGCGCCTCGCCCTTGGCCGAGGACGGAAGAGCGAACTCGGTGACGACGCCCGCGGTCGTCATCCGGCCGATCTTGTCGTCCGTGTCGCTGTTGAACCAGAGGTTCCCGTCCGCGCCCGCCGCGATCGCGAGGAGGCGGCTCATCGAAACCGTGGAAAACTGGGTGACCACGCCGGTCGGCGTGATGCGGTCCACGTGGTTGCCAAGCCTCTCGGTGAACCAGAGGTTGCCGTCACTCCCGGGAGCGATCGAGGCAGGATCGGAGGGCGTCGGGAAGTCGGTGACTACCCCGGCCGTCGTGATGCGCCCGATCTTGCCCTGAGCGAACTCGGTGAACCAGAGGTTGCCGTCCGGTCCTGGAACGATCGACCCCGGCGCCGCCGCCGGCAGGGGAAGCGGAAACTCGGTCACGACGCCGGCCGTCGTGATGCGCCCGATGTTGTTTCCGTCGTTCTCGGTGAACCACAGGTTGCCGTCGGAGCCTTTGGCGATCGACGTCGGCGCGCTGGCCGCGGTCGGAATCGAGAACTCGGTGACGGCGCCGGCGAGCGTCACGCGCCCGATCTTTCCGGCGTTTCGTTCGGTGAACCAGAGGTTACCGTCCGGCCCGGAAGCGATTCCGGCCGGGTCGCCACTGGTTGGATACTGGGAGAAGGACTGGGCCTGCGTCAAACCGGCGACCGCGGTTGCGGCGAGCGCAAGGCCCGCAAACCGGTACAGTCCCGACGTTCGCCAATTCGCGCCGACCCACTTCGTTCCGCTGAACATAGACCGCTCCTTTTTCGTACCAGGCTTCCAGTCCGCAAATGCGCGGACATAAACAAACACTTCCTTCTGCAGCAACCGCCTTGCCTGGGCAGCCTCTGTGCTCGTCCCACCCGTACCGGGCATGGAGATCTGGCGGGAGAACCTACCGACTGGCCGGTCCCCGATGATGTCGGAGCCGGATCAAGCCGATCCAATCGTTTGTTTCGTCGGCATCGAGACTTCAAAGCGATTGGAACGAGAAGGGTGCGGTCCGGGGTCAATCGTGCATTCCTGTAATTCTCGCGTGCAGGCCCGCGCGAAGGGTCTCGACGCGGCTGGCCAATTCCGGATCGCGAGCCATCGCGTCCTCCAGCCGGCGCACGCCGCGGTTGAACGTCGACTCCTCTCGTCCAAGACATCGAGCCATGGCCGCCGTCGAGATCCCCGCTTCCCGCTTTCCCAGGAACGCGGCAATCAGTCGCGCCCGCGATTCCTTCGCTGCCTTACCCGGCCGGCGAAGCGTCGTCAATGACAGGCCCTCCCCCTCGGCGACCGCGGAGGCGACGTCGGCGGCGGTCCAACCCGGCGTCAGGGGCCTCTCGCCGGAGACGATCAGCACCGACTCAGCGAACCTTCGTTCTCCACGGATCGAATCTCGGTAGGTCGGAATGTCTTCGTAGGTCTGCTTCTCGCGACTCGCCATGAGTCGGCCATAGGCTCGTCGCGCCGACACGGGGTCGGAGGCCAGCCTGCCGAGCACGACTTGGACAGCCAGCCATACTGGAACGTTCTGCCGCCGGTAATGCCGGTCGCTCGACCATCGGTACAGATCCGGCCGAGCGGCGATCCTGGCTGCGACCGGATTCCGGTGGATGTACCGAACCAGCGCCATCAGGTGAATCTCGTCCTGTACCAGGAACGCCTTGTACCGCCCCTGAAATAGATGTCCCGCGCGTCGGTGCCGACGGTTGAACCTCTGGGCATAAGCGGACTGCAGCGTCCTCATGATGTGGGACAAGGCGACCGGGCCGCGCTCGACAGCGAGGTGAACGTGGTTGCCCATGAGGCAGTACGCGATCACTCGAAACTGGAGACGTTCGCTGCACTCGGCAAGCCGGGCGACATAGGCCTCACGATCTTCGTCGTCCCGAAAGATCGCCTTTCGCTCATTCCCTCGCGCGATGACGTGGTAGATCCCGCGCGGCACCTCGATCCTCAATGGGCGCGGCACGACACCTCCTCATCCTCTGCCTTGGATAGGAATTGTCGCGAGCGGGCCTGTGAGCGGTGAATGGAATACAGGAATGCACGATTGACCCCACGCCCCCGACGATTGACCCCACGCCCCCGAGGCCGACGCGGCGGTGGCCCCTAGCGTGGGATCGGTCGGAGCCCCAGGCGGGTCCGCGCGTCGCCCGTGCGGCGGGAACGGGCAGCCGGCCCGTGCGACTTGACGACCAGGATCTCGAGCGCGAGGCGCCAGCGCGCCTCCTCCGCCTCCGGACACTCGTAACGCACGACCCGCCCCTCCAGCCGGAAGCGGCCGGGGGCGGGATCCCCGGCGCTGGTGAGGGCGAGGAACCGGCGCAGTTCTTCGGCGCTGAACTCGCGATCGAAAATGACGGCGCACGCCAGCCGTCCGCCGGCCAGGCGATCCACCCTCTCCCTGAGGGCTTGCGGGGGCCGGGACGTCTCCACCATCGTCATCCCTCCCGCGCCGTGATGACCGTCTGCTCACCCGAGATCGAGCCGCTCGAAGCGCTCGTCTCCGACGGCGCCGACGCCGACGAGCCGGGCCGCACCCGGCTCTGATAGTCCACGGACATGCGTTCGCTCCGGGAGGCCGGCTCGGCCGTCGCGTGCACCGTCGCGCGCAACGCATCGCCTCGCTCCGCCCACCATGCGGCGGCCTCGCGCTGGCTCCAGAGCGGCCCCTTCCAGCCCTCCTCGATCTCGAGAAGCAGGGCGCCGGCGGTCGCGGGCCTCGCGTCGCGGTCCTTCGAGAGACATCGGCGGAGGACGTCCTCCAGGAAGGTGTCCACCGGCCGGCCGAGCCGCTGCGACAGGAGGGGTGCCTTGGTGTGGAGGTGGTGCCCGATGATTTCCGCGCCGGTCTTGCCCGGGAAGACGTCCTCGCCCGTCAACAGGTTGTACGCGACGGCGCCGACCGCGTACACGTCCGTGCGCGCGTCGATGGTCTCGGGCGCCTTGATCGCCTCGGGCGCCATGAAGCGCGGCGTGCCGACGACGACCTGGGTTCCGGTCAGCTGCGCGTCGTCCTTCGAGATCACGTCCTTGACGAGGCCGAAGTCGAGGACCTTCACGACGTCGGAGGTCTCGCCGCGGCGGCAGAGCATCACGTTGGCGGGCTTGATGTCACGGTGGATGAGGCCGATCGCGTGCGCCTCGGCGAGCGACGCGCAGATCTGCTTGAGCAGGTGGACGACGCGCGCCTCGGGCTGCGGCCCGTCCTTGGCGATCAGCCGGTCGAGCGGGATACCCGGCAGGTACTCCATCGCGTAGTAGAAGACGCCGTCCGGGGTGCGGCCGAAGTCGTAGATCGCGACCGTGTTCGGGTGCGTGAGCTGGCTCGTCAGCTGCACCTCCCGCTCGAAACGCGTGAGCGCTTCGTCCGTGCCCTCGCGCGAAGTGCGCAGGAGCTTGATCGCGGTCGGCCGGCGCAGGAGGGCGTGCCGGGCGCGATAGACGGATCCCATGCCGCCCTCGCCGATCTTCTCCTCGAGCGTGTACTGGCCGAGCTGGTGCGTGCGCCGCACCTCTTTCTCGAGCTTGCGCACCCGGCTCGTCGCGAGGACGACGCCGAGCGCGCCGAGCCCGAGGGCGGCGATGAGAATCCAGAAGGCGCGGCGAATGACGGAGAGGTCCGCGTAGGCCTCGCGCTGGCCGATCTCCGAGATCAACCCGATCCCGAAGTCCGGCAGCCACGTCCATGCGCCCACGACCGGGACGCCCAGGTAACTGCGGTAGCCGTCCACGTTGCTCCCCGCGTGCCCGGCCGAGGCCGAGGCGGCGGCGACGGTGAGCGGCAGGCCGCGCCGCAGCCCTCCCGACGCGGCCGCGCCTCCCGGGCTCGTTCCCGGATCCCGTACCTCGAGAAACGCCGTCGTCTTCCCCTTGGCCTCGGCCGGCAGGAGTCCTAGCCTCGACACGTCGTCGGGAAAGCGGCTCTCGGAAAGCATCACGCCCGAGCCGTCCACCGCGTACGTCTCTCCCGTCTCGCCCGACCGCGCGACGTTCAGGATTCGCGCGAGCTGCTCGGATGGAACGCGCAGGGCCAGGGCCGCGGCCGCCGCGCCCTTCGAGTCCGGAACCGCCGCCAGGATGAACGCCTGCGGCTGGGCGCTGAACGGCTGACGCGTCGTCGGCGGCACGAACGTGACGGCCCCCGCGAGAACGTGGCCCACCGCCTCGACGAGCGTTCCGCCGGCGCGCTCGCCGACCCGCTCGTTCGCCGCGCACGCGAGCACCAGGCCCCCCGGATCGAGCACCGCCCAGCCCGCGTCCTGCCCTTCGGCCATCAGCGGCGTCACGATCTGACGGAGCCTCGCCTGCGCGGCGGACGAGCGCAGCGCTTCGGCGTCGCCCGGCTGCCGGCGCGAGACGTCGAGCAGCTCCGCCGCCGCTTCCGAAACGCGCTGATCCGACGCGATGACGCCGGCGAAGCGGCCCTGATCCCGGATCCAGAACTGGAGCGCCGTCCGATCGGCGCGCATCGCGGCCTCGATCGAGTCGGCCACGCGCGCCCGGATCCGCGCCTCGATGGCCGCGTGCGTCCACCAGCCGACCGCCACGACGACCGGGATCGCGAACAAGGGTCGAGACCAGCCCGGGAGGCGGAGGCGCCGGCCGACGACCTTCATTCGCGCGGGGATTCTATATTCGACCGGGGAACGGCCGAAACCTTCACCCCGGCGCGCAATCCGGCGGCAAAGGCGCCGGCCGGCAGGCTCAGCTGCGGTAGTCGGCGTTCAGGGACACGTAGTCGTGTCCGAGGTCGCTCGCCAGAACGCGAGCCGTGGCGGACCCCGCGCCGAGGTCGACGGCGATCGGGACGCGCTCGCGCGCGAAGACGCGGGCCGCGTCGCGCTCGCGATAGTTCCCCGGCTCGCCGGCCGAGACGAGGAGAAGGCGGCCCACCGAGAGGGACGTCCGGCGCGGCGAGAAGCGCGCGCCGCTTCGCCCCACCGCCGCCAGAATGCGCCCCCAGTTCGGATCCCCGCCGTGGAGCGCGGTCTTCACGAGCGGCGAGGTCGCGACGGCGTGGGCGGCGAGCTTCGCCTCACGGGTCGTCGCGGCGCCGCTCACGGTGACCTCCATGACGCGCGTCGCGCCCTCCCCGTCCCTCACGATCTTCCACGCGAGCTCCTCGCAAACGGAAGCCAGGGCCCGTTCGAAGCCGGCCCCCTCGGCGCTTCCCGACAGAACGGGATTGGAGAGACTGCCGGACGCCATCAGGAGGACCGTGTCGTTGGTCGAGGTGTCCCCGTCGACCGAGATCGCGTTGAAGCTCCGATCGGCCGCCCGCCGAAGGGCCGCCTGCAGGTACCCGGGCGTCGCGGCGGCGTCGGTCATCACGAAAGCCAGCATCGTGGCCATGCGGGGGTGGATCATGCCGGCGCCCTTCGCGAACCCGACGACGCGCCCGCGCCGTCCCCCCACGCGAAACGTCGCCGCCGCGACCTTCGGCCCGGCGTCGGTCGTGAGGATCGCCTGCGAGGCGGCGTCGAGCCCGCCGGCGGCCAGGCGCGCGATCGCGTCGGGCAGCGCGGCTCGAACGCGAGCTTCCGGGAGCACGACGCCGATCACGCCCGTCGACGCCAGGAAGATCTCGCTCTCGGGGCAGGAGAGCAGCTCGGCCGCGCGGCGGCGCACGCGAGCCGCCGCCAACGATCCGGAGCGACCCGTGATGGCGTTGGCGCAGCCCGAGTTGATGACCGCGGCCCGGACTCGACCGCCGCTGCGGCGCAGGGCGGCGCGGGAAAGCGAAACGGGAGCCGCCGGGAATCGGTTTCGCGTGAACAGCGCCGCCGCCGTCGCGCCCCGCTCGGCCACGACGAGAGCGAGATCCGGACGTCTGCGGCGCACACCCGACCGCACTCCCGAAGCGAGGAAACCCTTCGGCAGCTTCATGGCCGTCTCCGCGCGGCGTCGAGAGCCCGCCGGGCGGCGCGCGCCGCGTGGGCCACGCGAACCGGCGACGTCCCTCCGATCGCCCGGCGCTTGGCGAGGGCACGCCCGACGTCGAGCACATCCAGGTCCTCCCGGGTCACCTCGACCGAGGGTCCGAGCGCCCGCAGCGTCGTCCCCTTCGTCTCGGCCTTCGCCAGCCGGCGCCCGACGACCTCGTGGGCCTTGCGGAAGGGCATGCCGCGGGCGGCGAGCCGGTCGGCGAGCTCGGTGACCAGCAGCCGCTCGTCCGATGCCGCCGCCCTCATCCGCCGACGGTCGACCGACAGGCCGGCGACGACCTCCGCCACCGCGGGGAGCACGGCCGCCAGCGTCGCCCTCAGACGGAAGACCGGCTCCTTGTCGAGCTGCAGATCCTTGTCGTAGGCGAGCGGCAGGCCCTTCAGGAGCGCCAGGAATCCGGCCACGTCGCCGGCCGCGCGCGCCGCGTGGCCGCGCACGAGCTCCAGGAGGTCGGGGTTCTTCTTGTGCGGCATCCGCGAGGATCCCGTGGCGAGCCGGTCGGGAAGATGCACGAAGGCGACCTCGTCGGAGGAAAAGAAGACGAGGTCCTCGGCCAGGCGCGAGAGGTGAGACAGCACCATCGCGCCCGCCCAGAGATAGTCCGCCGCCCCGTCGCGGTCGGAGACCGCATCGAGCGAATTCGCCGTCGGTCCGCGGAAGCCGAGGCGGAGGGCGAGTGTCCGCCGGTCGATCGGGAGCGGGGTCCCCGAGAGAGCCCCCGAGCCCAGGGGGCACTCGTCGGCGCGCTCCCACGCGGTCTCGAGGCGCGAGACGTCCCGGCGGAGCATCTCGACGTACGCCAGGCACCAGTGGCCGAACGTCACCGGCTCGGCCCGCCGGCTGTGCGTGTAGCCCGGCATCGCGGTGCCGGACTCGCCCGCCGCGCGCTCGACCAGGGCGATCGCGACCGCGAGCGCGCCCTCGCGGGCCTCGGCGTACGCGGCACGAAGCCACAGGCGCAGGTCGACGGCGACCTGGTCGTTGCGCGATCGGCCCGTGTGGAGCTTCCCGGCGAGGGCCCCGACCCGGCGGCGCAGCATCGCCTCCACGTAGGAATGCACGTCCTCGTGCCCGCGACCGGGGAGCCTCGCGCCGGGCGATCCGGCGCAGCGCGGCGATCAGGCGGCGCGCCTCGGCCGGCCGCAGGGCCCGCGCCCGCGACAGGGCCTCTGCCCAGGCGATCGAGCCCTCGACATCCTCCGCCAGCAGGGCCCGGTCGACTGCGAGCGAGTCGTTGAGCCGGGACAGGAGCGGCGAGGCCCCTTCCCGGAACCGGCCGCCCCACATGTCGCCGCGAGCCGTCACCGGCTTCTCACGGCGGCGGGCTCCACGGGTTCCACCGCAGGGGGCGAGAGCCGGCGCCGGCCCCGGCCCTGGAGGCCGAAGAGGCGGATGAACCCCTCGGCATCCTGCGAGGTGTAGCCGGACATGTCGAAGGAGGCCAGCCCCGCGTCGTAGAGCGAGTTCTCCGCCCGGCGCCCGCAGACGGTCGCCGACCCCCGGTAGAGCTTGAGCGTGACGCTGCCGGTGACCCCCTCCATGACGCTAGCGAAGAAGGCGTCGAGGCCCTCCCGCAGCGGGGTGAACCACTGCCCGAAGTACACGAGCTCGGCGTAGCGAATGGCGAGCCGTTCCTTCTCGTGTGCCGTGTCGCGGTCGAGGGTCAGGGCCTCGAGCGCCCGGAGCGCCGTCACCAGGATCGTTCCGCCCGGGGTCTCGTACACGCCGCGCGACTTGATGCCGACGAGGCGGTTCTCGACGATGTCCGCCCGTCCGACGCCGTGGCGGCCTCCGATCTCGTTGAGCCTCTCGATGAGACGAGCCGGCGACAGCCGCTGCCCGTCGACGGCGTCCGGCAGGCCCCCGGAGAACGAGATCGTGACGCGCTCGGGCTCGTCGGGGGCGAGCTCCGGGTCCACCGTCAGCTTGAAGAGCGACGGTTCCGGCTCCCAGGCCGGGTCCTCGAGCCGTCCGCCCTCGTGCGAGAGATGCCAGAGGTTGCGGTCCCGGGAATAGGGGTCTTCCCTCGTCGCGGCGACCGGAATTCCGCGGGCGGCCGCGTAGGCCATGGCGTCGTCGCGCGACGTGATGTTCCACTCGCGCCACGGGGCGATGACCGCGAGATCCGGCGCGAGCGTCTGGTAGGCGAGCTCGAAGCGCACCTGGTCGTTGCCCTTTCCCGTGCAGCCATGGGCGAGCGCGTCGCAGCCCGTCTCGAGCGCGACCTCGACCTGCTTCCGGGCGATGAGCGGACGCGCCGAGGCCGTGCCGAGCAGGTACTCGCGTTCGTAGACGGCGCCCGATCGCAGCACCGGGAAGAGGTAGTCGCGCGCGAGCTCCTCGCGGACGTCGAGCAGACGGAAGTCGACGGCTCCCGTGCGGCGCGCCTTCTCCGCCAGACCCGACGTCTCCTCGTTCTGACCCACGTCGGCGGCGACGGCGACGACCTCGCAGCCGTAGTTCTCCCGCAGCCAGGGAATGATGATCGACGTATCGAGTCCGCCCGAGTAGGCGAGCGCGACTCTCCGAACGGTCTTCTTCATGCGGTTTCCGGCTCCTTCAAAATGCGGTCGAGAGACTCCAGGAACGCCGACAGGGCGGCGCGGGGCACGATGTACGGCGGCAGCAGTCGGATCACCGAACGGCGCGCGCTGCCGACCACGAAGCCGCGATCGAGGAGACGCCGAACGATCGGCCCCGCCTCGCGGTCGAGCTCGATGCCCCACATCAGGCCCCGGCCGCGCACGTCCACGATCGCCGGATTGCTCCGTCGGCGACGCTCGAGCTGGCCGCCGAACCAGGTCCCGAGGCGGCCGACGCGCGCGAGGAGGCCGGCCTCCTCGATCTCGTCGAGCAGCGCCAGCCCCAGCCGGCAGGCCAGGGGATTCCCGCCGAAGGTCGACCCATGCTGGCCCGGCCCGACACAGCCCTCGAACGCCGTCCCGAGGAGGGTCGCTCCGAGCGGCAGGCCGCCGCCGAGCGGCTTGGCGAGCGTGACGATGTCCGGCGAAACGCCCGCCGTCTCGAATGCGAAGAGGGTCCCCGTGCGGCCGAGTCCGCACTGGACTTCGTCGAAGATCAGGGTCGCGCCGGATCGATCGGCGAGCCGCCGCGCCTGCCGGAGATAGTCCGCCTCCAGAGGGATCACGCCGCCCTCTCCCATGATCGGCTCGAGAATGACGGCCGACGTCTTCTCCGAGACCGCCGCGGCCAGGGCCTCGAGATCGTTCGGCGCGACGAATCGGGCGCCCGGCACGAGAGGGGTGAAGGGGGTGCGGTAGTCCGCATGGCCGGTGACCGAGAGCGCGCCGAAGGTGCGGCCGTGAAAGCTCTCCTCGAGTGCGACGACTTCCGTCCGGCCGGGATTTCTCAGACGCGCAAACTTCAGCGCGGCCTCGTTGGCCTCGGTGCCGCTGTTGCTGAAGAACACGCGGCAGAGGCCCGACGCGCGGACGAGCCTCTCGGCCAGCCGGCCCGGCGCGGGGTGGTAGTAGAGATTCGACACATGCCAGACGTTGCCGGCCTCCTCGCGGAGGGCCCGAACGAGGCGCGGGTGGCGGTGACCGAGGGCGTTGACCGCGATCCCGGCGAGCAGGTCCCAGTACTCCCTCCCGTCCGCATCGAACAGGCGAGCCCCGCGGCCGAGGCGAGGATGAAACGGAGCTCGGGCGTAGGTCGGCGCGACGAATGCCCTGTCCCGCGCTTCGACCGCGGCCGCGACCTCAGGCGGCGACAAGCGACGTCCCTCCCGCACCGCCGGAGAGCGCGGCTTCCTGCCGGCCGGGCCCGGCGATCACGACCTCCGAAATCCCTCCGACCACTGCCGCGAGACACGCCGAGAGCTTCGGGCGCATGCCCCCGGAGACCGCGGAGCTCTCCAGGAGCCGGCCGGCCGCGGACGGATCGAGACGGGTCACGACCTGCCCGGTCTCGTCGGCGATTCCTTCGACGTCGGTCAGGAAGATCAGCCGGCGGCAGCGAAGCGCCACCGCGACCGCCGCCGCGGCCTCGTCGGCGTTCACGTTCAGGGGGACGCCGTCCGGCCCCGCCGCGATCGGCGCGAGCACGGGCAGACGGGCCGCCACGAGACTCGCCTCGACCCGGCGGACGTCGACGGAGATGACGCGCCCCACGAAACCGAGATCGACCGTTCCGACGGGCGGGTGAAAATCGGCGTGGAGGGGACGGTCGTCGGCGCCGCAAAGCCCCTCCGCGGCGACGCCGTGCCGGGCGAGCTCTTCCACGAGGCGCCGGTTGACGTCGCCCAGCACCGAGACGACGACCGGCAGGGTCTCGCGATCGGTGATTCGAAGCCCCCCCTGGGTCCGTTTCGGGATCCCCCGCGCCGCCAGGGCGGCGTCGATGCGCTTGCCTCCCCCGTGCACGAGAATCAGTCCCGTCCGCTCGGCGCATCGCCCGGCGATCGCGGCGACGACGGCCGCGCGCGACCGATCGTCCTCGAGGAGACTCCCGCCCAGCTTGACGACCATCTCGACGCCGCTCACGTCAGCCCCATCGCCTCGTCGTAGCCGAACATCCGATTCAGGTTCTGCACCGCCTGCGAGGCGGCGCCCTTCAGAAGGTTGTCGATGACCGACACCAGGACGGCGCGTCGGCCGCCCGGCAGGAGCGCGAACCCGATCGCGGCGCGTGCCGTGCCGACCACGGCGTTGAGCTCGGGCAGCAGCCCGGCCGGGCAGACGTCGATCAGGGGACACTCTGCATAAGCGGCGGCGAAGGCCTCCGCGATCTCATCGGCGGTCACGACGCGGCGAAAGGCGACATGGAGAGTGGAGAGAATTCCCCGGACGGCCGGCAGCAGGTGAGGCACGAAGACGAACGGGGCCTCGGCCGGCAGGCCCATCTGCTGACGCATCTCCGGCTCGTGCCGATGCGTGCCGGCGCTGTATGCCTTGAGATTTCCATAGAGCTCGGCGAACGAGTACGCGAGCTCGGTCCGCTTGCCGGCGCCCGAGACGCCGCTCTTGGAGTCGCAGATCACCGCCGTATCCGGGTCGAGCAGGGGCGCAACCGGTTTCAACGCGAGGAGGACCGATGTCGGATAGCAGCCCGGGTTGGCCACGAGCCTCGCCGTCGCCAGCGCTTCCCCGCTCCACTCCGTCAGTCCGTAGATCGCCTCGGCCAGGAGCTCCGGCCGCGGATGGGCGAAGCCGTACCAGCCCGGGTAGTCCTCCGCACGAGCGAGGCGGAAGGAGCCCGAGAGATCCACGATGCGCAGCGCCGGCGCCCAGTCGAGCAGGAGGGGCACCAGCTCTGCCGAAGCCTCGTGGGGTGTCGCGAGAAAGACCGCGTCGGGATCGCCCTCGAGCAGCTCGTCCACGTCGAGCGGCTGCACCGCGGGACCATCCCGGCCGGCCAGGGAGCGATGCAGCGACGCGAAGGGCCGGGCGGCGCCCCCGCTGCCGGAAAACAGGGCCGACAGGGCCACGCCCGGATGCCGCGCGAGGAGCGCAACCAACTCGGACCCGGCATAGCCGGTCGCTCCGACGACGCAAACACGACGAGGCGGCGAGGGTGTCAAGGCGGGAGGCGCCGGCCGTCAGGCGCGGCCGCGGGCCGGCCGGGCGGCGCGGCGGCGGACGGGAAAGCGGGCGGGATCATTCGAGACGCGGTCCCGGAGGAGCTGGCCCAGGCGTCGAGCGATCTTCGCGGCCTCGGCCCCCGAGCGGGCGGCCAGGAAGATCGTGTCGTCGCCGGCGATCGTGCCGACGACGCCCTCGACTCCCGCGGCGTCCATCGCGAGGGCAACCGGCTGAGCGCCCGCGGGAGCCGTGCGCAGGACGACGAGCGTTCCGGCGGACTCGGCCGAAAGAACGTGATCGCGGACCAGGCGCTCGGCCTTCGTCATGCGGCGCTCGGAGATCGAGCCGGCCTGAGGAAGCGGAGCCACCGGAGCGGCCTCGGGAACGTGATATCCGTCGGCCCCCTTCACGAGCCCGAGCTCGCGCACGTCTCGTGACAGGGTGGGCTGCGCGGCCCCGAGGCCCCGCGCCTCGAGCAGGCGCCCGAGCTCCCCCTGCGAGCGCACGAGCCGCTCCGCGATGAGCTTCCGGATCTCCTCGCGGCGTCGCAGTGTCCGGCCGGAATTATCATTCATTCTGACGCATATTCATTCATCTGGGAGCCGCCGTCAAGGGAAAATAACCGCGAGGGGCAGATCCGTGACGGCGAGTCAGGCGCCTACAGAGAGCGAGAGGCGTCGAAGACTTACGACATCCCCTCTCCGGCTCGGGTCAGGCCGCGCGGAACCGTCGGGGCGGGGGGTCAATCGTGCATTCCTGTAATTTTCGCGTGCAGGCCCAAGCGCAGGGCCTCGACGTGGCTCGCCAACTCCGGATCCCGAGCCATCGCGTCCTCCAGCCGCCGCACTCCGCGGTTGAACGTCGACTCCTCTCGTCCAAGACATCGAGCCATGGCCGCCGTCGAGATCCCCGCCTCCCGCTTTCCCAGAAACGCGGCGATCAGTCGCACTCGCGACTCCTTCGCTGCCTTGCCCGGCTGGCGAAGCCTCGTCGAGGAGAGGCCTTCCCGTTCGGCAACCGAGCTGGCAACGCCCTCGGCCGTCCGACACGGCGCCAGAGGCCTTTCGCCTGAGACGATCAGCAGCGACTCCGCGAACCTTCGTTCTCCACGGATCGAATCTCGGTAGGTCGGAATGTCTTCGTAGGTCTGCTTCTCGCGACTCGCCATGAGCCGGCCATAGGCTCGTCGCGCCGATACAGGGTCGGGGGCCAGGCGGCCGAGCACGATTTCGGCGGCCAGCCACGTTGGAACGTCCCTGCGCCTGTAGTGCCGGTCGCTCGACCACCGATACGCATCCGGGCGAACGACGATTCCGGCAGCGACCGGATTCATGTGGACGTACCGAACGAGCGCCATCAGGTGTATCTCGTCCTGCACCAGAAAGGCCTTATATCGCCCGTGGAAGAGATGCCCGACGCGTCGATGTCTCCGGTTGAACTTCTGCGCATATGCGGACTGCAGCGTCCGCATGATGTGGGAAAGAGTCACCGGGCCGCGCTCGAGAGCGAGGTGAACGTGGTTGCCCATGAGGCAGTACGCAATCACCCGGAACCGGAAGCGCTCGCTGCATTCGGCAAGGCGGACGAGATAGGCCACACGATCCTCGTCGTCCCGAAAGATCGACTTTCGCTCGTTACCCCGCGCGATCACGTGATAGATGCCTCGCGGCACCTCGATCCTCAGCGGGCGCGGCACGACCGAGTTCTCATCTCTGCTTGGGGATTGTCGCGAGCGACCCTCGACCGTCGCCGGAATACAGGAATGCACGATTGACCCCTCCCTCGCCCTGAGGCAGTACGCAATCACCCGGAACCGGAAGCGCTCGCTGCATTCGGCAACGCGGACGAGATAGGCCACACGATCCTCGTCGTCCCGAAAGATCGACTTTCGCTCGTTACCCCGCGCGATCACGTGATAGATGCCTCGCGGCACCTCGATCCTCAGCGGGCGCGGCACGACCGAGTTCTCATCTCTGCTTGGGGATTGTCGCGAGCGACCCTCGACCGTCGCCGGAATACAGGAATGCACGATTGACCCTCCCTCGACCCCGACCGTCGCCGGAATACAGGAATGCACGATTGACCGCTCCCTCGACTCTGCTTGGGGATTGTCGCGAGCGACCCTCGACCGTCGCCGGAATACAGGAATGCACGATTGACCCCTCCCTCCCTCTCGACCGTCGCCGGAATACAGGAATGCACGATTGACCCTCCCTCGACCCCTCGCGATTGACCCCTCCCTCGACCCCGCGTTGTCAGACCGTGCTGCGGCGCGCCGCTCCAGGCGGGTTCGTTCCTCAGGGGTCACGACTTTCTCGAGTGACGCCGCGGAGCGAGACGGTCGGCGCGCATCGAGCGGCCATGCTGCTCGATGAGGAACTCCGCGAGGAGGTCCGCGTCGCGGAGGCGCGGAGAGGTGCGCCGCGCCACCAGCGCGAGCGTCCGCGAAGGCGCCGACGACGAGAACGGGCGTGCCACGAGCCGGGTGCCGTTGAGAATGCCCGCGTCCAGCGTGATCCTCGGGAGCAGCGTCACGCCCAGTCCGCCTTCGACCATCTGGATCAGCGTCGTCAGGCTCGTCGCCTCGACGCGGGATCCCCAGGCGCCGCGGCGCGGACCGCACGCGGCGATGGCATGGTCGCGAAGGCAGTGCCCCTCCTCCAGCAACAGCAGGTCGCTCGTGTCGATCTTCCGGAGCGGGACGGACTTCGCCCGAACCGTTGGATCTCCTTCCCGGGCGACGAACGAGAACTCGTCCTTGAACAGCTCGCGCACGTACAGGTCGCCGGTCTCGAAGGGGAGCGCAATCAGCGCGATGTCGAGGCGGCTCGTGCGCAGACGGTCGAGCAGGCGGCCCGTGAGGTCCTCGCGCAGGTACAGCTCCAGCTCTCCGTACACGCGCCGCAGGGCCGGGAAGGATTCGCGGAAGCAGAAAGGGGGCGATCGTGGGAATGGCGCCGAGGCGCAGCGGTCCGGACAACGGCAGTGTCGCGGAGCGGGCCGCCTCCGTCAGGTCCGTCGCCGCAGCCAGAAGCTCGCGCCCGCGAGCGACGGCCTCCTCACCCACCGTCGTGAGCCGAACGTGGTGCTTGTCGCGCTCGACGAGCTGAACGCCCAATACCGTCTCGAGCTCCTTGATCCCGGCGGAGAGGGTGGATTGCGTGACGAACTGCGCTTCGGCCGCGGCCCGGAAGTTCAGGCGTTCGGAGAGCTCGACCAGATAGGCGAGCTGGCGCAGGGTCGGGAGTGGCCGCATCGATCTTTACCCTCGCGTGTGATCGAGGGACTCGATCATTGTAATCGAGATAAGTCGTTGGACCGATCACGACGATTCCGAACAGAATGGGTGCCTGACGGAACAATCGCGCCAGAGAGGAGAAGCTCCGATGCCCGACAAGGAACGCACCCAGAGCGCCAGCGAGAGTGAGAGCCCCGTAATTCCCGCCCCGACTCCCAAGCGGGGGCGGCCGAGGACGAACAAGGACTGGTGGCCGAACCAGCTCGACCTCTCGGTGCTCCACACCCACTCGCACCTGTCCAATCCGATGGAAGACGACTTCGACTACGCCGAGAAGTTCGCGTCCCTCGACGTCGACTCGCTGAAGCGCGACTTGATCGAGCTGATGACGAAGTCGCAGGACTGGTGGCCGGCCGACTACGGCCACTACGGCCCGCTCTTCATCCGCATGACGTGGCATGCCGCCGGCACGTACCGGATCGCCGACGGACGCGGGGGCGGCGGCGAAGGCCAGCAGCGCTTTGCTCCGCTGAACAGCTGGCCCGACAACGCGAACCTCGACAAGGCGCGGCGGCTGCTCTGGCCGCTCAAGAAGAAGTACGGCCAGAAGATCTCCTGGGCCGACCTGCTCGTCCTGGCCGGCAACGCGGCGATGGAGTCGATGGGGTTCAAGACCTTCGGCTTCGGCTTCGGCCGGCCCGACGTCTGGGAGCCCGAGGACCTCTTCTGGGGCCCCGAGGACACGTGGTTGGGCGACGAGCGCTACAGCGGCGACCGGGAGCTCGCCAGACCGCTCGGCGCCGTGCAGATGGGCCTGATCTACGTGAATCCCGAGGGGCCCGGCGGGAAGCCGGATCCGGTCGCGGCCGCGCGCGACATCCGCGAGACCTTCGCCCGCATGGCGATGAACGACGAGGAGACGGTCGCGCTCATCGTCGGCGGCCACTCGTTCGGCAAGACGCACGGTGCGGCCCCGGCCCCCGCGAACGTCGGGCCGGAACCGGAGGCCGCGGGTCTCGAGGCGCAGGGCCTCGGCTGGAAGAACAAATACCGCAGCGGCAAGGGCGCCGACGCCATCACGAGCGGCCTCGAGGGCGCCTGGACCAACAGCCCGACGAAGTGGGACAACGGGTTCCTGGAGAACCTCTTCAAGTACGAGTGGGAGCTGACGGAGAGCCCCGCCGGCGCAAAGCAGTGGAAGCCGAAGAACCCCGAGGCGCAGGGCACCGTGCCCGACGCGCACGACCCGAAGAAGCGGCACGCGCCGATGATGCTGACCACGGACCTGTCTCTGAAGATGGATCCGATCTACGCGCCGATCGCGAAGCGCTTCTACGAGAACCCGAAGGAGCTCGCCGACGCGTTCGCCCGCGCCTGGTTCAAGCTGCTCCACCGCGACATGGGTCCCCGTGCGCGCTATCTCGGGCCGTGGGTCCCGGAACCGCAGCTGTGGCAGGATCCCGTCCCGCCGGTCGATCACGAGCTCATCGCCGAGCCGGACGTCGCCGCCCTCAAGCGCAAGATTCTCGATTCGGGCGTCTCCGTTCCGGACCTGGTCTCGACGGCCTGGAACGCGGCCGCGACCTTCCGCGGTACGGACAAGCGCGGCGGCGCAAACGGAGGACGGATCCGCCTCGCCCCTCAGAAGGACTGGGAGTCGAACGAGCCGGCCCGGCTGGCGAAGGTCCTGAAGGCCCTCGAGCAGGTCCAGGCAGACTTCCACAAGTCGCAGTCCGGCGGCAAGAAGAAGGTCTCGCTCGCCGACCTGATCGTCCTCGGAGGATGCGCCGCCGTCGAGGCGGCAGCCCGGGAGGCCGGCCACAACATCACCGTTCCGTTCACGCCCGGCCGCACGGACGCCTCGCAGCAGCAGACCGACGTGGACGCCTTCGAGGTGCTCGAGCCGGCCGGCGACGGGTTCCGCAACTACTTCCGGGCGAGCGACCCGCTGTCGCCGGAGACCCGGCTGCTGGATCGGTCGAACCTCCTGAAGCTGACCGCGCCGGAGATGACGGTCCTCGTCGGCGGCATGCGCGTCCTGAACGCGAACCACGGGCAATCGAAACACGGCGTGTTCACCGACCGCCCCGGGACGCTGTCGAACGACTTCTTCGTGAACCTCCTCAACGTCGGCACCGCGTGGCGGCCATCGGCTTCGGGCGAGAACATCTACGAGGGAAGCGATCGCGTGACCGGCAAGGCCAGGTGGACCGCTACGGCCGCCGACCTCGTCTTCGGCGCGCACTCGCAGCTTCGCGCGCTGGCCGAGGTCTATGCCAGCGACGACGGCAAGGAGAAGTTCGTGCGGGACTTCGTGGCCGCCTGGAACAAGGTCATGAACCGCGATCGGTACGACCTCCTCGCCCTGCGGCGAGGCGCTCGCCGGCGGCCCGCAGCCTGAGCATCCACGACGCCGGGAGACTTCTCCCGGCGTCTGATCGACTCGGTTGTGGGGGAGGATTTATCGTTGGGCACTGGTCCTCCGCCCGGCGGTAGCGACCGCTCCGCGGCTGCGCGCCCGTGTCCGTCAGGTCGTCCTGGTGGTGTGGATTGCCACTCGGGGTCTCCCGGTCGACAAGATCTCGATCGCGCCCGCGAGGATGAGCATGAGTGGAGGATTCAATCCGTCGCTCTGTAACCGCGAGTGCGGTCATCAACGACGCCAGCGCCCGGGTTCGGGTCCTGACGTTCACGAAAACTTCACATTGCGTGTTAAGGGCCTTGTCCGAGCGAATGGAGCGAATCGTGCATAGGGCTATAGGCGCGCCGTTATCGAAAGGGTGCGGTTGATCCGTTGAACCACTGTCTTCTTCTGCTGGCGTCGGCGGTGGGTGGCATGCGGCCCTGTGTCCGAGAGGGCCTCCCTGACGTCGCGCTCCAGAAAGCTGAGAGCATTCTGCGACGCATCGACGAAGTCACCTCGACCGGAGCATCCTCCGGCTCGGAGGGGGCCGGAGCACCCGCTGACCTTCCGCCCCGGAAATTCCTCCGAAGGCCGCCCTGAGCTCGTCCACTTCTCGGTTCCGTGCCTGACGCCGAAAGAGAAGGAATTCCACCGTGATCGAACTCCCGCTCAGCCTGCACTCTGAAACCAACCCCACGAGCCGCCGCCCGACCGCCGCCGGCATCGCTTTCGCTCTCCTGGCGTTCCCCTGCCGCGCACAGTCGGCCGCCGATACCGCCATCCGAATGTTTCACTTCTCTTCACGCGCTACACGCCCTAGCGCTGACCGGAGTTTTCCATGTCCAACGATCGGATGAGAGGTGACGCCGTGACAACCAAGGCGCGAACTCCTCCCCATCAGCCAGGGCAGGACGCCTTCAAGGTGATTCTGTCGGAGGAGATCGACTGGAAGCCGTTCCCGGCGTTCCCGCCCTCGGTGCGCCTGGCCGTCGTCGTCGGCCAACCGTCGGAGGCGGCGCCCTTCGTCATACGGGTCAAGGTGCCTGGCGGCGTCGCACTCATGCCGCACAAGCATCCCGAGGATCGCGTCTACACCGTCATCGCGGGCGTCTTCTACATCGGCCTGGGTGACAGGTTCGATCCGGAGAAGTTGGAAGCGTATCCGCCCGGCACCGTCATCGTTCTGCCCGGCAATACGTCCCACTTCCACTGGGCCAAGTCGGGCGAGTACGTCACGCAAGTAACGGCCATCGGGCCGCTAGGCATCGAGTACGTGAACCCGGAGGACGATCCCCGGAATGAGACTGGTGGTCCTCACATCCCAACGCTCAGCCGCACAAGGCCATGACTTCGCAGACGCCCTGGCTTGAGGCATAGGAAGGGCTATCGCAATGAGCCTAAGGAGACCACGCACATGACCGCCCCCGTCACGGCGAATACGCTTGGTGTCAACGTCTTTACCGCCCCGGGAAAGGCCATGGTCGGCGAGCGCCCAAAGCCCTTCGGCGAAGCGCTCGGCTTTGACCCGATCACGTCGACTCTAATCTTCGGCGAGCACGACGCGGTGCTGGTGGACGCAATGGGGACAGTAGCTGAGGCTGAGGCTCTTGCGAATTGGGTTGCTCTGCACAACCGCAACCTCGAGACCATCTACATAACGCACGCCCATTTCGACCACTTCTACGGTCTCAGCATTCTGCTCGACCGTTTCCCGGGCGCTCGGGCGATCGCAACTCCCAAGACACTGAGCGCCATGCAGACATCTTTTATGCCCCCAGTGGAGCGGCTCGCTCGCCGGATGTTTCCTGGGCAAGTAGCCACAAAGTTGGTTGCGCCTGCGCCTTACGAGCATGACGCGTTCACTCTCGGAGGCCACGAACTGCGCATCATCGAGCAGGGTCGCACCGATAGTCCCCATTCGACCTCTCTATACGTTCCATCGATCGGCCTGATCGTCGCTGGCGACGTCGTGTACAACCAGTGCCGCATGTACGTCGGCGACACCACCTCCGAGAGCCGAAAGAATTGGATCGCAGCGCTCGACCGGTTAGCGGCGCTGAACCCGGAGATTGTTGTCGCCGGTCACAAGAAACCTGGCGCGCCCGACTCTCCCTCGGCGATCCAGGACACCAGGCGTTACCTGCAGGACTTCGATCGTGTCCAGAGCACCGCGAAGTCCGACCAGGACCTGTTCGATCAAATGACGGCGCTGTACCCGGATTGGGTAGCCAATCAGTCGTGGTTGATGTTTGGATTCCCGGAAGGATGACTCACCTCACACGCGGTGGCCCGTTCTTGCCCACCTTGGAGGGAGGCGCGTCCGATGAGCTAGCTCATATTCAGGATAAGAGAGTCGGATTTCAAAGAGGAGAACGAAATGACCACAAGAGGAAAAGTCCTGGTGCTCGTCTCGAGCGGCCGCGGCTTACCCTTGAAGGATGGCAAGGTTTACAAGGGTGCTGGCTACTACCTCAACGAGCTGACGGTTCCCGTTCGCGAGCTGATGAAGGAGGGTTACGAGATCACCTTCGCCAACCCCAAAGGCAACACGCCCCAACTAGATGTCCATTCAGCTGTACCTGACTTCTTCGGTGGAGACGAGGCCCGGCTTCAGGACTATCTGAAGTTCCGCGACACCCTGACGGGGCTCGCAAATCCAAGTCGTATTTCGGACGTCATCGCATCAGGCCTGGATCAATATGACGCTGTGTTCGTCCCCGGCGGTCATGGCCCGATGATCGATCTTCTCGACGATCCCGACTGTGGCACCGTGATGAGACACTTTCATCACACATCCAAGCCCACGGCAGTGCTCTGCCATGGCCCGATTTCACTTCTTTCGGCTTCTCCGAACTCGAAGGAGGTCGTCGCCGCGCTGGCGGCGGGCGATACAGCTGGAGCGCGGGGCAAGGCTCAGGGTTGGATCTATTCTGGATACAAGATGACCATCTTTTCGACAGCGGAAGAGCAGCAGCGGGAGCCGCTCGAGATCGGTGGAAAGGTGCTCTTCTACCCGGACTTTGCCTTGACCACGGCAGGCGGTGACGTCAGCGTGCTCGGTCCATGGAAGAGCTACGTCCTTCAGGATCGCGAATTGATTTCGGGTCAGAACCCGTTCTCTGATCAAGCGCTTCTGAAACTGCTTTTACCCGCACTCGAGAAGAGGTAGCCGGTTTCAGCGGCATGAGAATCGGGGACGCCCAGAACGAGCTCATTGAGAGGGGGATGCTCGCCCAAGCCCATGTACGAGGAAAGGGACATCCAATGAGGTCTCCAACCCGCTATCGCACCGCACACATTGATGGGGTGCCGATTTTCTACAGAGAGGCCGGACCGACAGACGCGCCGACACTTCTCTTGCTGCACGGCCTCCCGTCATCCTCGCGAATGTTCGAGCCGCTCTTCACTCGTCTGTCCGAGCGTTACCATCTGGTCGCGCCGGATTACCCTGGCTTCGGACATAGCGGCTGGCCCGACCCCACAACATTCGCATACACGTTCGATCATATCGCTGGGATCATGAATCAGTTCACCGAAGCACTGGGCCTCTCGCGTTACACGTTATATATGCAGGATTACGGTGGCCCCGTGGGCTTCCGCATGATCTTGAGGCATCCGGAACGCGCCGAAGCGATCATCGTCCAGGACGCCGTCGCGCACAACGAGGGTCTGGGAGCAAAGTGGAAGACGCGGCGGGCGTTCTGGGCTGATCGCGCTGCCAACGAGAGCGCATTGCGCACCAATCTCTTGTCGCTCGAGGCCGCGCGTGCGCGACACGTCGGCGATGATCCCGATGTGGAGCGACACGATCCCGACCTCTGGACCGACGAGTTCAACTTCCTGAACCGGCCGAGCCAGGCCGAGATCCAGAGCGATCTTTTCTACGACTACCGAACTAATGTCGAGGCCTATCCGAAGTGGCAGGCGTGGTTGCGGGAAGCGCAACCGCGCCTGCTGGTGATCTGGGGCAAATACGAGTCGTCCTTTGACGCGAGCGAACCGGAGAGCTATCGCAAGGACGTTCCGAGCGCCGAAGTCCATGTTGTTGACGGTGGCCACTTCGCGCTCGACACGGCCGCCGATGAGATTGCTGACCTGGCGAAGGGCTTCATGGAGTCGTCACATGCTGAGATGAGAGCCGGAGCGCCGGTTGAGATGATCGATCGCGCGGGACCCGGTAATGGTTGAGCTGGAAATACTGCCTGTTGATCGGCAGTGGAGGACCATGAGCAACGCAAAGAGCACCAACGTGAACACCGGCGGCAAAACAACGAACGGCGTACAAATCGAGCACGACGTCTATGAGATGCCCCCCAAGAAAGGCATCAGCATCGCCCACTTTCTCACCGTCGCCGATATCAGCCGATCGGCTCACTGGTACGAGAAAGTCTTCGACGCCCGCATTCTGAGCATGGGTGACGGCAACGCACCCGCGTACCTTCGGCTCGCGAATATCTGGATGATTCTCAACGTCGGAGGCGGTCCAACCCCCGATAAGCCGACCGTAACGCTCAGCGTCCCCGACCCGAACAAGATCAACAGCTTTATGAATATGCGCGTGACGGATATTCAAGCCTGCTACGAATTATGGAAAAATCGAGGAGCCGAGTTCATCACCCCGCCCATACCCAAGTACGGCGAGATTCGCTGCTACATGCGCGATCCGGACGGCTACATCATCGAGGTCGGACAGAGCACTGACCTCACGTACGGCTGACGCCAGGTTCGGATGAGAGCTCGCGGCGCCCTCATTGAGCCGACCGCACGAGTGCAGCGGCGAGCGCGACCACCGCAAAGCCCATGAGGAGCACCCGCACGACGATCACGCTCTCCCATCGCGCTTGCAGGGCTCGCGCGTCGGCCGGAAGGGAGCCCGCGCGCGCCTGCCGGGTGAGCTCAGCGTTCACCGGCGCCGCTACCCTTCGATAGATGACGATCCAAAGGACCTGCGCGGCGACCGCGCTCAGCACCCAGGCCAACGAAACCCTTGAGAATGCGAGGCTCGCGAGTGCGCCGCCGATGCCGACGGCGCCGAAAATCGGCATTCGGCGGTCCGCGACCTCGTGAAGACGCCCCATCGTCTCGACGAGAGCCGCGTCGCTTACGCGAGTCAGTGCGGTGCGCCCAACGACACAAAAGAAGACGTCCGTTCCGTACACCGCTGCGGCACCCAAAAGCGCGAACGCGAGTGAGATCCGCTGACCGATCACGATGATCCCGCCAGGGTGATCGCAATGGCGCGGGGAAGCAGTTTCTGCAGATCCTCGGCCCCACTCGCGCGCGTTCCAAGCCGGGTGCAGGCCGCCTTGCTCAAATGCCAGCCGGGGCGAATCCCACGGGTCACGGCTCGCAAGTGCCGGCAAACGTCCTCGATCGTGGCAGCGGTGAACACGGCGCAAATACTCGAGTCGGCTTTGCGCCGACTTCTCGAATCTGAAGTTCATGCAAAAATCGCGCTAGATCTGGCGGGGCGGATTTCGAGATCATGGGTGGCGTATTCCCATTGCACCCCTGTAACCTCAGGAGCTTCTTCAAAAGGAGCCGGACGCGGGCCTCGGCCACTGGTTGAGAGGGAAACCGAGGACGCGACGCTTGATTCACCTCAGACACCTTGCAGCCGAATCGCGTCCAGGGATCTGCGGATCACGCCCCGGAGACGAGCTTCTGGAACCTCGGGTTCTTGCGCAGCGGGTCGAAGTTGGGGTCGATCTTGAGCCAGCCGGGCGAGAGGTAGCCCGGAACCTTGAGGAGACGTTCGAGACCCTCGAGCGCTTTGTCTTGCTCTCCCACGAGAATGTACATGCGCATCAGCAAGCTCTCGCAGATCGGGGCCCAGGTCGCATCCTTCGTCGCTGGCGTGAGCGCAACACCGCGGAGTCCCTCCCGAATCGCATCGTCTCGCCGACCCAGATACGCCAGTGCGAGACCCAGGAGCGTGTGCGGCGTGGAGACGTCGGGAGCAGCACGGACCTGCTTTTCAAATTCCTTCGTGGCCGCCTCCGCATGAGCCCGAACCTGGGCTTCATCGCCCCTTCGTTCGTAGCCCATCGCCATGGCCAGGTTCCACCAGCCCCTGTCGCCGTCAAAGGCGGATGGGGTGAGGCGGAGGAAGAGGTCGAGCTCCGGCGGCTCCATGACCCACACCACGTCGTAGACCGCGAGGGCTCTCACGAGGGCAGTCAGGTCAAGATCGCTCGGGGGATTTCTTAGAACGGCACGGGCGCCAGCCAGGTCACCCGTCCCGAGAAAGGTTCTGATCTTGTCTGCGGTCACCCATGGATCGGCGGGATCGAGCAACAACGCTCTACTGAACGCCTCTCGCGCTTCCGTATATCGTCGATGCCAGAGGTACACGAAGCCGAGAGCGTTCGCAGGACCTGCCAGCCGGGGGTCCACGCTCTGGGCCTTCTTGAAGTACGCCACCGCTTGTTCCCATCGGCCCAGATCGTCTTCGGCACTTCCGGTCAGCGTCAGCAACTCTGCATTTCCCGGAGCAAAGCTCAAGCCCCGCGTGAAAAGCTCGAGTGCACGCTTATTGTCCCAAACGACCAGTTCCTGATATCGACCCAGAGCTATGTAGGTCAGCGCATCGTCCGGTGCGAGTGCGGCAGCCTGCTGGGCCGCGAAGCCGGCTCGCTCCTTGATCTCGGGCCTCGAGTCGTCGAAATAGATTGCCGAGCATGTCGCGGATAGCCTGGCCCACGCCGCCGCAAAGTTCGGGTCGAGCGCAACGGCCTGCTCGTAGAGGCCCAGCGCATTGCGAAGGCCCTCGGTGGAATAAACACTCTTCCGACTTTCCTCACCTTTCAGGAAGGCCTCGTAGGCAGCAAGATTCTGCGTAGGCTTCTCGGCGAGACGCTTTGCCGTGCCTCCGAGCGCCACGCCCAGGGCTTCCGCGACACGCGAGGCGATGTCCGACTGGACCTGGAAGACGTCGGTCAGCGCCGCGTCGAACGGCTGCTCCCATCTCGACGTCGCAGCGCCGGTCTGAGGCACCTCGACGAGCTCCGGCGTCACGTGCACACGGCTGGTCCCGGCACCCTTCTGCCATCGCACCGTCGCGGTCAGCAAGTAGCCCACCCCGAGCTCGTCGGCAATTTCCCGAGGCTTCTTCGTCGTCTTCTTGTAGGTTGTCGAGCTCGCACGGGCGATGACCTCGATGCCCGGCAGGGACGTCAGCTTGCTGCGGATCTCATCGGCAATCCCGTCGGCGAAGTAGTCGTCCTCTGGGGAGCCGAGGTTCTCGAAGGGCAGCACCGCGATGCGCTTGACGCCGCGCGAGGGCCCGGGAGCAGGTGCCTTCGCCCGCCTCCAGATGAAAAGACCAGCCGCCGCAAGGACGACGAGGACCCCAGCGGCCACCGCAGTCTTCGACCTGCCCTTTCTCTTTGGAGTGGCAACCGCGACGCCCAGGGAGGGCTGCGACGACGCCTCCGACAGCGCAAATGCGACATCCCTTGCCGTCTGGAATCGATTGTCCCGGTCCTTCTCCAGGCAGTGCCGGACGACGTGATCCAACCCTGATGAGACCCCGGACCCCGCCAGCTCCTCGGGCTCGTCCCGCAGGATCGCGGACATCGTGTCGGCTGCGGTGTCCTTCTTAAAGGCCCGCTGCCCCGACAGCATCTCGTACAGAATCGCGCCGAAGGAGAAGAGGTCCGTTCGATGATCCAGCGGCAGCCCGCGCACCTGCTCGGGCGACATGTAGCCAACCGTCCCCATCACCGTGGCGGGCTCCGTGTGGCCCGAGGCCGTCGGCGCGCTCGTCTCCTCGCCCGGCGCGACCTTCTCCTGCCGCTTCGCCAGCCCGAAGTCCAGAATCTTCACGTGCCCGTCCCGGCTGACGAATAGGTTGTCGGGCTTCAGGTCCCGATGGACGACGCCCTTTTCGTGCGCGGCGGCCAGCCCCTTCGCGATCTGAGCGGCATAGTCGACGGCCTGCTTCGCCGGCATCCGCCCGGACGCCACCTTTGCGGACAGGGTCTCACCCTCGAGGAGCTCCGTGACCGCGTAGGCGGTTCCTTCATGACTGCCGAAGTCGAAGATCGAGAGGATGTTCGGATGAGAAAGCGCGGCGACGGCGAGGGCTTCGCGCTCGAACCTCGCCAAAGCATCCGGATCAGCGGCGAGCGACTGTGGCAACACCTTGATCGCCACGTCGCGCTTCAACTTCGAGTCCCGCGCCCGGTAGACCTCCCCCATCCCGCCCGCGCCGAGTGGCGACAGGATCTCGTAGGGACCGAGGCGGGCGCCCGCTGGGAGTGCTATCGGATCACCGCCGTGCGGATTCTACGAGATCGATCGCCTCGCTCACCGGCGAACCGAGAATCGCCCGACCTCAAGAGAAGAGGGGTCATGCCTCGCGACGTAACCCTTGACTTGATTGGTTGCGTGGGAGGGATTTGAACCCTCGACCTTTGGGTCATGAGGGGCCGCCCATCGTCTTCAGGAAGCGAAAAGAGCCGACAGGGAACGACTTCGGGAGCCTTTCGAGTCGCCTACAGTAGCCCCGTGTCGGGTGGTTTCCGCCCGACTTTCGCTCGCGGCCGGGTGCCCAGACGCGCGGTTCTACTACCAGAGAGCGGAGTGGCGCACGAAGCCCATGGCCGCGAGCCCTCGGAGCATCAGAAGAGCTCCGACGGCGGCGATCAGCAGACCCGCCCACCGCCAACCGCGAATGCGGCGAAGCAACGCGGGCGACAGCGAGGAGAGCGCAAAGATCGCGGGGACCGTTCCGAGGCCGAAGACGAACATGACTCCAGCGCCAGAGACCGGCGAACCGGCCACGGCCGCGCGCGCGGCTGCGCCGTAGACCAGGGCGCAGGGGAATGCTCCCTGCAGCGCTCCGAGCAGGATCGGTGACAGGGCGCGAGGCGCGCGGAAGGCCTCGCGGGCCCCCCCTCGGATCAGAACGTCGACACCCAGCCGGTTGAGAATCCCTGCAGGGTCCCGGATCCAGCCGACGAGCGAAATGCCGAAGACGACCGCGATGAAACCCGCGGTGAGCGCCACGACGCCTCCCAGCTCCGCGCGTGCACCGATCGCCAGGGCAATTTGGCCGAACGCCCCGACGACCGTGCCGATTGCGACGTAGGTCGCCACGCGACCCGCATTGAAGAGAAGCCTCGTGCCGACGCTCGGGCTCACTCCTCCGGGGGCCTGAGCGAGGCGCGTGGCACAAAGCGCTACGTAAGGGCCGCACATCCCCACGCAGTGAGCACTGCCAAGAAGGGACGCGAAGAACAGCAGGACGAGATCGCCCGACGCCGGGAGCGGGTGATGGTGCAAGCCGGGCTAGCGGCTTTCCGCGGACTCCGGGGGCCCAGACGCTCGCTGTGAAGCATCACCGCCGAGGTCCTCGGACGGCTCGCCGTGGGAGGGCCAGACCTGGTACTTGATGTCCTCGACGTCCCGAAATTGCCCGGTCCGGATCGCCCACAGGAAGACGCACCAGGCCGCGAAGGAGACGAGCAGGGCTATGAAGAATTGATAGAAAGTGATGTCCATCATCGGGTCAGATCCCTTCCTGAACCGCGGCCAACCCCGGCACTCGCAGGTGGTAGACCACCCCCATGATTCGGTACAGAACGGCAAACGCAAAGAACGTCGCCACCGGCTGAACGACGATCGCCAGGAGGAATCGCACGAAGAGCCGGTCGCGCGAGGGGCCTTCCGTGAGGTCGCCGTACCCGGCCGTGAACCGTACGAGCATCGAGGCGAGCCCGAGGTTCAGTAGCCCGTAAGCGATCCAGAAGATGATGGCGGAAATCTTTCCGCCACGCTCGACGGGCACTCCCAAAATGACTGCCGCCCATGCCCCCAGCCACGCGAGCAAGAGGATTCCGTAGGCGCCCAGCGCTCGATGGAGCCGGTCGGACGTCTCGTGCTCCGAAGCGGGCCGCCGGGCCCGGAACACCCGCTGCACGAGCCAGACCAGGGGCACAAGAAGGGCCGGTACGGCGTAGGCCGTGAAGACCAGCTCCACGAGGCGAAAGAATCGGTCCGCCATCGGCTTATCGTGCGGCCCGGAAGCCGGCGGTCGAAGGCGCAACGGGAACGGCCGGGGTCTGCGCAAGCGAGAGCGCGAAGTACACGAGCGCCCAGCGGCGATGGTCTGCGAACGCCGCCCGATCCGCCTCGCTCATCTTGCCGAGGTCGGCGGCCGTGGGAATCCCGGCGATGTAATCGCCGATCTCCTTGACGTCCGCCTCCGAGAAGATCGCCTTGCCGTTGTAGACCTGCTGCCACGGCTTCAGGTCCGGAAAGGCCTCCTTCGGATAGAGAATCGTGTCGTAGAAGGACGGCATCGGCGTGCCGTTCAGGCCCGTATTGAATGTTCGATACACGTCGGCCGGCGTGTCGCCGAACTTGAAGTTGCCCGTGGTGAAGTCGAAGGGACGGATCGGGACTTCGAAGTCGTCGACCAGCGCATTGGCCGATGGGCCATCGCCTTTCCCACCCATCCCGTGGCAGGTCCAGCATTGGAGGACCCGGTACACGAGCTTCCCCTCGCGGACCAGGTCGGCGGGTGCGGCCGGCGCGCCCGGGAAAGGAGGGTAGGGAATGTCGATCGGCGGCGGAACCTCTTCCTTCTGGAAGCGGTCGGAGAACGTCTTCACGTAGTCCACCAGATCCCAGCGGTCCTGCTCGGAGAGCATGTGGCCGTCGGCGGCGTTGCCCCAGGCCGGCATGATTTGACCCTTCCGGATTCCCCTTGTAATCGTGCGGAAGAGGTCCTCGTCCCGCGGCAGGGCCCCGGACGGGGTCGTGCGGCTCTTGAAGGCCGCGAGCGTGAAATTGCGGGGTTGGGGGTCGAGGAAATGGTACGCGTCGTTGAAGTTGCTGGAAGCCTTATCGTCCTTCGTCAGACGCCCGTTACCGAACTTGCCATGACAGCCGGCGCACTTATGTTCGAAGACCTCCTTGCCGCGCGCCAGCCGCAGCGCGAGCGGCTCGGTCGGTGCCGGACGATGGTTGGTGGGCCACGGCTCCCAGACGCGCCAGTCGCCAATCGCCGTGCCGATCCGCTGAAGGTAAGCCTCGACCGCCTGCATCTCGCCGGTGGGCACCGGGCCGTAGTCGTGCATGTCGACGATGCCGTCGCCGATGGTTCCGTCCGAATTGACCGGCCAGACGTCGAGCTCCTTCCAGCCCGCCGGCAGCTCGTCCGGCGTGACGACCCCGTCGCCATTCTTGTCGAGCTCGCTCTTGGTCACGCGCCCGTCGTGATTCGCGTCGTACTTGGCCAGGAAAGCGGCGACCTTCCGGTCGTGCTCGCCGTCGTCGGCGTAGAGCCAGGTGAAGGACGGCATCATCGAGTCTGGCTCCGTCGAACGCGGATTCCAGTGGTGCGCGTAATGCCACTCGTTGGACCGCCGATTGCCCTCGCGTGACAACTCCGGTCCGATGCGCCGGGTCCCGAACATCTGGGGAAGGTCCTCGCTGATCTCGCCGGCTTGCGTGACGGGACCCCACTTGTCCGTGTCACGATTGACCGGTCGGATGTATTGCGAGTGACAGTACCAGCAGCCTTCCCGGATGTAGATCCTGCGCCCCTCCGCCTCGAGCTCGTCTCGCTTCGGCGTCGACACGGTCTTTCCGAAGATCGTCCTGAGCGTCGTGGGCCGGGTGACGTCCTTCTCCAGGAGCGGCAGGATGCCCTGGGTCGTCATCGCGAGCGCGTAGAAGCCCACCGCCGCGACGAGGATGATCGGCTCGATCCGCTTCATCGTGCGCCCCGGTCACTCGCCGGCGTCACGTCCACTGCGGCTCCGGCGCCGCCGTCGCGGTGGCCAGCGACTCGATGGGCCGCCCGTGCATCGCGGTCATGTAAAAGTTCCACATCCCGAGCAGCGCGCCGACGTCCATCGTGACGCCCGCTACCGTTCGCGCGAACCAGTAGGGCTTCATCGCCACCATCGAGTCCACGAAATCGGCCCCGACGTCGAGCATCGTTCCCTGCAGGAGGCCCTGCAGCGTCAAGACCGACGCCATCAACGAGAACCCCGCGACGGTGAGCCAGTAGTGCCATTGCGCGAGAGTCTTCGAATAGAGCTCGTGTCCGGACACCCGGGGAATCACGTAGTACATGCCGGCGGTCACCCACAGGATGAAAGTCCCGAAGACCGTCAGGTGCGAATGCGCGATTACGAAATCCGTGAAGTGGGTCAGCCGCTGCATCCCGCGCAGCGCTTCTGTCGATCCCTGAAAACAGCCGATCAGGTAATAGAGGGCGCCGATGATCAGGAACTTCGCGGTGTACGACTCCTGGAACCGCTTCCAGTTCCCGACGAAGGTTCCGTAGAAGTTCTGGAGCACCGTCCAGACCGGGATGATCAGCATCATCGAGGCCACGATGGCGATCGTCTGGGTCCAGTAGGGGATCGGGCTGTAGATGTAGTGGTGCGTGCCGACGAAGGGATAGAAGAAGGCCAGCGACCAGAACCCGACCAGCGACAACTTGTGGCTATAGAGGGGTCGCTGGGCCGATAGCGGAAGGAAGTAGTAGATGACGGCCAGCCCCGCCGGCGTGATCCACAGACCGACCACGTAATGGATGTAGAGGCCGTGCATCGCCGCGTTGTTCACCCCGGGCATGGAATACGGCAGGATGAAATGGCCGAAGGCGTAGTTGAACACCGTCCAGATGTAGGCGGCGGTCAGGTACCAGAGCGTGACGTAGATTCGAGGTTCCTTGCGCCGCACGATTGTCATGACCACCTGGATCGTGATCATTGTCAGCGCAATCTGGATGATCACGTTGGCCCAGAGCGGAAACTCCCCGGCCTCGATGCCGAGGTTCTGGCCGAGTGGAAGGGACACGAGGGCGGCGGTCAGCCCGATGTTCCAGATCCACACGAGCGCGCGGCTCCAGTTTTCCTTGTACATGCGCACGCCGCAGAGGCGCGGCACCATGTAGTACGTCAGGCCGACGATCGCGCTCGAGAAAGCCCCGAAGATGACGCCCATGACGTGGACGGGACGCAGCCGCCCCCAGGTCAGCCAGGAGATGTTGCCCAGAAAGTCGAAGTAGTTGAACTTGATCGAGAGGATCACGCCGATGGTCGGGGCAAAGACGAGCCAGAAGGCGGCCGACAGCAAGAACCGGAGCACCACCTCGCGGTCGACGAGGCCGTCCCGATCGACCGGGCCGGCAGCGGCAACCGAGCTCATCGCTTCACCCCTTGTCGGTCCAGAAGCGGATCAGGTAATAGACCATCCAGATCAGCAAGGTGACGTAGACGAATCCCAGCCATTTCGGGATCTTTCCGTGCCGCTCGTCGATTCCGGAGAACTCATAGCGGCTGATCTCCCCCGGATCCTCTTTGTGCTCGTCCGGCACCTTCGCCTCCCGCCGGCCGATCCGGCTACTTGGCTGCCGTCCCGTAGTTCTTCGGATAGAGGGCAGACAGACTCTGGATGTAGTGCACCAGGTCCCACGCCTCCGCCGGAGTGATCGAGTCCGTAAACGACGGCATCGGAGTTCCGTTCAACCCGGTGATGAAGACGCGGTAGATGTCCTGGCCCGTGTTCCCGCACTTGATGTGCCCGGCCGTCAGGTCGTACGGCACGATCGGATTGCCCCAGTCGTCCTTGAGCTCGTGCGCCGAGGGACCGTCGCCGAGAGCTCCCTGGCCGTGACACTGGGCGCAGTTCGACTTTTCGTAGACCCCGCGGCCGCGTGTGACCGAGGCGTCGTTGTACGGAGGCTCGGCAGGAATCGTGATCGCCGGCTGAGGTTTCTCCGTCGTCCAACGTGCGGAGAACGTCTTGATGTAGGCGATGACGTCGCGCCGGCTCTGTTCGCCGATCGCGTACCAGGAAGGCATGAACGTGCCGTAGACCCCATCGCGGATCGTCTTCTCGAGATCGGAGTCGAGCGGGAGGGAGCCCGAGGGCGTCGACCGCCACTTGAACGTGCCCTGGCGATAGTCGCGGGGCTTGGTCGTGATCCACTCGGCGAATTCCCCGCCTCCGTTGCCCAGGTCGCCGTGACAGGAGACGCAATACCGCGTGTAGACGACCTTGCCCTCCGCGGGGTCGCCCGGCCGCGTGAGCTGCGCTCGAGCGGTCGACGCGAGGGCAAGAAGGGGGAGAACCAATGAGGCGACGGAGATTTTCTTCACGGCACCCTCCCTTTCAATACGCGAAGTCAATGCCGACGAGGTACTGGTTGGTCCGCGTGTTCAGCCCGTTCGCACCCGCGCCGATCGTCTGCAGGCTCGTGTACTCGACATGCAGCGCGTACTCCGAACGGTTGCTGAACTCGAACGTGTGCCGATACCCGACCGTGATGGCGTTCTGGTCATTGAGATCCTGGGGTGCGTCGAGGACGCCCTGCTGCGAGTTCTTGCAGAGGTCGTAGCGCGCGAAGATCAGGTTCTTCAGGGTGAAGGTCCAGCCGAACTCCGCAAAGCCGCCGTTGAAGATGCCGTTTCGAGTAGCGTCCGGAATCAGATTCTTGTCGTCCTCGCCGTGGGCAAAGATGAGAAAGAGGTGGAAGGGAGTGGCCGGCGGCCCGAACCAGATCTGGCCCTCGCCGCCGATCTTCGTGGACGGCTCGAGGTTACCCGCCGTCCCGGGGATCGGCTCACCGCCGCTGGTGAACGACGTCGTCGGCCATGTCGTATAAGAGCCAAAGGCGCCGATCTTGACCGCCGAAACCGGGCCGCCGTCGAACAGCCATTCGTGCGTGGCGTGGCCGTAGATGCCTGGGGTGCTCCAGAAGTTCTCGCTCCCCGGAGAGTTCTGGACGTTGAAGACCGATACGGAAACCCGATTCCGGCTTCCCCGGTCGTGGCCCATGTACTCCACTCCCCACTGGTTTTCGCCCATGTCGTAGGTCGACTGCGACCCCGATGCATGGAAGCTATAGATGAGGTAGCCCGTGTCCGTGAGGTTCCAGGGACGGTGCGCCGACGAAGGGAGATCCACTTCGTGCCGGCCGAGCTTGAAGTTGGCCCACGACGAACCGAAGAGGTTGTCGAAGCGGACCCAGGCCGACTCCAGGACGACGGATCCGTCCGGAGCGAATCCGGTCGGCACCACGAGGAAGGACACGTTCTGGAAGAGCGTTCCCCCCATCAGGAGGTCCAGGCCGACCTGGCCGACGCCGCCCGAGCCGAGATTCTTTATTCCCTGGTCGGTCGCCTGGTTGGTCACCTGCGTATATTCGTACTGTGGGGTGATCCGAACCGAGACCGGCCAGTAGCCCGGGGTTTCGAAGACCGTGTCGTCCTTGCCGGTGAGCATCTGATAGCCGTTGTCCCGGAAGGCCCGGCCGAAATCGTTCAACTTGGGCCACGATTCGTGGCAGGCCGTGCACCGCACGCCATATTTTCGCGCGAAGGCGGGAAAAGCCCGAGCCGGAGCCGGTGCGAGAAACATCGCCGCGACCAGAGCGGCCCAGGCCGTGATGGCGACTTTGGCTCTCCAGGTCATTGCAAAACTCCTCTCCGGCCCGGTGGGGCCGCGACCTCCGGTTACTTCTTGGGCGTGAAGCTGAAATCGACCGTCAACGGCTTTCCGGCCGCGACCGCGGCGGACGCGTCCTTCTGCCCGAGCACCTCGTGCCAGGCGACCACGGTGTAGGTTCCGGGCGGAACGTCTTTAATCTCGAAGTGCCCGTCCGCATCCGTCGTCGCGTAGTAGGGGTGATCGAACTCCCAGATCCATGCGCGCATCCATTCGTGAGCGTCGCACTTGACCCGGATGAGCTCGGGCGTCGCTGGCAGCGGCTTCGTCACCGAGAAGCCCTTGAACGGCAGCGCGATGTTGTAGATCGTCGCGTTCGTGTCGTTGTTCTGAGGATGCGTGTTGTGAAGGATCGGATCGTCCGAGGCGATCTTGATCTGCTGACCCACGCTCGAGCCCTGAACGCGAGGGCTGAACATGCAGTGCGTGTTCAGAAGGGTGATCGTTCCGCTGGGATTCGCCTTGCCCTTCTCGATCCCCTTCAGGAACACCTCGACGTTCTTGAGGCCTCCATCTTTTCCCACTTCGTAGAGCGGGTTGACGATCGATGCGCCGCAGTAGTCCTGGTTCTTCGTCGTCTTGATCGGAGGCACCACGGGGGCGGCCCCGACGAGCTTGACGACTCCCTGGATGGTGCCTCCATTGGTCACCGTGATGACTTCGTAGGCGAGACCCGGGGAGACGATGCCGAGCGTCAGGACGCCGATGATCGATCCGACGGAGAAAACTCTGTGCACGGAGCCTCCTGAGTTTGTTTCGATGGGACGGGAACCGGCAGAGCGAAGCATGGAGAGCGGAGAAGTCGGGAGGACGCCATCCTTTCGGCGGGCAGACGGGAGCGCCTGCGACTGGTCGCAGGCCAAACTCCTCCGATGACGAACGATTGGAAAACGAAACAGCAAAGCAGGGCCATCGTAGAAATGGATTGCCCCGTCGTCTAATACCCCTTTCGTTTCTCCGTGAGAGGAAGTCGCTATCAAGATCGAAGCTAAACGGACGCTAAATTGGCGGGCGACTTTCTCATACCTTCCCGGGCAAGCCTGGACGAAATTTCATGTAGTCTTTAAGGACAGCGGAGGGGGGATGAGTTGGAGCTTCGGCACTTGCGTTACTTCGTCGCGGTCGCCGACGAGCTTCACTTCGGCCGGGCTGCCGACAAGCTTCACATCTCGCAGCCCCCGCTCTCCCAACAGATCCAGGACCTCGAACGCGAGCTCGGAGTCGCTCTCTTTCATCGAACACGACATTTTGTCGCACTGACGGAGGCGGGCCGAGCCTTCCTCGAGGAGGTCCGACGTATCCTCCAGGACAGCGACCACGCCGTGATGACGGCTCGCAAGGCCGGGAACGGAGAGGTCGGACACCTTTCACTCGGGTTCGGCCCTTCCTGCGAGGCCGGCGTCCTGGGAAAGATCCTGAAGGAGTACCTGGAGCATCACACGAACGTGGTGCTCGACCTCCATACCCTCCGCTCCCGGGAGCAGATCGAGGCGCTCGTGGACCGGCGGATCGACGTCGCCTTTCCCATCCTTCCCATCGTGCACCGGGATGTCGCAACCGAGATGGTGACGGCCGAGGCTCCGGTCGTGGCACTCCCGGCGGCCCATCCGCTTACACGCGCCAGCCACGTCCGCCTCGCGGATCTCCGGTCGGCTCCCTTCGTGCGCATTTCGCCCGATGGCGGGTTCCACGATTTCGTTCTTCGGGCATGCGCGGAGGCGGGTTTCGCGCCCTCGGTCGTACGCGAAGCCGGCCATGTCCTCACCGTCCTCGGCATGGTCGGGGCCGGGCTCGGCATCGCGATCCTGCCCGGGCCCCTCCGACCGGCCGAAGGCGTCGAATTCCGTGGGTTGACGGATGCGCCTCCGGTCCAGCTCGGCGTGGCATATCGCCGAAATGAAGTTTCGCCTCTGCAGCTGGCGTTTCTCGATGTCGTTCGCGACGTGTCCCGGCAAACCGGCGTCGCCCTTGCAGCCTCCGGGAGCGCATGAGGCAGCCGATTCGAGGAGGTACTGGATGAAGGCTCCCCTGCTCGCCCGCGCGATTCTCTCGGCCTTCCTTTTTCTGTTCGCCTTCGCCGCGACCTACCTGCTTCTCGACTCGCTCGGCGTTTGGGCAAAGCTTCCCCCGAGCTTGACCCACGGCGTCGCCGTCCTGTCGGGGCTCATCCTCCTGGGAACTCTCGTCGGCCACCTCGCTCTCGCAACCGGCCGGCTGCCGCCAGAGACGATCGGCCGGCGCTAGGGGGTTCGAGCCCGACGCCGCTGCAACCGGAGGGAGTTGCCTACGACGAAGAGACTCGAGAGAACCATGGCGCCCGCGGCCACCACGGGCCGAAGTAAACCGAGCGCGGCCAGGACGATGCCGACTCCGTTGTAGCCGAACGCCCAGACGAGGTTCTGGCGCACGATCCGCATCGTCTGCCGGGCCAGGACGACCAGCTCCGGGACCTCACGCAGGTCCTCCCGAAGAATCACCGCGTCGGCCGTCTGCTTCGCCAGACCCGACGCCGCCCCGAACGCGACGCCTGCAGTCGCGGCCGCGAGAGCCGGAGCGTCGTTGACGCCATCTCCGATCATCAAAACCCCCCCGTCGGTGCGCCAGCCCTTCAACGCCTCGAGTTTGCCTTGCGGATCGAGATCTCCCTGAGCCTGCTCGATGGCCGCCTCCTTCGCGGCACCGGCCACGGCGGCGGCCCGATCCCCGGACAGGAGCGCGACCGAGAGGCCGAGCGATTTCAGCTCCTCGATCGCGCCGCGCGCCTCGGGCCGCACCGGGTCCTCGAGGCGAAAGACGCCGACGAGCCGGCCGTCGATCGCCACGCCCACGGCGCTGCCCCCGGTGCTCCCATCAAGCCGCTCCATGTTCGAAACGCCTTCGCGAGCGAGAAGGGTTCGACTTCCAAGCAGAACGCGAAGCGATCCCACACGTCCGCTCGCGCCCCCGCCCGCGACGGCACGAGTCTCCTGCACCTCCGGAAGGGCGATGCGCCTGCCTCGGGCACACGCCACGATGGCCCGCGCAAATGGATGATCTACGGCCACTTCGACGGCCGCCGAGAGCCTCAGGACGTCCGATTCCGACAATCTCGACGCGGGATCCACCCACAGCTCGCGCACCGCTGCCCGCCCGCACGTGATCGTTCCTGTCTTGTCGAAGGCGGCCCGCCCGCTGCGGTCCACTGCCTCGAGCACAGCGCCGCTGCGAAGCAGAGTGCCCCGTCCGGCCGCCCGGCTGATCGCGATCGTCGTGGCCATGGGAGTCGCGATTCCGAGCGCACACGGACACGCGACGACGAGCACGGAGAGGGCTGCCAGGGCGCCCCGGGGCCAGTCCCGCCCGGCCACGCCCCACGTTACCGCGGTCGCGATGGCGATGAGCGCCACGCCCGGGACGAGTCGGGCCACGAAACGGTCGGCCGCGATCTCGAAGGGCGCCCGGCGGCTTCGCGCCTCCCGGGTCCAGCGATCCACGCGGCTCGCGAGACTCTCCGACTCCCCCGCCGCCTCCAGCACGAGAGCGCCGTCGACCGCGACCGATCCTGCAAAGACCATGTCGCCCGTCTCCACCAGTCGCGGCGCCGACTCCCCCGTGAGGGCCGGCTCGGAGACGTCGGACGCTCCATCGATGACGCGGCCGTCGACGGGGATCTCCTCACCCGCACGAACGCGAACTCGCTCGCCGCGGCGAATCTGGTCGGGCGCAACCTCGCGCTCGATCGCATCATCGACCACGCGGGCCATCGGCCGCGCGGCCTCGACGGCCGGGGCTAGAGTCGCTGTCGCTCTCTCCCGGGCGCGGGCGTCGAGATACTGCCCGAGCACGACGAAGACGAGCACCATGGTGCCGGAGTCGTAGTAGAGCTGTCGTCCCCCGCGCACTGTTTCCACGCCTGAGGCGGCGATCGCTGCGAGCGCGCCAAGCGCGATGAGCGTCTCGAGGACGATATGACCGCTGCGCGCAGCCCGATAGGCGGTCCGTAGCATCGGAACGCCGAGCAGCAGGTACACGGCAAGCGCCAAAGCCAGCATGAGCCAGGATGCAGTCCGGAGCACGGCGCTTCCCAGTGAATCGAGAGACCCGAAGTACAGAAGACTCTGAAACATCATGATGTTGCCTGAGAGCAGCGCGGCCAGACCGAGCTTCGCCAGAAACCAGCCGGCCCGCCCCGTATCCCCGGTCGCCCCAACCAGTCGAAAGACCGTAAGGCACCCGTAACAACAGAAGGAGAGCGCCTCTCCATTGGCCGTCTCGAGATAGGGACGAATCGGCAACGGCAGCCGACAGTGCGCACAGGCGCCCACCGCAGTGGAATCCATGGCGCGTATTATGCGATCCGCCGATGGGACTCTCCTGATGTACGTCTGGCCTGGGGTTTTCGCGATCTGGAGCGCGCTGATCGCGGGGCTCGCGTCCGTCGCCGCTTACGTCCGAGTGGAACGGGGGCGCAGGGATCTCCTGCAGCTCGCCCGGATTTCCTATACCGCCTTCGCGGTCTCGGTCGTGACCTCGGCGGCGATCCTGATGACGCTGCTGCTGCAGCATCGCTTCGACGTCGCCTACGTCAACTCCTACTCGAGCCTGGAGCTGCCGACGCATTACCTCGTTTCGACGTTCTGGGCCGGGCAGGAGGGCTCGTTTCTGCTGTGGTGCTTCTGGGGATCGCTGATCGGTCTCTTCGTGTGGCGCAGCGCGAAGGAGCAGGAAGCGCCCGTGATGGTCGTGTACCTGTCGACCTTCCTCGGGATCATCGCGATTCTCTGCAAGCAGAGCCCGTTCAAGCTGCTTCCGCCGCCGGCGCCGGCCGACGGCGTCGGGCTCAATCCGCTGCTCCAGGATCCGTGGATGGTCATCCATCCGCCCGTGATGTTCCTCGGTTTCGCCTCGCTCTCGGTGCCGTTCTCGTTCGCGATCGCGGCGCTCTGGAAGAAGCGCTGGGACGGCTGGATCACGCGCGCGCTGCCCTGGGCGCTGCTGACGTTCCTGACGCTCGGCACGGCGATCCTGATGGGCGGCTACTGGGCTTACAAGACGCTCGGCTGGGGCGGCTACTGGGGCTGGGATCCGGTCGAGAACACGAGCCTCGTGCCGTGGCTGTTCACCGCCGCGCTCGTCCACGGGATGTATCTCCAGCGCGTGCGCAAGCGCCATCGCAAGATCAACCTCGTGCTCGCCTGCACGGCGTTCGCCGCGATCCTCTACGGCACGTTTCTGACGCGCTCGGGCGTGCTGGCGGACTTCTCGGTCCACTCCTTCATCGACCTCGGCATCACCGGCTGGCTCGTGGCGATCCTCGGCACCTTCATCACGCTCTCGGTCGCGCTGCTCGCCTGGCGGTGGCGCTCGATCCCGGCCGTGCACGAGGAGGAGCCGCCGCTGCTCTCCCGAAGCGTGATGTTCATCCTCGGAATCGCGGTCTTCTGCGCGCTGGCGGCCGTGATCCTTCTCGGGACCTCCGCGCCAATCCTGACTCGGCTTTCGGGCACCCCGTCGCAGGTCCAGACGGGCTTCTACGGCAAGACGACCACGCCGGCGGGCTTCCTGCTGGTGCTTCTCGCCGGACTCGTTCCCTTCGTCGGATGGAAAGGCGTGACGGGAGCCGATCTCTGGAAGAGCTCGCGGCGCTCGCTCGCCGTCGCGGCCATCCTGACCCTGACCGCTTTCGTCCTCGGAGCCAGCCGCCCGAACACGCTGCTCCTTCTCTTCACGGCCTTCTTCGCGGCGGACATGAACCTGCGCGCGGTGCTGCGCAAGGCCTCGAACGGCAAGCTCGGCGGCGCGGGCGGATACCTCGCCCACGCCGGCGTCGGGATCATGCTCGCCGGGATCGTCGTCTCCGGCTCCTACGCCCGCTCCGAGCGCGTCACGCTTCCCGTCAACGTGCCGAAGAAGGTCGGCGACACGACGCTGACGTTTCTCCGCGTCGTTCCCGGCGCGGGCGACCGCAAGACGGCCATGGAGGTGCGCGTCGAGACCGCGAAGGGCAAGGCCTTCTACGCCTACCCGAAGATGTACGAGAACAGCAAGACCGGCCAGCTCATGGTGAACCCGTCCATCCGCAGCTCTCCCGTGATGGATCTCTACATCGCGCCCCAGCAGTACGACCCCGGACAGCCCCAGATCGTCGGCCGCGACGAGCAGCTCGCCAAGGGAACAACCACCAACATCGACGGCACCGGCTTTACGTTCCGCGACTTCAATGCCGACCGCGCCGCGATGATGCGCGGCGAACAGACGATTCTCGTTCTCACAAACTTCACGATCACGCCGTCCGACGGGTCACAACACGACCTGACAGTTCGCTACAAGTTCAACATGGAGACGCGAGAGGCGGATGCCGAACAAGCGAGCATTCCGGGAGTACCGGGAGGAACGATCTCTGTCGTCGCCGTTTCTCCGAGCGACGGCTCAGTCGTTGTCCGCCTGACAGGCGTCTCCAAGAACCCCTCCGACGAAATTCAGGCCGCCTCCGTCGAGTCCCTTTCGGTCGACGTAACCCGAAAGCCGCTCATTGCGCTCGTCTGGGGAGGCTTCTACGTGATGATGGCCGGTGGCCTCCTCGCGTTCATCAAGCGCTCGGGAGAGGCCCGAAGAGCGGTGCTCGAGAACTCGCCCACGACCACCCGCCGAGCGCCGGTCGCCTCGACCAGAAAGGCCATTGCTGCGCGCAGTCACACACGACACGGTGCGGCGAGTGCCCGACCTGATACGCCGACCCAGGTCTGAGAACCACAGCGTTGGCTCGATACCAGAAGCCGTAAACCGCGCGGGTGTTTAGGGCTTGGCCCGGTCAGAACAAGAGTACGCTTCCCCGATCACGTCGCCGTCCCTGTTGGTAGAGACCACCAATCCGAGGTTCCCACCCGCCTTCACCACGTCCTCCTGAAAGCGGGATACCTTCCGGTATCCGGCAAAGCTCGCCAGGAACCTGCAGCCACTGACCGCCTCCGGGTTGCTCGTCACGCGCGTGTCGTAGGCGCTGTTCGTCGCCGGCTGCGAAGGCTCAGGGTTTGCTTCGGGCTGCTCTCTTGCGGCAACGTTCGGGCTGGCCGCCGACGGTTCTTGCGTCGGCGGCCGTTCGAGAGGAGTTGAAGGGGCCTCCGCTGGCCTGGTCTCAACTGCGGTCGTCGGCGTCGGAACCTTCATCTCGGGCTCGTTCCGTGCGCTTCGTTGGGAACAGGAATAGAGGTCATACTTGCCAGAGTCGCCAAACACGACCCACGAGACGCCTTGCTTCGGGATCACGAGAGAAGCAGCCTGAGCCTCGGGCCCTTTGTGGAGCCCATCCGGCCTGAGATTCATGATGAAACTGCAACCCTTGATCGCATCGGGGCTCGACGACGAGGAAATGCTTCTGTCAATCTCCTGCTGCTCCTCGGCTTTTTGCTTCGCAGAGGCGCAGCCGACGATCGATACCGAGACGAAGAGAACCACGATGAGCCGCAAGAGTCGCTTCATTGATTCGCTCCTCGAATGGGCGAGGACAAGTCGGTCGAAAGGCCCGTCCTGACTGGCTGGCGACAACGGATGCAGCGGTACATGGTCGTAGAGTGTCCAGCGAACATACCGCGGAATTCTATGCTCCCGAACGCTGCCTGTCGTCGTCCTGCGCGAGAGCATCAAATGCGCGCAGCGATCACACGATAACTTTTCCGTCTGTGGACTCACCCATTTCGTAGGAGATCCATCGCCTCCTACCTCCGGGAGGGGCGATCAATGGCGCAGATACCGTAGTCTCGGCAGATCTGCCGCATCGCGGCGGCGGCGGTGTTGAAAGCGAGAATGATCGACCCGCCCCTCCTGCCCGCCGTCAGGTCTCCCGCAAGGAAGAGGCCGGGAACGCTCGTCGCAAAGGACTCGGTCAGCTTCGGTTGCGGGCCGTCGAAAGCGATGCCTGCGGATTTGAGAAAGTTCTCCGGTGTCGTGCCGCCAAGGGCGTAGACGATCCGATCAACGTCTAGAGAATCGAGGTCGGGCTCCTGAAAGCGGACCCGAACTCTGCCCCCGGCGCTCTCGAGTGCGGCCACGTTGGAGGACAGAAGAATCTGCAGCGTTCCCTGCCGCTCGAGCTCGAGCACGCTGTCCCGATTGATGGGATTGGGCCGCGCCAGTTCTCTGCCGCGATAGCTGAGTGTCACACGGTTCCCTTCTTGTACGAGGAATTGAGAGTACTCCGTCGCCGTGTCACCCCCGCCGACGACGAGGACGTCTTTGTCCCGGATTTCCTCGCTCGTTACGTCGAAGAGGACGTGGGGCCTCACTTGAGGGGGGATCGCATGCGACGGTTTGTTAGGGCGGCTGAGAACCCCGATCGCGATCACGACGACGGGAGCCCGCCAAATCCCTGTGTTCGTCTCGACCCTCAGCAGACCATTGGACTCGGTCCCGATCCGGTGAACTTCTTCGCGGTAGCGCACGCGGGCTCCTGAATCGCGGATTGCGCGGTCGAGGTAACTCAACGTCTCCTCGCGCGTCAGGTCCGGGATGCAGAGCACTCCCTCGCACTTCGCCTCGATCCCTTTGTAGTTGGCGAGCACGGGTTTGGCCGCCGGGTAGTACCTGCGAATGATCCAGGAATGTTCCTGCGCCTTTTCGAGAACGAGCACGTTCTCCGGAAGAACCCCCGCGGCTTTCGCCTCCGAGGCGAGAGCGATGCCCGCGGGTCCCCCGCCCACGATTATGAGATCGAGCTCCGACTCTTCGTCGGTCACGGACGCCACCTCAGAGACCCTTGGAAGCCGGGCCAAGGCGTAAGTCTCAACCCGAGACTGTCCCCGTCGCAAATCGCCCGACTCTCGCGGTCTCAAATCCCGACCTCCCGGAGCCAATCGAGTCGGCTGGAGTAGGCCCTTGTAGGCCAGTTTCCGCCCGACTTTCGCTCGACCTAGGGATGGCGGATCAACTGCTTATCCGCCCCCGACGAGTTTCTGGAACCTCAGGTTCTTGCAGCGCTCGCAATCCGATCGCATCAACGAAGACCCTCGACGAGGAAAAGCTCCGTCATGAATCGGCTGTAGGTATAGACGCAGATCTCTCCGTCCGGAGTCAATTGCGGCGGACGAACGAAGACGACTCCGGCGGGATCAGGCAGCGGAAGCTCCTTCCAGCTCTCGCGGCGGCCGGTCGACACCTCGAGCCGCGCGAGTTTCGGCGGGAGCTCGCCCGGGCGATAGACGTAAAGAAATCGACCGTCGGCGGACCACCGGAGCGGGTCTTCCACCGGCTCGAGCCCGGGGATGTCGCGACCCGGGCTACCATCCAGCGGATAAAGGCGGACCTTCTGGTCCGGACCTCTCGCCGCGACCAAGCGGCTGTCCGGCGATATCAAGTGCGAGTAAGGCAGAAGCGTGACGCCGTCGGGCGAGGCGGGGCGGATCTTGCCGGTCTTGACATCCTGAAGGTAGAGCTTCGCGGTGCGCCCCGGTTGCCCGGCGCAAACGAGAAGCTCCTGGCCGTTGGGCATCCAGTCCGCCCAGAGAATGCCGGCAGCCAAAGGCGGCAACCGCATCGGTTGGCCGAGGCCGGTGGGCAGCAGTAAGGCCTCGGGCTCAAAAGGACCCGGGGGGACGGAGAGCACCCATTTCAGATCCGGCGAGAGTGCGGTGCTGTAGCCCTCCCCGATCTGAACGGGAGCCGATCCGTCGGTCTTCCGGATGTAGACGGCGCCATGGGCTCCTCCCCCATCGCCGGGCTCGTCGAACAACAGGAGGCTCCCGTCGGTCGAAAGATCGCGCGCGGCGGAGAAGTCGAGGTACGACAGGTCTCGCGCACCGCCGCGACCGGCGACGAGGATCCCGGCGCCATGGGAATCGCGGCCCAGAAGAGCGCGACCGCGGCCGTCCACATCGAAGAGCGTCAGCGGGCCCACGCTGGTGAGGATGAGACGCTCGCGCCCCGAGAGGCTGACGGCGTGGAGATCGCGCCGGCCCCCTGTCCGGGCCCCCGTAAACCAGACTTCGTCGCCTCGCGGTGACCAGGCGAGCCCCCAGACCGACTCCCAGCCGGTCGAAAGATCACGCTTGCGACCGTTGCGGTCCACCACGGCGATACCGCCCGTGTCGCCGGCCTTCGTCGGATGATCGCAAAACGCGACCAGATCGCCGGAAGGCCGCACGCGCACGTGGCTGACGTGACCGCTCGTTTGGTAGAGCACCTTGCCGACGGGGAATTCGAGCACGCTGCCGCGTTCCCGCACGACCGCGAGCTCTCTTCCTCCCGGTCCCCAGTCGGCCCAATTGATGTCCGCCGCGAGGGCGCGCGGCGAGCCGCCCGCGAGCGCGACTTGAGCCAGCGTTCCCTGCGTCATCCAGGCCGAGGCGAAATGCCTGTCGAGCGAGAGGGCTACCGACCCCGAGTCCGACACGGCGAACACGTCGCCCGGAGGCAGACCGAGTGAGCGGGAGAGCGTGCTCCCAGCGCGGGTCTCGAAGACCTCAAAGGGCTTTCCGTTCCACGCCGCGCCGTACAGAATGGCCTGGCCGTCGGGAGCGAATCGTGCCGAGAGCATCGTGCCCCGCTGGAAGGTCAGCTGCTGGAAGTTGGGAGAGGCGCCGCTCCTCATCCGTGAGCCGAGGACGAGCCCCACGATGAGGGCCGCGACAGGAACAAGAGCGAGCGCCGCGCGGCGGAGCCATCGTCGGCGCGTCCCAGCCGGAACCAGGGTGGCAGCCGGGACGGAAGCCGCCGACGACATCGTTTCGAGATCGAAGCCGATGTCTCGGGCGGACTGGAAGCGCTGTTCGGGGCGTTTCTCGAGGCAATGCCGCACCAGGCGCTCGAGGCCTGCCGGAAGGCTTCGGCTCGTCTCCGAGAGGTCCGCGGGGTCTTCCTTCAGGATCGCCGACATCGTCTCGACGGCGGATTCGCCCTTGAACGGGCTGCGGCCCGACAGCATCTCGTACAGGATCGAACCGAAGCTGAAGATGTCCGACCGATGATCCGCAGGCTGACCCCGGACCTGCTCGGGCGACATGTAGCCGACCGTGCCCATCACGACCCCGGGCTCGGTTCCGGGCGTTTGCGTCGGCGCGGAGGTCTGCTCCTGCAAAGACGTTTCCGGGTGGATCAGCTTTGCCAGTCCGAGATCGAGGATCTTGACGCGGCCGTCCCGCGTCACGAAGAGGTTTTCGGGCTTCAGGTCCCGGTGAACGATCGCTTTCTCGTGCGCGGCCGCGAGCCCATGAGCAATCTGGAGCGCATAGTCGATCGCTCTACGCGGCGAGAGGCCCCCACTCGCGAGCTCCGACCGCAGCGTCTCGCCCTCGAGCAGTTCCTGGACGATGTAGGGCGAGCCGACGTGAGTCCCCACGTCGTAGACCGCCGTAATGTTCGGGTGGTTCAGGACTCCCGCGGCCCTCGCCTCCTGTTCGAACCGGCGTAGCCGGTCGGCGTCGTTCGATAGGGATGCCGGAAGGACCTTGATCGCGACGTCTCGGCCGAGCCGTGAGTCACGCGCTCGGTACACCTCTCCCATTCCGCCTGCGCCGAGCGGCGCCAGGATTTCGTAGGGGCCGAGGCGGGTTCCGGCCGAGAGTGTGATCAGTTCACCGCTGCGCGGATTCTACGAGATCGATCGACGCCCACACCGGCGCATCGAGAATCGCCCGACGTGAGGAAAAAAGTGGTCACGCCTCGCGACGTAACCCCTTGATTTGATTGGTTGCGGGGGAAGGATTTGAACCTTCGACCTTTGGGTTATGAGGGCCCGCCATTCGTCTACAGGAAGCGAAAGGAGCCTACAGGGAACGACTCGCGGAGCCCGTCGAGTCGGCTGGAGTAGGCCCCAGTAGGCTGGTTTCCGCCCGACTTTCGCGCGACCTGAAGGACGAGAGCCTTGGACACCTTGCGGCCGCATCGCGCCTAAGGATCTGCGGATCACGCCCCCGCGACGAGCTTCTGGAACCTCGGGTTCTCGCGCAGCGGATCGAGGCTGGGGTCGATCTTGAGGCAACCCGGCGAAAGGTAGTAGGGAATCTTCAGAAGCGGCTCGAGCTGATCGAGTGCCTCTCCGGCGACAGATCTCGAAGGGACCAAGGCGACATCCGGGGGAAAGGGTTATCGGATCACCGCAGCGGGGATTCTACGCTTCCGGGCAGCGTGAACGCGTAGCCGCCACGAGTCGTGGAATTTCAGTACAAGTGACAAGCCCGCCTCATTCCCTGCCAGTTCGTTTTCGAAAAGGGTAATCATCCGATCCCCATTAATCGGCTGTTTTCGCCGCCAAGAATGTCAGAAGCTGTTGAGCTACAGGGTTGCAAGGCCGCCAAGCTGACAGCGAGTGCGCGGCAAGTGCACCGGTCTCGCAAACCGGGATGCATCCTCAATTTACCAGCTCAACCCAGGCCGCCTTGCGCCTCGGCTAGCCATTGGTGACCACTGGCCTTGGTGACCCAGGGGACCTTAGACCTCAGCTGGTCCGCCGCACGACCCAAGTGGTCATACAGCGCTGGCCCTGGACCACGGTCGTCTTAAGCGGATCGACCAGCGCGCCGCCGAGCTCTGCGGTCAGGGCCAGCAGGCGTCCTTCGTCTACCAGGTAGCGCTCGCTACCGTCTGGCAATTTGTAGCGCCCGTTTCCGAGACTGACGAATCGGCCCTCCATTCCGATCGACGAAGCGAGGCGGCAGAAAAAAAGACCGCCGTGCGTAACCAGGCGCCACGAGCCCTCGAGCATCGCAGCAAAGTTTGCCTCGTCTCTCGCAAAGTGCAGGACGGCGCTGCTCACGACAACGTCCGCCGTACAGTCGGGAAACGTGCTCGCCTCAACCGCCTCCGCGCGGAAGTTCGACTCGGGCAGTCGGGGCGCGAGGCGGCTCGCGAGGGTACGCACGATCTGGATTGCCGCGGGATCGGCATCCAGGGCAAACACGTCATAGCCCTGGTGCAGGAGATAAACGAGGTTGCGTCCGCCGCCGCACCCCGCGTCGAGGATTCGCATCCCTGTCGCGATGCGGCCTCGCAGGATCTGGTCGAAGAGGTAGATGTCGATCTGGCCGAAGAGGGAATCGAGATCGAGCATGCGTTGACGGCAGCTTAGCGACTCCGGAAGCCCCTTCACAACCGTTCAATGCAGGGGCGCGACGGGAATTGCGGCGTCCGTTGGCGGGCAGAAAGCGACAGTATGCTGATCGTTACCGTGCCCTATAGGCAGACTCGGCCAGCTCTACCCTCGATTGCGGGCTCTTCCGGGACCCTACGCGCGCTCGTAAACCTCGGGCGTCACTTGAGCCCGTCGATCGCCAGAAGTTTCGCTGAAGGCGTGGTGATAACCAACGACGAACGTCTTTTCGCCGGCGGATATAGCGAGACCGCTGACCTCACCGGACCCCAAGCGGCCGCTCACACTCAGCTGGCGCCAGAAGTGCGGTACTCAGCCCTTGCACGGGACCGCTCTCCACCAAACTGCGACAGCATCCCCTCCACCTCCAGCCACTCCGGTGCCCTGACCCGGCCCGAACCAATTGGCGGATAATTCTCTCGTGCTGAGCATTCTCCTCTTTGGAACAGCCATGCTTCTGGGTTCCGCGGATGCGGTGCCTCCGGCGGCGAAAATCGATTCGCGCGTTTTCGCGGGCGTGGCAGAGGGCGAGCGGGCGAAGTTCCTGGTCGTTTTCCGGGATCGGGCAGATCTCTCCGGGGCGGCGGCTGTCGGGGACCGTGTCGCGCGTCGCCGCTTCGTTTACGAGGCCCTGCGCGCAAACGCCGAAGCGTCCCAGATCTCGGTCCGCAAGAAACTCGAACGCGCCGGCGTGCCGTTCCAGCCCCATTTTCTCGTCAACATGATCGAGGTCGAGGCGAGCGCGGCGGTTGCGCGCGAGCTCGCCGCGAGCGAAGATGTTGCGGCGATCGAAAACAATCGCCCAGCGCGCTTGAAGCTGCCGAAGGCGGCGCGCGAGCTCAAACGCGAAGCGGTCGGAGGTATTGAACCGAATATCCAGAAGATTCGCGCTCCCGAGCTTTGGGCCCGCGGATTCACGGGTCAGGGTGTGGTGATCGGCATCGCCGACACAGGAGTCCAGTGGGACCATCCCGCCTTGAAGCGCCAGTATCGCGGCTGGGACGGATCCGCAGTCTCGCATGCGTACAACTGGCACGACGCGGTCCACCACGCCGCGAGCGGGAGCGGGAACTACTGCGGGTCGGATCCCGAGATTCCCTGCGATGACTACCCTCACGGCACATCGGTCGCCGGCCTGGCGCTTGGCGACGACGGTGCCGGGAATCAGATCGGAGTCGCGCCGGGCGCGCGCTGGATTGCCTGCCGCAATATGGATCACGGGACGGGTACGCCCGCCTGGTACACGGAGTGCTTCGAGTGGCTCCTCGTCCCGACCGACCCGAACGGCGCAAATCCGCGCCCGGATCTCGGAGCCGACGTCATTAACAACTCCTGGTTGTGTCTCGCGAGTGAGGGCTGCACGGACCCCGACATCCTCCGGTCCGTGGTCGAAAACGTGCGCGCGGCAGGCGTCGAGGTCGTGGCTGCGGCGGGCAACGACGGATTCGCGTGCGGGAACATCATCGATGCCCCAGCGATTTTCGCAGCCTCCTTCACAGTGGGAGCCACCGATAACGACAATGGCTACAGCGGATTCTCGAGCACTGGTCCGGTGACCATCGACGGGTCCTTCCGTCCCAAGCCCGATCTGTGCGCGCCCGGCGTAAACGTCCGGACCGCGACGATCATTAACTCGTATGACCCTTCCTTTACCGGGACATCCGCTTCGACGCCCCAGGTGTCAGGCGCCATTGCACTCTTATGGTCTGCAGCGCCCGCGCTGGCCGGCAATATCGACGAAACCGACCGCTTGCTCGAGGAGGGTGCATTTCCTCTGACCTCTCCGCTCCTGCAACACGTCTACCCCACTCCGCAGGAGCTCGATCACTTCTGCGGGGGGCAGAGCGGCCTCGACATTCCGAACCCGATCTTCGGCTGGGGGCGGCTCGACATCGAAGGAGCATACGAGGCGATTTTCGTCGCCCCCCTGACCCCCCGGGAAGCCCCGATCCTGCCGATGAGGCCGTCACGCCGAATACCCCTCGTCGCACCTCGGAACTAAAGGGAGAAGGGGCTGGGCCACACCGAACTAGGTCCGGCGGCCGAGGCGTTCCGGCGTGAAGTGTCATGGGTCAAGTGAGTCGATAGAGGTCAGTCATTTCAGCCCGCTGACGACGTACAGGTTCGACGTGTCTACGACATAGTAGCCGTAGGCATAGGACTGGCCGTCGCGCGTGACGATGACGCTGGTGATCTGGGTGACACCCGACGGGTCGGCAGGCTGCAGCTCCTTCCAGGGAGTTCGTTTCCCTGTCACGATGTCCAAGCGCAATACTCTTGCTGGAATCTCTCCGATCCGACAGAGGTACAGGAAACGCCCATCGGCGCTCCACTGGATCAACCTCTCGTTCGGTTCGAGGACGACTCCCGGCAGAATCCTGGATCTTCCTCCACTGGTAGAAACGATCTCAATCCTGTGATCCGTCGTGCCGAAAGCGATCGACGCGCCGTCGGGCGACGAGGGATATCCCTGGTCGAACACGGGAGCGTTCGCTTTCAAGGTGTGCCCCTGACCCCCCTCCACACCCACGACGGAGAGGCGCAGCGGACCCTCGGGCGGAAACTCCAAGATGAGGATCCGACCGTCGGGAAGAAACGCCGCGGCGAAATGCACGATCCCGGGAAGCTGGATCTTCCGCGGTACACCGGCGCCCGTCGGCAGCAGCACCAATTCCGGCGACGATCCGCCGACCTTCGTCAGCGCCCACTTGCCGTCCGGAGAGAAGTCGAGAGGAGCCCCGTCACCCAACCGGATCGCGGCTGAACCGTCCGTCGGTCTCAGAAAGGCGCCGCTCTTGGAGCCCTCACCCCCCGTCTCGATCAGGAGAATCTTCTTCCCGTCCTCGGAGAGAGCGTGGAGCTCTTCGCCATCCAGCCACGCCAGCTGCCTCTCGGGACCGCCGCCGGCCGTCCCGTAAAGGATGCCCCCGTGGCCGCTGTACCGTTGAAGGAGGATACGGCCGTCGGCGCTAACGTCCTGGAGAAAGAAGTCGCTGGCACCCGGCAAGACCACTCGCTCGTGTCCGGAGAGATCGACGGCCCGCAAAGACACGTCGTCCATCGATCGGCCGGCCACGAAGAGAACCTCCTTGCCTCCGGAAGACCACGCTAGGGAGTCCGCCGCGGGCCAACCCGTCGTCAGATCGCGCTTCTTCCCCGAGCGATCGAACATCACGATCGAATAGTTCTCGTAATCGAGACGCTCGACGGCCGCGACCTCGTTCCCGTCGGGTGAGAGTCTGACGTTTCGGAATTCGTGGCTGGAAGAGCGGTCGAGAACGTGCCCGATCGGGTACTCGAGACTACTCTCCCCCAGGGCCGTGATGCGCGTGACAGCCAGGTCCTCTCCATTCGGCGCCCAAACGGCGTCTCGGACATCCTCCAGAATCTCCCGGGGCGCCCCGCCCCCGAGGGGTACGCGCGCCAGGGTGCCGGAGTTCGAGGACCAGAAACGGCCTTCGGCGAACATGACGATGGCGATCTCACCCTTCTTCGAAATGTCGGAGACGACCGCGTTTCGGATGCCGAGCGGGCGCGATCCGGTTCCATCGACGCGAACGGTGAAGATCTCAGGGGAGCCGCCCCCCGAGGCCGCCGAGTACGCGACCGTCTGAGCGTCCGGGGCAAACGCCGCTCCAACGAGGAAGTCCCGACGAAATGTGAGGCGCCGGAAGGTCGCGGCCATGCTGCGCTTCGGGGCCAGGAGCCGGCCTCCCGCGATCAGGCCGATCATCAGGGCCGCGGCCAGGCCGGCGGCGTAGAGCCCCGCGCGCCGACGCCGCCTCGAAACGGCACCGACCGGCGAGTACGGGGTCGTGCCCGACGCCGTCGATGCCTGGTCGAGATCGAACGCCAGATCCCTCGCCGATTGGAACCGCTCTGCCGGGTTCTTCTCCAGGCAATGCGCCACGATGCGCTCGAGAGCCATCGGCATCTGTCGTCCCGACTCCGAAAGTGACGGCGGATCCTCCTTCAGGATCGCGTTCATCGTCGTAATTGCCGAGTCTCCTCGAAACGCCCGCTTGCCCGACAACATCTCGTAGAGAACTGCCCCGAACGAAAAGATGTCGCTGCGCACGTCGGCCGGCTGCCCCTTAAGCTGCTCCGGAGCCATGTACCCGACCGTCCCCACAATGAACCCGGGCTCGGACGCCTGACCCACGGTCGGCGAATTCGTGTCGTCTGCGGAAGGCAGCGCGATCTGCCGCGCCAAACCAAAGTCCAGGATCTTGACGCGGCCGTCCTGCGTCAGAAACAGGTTCGCCGGCTTCAGGTCCCGGTGGACGATCCCCTTCTCGTGCGCGGCCGCAAGGCCCAGGGCGATGTCGCGCGCCACCTCCAGAGTCTTGCGCTGCGGAAGCGGACCCTCCGTCAGCCGTTGTTGCAGCGACTCGCCCTCGAGCAGCTCCATGACCGCGTAGGTCGTGCCCTCGTGGGTTCCGAAATCGTGGATCGCGAGAATGTTCGGATGCGAAAGCGCTGCGACCGCCTTGGCTTCACGCTCGAAGCGCGTCAGCGCCGCCGCGTCCCGCGAGAGGTCCGCCGGCAGCACCTTGATCGCAACATCGCGCGAAAGCTTGCCGTCTCGCGCCCGGTAGATCTCCCCCATCCCGCCTGCGCCCAGGGGCGACAGGATCTCGTAGGGGCCGAGGCGTGTGCCGGCTGTGAGCGTGATCAGTTCACCGCTGCGCGGATTCTACGAGATCGATCGACTCGCACACCGTCGCACCCAGAATCGCCCGACCTGAAGAAAGAGGGGTCACGCCTCTCGACGTAACCCCTTGATTTGATTGGTTGCGGGGGAAGGATTTGAACCTTCGACCTTTGGGTTATGAGGGCCCGCCAATCGTCTACAGGAAGCGAAAGGAGCCGACAGGGAGCGACTCGCGGAGCCCATCGAGTCGGCTGAAGTAGGCCTGAGTCGGCTGGTTTCCGCCCGACTTTCGCGCGACCTAGCTCGCCGTCTTCTGTCCGGAACACGGCAAGGGCGAACACCGCGGATCGAAACGATCGACGGGCTCGAGGCGGAGAAGGCGCGGCGCGATACCTCGGTGGGATTCGGACAGGAAATGCCGCGCGCGACCATGCCGCCCGCGACCCCGTTATCGAACCAGATGGGCAACCAGCAGTACGCAACGCCGCCATCGGACGGTCAGATATCGCCTCCGATGGGTTCGACGCCCGCAGCGATGACGCCGGCTGCGCCTGGGACGAGGAGCACCACTCCTCGTCCTACGTCGTCATCGAAGAGTTCAACCGCCCGCCCGGTGACCGCGAGCGACTGAGCCAACGGAGGCTGGAGCAGCTACACGAGTCCCTCGTTCAAGAGCGAGAAGGAATGTCAGGGATACGTGGCCAAACACTCGGCGGCAAGACGCCGCGGCCCATCCCCACTCCCTCCAGCGAGCGACCCTAGTTCAAATCAGGCCGTACGCCTTTAGCTGGGTTGCCGCACTCCTCGGCATTTGCCGCTTTCGCGATGAAGGAAGCCAGCTTGGCGTCGAGCTCTCGGGCCGCTTCGAGCACTGCCGGATTGGTTCCCATCAACGTCGACGGCTTCAGGTAGGTCACTGAGCTGCCTTCTTCCGGCTTTCGATCCGTCAACAGAATCTCCACCGGCGCGAAGAGACCCGCCGTGACGTCATGCCTCAGCATGGTGACTGCGATCAGCGGATTTCCGAGAATCCATCGCAGCACCTGCCGGCGAATGCCGAACCGCGAGAGCCAAGCCCCATGATCGAATTCCGCAAAGAGCATGAAGCCGCTCTCACCGACGAAGCGCGCCTCGACTTCACGCGCAAATTCATCTGCAGTCGCGGCCTCCCGGGCCAGCGCTCTCAATTGAACCATATCGGCGCGCCCCATCCGAGCGCGCAAGCGCTGCGCGACCTGATCGACGGTCAGTACCGTGTCGACCCGCACCCGGACGCCGGTGAACTCCGTTTGCGAAACCCTATCAGCAGACATCGGGGTCTCCCATTCCGCGCCTCGTCGGCGTCGACGGCGCTGTGCCGGGATCTTGTTTCTAGCCGAACGTGAACACGAAGGCCTCCGCGCCGGGGTCGAAAAACTCGATCTCGAAGAGACGATCCACGATGGGTCTGGGCTGCCGGATGAGTTGATACAGTCGCGGCTCCTTCGTCGTTCCCTCACCCTGGTCGTCGACGTCGAAGCCGTGCGCGGGGCCCGGCGGGTATCCGTCGATCAGCACTCGAAACCGCACCGGCTTCCCTCCGACCGCTGTGGCCATGACGAGGTTCACATCCCGGGCGTGAAAGCGGTAAGCGATCCGCCCTTTGGGCTTATCGAGAGCCGCGAGCTCCGAACCTACCTTCCAAGCCCCCAGCAACGCCCATTGATTGAGGCTCAGCCTCGCGGGAATCGAATAAACGTGGGCGGTATCGCGCACGACCCCGCCCGGAAACGCGAACCCCTCAGCCTTCTCGTACCCGACGTAGCTCTCGTCCGACCGCACGTCGCTCCAGTCCGCGGCCACCTCCGCACCGCGGGGACTCACCGTCGCCAGATCATGGCCGACGCCTTTCGCCCCGGCCTCGACGAGCAACTGCTGTATGACCCTTTCCGACTGTTCGTAGTCGCCCTCGCCGAAGTGATGGAAGCGAATGCGACCCTGCGCATCGACGATGTAGAGCGCCGGCCAATATGCGTTGTGGAACGCGCTCCAGACCGCGTAGTCCGTGTCGACCGCGATCGGGTAGTCGACCCTCATCTCCTCCGCCGCGTGGCGGACGTTGTCCACGTCCTTCTCGATCGAGAACTCCGGCGTGTGGACGCCGATGACGACGAGTCCTCGATCCCGGTACTTTGCCGCCCAGGCCCGGACGTACGGAAGGGTGCGGAGCCAGTTGACGCAGGTGTAGGTCCAGAAATCGACGACGACGACTTTGCCACGGAGGCTCTCCGCCGACAGCGGAGGCGAGTTGATCCACGCCGTCGCTCCGCCAAACGACGGCAGCGGCCCCTCCACGGGGTAGCGAGTGGCGGAAGCTGTCATCGGCGTCACCTCGTTCGCCCGTCTTCGCGACCCGACCGCGCCGAGAACGGCGACAAGAACAATCGCGGTCGAGGTCAGAACTATGCGAGAAACTACGTTCACAGCCCGTCCCTTCTACCCGCCCTGTGGTTTCACGGCTCTTGCAGCCGCCCACAACGACCCCGGATTGACCCGGTTTGGGTGCAACGCGAGCACCCTCTCGTAGAGCTCCAGCGGCGTCGAGGTGGCCGCGACGCCAGCGTTGAAGTCGTGGATGTAGCGTCGCGTTTCTTCGATGTGGCGGGGCGAGCTATCGGGGTCCAGAACGCCATGCCCGGCGACGACAGCTTTCGGGCGAAGGGCCTCGATTCGATCCAGCGCCCGAAGCCACTCGTCCCTGGCGCTTTCGTCGCACTCCGCGAGATACAAGTGGGTGTCGTTGTAGACGCAATCCCCTGAGACGACCAGGCCAGTGGAAGGCGCATAGAGCGCCGTGGAATGCGCGGAGTCGGTATGGCCCAGCTCGACGACTCTCAGCGCTTCTCCCTCCAGATCGACGACGTCTCCATCGAGAACGGCCGGCGCTCTCAGCGGCGAAGGAAGCTGGCCCGGAAAACGCGGCTCCCAGAACGTGTTGAGAACAGTCGGGTTGGATCTGGTCTCGAATCACAGCGACGACGGGTGCGGTGGCGATCGCTCGGGCATCGGGAAATCGATCGAGCAGGAGCTTCAGAGCCGAAGTAGTGGTCACCATGGGGATGGCTGACGTAGACGGCGACGAGATTCTTGCCGCTCGCGACGACCCAATCCACCAGCTCCCGACCGTGCTGCGCGTTCAGAAACGTATCGACGAGGACGGCATCCCGATCGCCATGAATGAGTGTCACCGTGCTGGCCACCCACGTCAGGTGTTCCTTACCGGCGGGGATTCCCTGGGTGGAGCTGCCGCGCTTCTTGGTGAGAATTTCCCATTGCAGCTTTGACGTCGACATCTCTCGGCCCCTTCAGTGGTCAGCCAGCTCGCCCATCAGCCGGGCGAAATCCATTTCTGCCTCGCGGGTTTGGAAGCCGCGCTTCATGGCGTCCTGGCTCCGTCTCTGGGTCTCGGGATTACGCTCGGCCTCGAGGAAGAGATCGGAATCACGGCGGAAGTCGTCGACGGGCGCGAGCGCGATCGCATTCACACGATCCTTGATCACGGCCTGAGCGGCGGCCGGGAACCTCGCGACCCGCTGCGCGAGAGAACGGACGAAGTCGCCGAGCGCGCTGGCCGGAAGCGCTCGATTGATCCAGCCGTACCGCTCGGCCAGCTCCGCGTCGTAGTCCCCGGCGCTCAGCATCACCTCGAGCGCCCGGGCTCGACCCATCAAGCGGGCGAGGTGCTGCATACCGCCGGCACCGGGCGTCAGACCGAGCCCTGACTCCGGCTGGCTGAAGATCGCCGACTCTCGCGCGGCGAACCGCATGTCACACGCCAGCACGAATTCGCTGCCGGCGCCACGGACGCGACCTTCGACCTGCGCGATGGTGACGAGGTGGCTCGTGCTCAGACGGCGAAAGAGGAGGCCGATAGACGGTTCGCCGGCCAGCTTTGCCGCCTCCTCCCGGTACTCCTTGATCCGGTTCACGTCGACGTGGGAAATGAAGTAGTCGGGGTCGCCGCTCCGGAAAACGAGCACGTGAACCGCGTCGTCGGCCTCGGCTCGTTGAATCAGAGAGACCAGGTCGCGAACCAACGGGGGTCCGAGAAGATTCATCGGCGGCGCCGTGATCTCCGCAAAAACAACGGCCCCGTCGTCGCGCACCTTGATCGTTTCCAGATCCATTCAAATCTCCTTGGTCCTACCCCTCGACGAGCTCCTGGCCGCCGTCAACGTCGAAGGTCGCGCCCATGACCGCCGCGGGCGCCACGAGGTGGACCGCCAAGGCGACAATGTCGGCCGGCCCGACGACGCGCCGGATCGGAAGCGTCCGTGCGGAGCCGCTCGCGGCGCGCGTCCAGCTGGTCGCCGAGGATCGCCGCCGACAGGGGCGTATCGACGAATCCGGCTGCGATCAGGTTCACCCGGACGGGCGCGAGCTCGAGCGCGAGGTTCTTGATCATGGCGGGATCCGCGGCCGTGAGTGCCGAAACGAGCGCGAGTCCCGGTGCCGTGCGGCGGCCACCGGTACCGCCCATGAAGAGCAGGGTTCCCTCCGGACGAATTCGCTTCGCGACGGCGTCGAAACTCGCCGCCGAGGGAGCAGCTGCGCCTCGGCGTCACGGCGTCGCCTTATCGAGGTCCCGCTCTGAGGCGGGTGCGTAGCGGGCCCGGGCGGTTCACCAGCAGGCGGTCGATCGGTCCCGACAGGTCGTAGAAAAATCTCCGGAGTCGATCGATGTCGGTCTCTTCGCGCGTCGGTACTCCGGCTGCCGATCTCGCTCGCGACGTCGCTTCGAGGCGATCCGGGTCGCGCGCCGTGAGGATCACGTCGGCTCCCTCCGCGCGGGGCGAAGCTCGGGCCGTCTCGAGCCCGATGCCTGAGGTCCCGCCGATCACGACGACGGTTTGTCCGGCCAGAGTCTTCATCAGCTTAGGCTCGGATTTCAATGTTGCCTTCTACCTCTTGTACCTCGTAGACGTGGATGAGCGCCTCGAGTGCGCCGCCGCTGATCACGGCTCCGGCGCAGACCGTCGAATCGGGAGCCGTGGCACTGGCACATGATCGTTGTCCCCGTGAGCAGGCCGCCGGAGAGCGGGCACGCCTCCTCTGTGCAGCTGCAGAGATCATCGAAAGCGTAGTTGCGGTCGTGAACACGCGCGACAGAGATCCGAAGCTTGCTGTCGTCCAGGTAGTAGGGAACTACGAAGCCATTTTGAATCGTTTGGGCCGGCCCCAGCGTCCTGAAGGTCTTGGCGAACTCGTTCATCGGCTTCTCCTGATCTCGGCGCCCGCAAAGACAGACAGGTGCCGACGATCCGCGCCTACGCTCACCTTGGCTCGTTTGGTCTTCATCCCGTCCTCCTTCCTCCTCGCCGTCCTGGTGTGCCCTAAGGGGTATAGCGGGTGAAGACGTAGTCGCGAGCCTTGATCGGCTCGTGGCAGGGATAGCAAGTCTTGAGCTTCGCCTCGGGGGCCGCCTTTCCGTCCTTGTCGAATTGCGCGTATCCCCATCCACCCGTCGCCGCGTACTTCTTGGAGTCCTTGACCATGAACTGCAGGTACCAGTCCGTGGGTGGCCCGGGAACGAAGGATTGGGCGCGGCCGAAGACCTTGTTGTTCTCCTCTGACGGCACATAGGCCCAGGCGATCCGGGCGATGATGGCGCCGTCCGGGAACGGAAGCTTCCCTTCCCGGTACGCCTTGATCGCCACGTCGTTGCCCAGAATCGCGCGCAGATCGTTGAGGTTCCCTTCTTCGTGAGCGACGGAGACCAGCTTCCAGTCGCGGTATCCGGCAGGAATCTGGGCGACGTAAACCTCCTGATCCGCCCGGCCGGCTTTTGGAGCGACGAAGGCGATTGCACCGGCGACTGTCGCGACCGAAATCAACCAGGGAGCCACTCGTCTCATTTGAGTCCCTCCCCTCACTTGTGCTTCGGCGTCGTCGACGCCGCCCCGCCCGAACGCAACGGCCGAAACGCCGCGCGCAACTCCTGAGTGAAGATCTCCGGCTGCTCCCACGCCGCGAAGTGCCCGCCCTTGTCGACCTTGTTGTAGTAGATGAGCTTGGGGTAGGCCTTCTCCGCCCAGCTCCGCGGGGCCTGATAGAGCTCGTCCGGAAAGGCGCTCACGGCGACCGGAATGGCGACGCCCTTCGGGGCGAAGAACGCGCAGCTTGCTCTCCCAGTAGAGACGAGCCGAGGAGACCGCCGTGTTCGTGAACCAGTAGAGCGTGACGTTGTCGAGGATGTCGTCCCGCGTCAGCCCCTCGGGCTTGCCGTCGAAGACGCGGGCGATGAGCTCCTCGCTGCGCGCGTCGTGGTCCAGCATCCAGGCGGCCAGGCCGACCGGCGAGTCCGCCAGGGCGTAGAGCGTCTGCGGGCGGTTCGCCATCTCGCTGGCGTAGCCCAGGCCGTGCTTGTAGAAGAAAGTCGAGCTGATCGTAGGCGTGCTTCTCGTCGGCCGAGAGGCCCGACGGCGCCGGCGCGCCGCCATACGCCGCCTTGTCGATGTCGGCCGGCACGGTGGCCGGCATGTTGGTGTGGATACCGATCAGCTCCGGAGGCGCCAGCAGAGCCATCTGCTCCGTGACGGCATTCCCCCAGTCGCCGCCCTGCGCCAGGAATCGCGTGTATCCGAGGCGCTTCATGAGCACGATCCACGCGCGCGCGATGCGGATGGGATCCCAGCCGGTCGCGGTCGGCTTGCCCGAAAGGCCGTAGCCCGGCAGCGACGGAATCACGACGTCGAACGCGTCTGAAGCGCTCCCGCCGTGCGCCGTCGGATTGGTCAGCGGATCGATGATCTTGATCTGCTCGATGACCGAGCCGGGCCAACCGTGCGTGATGATGACGCGGCAGCGCGTTCTTTTCCTTCGAACGCACGTGGATGAAATGAATGTCGACGCCGTCGATCGTCGTGACGAACTGCGGTAGGGAATCCAGTTCGGCTTCCGCCTTCCTCCAGTCGTAGTCCGATCCCCAGTAGCTTCGCGAGGGCCTGCATCGTCGCAAGCTGCACGCCCTGCGATGTGTCCGCGACGGTCTCCTTGTCCGGCCAGCGCGTCGCCTCGATCCGTCGGTGGAGGTCGGCGAGCTGCTCGTCGGATGCATGGAAGTGAAACGGGCGGATGGCGGTATCGCCGGCCGACTGCGCGCGGCACGGTAAGGCGATGAGAACGAGGGCAACGGCACCGGCGGCGATCGAAAGGCGGCGGCTTCCGGTGAAATGGTAGGCCTCTGCCGGGCGATCGCGGCCTTCGTTTCACAGAGCAGGCTGAGTGGGAGTTGGAGCATGATGGGCGTCCTCCTCTTTCGGCGTCAGGCACAGGAGCGCGGCGAGCCGATGATCATCACGTCGTAGTCGAACTGGCCATAAGCTCTCTCCCTCACCATCCCGCCCGGGTCGCGGGACTCCGACTCAGCAGGCCACGGCTCACGATCACCATCCACACGAGGCCGACGGCGGGACAGACGAACCGTGAATAGCCGCCGTCCGGCGCCCAGAACCCGCCGCTCATCCACGTGGTGCCGCCCAACACTCCGACAACGACGACGGCGACCCCCACCGCGAAGAGCGCATTCGAGATCAGCCCGGCCCGCCAGAGCCCAAAAGCCGCCGACATGCTCAGCATTGCGCGCGGGAACGAGCTCAATACGAGGAGGGCCCACCCCAACGCGTTCAGTCCCGAAGCGAGCGTGGGATTGCCGGAGCCGGCAATCGAATACGCCAGGCCTGCGCCGATCGCGACGAGCACGAGGAATAACGCTCCGAATGCCGCGCTGGAGGCCGTCGCCGCCGCGCCCCAACCGTCCTTCCCCGCGTCCGCCAGGGTGTTCCGAAGCGCCGCGGCGAACCACATCAGGTTGAGGACGTTCAGGCCGAGGAACGCGGCGGCGATCAGGATCCGCGTGTGATCGCCGGTGTAGAACCCGACGAGCTCATCGGTCGACGCGCTCACCCCGGGCAGATGGCCGTAGATGACGCAACAGATGACGAAGAAAGCGACGAATTGAATGCCGGCAGAGCGCCACAAGCGGTCCCAGTTCGGCGTGCTCATGATGGTCTCCTTTCTACTTTCCAGGTTGCTCGGTTAGCAGAGCGATCGGAAGGAGGCTCGTCGCCGGGCCCCGAGGAACTCGGGCTGCTCTCACGCCACGAAGTGGGCGCCCTCATCACGTGCCCGTCGCGTCCGCCGAATCTCGTGGAGCAAAGGGGCATCTCCACCTCCTATCGGGAAAAGGTCTCGATGATCGCCTCCGCGATCGCGTCCGCGTACTCGTCGAGCACGAAGTGACCGCCGTCGAAATAACGCAGATCGGCCGCGGGCACAGTCTGCTTCACGAATTCCGCTGCCACGGGCAGGAGAAGGGGGTCGTTTCGCCCCCATACGATGAGCGTCTTCGGCTGCCGGTCCTTCAGGTAGGCGATCCATTCCGGAAAGTGTGGAATGTTCGTCGAGACCTTCATGAACAGCCTCGACATGAAGACCCGACTCTCCGGGATGGAGAACATGTAGGCATCGATTGCCCAATTGTCCGGGTTCAACGCGTCGGGCTCCCGAGCGCCCGTCTTGTGGAGGAACATGGAACGTTGCACCGTGGCCAATTGCTCCGTCTCGGCCAGCTTCGCCGGAGTCTCAGGGCCGCCGAGTCGCTCGTAGACTTTCAGGCGCTCACGGTTCCAACCCTTCTCGGTCAGTGTGAAATTCTGAAAAATCAGGCCGGCGATCCGCCCTGGGCGCGCCGTCGCGACCCGCATGCCGATCTGGCCGCCGATGTCGTGCATGTACAAGATGAGCGGCCCGGACGTCTGCTGCGCGATGAACGTGTCGATGGCCTTGGCGACATCGTCGAAGTTCGGTTGCAGAACGGCAGGAGCCGGTGCATCGCTGTAGCCCATGCCAGGGAGGTCGGGCGCGAGGACATGAAACCGGTCGGCGAGACGCGGAATGAGGTCATGGAAGTAGTAGGACGAGGAAGGAAATCCGTGCAGCAGAACGATGGCGGGCTTCGACGGGTCCCCGGCCTCCCGGTAGAAGAGCCGAACGCCGCCAACGTCGACCGCCTTGTAGTACATCAGGTTTTCCCTCTTCTGCGGCCGAAGGGCCTTGGCGAGCTCCGGGCCCCCGGCGTCCCCCGCGGTTTGTGCCGAGGCAGAGGCCGCTCTCACCGCGATTGCAGCGCCGATCACCACCGCCGCGGCGTGTCGAGTCGTTCTCACGTGATTTTCTTCCGTCCTTCGGGTCGAGAGCCGGTCGTCAGCTCTTCGCCGTGGCGGCCGCCGCCTGCTCGATCAGCTTGGCAACCACGTCGGGATGCGAGATGAACGCCACGTGGCTCGACTTGACCTCGCTCGTCTTGGCATTCATCCGCTTCGCATAGAAGCGTTCGAGATCAGGGTTGATCGCGTGGTCGTCCTGAGAGACGAGGAACCAGGACGGGATGGTCTTCCACGCGGCTTCCGGCACCGAGGCGCCGAAGACGCTCTTGTTGAGCGGTTTCTGAGTCACCGCGGCCACTCTCGCGTCGGCCTCGGGCACGTCGGCGCAGAAGAGCGCGCGGAACCGGGATCGATCGACGTAGAGGAAGCCGGCCGAATCGGGCTGCAAGGCCGAATTGAGGTCCACCGGGTACTTGTCGCCGAAAGCGCCGATCGCCTCACCGGATTCCGGCGCGAACGCCGCGAGGTAGACGAGCGCCTTGACCCTGGGGTTCCCGGCCGCGGCGCCCGTGATGACGGCCCCGCCATAGGAGTGACCGACGAGGACGATGGGTCCGTTGATGCCGTCGAGGAATCGCTTCGTCGTCTGGACGTCGCCGTCTAGCGAGGCGAGAGGAATCTCGACGGCGAGGACTTCATAGCTGTCGCGCTGCAGGATCGGGATGAGGCGTTGCCAGCCCAGGGCGTCGGCGAACGCTCCGTGAACGAGCACGATCGTGGGACGGCCGGTTGCCGGCGGCGCGGGCGGCGGGTCTGCGCTTACACCGCGGCCAGCGAGGATCGAGAGGACCAGAGCAGCCAGGACGAGTGGCACAAAACGGGATTTCCACATGGCGAAGTCCTTTCTCGTCAGTACCAATGGCCGACGACCTCATTTGATCTCACTCAACCATCTCAAAGCAGACAGGCTCGGCATGAAAAAGTACTCGCCGCCGCGGAGCACGTTGAACGTTTCGATGCTGCGGAGGCGCCGCCTGACGGGCTCTTTCGGGATGGTGAATGTCGCGCCTTCTTCCTGCCGACCGATGATCGGGTCGCGCTCATTGCCCACGCCGATGAAGTTTCCGTCGTTGATCCACTCCTGCTGAAGGAACTCGATGGTGGCCATCGCCTTGGCGCTGATGAACAGGAAGTAGGCTCCGCGAGGCACCTCGTCGTCCGCATCGGACAGCGCGCTCTTGTCGTACGGTGGACCATACGTCGTACCGCGCCGGATGACGCGATGGATGTTCACGTCGGTCAGACGCGACAGCTTCGTGTTCCGCGGATTCATTCGACGAATGTGGCATCCGAGCGGTGCCTGACGCCCCTTCGGGTCGTTCGTGTAGTCGATGGCGTTGTTCCGCTTCGGGTCGGCTCCGAGGGCGGGATCGTCGCCGTCCGGTGCGAGCGTCAGTGGGGCGCCGCTGCGCCAGCGGCCGACCAGCTTCGCGGCGAGCAGCTCCCGCTCTTCTTCCGTCGCTCCATTCGCGTGGAGGAACCGATTGAACGCGCCGACGCGCGACTGATACTTGCGCAGGCCAACGAAGGTGCCGTTGCGACCGAGAATGTCCGGCTGCGGCATGGGCAGCCTGAGCCCGGCCTCACCCCGATACCCGAGAATGAACTCACCGGCCTTGATCTGCGGTCCCTGGCCAGGCAGAGGTTCGACGTCGTTGCCCTCGATCGCCGGCTGGTCGATGCCGTCCCTGTAACCCAGCGGATTGAGATCGCCCGGCTGCGCGCCGAAGTCCTGAGTGTGCAGGATGGTGATACCCGAGGAGCCTTCGTACTGTTCCCGGGCGATGGTCATGGCGCGCCGCCACTTGTCCTCGGAATCGCTGAATGCGCTGATGCCGATGTGGACTTGACCCGTGCCGAACGGCGGCTCCCAACCCTTCGGATCGTTGACGCCCTCGTCTCCGAGCTGCCGAGCTCGCGCCGCCATGCCGACGCGAAACGCCTCGGGAAAGCTGTTCAGCGAGTCGCTCGGAACTCCGAGCGCCTCGAGGCCTGCATAGCTGACTCCGAAGGCCAGCCAGGCATTCGCCGCGATCCGCCAGCCCGCGGAGGAATCGACGTAGGGTGTCAGCCGGCGGAGCAATTCGCGACCTGCTCGAGCGTCGTCGACGCGCAGGAGCACGTGAGTGCCGACGTAGGGAGCCGGCCTCTGTCTGAGGACGGTCGCCTGGATCTCGGTCAGGTCGAGCGTCGGCGCACGCTCCGAGAGGTTCCCGCTGACGGATTGTCCTACGGCCTGCGTGGACGCCTCGTTCGTCTTCCCGACGTCAGGTCCATCCGGACCAGCCGTGATCGAGCCTTGCGTCGTCACCGCGGAAGCCATTCGGGCTTACTCGAGCCTCGAGGCACGAGCACCGTCTTGAACGAGCCTGGAGTTCTCGACATCACCACCTGGTCCGTGATTCCCTGATAGGTACCCAACGGCGTCTCCGCCGTGAACAGGTCGGGAGGGACGGTCTTGTGTTCGTCGGACGATCCGGCCGCCGCACGGGCATAGTCTTTGTCGAAAATGCCAAGCGACATCAGCCACAGCACGGTTCGAGTTAGAGAGATCGTGACCCGGTAGGAGCCACCCTCGACCGCGCGCCGGCGCAGCGCCGCCAGTATGCCGAGCGTGCCCAGCCAGCCGACAACATTGTCGCAAATCGGAATGATCGGGGGCGACTTGGGGCTCGTCGGCGTCCCTTCGATGGTGAACAGGCCTGACACGGCCGCTCCGACTTCATCGAAACCGGTACGATTCTTCCAGGGGCCGCTGTCGCCATGTGCGACGACACGCGCATGGATGAGCCCCGGGTTCCTTGCCGAGAGTGTTTCCGCATCCAGACCGTAGCGCTCGAGATAGCCCGGACGCTTGTTGGAAAAGAAGATATCGGCATCCATCAGCAGCCGATCGAGTGTGGCGCGGTCTTCCTTGGACGAGTCGAGGATCGACGAACGCATCCCAACCTGCGCATCCCAGACGAACGACTCGATCTCCGTGGCGGTTGGGCGCCAGACGTTGAGGACGTCGGCTCCGTGCAGGGCGAGGTCCCTGCCGATGGCCGCACCCGCGATCACATGCCCCATCCCGAGTGCACGAATGCCATCGAGCGGGCTCCGTGCGGGCTTCTTGAAGGGAATTGGCGCGCTCTCGCGGATCTTCTCCACCCGGATCAGCGGCATCCGGGAAAGGACTTCCGTGTATTGCGGCTCTATCCGAAACTCCGCGAACGTGCGCACTTTGGCGAACGGAAGCCCGGCCTCGGCTGCCGCGTTCTCCAGGTCGTCGGCGCGCCACTGCAGCATGGCGTCTTGCACGGACGCGGCACTGACACCGGATCTCAGCAAGCCCAACGCTCGGGCGGCCAACTGAGGGTAGATATTGACCGCCACGACGTGCCGACCATCCCCCGTTTCCCAAAAGAGACGAGGCTCGGCGGAGATGAACGGGTTCAGCTGGTCTGCGAAGACCGGGGGTCGCCCGTTAATGGTCTCCCACTTCAACTCGAAAAAACCGTAGAAGCGCCGCAACGCCTTGCGCACGTCCACGGCAATGTCCTGTCCCTCGCCCGTACGATCTCGCCAGAGTGCCGCGACCCCAACCACCTTCGCGGCCAGGCCGACCGCCGACATGGTACCGAATCGATGTACGGCCGGAATGATCGGATCGCGGCCATAGAACGTCAGCTCGCCGCCGCAATCGGCGATCGTCATGCCAACGTCCTTCAAGACGTCTCCGAGGCTTCGCTGCAGATCGAAGTCGGGGCTCGTCTGCGGATTCGCGAGCTTCGACTCGAGTGTGTCGGTGAGCAAGTCCGGCTGAGACTCGGCATCGTGAAGCGTCGTTATCGCGTGCATTGAGGATTCCTTTCAGCGGATTGCCGAGGCGTGAGGCGTGACATTGCGCGGTGATGCCGCCACCGACTCTGCCGAGCGAAGCTCGATGAGACCGAGAAGGATCTCGTCGCGCTCCGCCTCCAGCTCCTCGATCGAGCGCGATCCGACCTCCGCATGCACGCTTTCGATGAGTTTCTTCTGCGACTCCGGCGTCAGCACCGGCGAGCCCAAGGCCTTCCAAGAACTCATCATCGGTCCGGCAAATTGCTCGAAAAAGTGCTCAATGCCGCCCGGGCCGCCGCCGAGGTGGTTGAGCATCATGTTTCCCATGATTCCCCAACGGAGACCCGGCCCCCAGGAGAGAGCCGTGTCGACGTCCGCGGCGCTCAAGACATCTTCGATCACGAGGAAATAGACCTCACGCGCCAATGCGGCCTGCAACCGATTGGCGACATGGCCGGGCAGCTCCTTGTTGATCCGCACAGTCCTTCTCCCAATCGAGTCATAGAAGCCGCGCGCGCGCCGGATCGTCTCCTCCGAGGTTTTCGCGCCGCCGACGATCTCCACCAGGGGGATCAGGTGCGGCGGGTTGAACGGATGCGCGATGACACACCGCTCGGGATGTCTTTTTGCGCCGGCCTGAATCTGGCTCATTGGGAGTCCGGAGGAGCTCGACGCGATGATTACTTCGGCTGGCAGAAGCTCGTCGAGTTGCGCGTAGAGCTTCTGCTTGAAGTCGATGCGCTCGGGGCCGTTCTCCTGGACGAGATCGACACCGGTGACGGCTCGGGCGAGATCCGCGGTGAACTCGAGCTTCGATGGAGACGCTCCGGGCGCAAGGCCCAGCCGCTCGAGTGCCGGCCACGCGTTCTTCACGAACTTCCTAAGGGAGCCTTCCGCGTTAGGAGCCGGATCCGTGGCGACGACCTGCAGCCCCTTGGCGAGGAATAGCGCGCCCCAGCTGGCGCCAATCACACCGGTTCCAACGATGGCGACGCGCCGAATGGGTGCGTCTTCCGTCGCTTCGCTTCCTCGGTCTGCAGGCGGTATCTCGGCAAAGGCGATGCCGGTGAGATTGCCCTGGACAGCGAGCAGCGTTTTCTTGGCCGACCCATCGAGCCCGGCGGAATAGACCGAGCCGGCCATGTCGAGTAAGGAACATGCGTCTTCCTTTGAAATCGATCGCGATTCCAATTCCCTCCATCAGATGCGTCACGAGGATGTCGGGCGGCGGCCGCTTCGTGGATTCCGCATCCATTGGGGCACGGTTCACCGTATTGCCCCGCGGCGGATCCCCGCGATCGGTCCAGTACATGAGGCGGCTCGCGAGATCGAGCTCAAGATCGATCGGTTCCGGCAATCCGTCATAGAGGAGTTCGATGTCCGTACGGTTCATAGCGGTCTCACCGTCGGGTATGACGACGTTGGCTCGAAAGATCCGGCCCGTTCCTGCATTGTCCGGGCCCTTTTGTGTCCAATACATCTGGCCACGATCCGGATCGACGGCGATCCCGACGCACCACTTCGTAGCATCGGTCCCCGGCCGGGAGTCACCCCCGCTCGCATCGAGCAGAGTCTCGATCTGTGAACCGTCGAGGTCACATCGCATCACGCGCATTCCCTCGCGATCGCACCAATAGAGCTTGGCCGCCTTCTTTTCGAGCTGGAGCTGCTTCGGCGTGAATGTGGAGCCTGACGGAATGATCGTCGTGCGATTCTGACCATCAAGATCCGCACGCTCGATCGAACCATCGTTCTCTCTGGGCACGCCCATGTTGGTCCAGTAGACGTGGCCGGCCTCACGATCGACCACGATGCCGTCCGGGGTCCGGCACCCGTCGACGATGACCTTCCGATCCGATCCGTCGGCGTTAACGGACACAACCCTGCCGCCGATGCTCACGTCGAGGAAGAACAAGCGGCCCGACCAGACTTCAACCGGCCGAGCCTCTTGTGAATCCTGCCCTGGTCCATTCGATGGCACGCGTTGCGTCGCCATGCTTGGTCTCCTTTCGGTGCTTCAACTCGTCGCGGACGGTCTCGGCTCGGGTGCCGCCGGGTACGGCAGCACCTCATCGGCACTTGCGGGCTCGGTTTGCGGCTGATGATTGAGGGTGCGGCGCATCCTGGCTGATGCGGTGTAGATCCGCCGCACCTGCATGATTTCGCCCAGCGGCCTGTGCTCCTCGGTGACTCGCCACTGGTTGAACGCGAGCGCATCCGTCTTCTCGAGATTCTCGGTCCCCGAAATGTCCTGGCGCGGGACATGGACCCGTCCCACCGTCACGAAGGGAGAGAGCTTTTCCGGCCACTCGACCGTTGCCACGTTGACCGGCATCGCCTCGAGATCGGTGCACAGCTGGACCTGGAGGTCGAAATCGAAGGCGCCGGCCTGCAGTTCGTCCGCCAGGGTCGGATAGAACACGTCCGGGCGATCGCGTATGTCGAGCTCACGATGGATCACACGCGTGGTGTTTTCGGTGGCCGGCGCGAGGCGGATCTTTGCGACGTAGTCGCCGTGACGCACCGCCGCCATGCTCCAGAACGTGGTCAATAGCGGGTTGCGTACCGGGGTCTGCGCCGCCTTGACGAATGCGAACAGCTCGTCCCATGCCCAGTCGGACCGCTCGAACGCGCCCTTGCCGGTGACGAAGTCCGTGAGCAGCTCGTGGAAGCCCGTCTTGCCGCGCGCCAGGTACTGGGGCACGTTGTTGCCGATCTCCTGGAGCACCAGATAGTGCTTCGCCGTGTTGGCGACGAATACCGGATTGTTCTTGAGCACGAGGTCGAAGGTGGCCGAGTCCGGCTCGTCCTCGACCAGCTTCGCTCCGGGAACGTCGAACATCTTCATCGCACATCCCAGAACGCCCCCGAGCGTTGCGTCCGCTCCCAAATGGTTGGAGGCGCTGGAGAACCGGATCAGCGCACCATGGCGACCCGGCTTGGCGTAAATCCCCTGCGCGTACGCCGGCGGCACGTTGCGCAGGATCTGGACCTCCGCTTTGACCACGCCGTATGTCTTCGCGTGCGCGCCGCGGACGGCTCGTCCACTCCCCTCGACCACGGGCGATTCGCGGACCTTCTTCTCCCAGAAACCGACGATCTGTTCCATGAGCCGATCGAGATCCGGATCGAGCGTCTCCAGCTCCGGCTTGTAGCGAACGAAGTCCAGTGCCATCTGTCAGCGCTCCTTGCTGGGTCGGGCCTGTTCCTGCGACTCGGCTGCCGGGACAGCCGGCGGGTGCCCGTCCACCGCCGTCCCGGCGAAGCCATTACTGGTCGCCGACCTTGTCCAAGAACTCATCCACCGCCTTTCCGGTGCGCTTCAGCCGCTCGATCTCCGCCAGGCTGAGATCCGGATTCGCGACGAACCAGCCTTCCGCCGTGATCTGGTGCTTGACGAGGTAGTCCTTCGCCCCCGGGTCGCGAATCCCGGGCCATCCTTCCCAGGCAGAATCCATGAGGTCCAGGTAGTCCGGAATCAGCGCGATGAAATCGTCGATGTAGGTGTCCCAATCGCCGTCGAACGAAGTCGCAAAGAGCATTCTCGTATCGTTGTCGAAGAACACGAAGCGCATGTCATGAAGCGTGCCGACCTTGCTGGCACCCGGCGAAAGATTGCCGCCCAGCAACCGCAGAAACGTCTTGAGGCGCTTGGCTCCTCCGGGGACCAACGGAACGATGATCGTCAGCTCGGAGCGCTTGCCGAGACGGGCGCCGACCCGGCCGGCGCTTTCGATTGGCGGCGGCGGTTCCGAGACCTGCGATGTCAGCTCCTTCAGTACGTTCTCCAGAGCGTTCTTCCCGACGTCCGACGCATCGGCGAAGAGCTCACGCAGCTGCTTGATCTTCTGTTGAGGGTCCGCGGATTGTTTCGACCCCGTTTGCGTCGGCGCCGCCGAGGTAGCCATCGTGACCTCCTGTCTTGATACCTGATCCGACTCGAGAGCCTTATGCGCCGGCCGTCGCCGGAACGACGCTTGACGAACTGGTTGGGCCCGAAGAACCGGCTCGGGCTTCCAGCGAGGCGGGCATGAGCACTCCACGGCCCACCAACCGCCCGTGCTCGAAGTCCTCGTACGCCTGCTTCGCCGCGCTGAGGGGATATCGGTCGACGAGGACCTTCAGTCGACCCATAGCTGCCAGGCTGACGACCTCCATCAACGCGATGCTGCCGCCGTTCAGGCTCGTCGTGAGCTGCACGCCCGGCGGCACCTTGAAAAAGTCGAACGGAATCGAGCCGCCTCCCGCGCCGACCATGGTCAGGCGGCCCCGCCACGAGAGCGCCGCAATCCCGGTTGCGAGCGTCGCGTTCACCCCCACGCAATCCAGGACAAACGCCGCTCCCACGCCGCCGGTGAGCTCGCGAATCTCCTTCGCGGCATCCGGGCCGCTCGGGACGACGTCGTCGGCGCCGTGCTCGCGAGCGAGCTTCTGCCGGGCCTCGTTCGAGTCAACCGCGACGACTCGGGCCCCGGTGAGCAGGCGAAGGAATTGAACCGCATATAGGCCCAGACCGCCGACGCCGATCACGACCGCGGTGCAGCCGGGCCAGATCGCCGGAATCGCCGGCTTGATGGCGCTGTACGTCGTGATGCCCGCGTCCGTGAGCGGCGCGGCTGCGACCGGGTCGAGGTCGCCGATGGGAACGAGAAACCTCGCCTCGGGGACGAGGACGTACGGAGCGTGTCCGCCGTCGAAGCCGACCCCGGGCGCGCGAATGGCCTTCTGATACAGGCAGTGGTTCTCTTCCCCGAGCGGCACATGTGACAGCGCCCGCAGCTCGCCCAGGAGGGATTGACCGCGACCGCGTCGCCCTGCTTGAACTTCGTCACTCCGGTTCCCACTTCTTCGACCCAGCCGGCGATTTCGTGTCCGAGAGTGAAGGGGGGCGGCTCGGCCTTCCAGTAGCTCTGGTCACGAGAGATGACGGTGAAGTCCGTGTGGCACAGGCCCGACCCGGCGACACGTACCACGACCTGGCCGGGTCCGGCCTGCGGCTCGGGCACTTCCTGAAACTCCGGTTGCGCCTGCGCCTGTAGAAGCCGGTATGCGAGCATCGTCACTCCTTTCCAGACTTTCGGGACGCCCGCTCACGTCGACACCCAGAGCGGCTCATGGCATCTCCGCGTCGCGTGCGATCCACGCCCGGATGTAGGGCGGGCAGTTGCGAAGGACGATCCCGTCGGTTTCGCAGGTCCGCAGGAATCGGACGACGTCCCGATCCACGAGGACGAGGTCTTTGAGATCCAGCACGAGGGGGCGGCCCCCTGGTTCCTCGGCGAGCAGAGCAGACAGCTCGCCTACGTTGTTCGCCTCAAGTCGACCGGTTATCGTCAACACGACATCGCCATTCGCAGAACGCCGAATCTTCAGCATCGGACTCCGTCTGCTGCGAGAGCAACCGGAGGGCCAGCGCCAAGTGCTTGATCTAGAAGGTCTATAGCTTGAGTTGTCCGGCCGGACCTTCGCCAATTGGCGAAAGACCGGACGGTAGGAGGCCGGCTAGTTCTTCGAAGCTCGCGAGCGGAAACGGTTCTTGTCGATCCCGAGGCCTCGGATCTTCGATTCGAGCGTCGAACGTGCAATCCCGAGTCGCGAGGCCGCTCCGGAGGGACCGAACACTCGTCCGCCGCTCGCGCGCAGCGCATCTTCGATGATCGCCTTCTCGTGTCCCGCGAGCGCACGGGGCAACGCGCGCCTCTCCACGGCCGGCGCGGTCGTCAGCCAGCTCTCATCGACCGTGAAGTCGTCCGTGTCGCACACGATCATGGACCGCTCGATCACGTTCTGCAGCTCGCGCACGTTGCCCGGCCAGGGATACGACCGCAGCCGCTCGAGCGTCCGCCTCTTGACGCGCCTGATTGCTCTGCCCGCCTTGCGCGCGTAGCGATCGATGAAGTACTCGACCAAAAGCGGGATGTCGTCGGCGCGCTCGCGAAGCGGCGGCACCGCAATGGGAAACACGTTCAGGCGATAGAAGAGATCGCTCCGGAACGTGCCGGCCTCGATCGCCGCCTGCAGGTCGAGGTTCGTCGCGGCAATCACCCGCACGTCGACCCGAATCGAGACGCTCCCCCCTACCCGCTCGAATTCGCGCTCCTGCAGGACACGAAGCAGCGCGACCTGGGTCTCCATCGGCAGGTCACCGACTTCGTCGAGGAAGATGGTGCCGCCCTGCGCCATCTCGAAACGGCCCAGGCGCCGCTGCGTCGCACCGGTGAAGGCCCCCTTCTCATGGCCGAACAGCTCCGACGCGATCAACTCGCGCGGAACCGCCGCGCAGTTGACGCTCACAAAGGGGCCGGAGGCACATGCCGACCGCCGATGGATCGCGCGCGCGACGAGCTCTTTTCCGGTGCCGGTCTCGCCGGTCACGAGTACCGTTGAGTCGGTTGGGGCGACCTTCGCCAGGCGAGTGAGCACCGGCTGGAGCGCGGACGAAGTCCCGACGATCTCCTCGAACATCGAGGTCCGGTCCACCTCGTCCCGCAGCACCAGGTTCTCGCGATGCAGCTGATCTTTCAGATCTCTCAGCTCTGCTTCTGCCCGCTTGCGATCTTCGATGTCCGTGTTGACCCCGTACCATCTGACGAGTGTGCCCGTCTCGTCGCGCAGTGGGCTCGCTCGGAGGAGAAACCAGCGATAGCACCCGTCGTACCGGCGCAGTCGAGCTTCAGCCTCTCCCGCGGTCTGAGAAACCATGATGCGCTGCCAGGTCGCCGACACCTGGCTCAAATCCTCGGGATGGACTCCCGCCGTCCAGCCCCAGCCGCTTGCCGCTTCTGCAGAAAAGCCCGTGAAGTCCAGGTAGTGCCGGTTGAAGAACTCCGCGCTCCCATCCGGCTGTGCCGACCAGGCGAGCGCGGGAATCGTGTCGACGATCAGCTTGAGGGTCTGCTCGCTCGCGCGGAGCGCGTCCTCGGCGCGTTTCAGGTCGTCGATATCGGTGATCAGTGTGTACCAACGAACAACACGCCCGGTGCTGTCACGCGCCGGAAAGGCGCGAACCTGAAACCATCGATACACCGCGTCGAAGCGGCGAAGACGCGCCTCGTACTCGAGCGGCTCTCCTGACGCGAGCGCCTTCGCGAACAATGGAGTGACGCGCGGGAGGTCCTCGGGGTGAATGACCGCGTCCTCCTCCCAGTGCCTCAACTCATCCAGCGACTTGCCGAAGTACTCGAGCATCCGGTGGCTCATGATTTCGATCTCGCCGGACGCCGAAAAGGTGCTGACCATGCCCGGAATGGTGTCCACGACCATACGAGACTCGCGCTCGCGCTCCTGAAGCGCGCTCTCGGTGATCGAGCGCTCGATCGCGATGCTGGCGACGTGGGTAAACCGGGCGATGAGATCGTTCAGCAGGCGGCTCGGGGGCTGCGGCTCGCGTCGGTAGATGGCGAAGGTTCCCAGGACGTCGCCGGTCGACGAGACGATCGCCGTGGAACACACCGACCTGAAACCATGTTGCAGCACCAGAGTCCTCCACCCGGCCCCGCCCCATCGCGGGTCCGAACCGAGGTCGGGCACGATCACCTGCTGCTTCAACGAGGCCGCGGTGCCGCACGGCCCCGCCTCGCAGGCGACTTCGGCGCCGCGTACCGCGTCCTCGTAGCCGGGCGGGAGTGAGGGGCCGGCCCCATGTCGAAAGGTTCGATTCGAGTCAATCAGCAGAATCGAACACGAGCTGTCGCTGACGATCGCGTCCACCAGGCCGCACATCGTCTCGAGAACGTCTCGAAGCGGACATCCGGATGCGACCATCTCCAGGAGCCGCTTCTCGCCGTCCAGGATGGGCGTGGACAGCGAATCACGCGCTTCCGGAGACGTGCTCATCGCCTCCCCCGTCGCTCCGCTTCGCTGCGAGTCGAAGAGGCGTTTACCTGCGAGACGGAGCGATCTGGACAGACGGAGGCTGGTGCACGCAAAACCACCCGATTGACCAAGAATTGGGCCACGTGATGACCCCTTCCGCCTGGACGCGCGAGCTTACACCAAGATAAATCGACCGGAGAAGACCGGGATTGGAAGTGGAGGGGGACGGGGCCGACCTGCTGCTCGGCCGGGGATTCCAAAGTGAGATCTCGCTGCGTGGTCGATCCGCGACCGGCGTTTCAGCCCCTGGCCTGAGCTCACGGCGCACTCCGACGGCTCTGGTTCCCCGCGTCTGACGAGGGGCTCAAGTTCGATGCCGGACTGCCGGCGGCTCATCCCCGCTCAAACGAGAAGAGAAGTCCCAGGACGAAGTTGTCGCGGCGAGACCGAGCGCCGCGCTCGATGCCAAGCGGGGTGTTTCCGTCATCGATCCGCTCTTCTTCGTTCGACTCGTCTTTGCGAGCGTGTGATAAGTGGCAGACGAGGAGTGGGGACCGCGCGACAGGCATTGCAGGGAGGGAGAGAAGACCATGACCTTCATCACGACCAGGGACGGTACGGAGATCTATTACAAGGACTGGGGAAAGGGCCAGCCCGTGGTCTTCAGCCACGGCTGGCCGCTCTCCTCGGACGCCTTCGAGGACCAGATGTTCTTCCTGGCCTCGAGAGGTTACCGGTGCATCGCCCACGATCGACGGGGACACGGGCGGTCGAGCCAGCCGTGGGAGGGCAACGACCTGGACCATTACGCCGACGACATGGCGGAGCTCGTCGAGCATCTCGACCTGAAGAACGCGATCCATGTCGGCCATTCGACGGGCGGCGGCGAGGTCGCCCGCTACATCGGCCGGCACGGAACGAAGCGTGTGGCGAAGGCCGTGCTCATCGGCGCGATTCCGCCGGTCATGCTGAAGTCGGCGGCCAATCCCGGCGGCACGCCGATCGAAGTTTTCGACCAGCTTCGGTCCTCCGTCCAGGCCGACCGCTCGCAGTTCTGGAAGGACCTCAGCCTGCCGTTCTATAGCTACAACCGCCCGGGGGCGAAGGTGTCGGACGGTGTGCGGGAGTCGTTCTGGCTCCAGAGCATGATGTGCGGCTTCCCGGGGTCCTATTTCTGCATCAAGGCATTCTCGGAGACGGACCTGACGGAAGACTTGAAGAAGTTCGACGTGCCGACGCTCGTCCTCCACGGCGACGACGACCAAATCGTGCCGTTCGCAGACTCCGGGGCCCTGTCGTCGAAGATCATCAAGGACGCCAGGCTCGTCGTCTACAAGGGGGCCCCGCACGGCATGTGCACCACCTTGAAGGACAGGGTCAACGAGGAGCTGCTCGCGTTCATCAAGGCCTGACCCACTCAGGAGGCTTCGCCACGATCCGCTCGTTTGAACCCTGAAAATCTCCGGTATCGGAGCGACTTACGGAAAAAAGGGCCCCCTGCCTGGAGGAGTCAGGCTTCCCGGTTTACGGGGCCCGAGGAACGCGGCGAGGGGGCCTCGATCGGACCGAAAGACGCGGAGGCGGGGTCGTAGGGCGCGCGGCATCGCGCACAGATAGCGGGACGGCGACGATTCTCGAGGCTCGTCGTGCAAGCCTTGCAGATCCGGCAGAGCGTGAAGACGAAGCGAGAGCTTTCCATGAGCCCCCCTCCCGCGGGTGAGGCTACGATCGCGCTGTGAAGGCGGTTCGAGCGGACACCCGGCCGGCGGGTCGCCTTCCATGACTCATCGGCCCGCATCAGTGACGAGCCTTCTTCGGCGTACTGATCGAGCCCGGCGACGAGCCCACGAAGATCCACGACCGAGCGGTGCATCCGGGCACAGGGCACTTCAGGACGAGTCGGCGCCGGGGACCGGAGCGGGCATCCTCGGGGATGTCGGTGTCGTTCTCGTGGCCGTTTCGGCACTTCCACGGGTGGTGCACGGCCCGAGTCTCTGATGACCGTTGGAAGGCGGCGTGAAGGAACTGCGCGGGATTTCCCGTAGGCTACATGAGGAGACGGGACGCCGGGCGCCGTCTCGGACCCGCGTTCGTTGCCAACGGCCGCGGTGCACCGAAGCTGGCCGTTGCCGGGTTGTAACGGGCGCCGCATCGGCCACAGGCGTCGGGTAGGCGGCGGCTGGTCCCGAGAATGGTCGTCGTCGTGTAGCAGACACGGCACGGAATCAATACAGAGTGCGGACTCGTCATGAGGTGGGAGCCTCCTGGTTGGGAAACCTACGGCTGGCGCGTTAAGGCCGCTCGCGAACGCCGTTACGCCTACCCGAATCGCCCAGCCCGAGGCACCGCACGGAACGACGTCCAGATATACCGCTGTCTTGAGTCTCGGGCTAGATTGACATCGCGGCTCAACAGCCCGATTCGACGGGCGCTTCAAAGCGCGTTAACGCTGGCAGCGTAGCGTCCAACGCCCTACGAGGCCTCCGACCATCGCCGAGACGACACGGAAGGAATGGCCTCTCCGCTGCCCGGTGTGTCGGGATCGAGCCCGGATCGATCTTCCCGGCAATCCGGAGCCGGGCCACACCGGGGTCGCCGTCTGCGCTCGCGGGCACTCCCTTATCTTCCAGTACGACGGTTCGCACGTGGAAGTCGTCGGGGGCACGCACGTTCGCGACCGGGACGAAGATTGAAGGAATCAATCGCGCAGTTCGCTTGGCGCGGCGCCTCATTCTCACAAGAGGGTCGAGCGGGTATGCGGTCGAGAGCTCGTCATCCGGACGGCAGCGGTAGCAGGTCTCACCGCTCCATCCGCCGCGCGGCCCGCATTAGACCTACGCCGAGAGTGAAGACTGCGGCAGCAAGAAAGGGGCCGCCAACATATGCGAGGTTCATCAAGCCGTTCGGCTCCTTCGCTCCCGGTGAGGCGACGGAAAGAAAGAACGCAGCCGGAATGAGAACTGCGGCGATGGGTGCACCGCTCCGAGCAATCCATCTCCAATAGGGCGACAGCATCGCCTCATCGACATATCGGAGCATCACGAGGGATAAAACGAGATAGACGCCGGCGTGCGCGTGGCCGGCACGCCATAGGTCGTGTCGGAGGGGATTGTCCGCGTACCCGGGCGCATTTCCCACCAGGAACCTGAGAAGCGATAGTCCGCCGTACATCACGGAGGGAAGAACGACGAGAAGGATTCCCGCGAGCATTCTCGATTCACGTGACATCATGTCCTCCGCTGCAGTATTTGGTCCGCGAACTGCGATGATATGAACGTCGGCCGTAACCCTAATCCACAGGGACGTCCACTGCCAGAGTGCCTCCCGCTCGCCGCTCGGCCGATTCTCCGAGTGGGCGATCCTTACGACAGGTGAGAACCATGGCCGATAAGGACGAGTTCCCGGACTACCTTGCACTCGAGCGGACGTTCCTGGCGTGGATCCGCACGGGCCTCGCCCTCATGGGGTTCGGATTCGTCGTCGCCCGGTTCGGGCTGTTCCTCCGCGAGATGCAGGCGGCTCCGCCGACGACGGAGGCACACTCCTCCGGCATGTCGGTGTGGTTCGGCACCACATTGATCGTGATCGGAGTCGCTGCCAACCTGATCGCCGCGTGGCGTCATCGCGAGCTCGTGCAACAGCTCGACCGTGGCGAGATTCCGCGCCCCGGCTCGGTGGCTGCCAACATCATCGTCGCCGTGATCCTGGCCCTGGTCGGCCTCGCAATGGCCATCTACCTTTTGACGGTCCGAGGCGCTCCGGCGGGAATCCGGAACGATCGAGGAGGGACGTATGGAGGCCGCGGCAACCAACGGAATCTCGCTGAAGCCGAGCCGCTACTCGGTGGACGAAACGGTGAGTCGGCTCGAGAGGCTATCGCAGAAAACGGGTGTCGTGCTCTTCGCGGTCGTCGATCACAGCGGCGAAGCCGAACGGCCGGGTTGAAGATGCCGAATACCAAGCTGCTGATCTTCGGCAACCCCAGGGCCGGGACACCGCACATGTTGGCCTCGCCCGGAATTGCGATCGATCTCTCCCTCAAGATCCTGGTCTCCGAGGATGAACGCGGAGGCGTCTTTCTCTCCTACAACAGCTCGGATCCCTGGCGCAGCGCCACAGGCTACCGCCGGAACTCGTTCAGAACATTGCCGTCGTCGAGACCCTCGCTGGCGCTGCCGGAGACTAACGGACGGCGAGAACAGGGCGGGTCCTACCTGTCGCTGAAGATTCTGGCGCCGCTTGGCAGGTAGAAGGAGTTCTCGTCCTCTCGGATCAGACTGGCATCGAGCTCGCCGTGCGCGATGATCGTTTCCGGGTCGAGTACCTCTGCGCGGACCTGCTCACGGCCGTCGTATGTGGTCAGGGTGGCCCGGATCCCGATCAGTGACCGGATGAGGTCCGCCGCCAGGTGGCGGACTGCCGGAACCAGAAACCAGTGGGTGTCGCTGGCGCGGTTGCTGCGCCCCACGGCCTCCACGAAAGTGTAGACAGAGGAAACGACCGCCCTCGGGCGGGAAGGGCCCGGCACGAGTTCAGCCAACTTTGTCCCCCTCCAGGCTGTACCGCCTGACGCCGCGGTGTGTGCGCGCTGTCGCCTCTCTCCGCACGATCAGAGTCGAAAGGTCGATCCTGGAAACCTCGACGGTCTGACCCGAGATCTCGATGACGCGGCCGAGAGACTTCATCCTGCCGGCGACGAATGCCTCGACGGGTTTGTGTTCGGATTCGACAAGAAACCCCCATTGCGCTCCGTGGCGATCCGATGCTTCAACGAGCCAATACCTCACTCCGACCCACCTCCATGTTTGAGATGAAGGCAGTATCTCAAGGCGGTGTGAAGACGGTACCCCTGTCCTGGGAACGGGATTGAACTAGGATCCCGCGGCGGAGGGGCACTGAAATGTCTGATGCAACCAAGTCCGTGGTTCTCGTGCACGGCGGCTTCGTCGACGGTTCGGGGTGGGAAGGCGTCTACGGGATTCTGCGGAAGAAGGGCTATCAAGTTGCCGTGGTCCAGAACGCGACGAAGTCACTGGATGACGACGTCGCCACGACCCGGGCCGTGATCGCCAACCAGAAGAAACCCGTGATCCTCGTCGGGCACTCCTACGGTTGCGCGGTCATCACCGAGGCCGGCAACGATCCGAAAGTCGTTGGACTCGTTTACATCACCGCATTTGCTCCGGACCTGGGCGAATCGGTGGCCACGTTGATCAAGGATCCGCCTCCGGGAGCGCCCGTACCGCCGATTCTGCCGCCTCAGGATGGTTTCCTGTTCCTCGATAGGGCGAAGTTCCCTGCCTCGTTTGCGGCGGACGTTGAGCGAGAAAAGGCCGCCTTCATGGCCGATTCGCAGGTTCCGTGGGGCGTGGAGGCGCTGAGCGGCGCGAACACCAAGCCGGCATGGAAGTCGAAGCCGAGTTGGTACCTGCTCGTGACCCACGATCAGATGATCCCCATTGCTGCACAGCGCCTGATGGCGAAGCGAGCGGGCGCCACGGTCACCGAGGTCGGAGGCAGCCACTCGATCTACGTCTCTCAGCCGACCGCCGTTGCCGCCCTCATCGAGAAGGCCGCAACGGCGTAGCTATGCCTCTGAGTCTCGAAGCAACGCTACGGTCGACGACCGCCGAACTCATCCGCGTGAAGCGACACAAATTCCCGGACGCTCATCGCCGGCCGGCCGGTCACCCGCTCCACGCCGTCCGCCATCCGGTCATACCGACCCGCCCGGTTCAACTCGGCCATCGTCACCAGATGCTGGGTCAGGTGCTCCGGCAACCCCGCCTTTTTCAGCTCCCGTTCCCAATCCTCGGGGGGGATGTCAGAGTACGTGACCTCGCGGTTCAGCGCGTCCGAGTACTCCCGGGCGACCCCGTGCATGTCCTGCGACCGCGGACCGGTGAGTTCGTAGATCCGGCCCAGGTGCGGCCCAGGGTCGGCGAGGACGGCAGCGACGACCCGAGCGACATCCGCCGTGGCGACCGGAGAGGTCTTGCCCCGCCCGAACGGCAGTTCGATGCGGCCTCGGTCGCGGACGCTCGGACCGGTGAGGGGGAGGAAGAAGCCCTCCAGGAAGACCGTCGGCCGGATGGTGACGACCGGCAGGCCGGACCACGCGAGCGCCTGCTCGCTGAGCCAGTGCTGCCGCTGCTGAGGGCTCGGGGTGGTGTTCTGGATGCTCATCTGGGAGACGGTCATCTGGGACATGTTGACCAGGGCGTCCACCCCGACTTCCCGGGCGACCGCCGCCATGGTCACGGTCGCCTCCAGGTACCCGGCGGACACGGACATGCCGAAGTAGACCCGCCGACAGCCGCTGACGACCCGATAGACGTCGGCCGGTTCGAGCAGGTCTCCGACCACCACCTCGGCGCCGGCGGCCCGCAAGGCCGCCGCCCGGTCGTCCTCGCGGCGGACCATGGCGCGAACCGGAAGCCCGCGCTCGAGGAGCAGGCCGGTCACGGTTCGCCCGACCGCCCCGAGTTGACCGGCTGCCCCGGTGACGAGGATCGATCCGTTATCGGCCATGTGACGACTCCTTGTCGGCGAGCGGGTCACGCTTCAGCCGCAAGCGCAAGGCCGAAGGCGATGGAGAAGGGACCGGCTCGCCCGTCGACGGCTCGAGGATGACCCGAGGGCTGCGGCGCGCGGAGAAGTCGAACATCGTGAGCAAAGTGCCCGAGAGGGAGTCGAACGACTGGTCGCCGATCCGGCCGAGGTTCCAGTTGTCCTCGATGAACCGAAGAATCGAGGTCGTGTCGGTGACGGAGTGGTCGACGAAATTGGACCTGGCAAGCGGGGAAATGACGAGTAGGGGAAGGCGCGGCCCATAGCCGCAGCGTCCCTGATACGCGCCCGGCTTGGGCACTCCGCAATCTCCGGACGGGACAGTCCCGACGACGGAGGGGCCAGTCAGTGCGTCCGCCAGCGTGCTCGAGGTGCTGACGATCGGCGGCATGACGTGGTCGTACCAACCGTCCGAGTCGTCCCAGGTCAGGAAAATCGCCATTCCCGACCACTCCGGTAGCTGCTGAAGCCGGTTGATCGTCGTCACCAGAAACGCCTGTTCCGCGACCGGGTCCGAATATCCGGCGTGTCCATTCTGATAGGCGGGGGCCTTGAGAAAGCTCACGGCGGGCAAACGACCAGCGTCCGCCGCCGCCCAGAAATCCGTCAGGTCGTACTGATGGTTCGCCTGATCCGTCTGGCCGATCATCTCGGTTGCTGAGGGAGGCAGGTGTTGGGGGTTCGAGGTGGAGGCATAGAACTGGAATGGCTCGTGGTGCGGGATGTAATCCGCGACGGGATAGCCGTCGCTGCCCTTGTGGTGAGCCCCGCAGATCGCGTTGCCGCGAAGGCCCTTCGTGGTCGGACGAAATCCGCCCTGAAACCATCCCCAGGTCACCCCTCTTTCGTTCAGCAGGTCGCCGATGTTGCGGCCCGACATCCCCACCGCCGGTTCGCTGCGGCAATCGTCGTAATACGGATCCGGATCCCCGATCACCGTTCCGGAGCCCGCCGCGACCTCTTCGGCCGAGACCGAGCGCTCCGAGACCTTGATCCCATGTGTCTGGCCCGATATCAGGTTCAAGTGTCCCGGCGCCGAGGGTCCGAAAGTCGCGCCGAAGAAGTTGTCGCTCATCGCGTAGACCTGGGCATAGTTCCAGATCGCGGTGACCGTGTTGCCGTCGAAGTAGGCCATGACCGTCTTCGCCGCGCAGGGAGCGTCGCCGTTTCCGGTGAATTCAACGAAACGGTCCACCAGGCCGCGATGGTAGGCCTGCTGTTCGGCGGTGTAGTCGTGGTCCTGGTCGCACGTGGCGGCCTCCGATCGGCTCAGCCGGAACGGCGGGAACGAATTGGGGTTTCGTTCGCGAAGCGCGTTCGACAAGCCGTTGACGGCTGGCGTCTCATTCGAGGCGTGAAACGCCGGCTCGCCAGCGCGATTCTCGGCGACGGGATACGTGGCGAAGTAATGATCGAACGAGACATTTTCCTGAAAGATGACGACGACGTTCTTGACCGGCGTCGTCGACGACGCCGGGGACTCTCCACGCATGAGGCAGGAAGCAAGGAGAGTAACCGCAACCGCGGCTCCCAGTGACCACCACGCTCTTTGATTCAGTTCTCGCCTCCCTGACACTTCCGTTTCGGGCGCGACAAGACGGGCGGGGACTATCCGGTCCGGGTGTGAGGTCCGCGTTAAGAGACGCTCACCGCAGGGCGGGCCCCCGGGGCCCGAATGACGACCGGGCAACCTTCTGTTTTGGGGGGCCCGTTCTGCCTCTTGGAGCCACCACCCAATCCTGTTTGGGCCGGATTGCTGAGGTTTTTGCGATGGATTCAGGTGGAGGCAGGTCGTCTTACCGAGATCGAATCCCGGCATCCCGACCAAATCAACCTCCGAAACCCAATCCACCTCGTCTGATCGTGCGGTAACCGGTAATCCACGAGCGTCAGACGAGCAGCGCACAGCCGCCTGGCGGGCTTCGAAAATAGTGCTCGAGCGAGTCGACCCGGTTGCGATCGCCAGGACGATCCGACTGGGGCTGGGGTATCTCGGCGGTCCGAACGCGGTCGAACTCGTGAACAACAGCCATAGCCGAACCCTCAGCTTTTCCCTACGTCGTAGTACTTCCCGTTGACTTCGCTACCCATGACGGCGAAGTCCGCCGTCGACGTCTCCAGCGGATCGGTCTTGAAGCTGAAGTTAGTTGAGGGTACCCGAAACGTCGCTTCGAGTTGCGCACTCGCCTTGAGGCCTTCGAACCGGTACTGCCGCATCGGGTCTTCGAATCGGACGGGTTCTTCGCCGGACTTGAAGACCAGCTTAAAATCCATGAACGCCGGAGTGCTCTCCGCATCCATCGCGGGCCAACGCGGCTGGTCGATGATCGGGACGTTGGCCATTTGGAGCGTGGCAGTCTTACCGTCGGCACTGAACGTCAGCCCGTCGGAGGCTACCGGGCTGACCCAATAGAGTCCCTCGGGCGAAATCGGTGAATGGAAATCGTGAAACTGGTTTGCGGGGACCGCCGGCCCCTTGAACACCGTGAATCAAGTGTGCGCGAAAACGGCTTGATGGGGTTGCCGCGCCGCCCAGTATTCGCCGGCCATATAGCTGAAGTCCGTCGTCGGCGTGCCCCATGCCAGACGGTTGCCGTCGTTGTCCGTACCCGTCCCGTGAAAGCCGTTGCAGCGCGCCAGTTTTCCCTTGAAGTGATAGATGCTCGAGAGCTCCACGTTCGGCGCGGGACTTTGATTGTGGTTGCCGTTCTTGTCGAGCCAAGGGATCGGGTAGGGGCAGGCTCCCCCATTGGACGGCGCGTGGTTCTTCGGGATGTCAGGGAGGCAACTCCGCGCCGTGGCTTGGGCATCCAAAATGGCGTCGGGTAGCGACGCGGCGAAGGCGGAAGTCACACCGAGGCTCAGCAGACGTCTCCGATCCAACCGGTGGCCCGAAACGCCGGACACAATCATGGTCGTCTCCTTCTTTATCGATCCACCTCGATTACATCGTCTGCTCCAATTGAGTCAATTGCCGTCACAACCGGCGGGCCGCCTCGGAGCGCATGCGCTGCATCGCGTCGGTTTCCTGGTCGGAGTAGCGCTCGTCCTTCCACGTCGGCGTGCAGATGATAACCGTTGGCTTCCCAGAAGTCCGGCGCGTCGACGTCGAGGAACTCGAATGAACGGATCCACTTCGCGCTCTTCCAGAAGGAAAGCTCCAGAACGGCCAACCCGCACGATTGCCATAGACGTGCGAGCCGCCGCCCACGCCGGCGCCGGAGAGGATGAGCACGTCAACGAGATACTCCATCCGCTGATCCCGTACAACTCGGCCGCCGGGAACCACAGGAAGCTCGGCAGGTTCCACGGGGTTTTCGGAATCTCTTCGTCCTTCCAGCGCTTCCCGGCTTCCATAACGCCAACCCGGTAACCCTTCTCCGCGGCACGGAGAGCGGCCACGCTCCCGCCAAAGCCGGAGCCGACGATCACGACGTCGTAATCGAAGCGCGTCATCGCCTGTCGCTCCAGCCTATCGTGACCCGGGCGGTTGTGAGGTTCCGTCGCGACTTCCCTCGCCGCCGCTCCCGCTTTCGTCCTGCGGGACCTGCCAGCCTCCGCCGAGCGCTCGATAGATCTGAACGAAGGATTCGAGTTCGCGAAGGTACGCCTGGGCGAGGGATATTTGAGCGGCGAAGTATCGCGTATCGCTGTCGAGAACCTCGAGGTAGCTCGTCGCGCCACCCTTGTATCTCATGTTCGAGAGCTGGGAGGCCTCTCCGGCCGAGTTGGACAATTGCTCCAGCTGGGCCCGGAACTCCTGACTCATCCGGTAACCGACGAGCGCATCCGCAACGTCTCGAAACGCCCCCTGCACCGACTTCAGGTAGGTCCACAGCGCCTCGTTCGTCCTGGCCTCAGCGAGCCGGACTTCGCTTCGGATCCTGCCGCCCTCGAAGACCGGCTGAAGCAGGCTCGCACCGAGAGTCCAGAACCCCGCGGGTCCGGTGAAGAGAGACTTCAAGGCAGCGCTCTCGTAACCGCCCGAAGCGGTCAAGGAAATCTGGGGAAAGTAGTTGGCTTTGGCGACCCCGATCTGCGCGTTGACGGCGATCAGTTCCTGCTCGGCCTGCCGAATGTCCGGCCGCCGCTCGAGGAGCGACGACGGGAGTCCCGCCGGAACCTCGAGCGGGTGCGGCTGGTCGGTCAGCTTCCGGCCGCGCGTGATCGGACGCGGGTTCTCTCCCAGCAGAATGCTGATGAAGTTCTCCTGCTGCTCGATGCGGGCCTCGAGATCCGGGATGGCCGCTCCGGCGCCAAAGACGAGCTGCTCCGCCTGGCGGACGTCGAGCAGCGAGGTAGCGCCGCGCGCCTCGAGCAGCTGCGTCAGGCGAAGTGAGTCCGTCCGCGAGGCCAGGGTTTCGCGCGAGATTTCGAGCTCGAGGTCGAGCTCGCGCAGCGCGAAGTACGCGTCCGCGACGTCGCTGACGAGAGAGGTGATGACCTGGCGCCGCGCCCACTCCTGGGCGAGCAGGTTGGCGCGGGCCGATTCGGTGGCGCGCCGGAACTTGCCCCAGAAGTCGAGCTCCCAGGCGAACGACAGCCCGACCTGCAGCGTGCTCGCCTTGAATCCGGGACCGAGGTGCGAGTCGGCGAGCTGCGCTTTATCGCCTGACGCGTTGGCGGCGAGCGAGGGCACCTGGTCCGCCTGCGTGATGCCGAGCGCCGACCCCGCTTCCAGAATGCGCGCCGCCGCGATGCGCACGTCGTAGTTCTGGTTGAGGGCCGTGCGGATGAGGCCACGGAGGACCTCGTCCTGGAACGCGTCCCACCAAACCTCATCGCCGAACGAGGCCGCCTCAGCCTGCGCGGCCTGCGCGGGTGGGAGACCGCGGTATTCCGTCGGCACCGCCGAGGCGGGCTTCTTGTAATCGGGTCCGACCGTGCAGCCGTAACACCAGAGGGCAAGCAGGCCGGCGGCCGCGACTCCTCGCGCGGGAGTCATCGGTCTTCTCCCGAGGCCGGCGAGAGCGAGGCAGCGGGCGCGGCCGTGACTCCGCCCCGGCGCTTCGACAGCCGTTCGAGCGTGACGAACAGCACGGGAATGAGGAAGATCGCGAGGAGCGTCGCCGCGAGCATGCCGCCGATGACCGTCGTTCCCATGATCCGGCGCGCGACGGAGCCGGCGCCGCTGGCGGTCCAGAGCGGCACGCATCCCAGGATGAAGGCAAAGGAGGTCATCAGGATCGGTCTCAGGCGCAGGCGCGCGCCGGCGAGCGCGGCCTCCGTCAGCTCCTGGCCGCTTTCGTAAGCGTCCTTCGCGAACTCGACGATCAGGATGGCGTTCTTGGCCGCCAGCCCGATCAGCATGACCAGCCCGATCTGCGAATACACGTCGGTCTCGATCTGCACGAGGTAGGGGGGCTCGATCAGGAGGAGCACGGTCCGGCGGAGCCAGAGGACCATGAAGGCTCCGAACACGGCGACGGGGGTGCTGAGCAACACGCTGAAGGGCAGCGTCCAGCTCTCGTAGAGCGCGGCCAGAATCAGGAAGACGACGAGCAGGGAGAAGCCGAAGACCACGGCAGGCGGGACGCCCTGCTGGGCCTTCTTCTCCTGGAACGACATGCCCAGGTAGTCGTAGCCCATCTCGGGCGGCATGGTTTCGGCGAAGACCTTCTCGAGCGCCGCCGTCGCCTGCGTCGAGCTGTAACCGGGCGCAGCGGCGCCGATGATCTGCGCCGATCGATAAAGGTTGTAGCGCATCGTGAACTCGGGGCCGACACGCGACTTGATGGTCGTCAGGGACGACAGCGGCACCATCTCGCCGTTCCGGTTCCGCACGTAGAACTGGCCGACGTTCTCGGCGCGGCTGCGGTACTCGCCCTCGGCCTCGACATACACCTGCCACTGGCGGCCGAATCGATTGAAGTAGTTGACGAACGTGCCGCCCATGAACGCCTGGATCGTTCGATAGACGTCGCATGGATGTCGACGCCCTGCTTGAGGACCTTGTCTCGATCCACGTCGACGAACTGCTGCGGGACGCGCGGCAGGAACGTGGTGTTGACCGTGGCGAGCTCCGGGCGCTTCCGGGCGGCCGCGAGGAACTTGTCGACGTTCTGCGCCAGGAACTCGATGTCCTGTCCGGATCGGTCCTCGAGCACGAAGGTGAAGCCGCCGGAGGTGCCGACGCCGGGAATCGCCGGGGGCGGGAACGAGAACGCGACGCCTTCCGGCAGTGCCGCGAGCTGACGATTCAGGCTCTGGCGAATGAACTGGTACTGCTCCTCCTTCTTCGTCCGCTTCTTCCACTCCTTGAGCGTGACGAAGAAGAAGGCGTTGTAGGTCGACCGCGTGAGGCTCAGGAGGCTGAAGCCGATCACGCTGGCCGTCGACTTCACTCCCGGGGTCTTCGCGAGCATCTCCTCGATCCGGCCGGCGGCAGCCACGGTCCGCTGCAGGGAAGCCGCGCTCGGAAGTTGGAGGTTCAGGTAGATGTATCCCTGGTCCTCGTCCGGCAGGAAGCTCGAGGGCAGACGGCTCCCGAAGAAACCGGCCAGGAGCGCGCACGCGACGAGCGCGATGAGGGCGATGGCGCTTTTGCGGATGAGTGCTGCCGGCGACGCGGACATATGCGTCCCGGCCGCGTTCGAAGATCCGGTTGAATCCGTCGAAGAACCGGCGGAGCAGTCCCCGGCTCGGCTGGCGCGGGCGCAGGAGCAAGGCCGCGAGCGCCGGGCTCAGCGTCAGGGCGTTGAAGGCGGAGAGGGCAACCGAGATGGCGATCGTCAGCGCGAATTGCTGATAGAGGCGACCGGTGATCCCGGGGATGGCCGCCGTGGGGATGAACACCGCGGAGAGCACGAGCGCGATGCCCACGACCGGCCCCGAGATCTCTTCCATCGCCTTGAACGTCGCCTCCTTCGGCGCCATGCCCTCGTCGATGTGGTGTTCGACGGCCTCGACCACCACGATCGCGTCGTCGACGACGAGCCCGATGGCCAGAACCAGGCCGAACAGCGACAGCGTGTTGATCGAGAAGCCGAACACCGGGAAGAGGGCGAAGGTCCCGATGAGCGAGACCGGAACCGCCAGGAGCGGAATGAGCGTCGCGCGCCACCCCTGGAGGAAGAGGTAGACGACCAGAATCACGAGGCCGATCGCGATCAGGAGCGTCTCGACGATCTCCTTGATTCCCTCCGTGACGGCGCGGGTCGTGTCCAGGGAGATCGTGTAGTCGACGCCCTTCGGGAGCCGGGCTCGCTGTTCAGCGAGCAGCCGCTTGACCCCGTCGGCCGCCTGCACGGCGTTCGAGCCCGGGAGCTGGTAGACCCCGATGATCGCGCTCGGCTTTCCGTTGAGGTGGCCGACGATCGAGTAGGTCTGCGCCCCGAGCTCGACTCTCGCGACGTCCCGGATGCGAACGGTGCCGCCGTCCTCCGTCTCGCGTACGACGATCTCGCCGAACTGCTCGGGCGTCGTCAGGCGGCCCTGGGCCCGCACCGAGTAGGTGAACTCCTGCCCCTTCGGCACGGGCTCGCCGCCGATCAGCCCGGCGGGATTGACCGTGTTCTGCGACTGGATTGCGGAGATGATCTCCGGGACCGTGATCGAGAGCTTTGCGAGCTGGTCCGGGCGGACCCAGAGTCGCATGGCGTACTGGCCGGCGCCGAACACCTGAACGCTCCCGACCCCGGGAATGCGCGTGAGCTGGTCGTTGAGATTGATGTAGGCGTAGTTCGCCAGGAACTGCGAATCGTAGGCGCCGGTCGGCGAGAACAGGCTGATCAGCATCAGCGGCGCCGTCGTCGTCTTCTGCAGGGTCACGCCGTAATTCGTGACGTCGACGGGCAGCTGGGAGGCGGCCTGGGATTCGCGCAGCTGGGCCAGGATCAGATCCGTATTCGGGTCCGTCTTCACGTCGAAGTCGACGATCAGGCGAAGCTCGCCGGTCGAGGAGTTGACGGAGTACATGTAGTTCGTATTGTCGACGCCACTCATCTGCTGTTCGATGGGTGTCGCGACGGCCGCTTCGACCGTCTGCGCATCGGCGCCCACGAAGGTCGTCTGGATCTGGATCTCGGGGGGCGCGATCTGGGGAAACAGCGAGACGGGAAGCTGAATGAGCGTGATGACGCCGGCGATCACCGTCAGGATCGAGATCACGATCGCGACGATCGGCCGGTTGATAAAGAATTTCGACATGGCTAGCCGCCCGCGTCGGCCGGTGCGGAAATCGGCCGCACGGAGACCCCGTCGCGTACCTTCAGCAGTCCCTCGACAATGACGCGCTCGCCGGGCTTGAGACCCTCCGTGATGATCCAGTTCTTCCCGACGCGATCGCCGACCGTCACCTGGCGGATGCTCACCTTGTTGTCATTGCCCACGACGTCGACCTGATGCGCTCCCTGCAGCTCCGTCACGGCACGCTGGGGCACCAGGATCGCACCGAGCTGCGTCTTCGCCGAGAGGCGCACGCGTCCGTACCCGCCGGGTCGCAGGAGGTAGTTGGGGTTCGGGAAGATCCCGGCGATCCGGATCGCACCAGTCGTGGGATTGACCTGGCGATCGGCGAACGAAATCAGTCCCGTGCGCTCGTACACGGACCCGTCCGCGAGGATGAGCTGTAGTGGCATGCGAAGGCGCTGCGCCTGAACGCTCTCCTCGGTCGGAAAGCGGCGATGAAAGTCCAGGAACTCCTGCTCGCCGACGGTGATGAAAGCCTTGATCGGGTCGACTTGTGAGACCGAGGTGAGCACGGAGGTCGGGGAGACGAGGTTCCCGACCTGCACCTGGGCGATGCCGGCGATCCCCGTCACCAGGGAAGTCACCTTTGTGAACTCGAGATTCAGCGCCGCCTGCTCGACGTTGGCCTTCGCGGCCACGACCTGCGCCTGCGCACCCAACCTGGCCTGGACTTCGGTGTCGAGCTGGCTCCTCGCAATCGCGTGGGCCTCCGCGAGGGGCGCGTCCCTCTCGACGTCGAGGTTGGCCTTGCCGAGCTGCGCCTCGGACTGCGCGAGCTGCCCCTTCGCTTGATCGAGCGCAGCCTGGAAGGGCCGCGGGTCGATCTCGAAGAGAACGTCGCCCTTCTTCACGATCGAGCCTTCCGTGTAGTCCTGCTTGACGATGTAGCCCGCTACGTGAGGCTGAATCTGAGCATTGACGAATCCGTCGAGCGTCGCCACCCACTCGCTGTAGATGGGCGTGTCTTGCTGTACGACGCTGGCCACGACGACCTCCGGCGGGGGCGGGGTCGGCACGACTTTCTTGCCGCCGCAGCCAACGAGCGCCGAGAGGAGACAACCAATGAGGAAGATCCGAGAAGAAATGAAACGGCGCGAAGGTGGTATCTGCATCGGTACCTCCGCAAGCGCCGCGGGCGTCGGTGACGCCAATTGGTCGCGGCTCTCGTCCTCGAACATTACTTCAGACCGGCGCGAAGGCCCGCACTCGGACCCGATCACCCCACAAACGGCAATGGGCACGGTCGTCCCGGTCACGTCGCGCGGAGAGCGTACAGCGAGCCGACGACGCTCGGTCCATAGCTTCCCGGCGCAAACGTATGCGCGAGCGCCGCTTTGGCACGCCAGCCGGTACAGTGCCCCGGCGCGACGACACGAGGCCTGACGCGATTGACGAGGTCCTGGACGGTCGGCTCGATCCGCGGCTCCATGCCCTCGCCCGCCAGATGATAGCCGCCGAGGATGACGTCGATCGGCTCGCCCCCGAACGCGTCCAACGCGCCGAGCCCTGCGTTGACAACGCCTGCGTGCGAGCACGAAGAGAGCACACTGACGCCGCGGCCGCGCACGCGCACCGCGAGGAATCGCTCGTCGAGGATCAAGGGGTCCGGCACGATGTGTCCGTCATGCACCGTGTGGTGCCCGACGAACCCCGCCTCATACGACGTCACCCGCTCGATCTCGCCACTGACGAAGAAGAAGCCCGAAAGCACGTGCGCGTCGACGTGCTTCGTGACGTGCCCACCGGCGCTCTCGATCGCCTCGAGCGTCGGCTCCGGGCTCAAGAGCACCAGCGTCCCGGCGGGGGTCATGGTGCCACGCTGGTCGGGCCGGTCTGGGTGCAAATCGACGATCGGTGGCGGGAGTCCTTCTTCGAGGCGAGACCGAGTGATCGCAGCCACCACCCCCGGGAGCGCGCCACTATGGTCCGTGTGCCAGTGCGAGAGGCACACGGCTTCGATGGACGCAAGCCGGACGGCGAGCCGACGCGCATTCTCCAGCCAGACCTCGGCGGAGGGTCCGACGTCGAAGAGGACCGAGCGCTCTTCGGAGCCACGCCGCCCCGTGACCAGCGCCGAGAAGCCGTGGCAGGCGAGGCACAGATGGCCCCAGGGCTCGACGCAGTCATGGCCGTCTTTGGGCGCAAGATGCGGAACACGCGCGACCAGTCGCCCGAGCTCGGGAAGCTGCGGCACACCCTTGTCCACGCTGGATAGCGTGTCGCTCTCGTTGTCCACGACGACGAGCAGGTCCAGCGCGTCGAGCGCCGCGATGTCCACAAATCACTTCACCATGTCGTTGATGATGCGCAGCGGACTGAGCGGGCCTAATGGGATATAGTCAAAGCCCATCAAGCCGGCCTGCCCCAGCGGGAATTTTGCCAAAATGTTTCTCGCCTCTTCCGGTGTGCTTGCGTTGACTATGAAGACCACACCCTTCCCGTCGGTCCGGAAATACCACTGGTCTATCTTGCCCGCGAGATAAGCATTCACCGTGTCATGCACTTCATGCGGCATGATCTGGGCGCGCTGGGCGGGTGTCATGGGCGTGCCCACGAAATGGGAGATCGCCAGGATCTTCGTGGTAGGCACGGGCGGCAGCGGGTTCTGCGCTAAAGCAGCGCCCTCGAGGGTGATCGGGTTCTTCTGCATCAGATCTTCTCCCTCGATACCGCTATTCCGGCGTCGACGATGAGCTTGCCTTCCCGAGGTAATGGCCAGATTGCTCGCTCCTGCTCCATGGACTCAAGGTCGAGCTCGCGACTGATCACGCTACCATCCTGATTCGTCGAGACGGACCCCCCGCACCGAGAAAAAAAGTCGCTGAGCGAGGCGACCGCGGCAGATCATCGAGCTTATCGGCCATGCCGCCACGCTCAGCGAACACCGGAACGAAGGCTCACCTCGAGGCAACCGAGTCCGCGCCCTTAGCCGCTTTTTCGATCAGGGAGGCGACGGCGTGTGGCTGTGACACATAGCTTGCGTGGCTGCCCTTGACTTCGACCACCTTCGAGCCGGCGCGACGGGACATGGCGCGCTGGGCGTCCGGCGGGATGATCTTGTCCTCCGTCGTGAGCACCCACCAGCTGGGCTTCGACTTCCATGCCGGCTCGGTGATGGTGTCACCGAGCGCTTCAACGCCCCAGGGGACCTGCGAAGCCGCCATGAACGCAGCCGTGTCCGGTCGCACGTCGGCCGCGAACGAGGCGGCAAACTTGTTTCTATCGAGGAGGATATAGCCGTCCTGCGGCGGCAGAATCGGAGCGACCGGCGCGCCAGGAGGTGGATCCTTGATCAGCGCGTTGACCGACTCGCCGGCGTCCGGCGCGAACGCGGAGACATAAACCAGCGCCGCGACCTTGGGGTCGGTGCCCGCTTCGGTGATGACGACTCCGCCGTACGAGTGACCAACGAGGATCACGGGGCCGGCCTGCGCGGCAAGAGCCAGCTTCGTCAAGGCGACGTCCTCCTTCAGCGACCTCGTCGGGATCTGAACGACGGTGACCGTGTAGCCGTCGTTCTTAAGGATCTTGTAGACGCCCTCCCATCCAGATCCGTCCGCGAATGCGCCGTGCACGAGCACGACATTTGTGACATTGGCCGGCCTACTCGTTTGGGCCACAAGAACCTCGGTGCATCCGAGCACCAAAGCCAACGCTGAAACAGCTCCTGTGATTGCTCGACGTTTCATCCTGATCTCCTTTCGAATGGTCGAAATCATTTCGACCGAATCGGAATTCTCCGACTCCAACCGAGGGTGGACAAACCCAGATCGGGGCGCTGGACGCCACCCAGATCGTGGCGTCGGACGAAGCCCCTTTTGGGGGAGGATGGGCTCAACGAAGCGCGGTGTCGATGAGCTGACGGCCGAACAATCGGGCGTCGATGGACCAGGCCCCGGGTCCGAGCATCGCAAGAGAAACGCCAACGACGGCCAGAATCGCGTGAAGGTCGATGAGGCTCGGCTGAACGAGGGCCAATCGGAACTCGGCAATCGACAAGCCGACGCCCGCGTACGGCGTCCAAAGACCGACGAGGATCAGTACTCCGGCTGGGATCTCGAGCAATTGCGGGATTGGCGGACCAGCGTGAGTCGCGGGGCGCGCGAAACCGATCCCATCGAGGATCCAATAAGCCCCCGATGCGAGCCGCAAAAGGAGAAGGCCTCCTCCTGGCCAGCCTCGAGGAAAAGTCGAGAACAATCGCTGCACGATCCCTCCCACCGAAGCGTAAGGAATCTCCGAAGCAATCGAAGCCCCGGATGGGGCGTGATAGCGCCCCTCTTTCGGGGGGTCAGAGACGAATGATTCCCCGCTGGAGCCCGATCGTCACCGCGTGAGTGCGGTCTTGGGCGTTGAGCTTGGAGAGAATGTTCTTGACGTGACCCTTCACGGTCTCTTCCGAAATCGTAAGCCGCGAGGCAATCGCCTTGTTCGCACTCCCGCCCGCGATCAACTGCAAGACCTGGATCTCACGGGTCGTCAGGGCATCGTCGGTCGCATGGTCGGCAAGGTCCGCGGCAACTTCGGGAGGGATTCGCCTCTCACCCGCGTTGACCGCGCGAATCGTTTCGAGCAAATCCTTCCGCAGGAGATTCTTCAGCAGGTAGCCCCGAGCGCCCGCCGTGAGAGCGCGGACAACATTCACGTCCCCCTTGTAAGTCGTCAGGACGATGAAGCGCGCTTCGGGGAACTCGCGACGAATTTCGACGATTGCCTCGATCCCGTTCAGAATCGGCATCTGCAAGTCCATTAGGGTGACATCGGGGCGACACTTCCGAAACTGCTCGAGCGCTTCTCGCCCGTTTGCCGCTTCGCCGACCAACTCCATGTCCGGCTGGCTGCTCACCAGTGCGCTGATGCCTTCGCGAAGCAAGGGGTGATCGTCGACCGCCAAAATTCGAATGGGCGTCGTTGCGCTTTTTCTTGTCACGCTCCATCCCTCCCGCGGAAAAACCAGGGGCCGAATCGCGCCTTCGGCCCGACGTACACGACGTTGCTCGGAACCTTGACGTCGACTTCCGTGCCCGCACCCTTACGACTCCAGATATCGAGCCGCACGCCAATTCTTCCTGCGCGCTCCCGCATCCCAATCAGGCCCCAATGGTTGGTGAGCTCGCCACGCTCGAGGATACTCGGGTCTATGCCCTTGCCGTCATCGCGGATTCTGAGGTGAAGTGCATCGTCGCCGTAGGTGATAGCGACTTCTATGCGTCTCGCGTCCGCGTGCGAGAACGCGTTCCTCAAAGCTTCCCTGGCAATGCCGTAGAGCTCCTCCCGGAAAGAGGGACGGAGGACCCGGCTCGAGCCTTCGACCTCGACCTGAAACGTCACGGTGTGGGCTAAATCGTCCTTGGCAAACTCCTCGCCGCACGCCTGGATCGCTTGTACCAGATCGTGATCCCCGACGCTGGAGGAGCGTATTCCCTGAATCGCGTCACGGCCTTCCGCCAGCGCTTTGTCAGCGCGATCGAGGGCGGCATCGAGGGTCTGTGCGGCCTCATCCGCACGTACGGGAAGGAGCTCGCGGACTCTTTGAAAATGTAGCATGAGGCCTTGAAAGCCCTGTAATAGGGTATCGTGCAGTTCCCCCGCGATTCGCGTACGTTCCGAGAGCCTTTCCTGAAACCTCATGTCCATCCGGGCCATCACCTGCCGCACGTGGACCCGATAGGTCATCCACGTGATGCCGCCCGCCACGGCGACACACAGCACGAGAAAGCCGTTCGTTTGATAGAACGAAGGCGCGAGGAAGAGATCGAGGCTGGCACCGGTCTCGTTCCAGACGCCGTCGTCGTTGGACGCGATGACGCGAAATCGATACTGGCCGGGCTTCGGATTGGTATAGAAGGCGGAGCGGCGCGACCCGGCGTCACGCCAATCGGCGTCGAGTCCGTCGAGTCGATACCGGAACCGGACGCGCTCGGGAATGGACAGGCTCAGAGCCGTGTAGTCGATCCTCAGATTTGCCGTGCCCGGCGGAAGTCGCAACGAGTTCGACGGGGAATAGTCTCGGGCGTCCGCGTGCGCCGAGCGGATTGAGACGGGTGGAGGGATCCTGTTCTTCGCGATGCGCTCCGGGTCGATCCTCGCGAGCCCGTTGTCCGTCGCGAACCAGAGCCGCCCGTCCGAAGCTTCGATGGCAGTCGAGCACGTCCAGTTCATTTGACCAGCGCCAGGCAACCCGTCGAGGAAGTCGAAGACGCGGAAGGCGACGCCGTGATTCGGGTCTCGGACAGCTTTCTGGACCTCGTCCGCCGGGATGAAAACGATCCCGCGCATCTCGTTAAGCCAGAGGGAACCGTCCGCTCTCTCGACAATCCCGGAGACCGTTCCGAATTCCTTTCCATCAGCGCCGAGGACCCTGCGGAACCGCGCGCCCTGGAACATGCTCAACCCCAGTTCGCCCCCGAACCAGAGAGCGGAGCCGCGACCGCGGATGACCCTGATTCGCCCAATGTCCAGGCCGTCCTCCGGAGAAAACGATGTCACCTTCCCGCCCTCGATGACATTGACCCGGTTCGCCGCATAGCCCAGCCAGATTCGGCCGGAAGGGTCTTCGTATGTCGCACTCGGAACCTTGTCAGGGAGTTCGGCGAGTGTCGGCTTTGTCCAGACGCCTTCGTTGAATTGAAAGAGCCCCTCGTCACCGAGTCCAATCCACAAACCCTCACCCACGCCATTGCGGAAGATTTCCCATATCCACTCGGGTTTCCCTGAAACGGGCTCGCGGAACAGGTCCAGACGCTCTCCCTCTTGGCGCCAAACTCCGCGCACGCCCGCCCACCACACCACCCTGTGTTGATCCCGATAGACACTCGAAATCTCCTGTATCCCTTTGACCGCGGTCGTCTCGCGGCCATGGATCCTCAGGAGGGGCCGATCGGCTGCGCTCCCGACCCAGATGTCTCCGTCCTCGCCGCCCAGCAAGGTGAGGTTCCGATGACCGGGCGGCAGGGGGACTGGCACGACCGGGCTGAGCCGGAAACGATCCAGTCCTCGGATTGTCGCCACCCAGATGTTGCCTTCGCGATCCTCGAGAATGGTGATGGCGGAGTCCCCGCTCAGCCCGTCCCGCTCGAGAAACGTTTCGAGGCCGGCGTCGCCCGCTTCGATGTTCCGGTGACCGAGCGACTCGGGGTACCTAACGCGTTGGACACCGTCCTCGACACCGGCGGCCCAGAGGCTGCCGTCACGATCGAACAACAATCTTCCGCGGATCGATGGAGAGCCGCCAGGAGGGTGAGCTCCGATGCCGAGGGGGCGCGCGCCGCTCTCGCCAGCGATCCACAATCGGCCGTCCAGTGCCTGAGCCATCGACTGCACGATGGATGGCGGCTCTCCCGTCTGTTCAAACTTGTGGGCGCCCCGTCGCAGAAATGAAATGCCGCGATCCGAGGCAGCCCAGAGCGTTCCCGTGCGATCCACAAACAGAGTCCAGATTCTTGCCGGCGTGAAGTTCCAATCCCTGCCGATGTCGACCCAGTGCGAACCGTCCTGCAGCGACAGCCCTTCCTGCGTTCCGGCCCAGACGCGCCCGTCGAGGTCACCCGCCAATTCATAGATCGACGAATGCGGGAGCTCCTCCGCCTTGGTCCAGACGGTCATTCGCCCGTTCGCCAAATGGCCCAGCCCCGAGGGCCGGAAGGAAATCCAGAGTCCACCGTCCGGCGTGGCCGTCAACGCGTAGATGTTGTGCGATGGAAGTGAGACGCCTGGAGGCGGAATGTACTCCTCGAACTGCACCCCGTCGAAACGAAACAAGCCTCGCGCCGACCCGATCCACAGATATCCGTCCGTCGTCTGGGCGAGGGCGCTGATCTGGCTCGGCGCACCTTCCTTGGCGCGCCAGGCGGTGTGGTAGAGCTCCTTTAAGGTCCGCTCGCGATCCAGACCGAGTGCCGGCTCGCCGATCAGAGCTGCAAGTACGGAGATCGAAAAGCCGAGGAGAGTGCCGCGACCGTAGCCCGCCCTACCCACCCTCATACCCCGCGAATGTTCCGAGAGGGAAGGTCGTTGCAGGAGGCCGGTAAACATGTCTTTAGCGCGGATCTGGACGGGAGGCAGTCTACAAGATCCTGAAGAACGACGGCCGCACCGTCACCGTCGTTTGAATCGCGACGAGGTCGCAGAAGGAAATCGTTTCTCCGGGTGTCCGCGATCGTGAAACGCTATCCCCAGATCACGATCGTGCCTTCGCAACGCGCGCGGTACGCCTCCGTCCCCAGATGGCGGGGCCCGGCGACTCCGTAACATCGACTCCGCCAAGGCGTGGTCCATCGACGCCCGACTGTTCGGCCGTCAGCTTAGACGCCGCGCTTCGCTGAGCCCATCCTCCCCCAAAAGGGGCTTCGTCCGACGCCACGATCTGGGTGGCGTCCAGCGCCCCGATCTGGGTTTGTCCGGCCTCGATTCGCATCGGAGAATTCTATCGAGTTCGGGGATGTGGATTCGGTCGAAATCATTTCGACCATTCGGAAAGGAGACCAGTTGCCTCGAGGTGAGCCCTCGTTCCAGGCGTTCGCTGAGCGTGGCGGCATGGCCGATCTGCAGCTCAATGATCGGCCGCATTCGCCCCCCTCGGTGATCGGGTTGTCTCGCATCACGCATGAACAGGAATTCGTTTAGCTCGGATGTCGTCAGTTCAATGCCGCGCATGCGGAACCACATTCTCACAACAGGAGGTCTTGAATGAACGCCACAGCGCCCCTCGTCATCGTCAGAGGACCAAACCGGCGCGTCGGAGCCCTGAGCGCCATCGCGATCGCCCTTTTCGCTCGCGCTGCAGCGGCGCAGACGGCGAAGGAAGTCAAAGGCGCGACACCGCTGGTTGGCGTCCCGAATGAAGCGCCAGCGAAGCTGATTGTCGATCCGCCCGTTCCGGAGCAGCTCGCGTTGGGGCGCGTCTTCATTCAGTACCGAACCGAACACCTGCGTATCCTGCCGGTGTTCGGGAGCGCGGCCCTCGCCGTGTCGCCACGCGTTGGACACCTGCACTACTACGTCGATGGCCAGTCGTGGCCCATCGTCGACACGAGCGGAGAAACGGTTGTCCTGGTCGGACTGCCACCGGGTCCACACCAGGTGCGTCTCGAACTGGCCGACGCAACGCACAGACCGATCCCGGGAGCCAGCGAAGCGGTGGAATTCATCGTTCCCACTCCGAAGGTGCCGCACAACTAGGAGTCGAGTGTGGCGCCAACTCGTGTCAGCCCATGATCGTCGCGAAAGGTAGAACTGCCCGCGCAGCATCTCGTGATGCATAACAGGAGGTACCATGAAGCGCATCGGTTTTGTGCTGGTCGTCATTGCGGCGGTGGTCGGTAGTGTCGCCTTCACGCCTTCGGCAGCCGGGCGCGCCGATGAAGCGGCCGCCCCGATCTACGGTGTCAAACTTCCCGCCGCATATCGCGACTGGAAGTTGATCTCGGTGACTCACGAAGAAGGCGATTTCAACCAGTTGCGCGCCCAGGTGGGGAACGACATCGCGATAAAGGCGTATCGGGAGGGAACGCTTCCGTTCCCCGACGGTGCCATCATCGTCGCGCTGCATTGGAAACGCGTCCCCTCGGAAGAGGACAACAAGGTCTTTGGCCGCGTCCAAGCGTTCGTTGCCGGGTCCCCTGTGAATCAGCAGGTCATGGTTAAGGACTCAGGAAAGTACGCCACAACGGGCGGCTGGGGATTCGGTGACTTCAAGGACGGCATACCTTCCTCCGAGGCAGTGCACAAGGCCTGCTTCACCTGCCACGAACCTGCGAAAGATCGCGACTTCGTTTTCACTCGTTATGCACCGTAGAGCTGCGAACTGATCACTTCTGCGTACGTCGTCGGCATCCCCATGCAGCAAGTGGCGTGCGCCAGTCCGACAGTGCGACGCATCGTCGCGAGGATGCCGTCAGTTTAAGGCTTCCCGGGCGCCAGAATCGCCGCGGGCTTCGCGCACGTAGGTAAGAACGGAGGTAGGACATGAAACTTGCAGCCGCCTTCTCAGCCCTGGCGTTGGGGGCCTGGGCGCTCGTCGCGATCGGCGGGGGTGACGCGAGAGTGGCTCCAAGCACTTCCGGCGCGAGGACACCCGTGCTCGTCGAGCTCTTCACGTCCGAGGGCTGCTCGAGCTGTCCCCCTGCCGACGAAGTGCTTATGGAGCTCGCGAGGTCCCAGCCGGTCCCGGGAGCTCTCGTCATCCCCCTTTCCGAGCACGTGGACTACTGGAACCACCTGGGTTGGGCGGACCCTTATTCGTCAAAACTATTCTCCGAGAGACAGGGTACCTACGCGGCGGCCTTTGGAGGCTCCGGTGTCTACACGCCCCAGGTCGTCGTGGACGGACGAGTCGAGCTGATTGGCAGCGACCAGCGCGCCGTTCAGCGCGCGGTCGCGAACGCGGCGCGAGAGCCGAAGCTAGAGATCGCGGTGTCGCGGGGGTCCGCGCCCTCGTCACTCCGAGTCCGGGTAGAGCCGTCGACAGCTCTCCCGAAGGCCGCAGGCGCCACCGTGATCCTCGCGATCGCAGAGGACGATCTGCACTCCCAGGTAAGCCGGGGAGAGAATTCGGGGCGCCGGCTTTCCCACACGGCCGTCGTCCGGCGTCTGCAAGTCGTCGGGGTCCTCCCGGAGGGCAAGACATTTGACGAGGAGATTCCCGCCGCGCTCGATCCCTCGTGGAAGCTCGAGCACTTGAGCGCGGTCGCCTTCGTGGAGGAGGGCTCGAGCGGAAGGATCCTGGGAGCGGCGCGCGGAGCGCTCTGAACAACCTTCTCTCATGATCCTTCTTGAGGCCTTCGCCCCGCGCTGTGTGGTGTGTTTGTTCGGGTCAACAGCAATCCTGCTGTCGCGCCGTTCTCCGGCGTACCGACTTTCGCCCGACCTAAGAGAAAAGGGGTCACGCCTCGCGACGTAACCCCTTGATTTGATTGGTTGCGGGGGAAGCATTTGAACCTTCGACCTTTGGGTTATGAGGGCCCGCCAATCGTCTACAGGAAGCGAAAAGAACTGACAGGAAGCGACTCCCGGAGCCCATCGAGTCGGCTGGAGTAGGCCCCTGTAGGCTGGATTCCGCCCGACTTTCGCGCGACCTGGGGGTCGATCGATGAACTACTTATCCGCGACGAGCTTCTGGAACCGCGGGTTCTCGCGCAGCGGGTCGAAGTTGGGGTCGATCTTGAGCCAACCGGGAGAGAGGTAATAGGGGATCTTCAGCAGCGGCTCGAGCTGGTCGAGCGCCTTCTCGGGCTCGCCGACGAGCATGTAGATGCGCACGAGCTGGTGTTGCTCGTAGGGGCCGTCAAAAGCGTCCCTCGCCACAGGCTGAAGCGCGACACCGCGCTGGCCCTCCCGGATCGCTTCCTCCTTCCGGCCCAGATACGCGAGCGTAAGGCCAAGGAGGACATGTCGCTGAGCGTCATTGGGCGTTGCGCGAAGGTGCTCCTCGAACGCCTTCCTCGCCGCGTCGGCGTAGATGTTCACGTTCGCCGCATCACCCTTCAGGGCATAGGCTTGCGTCAGGGAGAGGCCCCACAAACCCTCGTCGTCGTCGAACGCGCTCTGCGTCAGTCGCACGAGCAGCTCGCGCTGCCGCTCGTCGAGGACCCAGACGAGGTCGAAAAAGTTCGCTACGTGGGCCACGAGCGTCGTGGGCTCGACGTCCTTCGGCGCAGTTTTGAGAACCGCCCGAGCCCCGTCCAGATCGCCCTCCCCGAGGAACGTCATAGCCTTGGCCTCGATCGAGGGAAGCGTAGCGGGCGCGAGGGCAAGGCTCCGGTCAACGGCTTCGCGAGCTTCGGCGTAGCGGCGAAGCCGAAGGAGCGCATCACCCAGCAACCGTGGCTTGGCAGCCGAAAGCGGGTCGAGGCGCTCGGCCTGCCTCAAGTGCTCCACCGCCGCCCCCCAACGGCCGAGGCTCATTTCCGCGAACGCGGCCGAGCCAAGAAGGTCGGCGTTTTCCGGTGCAAGGCTCCGTCCCTTCGCGTACTGCTCCAGCGCGCCGCTTGGGTCTCCGACAACCAGTCGCTGATAGTTCCCGAGCGCGTGGTATCCCTCGGGCCGGTTGGGGGCGAGCGCCACGGCCTTCTCCCCAGCCTGCCGGGCACGTTCGGCCAGCTGGGGCGTGGGCGTGCTGCCGGCGTAAAGCCACGAGTTGGCCATCGAGGCGCGCCCCCACGCCTGCGCGAAGTTGGGGTCCAGAGCCACGGCTTGGTCGTAGAAACCGAGCGCCTTGCGCATGTTGGGGAGATCGCTGACCGCCATGCCCTTCGAGGCCTCCTCTCCCTTGAGGAAGGCGTCGTAGGCTGCGAGGTTCTCGGTCGGCTTTTCGGACAGCCGCTTCTCTTCGCCCGCCTCCAGAGCCACACCCAGAGCCTGAGCCACCTTCGACGCAATATCCGACTGCACCTGAAAGACGTCCGTCAGCGCTGCGTCGAACGGCTGCTCCCACTTCGAGGTGGGCGCGTCCGGTCGCGTCACGTCCACCAGCTCGGGACTCACGTGGACGCGACTCGTTCCCCCGCTCTTCTCCCAGCGCACCGTCGCCGTCAGCAGATACGAGGCGTTCAGCTCCCTGGCTATCTGCTTGGGTGTTTTCGTCGTTTTCTTATAAGGCGTTGAGCTGCCCCGCGCGATGACCTGGAGGCCCGGAATCGAAGTCAGCTTGCCGCGCACCTCGTCGGCGATGCCATCGGCGAAGTAGTCGTCCTCGGGAGCGCCGAGATTCTCGAATGGCAACACGGCCACACGCATGACGCCCCCGGCCACGCTCGGTCCCGTCTGCGAGCGTCTCAGCAGAAGGAAACCTGCAACACCCAGGACGGCGATCACGGTAGTGGCAGCGAGGATGCGGCTGGTCCTAACAGAGGGCGTGACGCCTCGGGCGACCGTCGCCGATGCCCCAGAGAGCGCAACGGCGATCTCCCCGGTTGACTGAAACCGATTGTCCAGATCCTTCTCGACACAACGCCGCACGATCTGCTCGAGGGCGACCGGGATTGCCGGCCCCAGCTGGGGCGGCTCCTCCGTCAGGATCGCCGCCATCGTCTCGGCATTCGTTGCTCGCTTGAAGGCCCGCCTGCCCGAGAGCAACTCGTAGAGGATCGCCCCAAACGAGAAGACGTCCGAACGGTGGTCAACGGGAAGGCCCTTCACCTGCTCGGGCGACATGTAGCCGACTGTCCCCATCACCGTCCCGGGTTCGGTGTAACCCGACCTCGTCGGCACGCTCGTCCGCTCGCGGGAAGAGTCCGCGTCGACTCGCTTCGCCAGCCCGAAGTCGAGAACCTTGACGTGGCCGTCTTTCGACACAAACAAGTTCTCGGGCTTCAAGTCCCGGTGGACGATTCCCTTCTCGTGGGCAGCGGAGAGGCCTCTGGCGACCTGGAGCGCGTAGTCCACGGCCTGCTTCTGCGGAATCGGGCCGGCGTCGAGCTTGCCGCGCAGCGTTTCTCCTTCCAGAAGCTCCATGACGGCATAGGCGGTTCCCTCGTGAGTTCCGAAGTCGTGGATCGCAAGGATGTTCGGGTGCGACAATGCCGCGACTGCAAGAGCCTCGCGCTCGAACCTCGCCAGGGCATCGGCATCAGCGGAGAGCGACTGCGGTAGGACCTTGATTGCGACGTCGCGCTTGAGCCTCGGATCGCGCGCCCGGTAGACCTCGCCCATCCCGCCCGCGCCAAGGGGCGCGAGGATCTCGTAGGGGCCGAGGCGAGTGCCGGCTGAAAGGGTTATCGGTTCACCTTTGCGCGGATTCTACGAGATCGATCGACTCGCACACCGGCGCACCGAGAATCGTTCGACCTGAAGAGAAAAGGGGTCACGCCTCGCGACGTAACCCCTTGATGTGCTTGGTCGCGGGGGTAGGCCGCTGCTGCGGCGGGTTCGTAGGTTCAACCCCCTCGCGTTCTAGAAATGGAAACGCCGGGAGGTTGCTCCCGGCGTCGAAGAGACTTGGTTGCGGGGGAAGGATTTGAACCTTCGACCTTTGGGTTATGAGGGCGCGCCAATCGTCTACAGGAGGCGAAACGAGCCTACAGGGAGCGACTCGCGGAGCCCGTCGAGTCGGCTGGTGTAGGCCCCTGTAGGCTGGGTTCCGCCCGACTTTCGCGCGACCTGGGGGTCGATCGATGAACTGCTTACCCGCCGACGACGAGCTTCTGGAACCTCGGGTTCTTGCGCGGCGGGTCGAAGCTGCACTTGCCTTCCTACGGCCCGTAGAGTTGCAGGCCGAACGTCTTGACGAGGAAGACAGCCATCTGGCCGCGCGTGTTCGGGGCTGCCGGGCAGTAGACAAGCGGGCTCGTGCTGCAGCCCGCCGTGATCTGGTGGTTGTAGAGGCTCTCGATCCAGTTGGCGAACTGGCTCGGGCACGGGACATCCCCGAAGATCCCTGTGCAGGCCGGCGGCACGTAGCCCGAGCCGTTCGACGCCTTTAGCAGAAACACTGCCATCTGTTGGCGCGTCACTGTGTCATTCGGACAGTAAAGCGCGGGGCTGGTGCTGCAGCCGGCCGTGATGCCCTCGTTGTAGAGCTCCTCGATCCAATCGGCGAAGAGGCTCGGGCACGGGACGTCCTGGAAGAGGCCGGCGCAACCGGGTGGGACAAAGGACTTCCCGTGCATCGACTTCAAGAGGAAGACCGACATCTGCGCGCGCGTGACCGGATTCGCCGGGCAGAAAATACCGGTCCCGCACCCGCCCGTGATCCCGTTGTGGAAGATGTTCTCGATGAACGCATAGAACTGCTGTGACGTCAGCACGTCAGTGAAGCTGTCACCGACGTGTAGCTTCCAGCTCTTCAGATATGGAAGGCTCAGGGACTCGTCGAAGGTGGCATCCCAGTGAGCCGTAGGCCGCGCGCCGGCCACCGTCATCACGTAGCAATCATGTGCCGGCGTGGCGTCGTAACAATCGGTGATCGAGCCAGGGGCGACAGTGCCGTAATCGGCGGAGCCGTCCTCGATCGAGTAGCTCGGGCCCGCCGGTCCGGTGAGGTTGGACGCCGTGCCCGAAAACGTCAGGCTCTCCGTGGTCGTGTTGTTCCATACAGGAACGACGAGGACGGTCTCGCCGGGTTCCAGAACTCCGTTCAGGTTCGAAGTCGCGCCCGAGCCGTGCGCATCCACGCTCATCGGAGCGGGGCTCGGAATCGGAGGCGTCGGTGTCGGGGTCGGCGTATCGGTCGGCGGACCTGGCGTGAGGGTCGGTGTCGGCGTGTTCACCGGGGTGACAGTCGGCGAATGAGTCGGCGTTGGAGTGCTCGACGGCGTCCGTGTTGGCGTACTGGTTTGTGTGTTCGTCGGAGAGTTCGTCATCGTTGCCGTGCTCGTCGGCGTATGGGTCGGCGTACCGGTCGGGCTACTGGTGGGTGGAGCGGGTGTACCTGTCGGTGTGTTGCTTTGCGTGCTCGTCGGCGTCGGGGTCGTCGTCGAGGAACACTGCGTGAACTTGAAGTTGCCGATGCGCGTGCGCCAGTTGAAGCTGCCCGTCGTCGGAGTAGTACTCCTGCGTGTACCAGAAGGTGCAGTCGTCGACCGGATCGACGCTCATCGCGCTGTAGTCGCCCCAGCGGTTGCTGGTGCCCGTCTGGCTGCCCGTGCCGTCGAACAGGTGCGCTTCGCCCTGCGCCAGCGTGTTCAGCGGATCGGTCGCCAGCCGGCCCGCGTAGCGGACCTGCGGGAAGATCGTGGCGCTGGAGGCGCTGAAACCGAGCGGCGAGGTTGCCCGCCTGGTCCATGCGCCACGCTACCCATCCAACGCCAGGTCGTGTCGGGCTGGTAGGTGCTCTCCTGGAAAGACCGTGACCGGGCCGGCGGTCACGTTGCGCAGCTCGAACCAGCGTATGCCGGCCACGCCGCCGGCGCTCACGGTGTAGTTGCCGACGACCGATTCGTGATCGCCAAAGTTGCGATAGGCGAGGCGGAACATCAACCGGTCGCCGATGCCGTCGAGGTTGGTAGCCGGAGGTGACACCGAGCTGGGGCACACACGCTCGCGTCGTCGGGCAGAGCTCCGTGAAGCCGGCCGGCGGAAGCATTCGCGAAAAGCGTGAAGGTCGTGTTGGCGGGCACGCCGAAGTCCGCGTGGAAATGGAACACCTTGTAGGTGCCTGCGCCCGGGAATTCGACGAACGTCCGGGGGCGCCCGAAGCGGCGGCTGGGTCGAACCGTCCAGATCGGCCGGGAGGTAGGGATTCTCCGTGGCCGCCGGTGATGCCGGGCTGACGAACGTGGCCGGGTTCGCCGGCGAGCATCGCCGTCGCGGTCGAACGCGAACGGCTGCGGGCCGAGGTACGCCGTGCCCGACGAATTGAAGACGTTCATGCTCATGTAATAGGCGTCGGGCCAGACGCCGATCTTCGGGTAGTCGAAGAAGTTGGAGCCGAGATGGAAGCCGTAGCGGTAATACGTCCCGGTGGCATCGCTGCGTGGTCGAGACGGCGATGCACTCGTCGGTAGGGACGCGAGGTGCCGGCGAACTGGCTGATCAGCCAGCGGTTGGCGAGCTGATCGTAGAGCAACGACCGGGTCGCCGTGACCATTGGTCTCGCAGACGCCACCGAAAGCCGATTCCAGATCGTGGAGATGCCCAACGGTCCGAGAACCGAGGCGCCGGTGGCCTTGTCGAAGACCTGGAAGCCTTCGTTGACGATCTGCACGTACTGCGTTCAGACCCACCTCGCCGTTGGTGTCCGGCGGCGCGCAGTTGCATCCGACGCCTGGAAACGGGATGCCGTCGAAGTTCAGCGTTGTCCCCGGCATGTTTGGCAACGGGGCGGGTTGGCTCTGTACGACTTCATCGGGGTTGTCGTGGTGGCCCGACGGCACTTTCGGGTTCTCGTTCGCTTCGCGCTCGCCACCTGACCCTGCGAGCACCGGCTCCATGTCGCGCAGCAGCGGCGAAGTGTCGTTGCGGTACGAGATGCCTGTAATGACGGAAGTGTTCGGGGTGACGACCTGTCCCCTGCTCGGAGGAGCGAGGAACACGAGCGGCAGGAGCACGACGACGAGGGAGAGAAGGGCCCACCGGGTTCGGCCTTTCACGTCGGCCTTCCGAAGTCACTGACCACCATTCGATCGCGGCGAGTCATGAGTGTCGCGTGCCTCCGAGCCGCTCGACCGCCAACCACGCCGGGGGCCTCGAGGTTGTCTCCAGGAGGGTCTGGCATCCTGACGGCTCGGTCGTCCAGTTTCACCCTCCGGGAACGTGCTTGATTGTGCGTGAGGTCACCGACGAGGGATTCCGACCAGGGGGGAAACGAAAACAAAGCAGTCGCGCGGCGCTACGCCTCGCTCTCCCCCGAGACGGCAGGGTCCTGGCACGAACCCTCGCGACGACTGCGTCCACCTTCCTCGCGGTTTCGTCGGTCTTGTCGACGTTGGCTCCCGGCAGGCAGGAGCCGTTCAACCTCTGGGCTATGAGGGCCCGCCCATCGTCTACAGGAAGCGAGAAGAAACGACAGGGAGCGACTCGCGGAGCCAATCGATTCGGCTGGAGTAGGCCTCTGTTTGCGGGTTTCCGCCCGACTTTCGCTCGACCTTTAGGTGGACACACGGACTACTTCGCGTTTCTGGAACCTCGGGGTTCTTGCGCAGCTGGTCGAAGGACCGACGCCCGACCTAGCTGTCGAGCGGGCCCTTGAAAACCGGTCGGTCCTGGAGCGTCGTTTGGAAGCCGTAGATCGCCAGCGCTCCGACCAGAGCGAGCGCGAAGATCCCGGTGTCAACTGGACCACCCCGTCCCCCGAAGGTCTTGCCATTGACCGCCCCTAGCGTAGCGCTCGGGATGCAGGATCCTCGAACGCGGGTCCTCGGCGGTATCGAGTTGCAAGACCATCCACTTCGGGTACGGAATGCCCGGATCCGACGCCGCATCCAGCTGGACAATGTCCTCGTCTGACAAGTGCAGGTCGACGGCGCGGATGTTGTCCTCCAGTTGCTCCGCCTTGCGGGCCGCGATGATCACGCTCGTGACGGCGGGTCGGCCCAGCAGCCACGCGATCGCGACGCGCTCCGGGCTCGCTCCGCGTCTCGAGGCCACCTCCTTGAGCACGTCCACGACGCGGTAGCCCATCTCCCGGTCGAAGGGCACGAACTGACCCGCGTCCGCGAAACGGCTGCCGGCGGGAGGCGGGTCGCTGCGCTTGTACTTGCCGGTCAGGAAGCCGCCGGCGAGCGGGCTCCAGACCAGGATGCCTACGTCGTGGTACCCGGCGAAGGACTGGAACTCGAATTCGAGACCCCGGCCCCGAGCCCCAGGAATCCGATTGTGCTCATAGCCTCTCCTCTCCGCTCCTGGACTTCAAATCCTAGCGCCATGACATCGCGCAGAATAGTGATCGCGGACAACAACGACCCCCCCACGGCCTTCACGTGGTGACGGGGAGGGGTGACCGGGCTCAGACGTTTCTGTCCTGAGCACGGCGCCCTGCTCCGCCCACTGCAGGAGGGCGAGTGCGAACGGGATGATCGAGCGCCGTAACGGCGAGCAGCCGCGCATAGAAGCGATCGACGGGGCCTCAGGCCACGTGGCGATGGGCGAGGACCGTGGAACCGGGGTCATGGTCATTCGAGGAGGTGACCCATGCTCCGCGAACGTCAGACGAGGAGCGGACAGCCGTCCGGCAGCTTCAGCGGCACACGCTGCTCCAGGATCTCGAACCGAAACCGCGTGCCGCAGATCGGCTCCCCATCGAGGTTGAGTTGGAGAGGTTCGCCGGTCTCGATCTCGAGGTGTGCCACGCGTGCGCTAACTACGTTGCGACGGATGGCCGGACGGCCCTCTCGGAGCAGACCGCGAAGGGCGTGGTGGAGCTCGTTGTCTGGCAGTTTCGGCAGAACGCACACGTCGAAGCGGCCATCGTTGACGAGGGCATCGGGGCACAGCGGATGACCTCCCCCTGCCTGCCGGCCGTTGCCGATGGCGAGAACAAGGAACGGCCCCTCCCAGGCGAAGCCCGGTCCCGTCAACCGTCCTCTTTCAGGCCGGATGCTCGTGAAGTGGGTCAGGCCGGTCAGGAGATACGCGACCCCGCCCAGCAGTTTCTTCAGCTCGGGCGGAGTGGCGACGGTCACCTGCGAGCCGAAACCACCCGTCGCCATATTCAAGAAATGACGATGGTTGACCCGACCGACATCGACGTTCGCCGAGGCGCCGAAGATCGCGAGCCGCAGTGCGGCCCTCGGGTCGAGAGGAATGCCGCATGCGTGCGCCAGGTCGTTGGCGGTACCGAGCGGCAGAACGGCGAGGCTGGGAGACGGCTGTCCTTCAGGGGCGCCTTCCATCAAGCCCCCCACCACTTCATTGATCGTCCCGTCCCCGCCACCGGCAATCACGACTCCGAATCCTTCCCTGGCCGCCTGACGCGCAAACCGCCCCGCGTCGCCCGCCTCCCAAGTCACCCGGACTTCGAGATCAACGCCTTCGTCGCGAACCGCGCGAACGGCGGCACGGACGTCGTCGCGTGCCGCGGCCTTGCCGTGCAGAACGAGGCAGGCCGATCGGGAACCGCTCATCGTGTCGCTCACTCCTCCGGAACGGACTTCTCGTACGGCGCCTCATCGATCGTCAGGTCGTCGCCGAAAATCCCGACGTCCGCGACGATGTTAGCCTTCTTGCTCCGCGCGAGGACGAAGAGAAGGGCCGGGCAGGAGTCTCCCGGCGCGCCAGTCCGACTCGCTCCGGGGCCTTTCCCAGATCGTTGTCGGCGGCGTCGACGGCGACCACGGCCGATCGGTCACGACCGTGGTCTGCACGGCCGATTCAGGCATTCTGTCGGATCCCTTCGGAGCTCCCCAACCAGCTCGAATCACAGGTGTTCGGTGCGGCCGGCAATTTCTATCGCAACGGTGCACAGCCCCTTCGGCTTCTTCATGAACTGGACCGGCGCTCAGAAAGGCGAGGGATTCGAATATCACCTGCTGGTGCTGGCCATGACCGCGTTCCTCATGATCCGCGGCGCCGGCGCGTTTTCGCTCGATCGCGCGATCACGAGAGCCTCGACAGCTGAGCCATCACGCGCCACTCACTCGTGAACAGTAAGATCCCAGTCGACGCGCCGCGCCTCTGGCTGGTATTGGCGAGGAGCCATCACGCCTCGAGCCACATCGCCGAGCGCAGCATCAAGAACTCCGGGTTGGGCCTCACGGATTTCGCCGCCCTGGAAGCGCTCTTGCACAAGGGGCCACTCACGATTACCGAAATTCAGGGCAAAGTTCCGCTCGCGCTCGGCTCGATGACCGCTGCGGTCGATCGATTGGAAAAGAAAGGACTCATCCTCCGAACGCCGTCACGCGAAGACAGGCGGGCCAAGGTCCTGAAGTTGAGCCCGAAAGGGAGAGCTGTAGTGGAGGCCGCGTTTCGCCGCCACGCCGCGGATCTCGAAACGGTCATGGCCGTCCTGGACGAGCGTGAGAAACGGCAACTTCACGACCCTCTGAAAAAAGTCGGGCTCTTCGCAGCCGCGGTCAGGGCCGGCGCCCGCCGCCGCATTACAACGTAATGAGGTGTCAGCCATGACGAGCGACCGAACGATTCTCATCACCGGAGTGACCGGCTAATCCAGACGCGGAGTGTTACCGACTTCGCGCCGTTTCGGCTGACCCGCGCGTTCCGATGATGTAGTCCCAGAGCGGCGAGCTGACGCCGAAGTCCCGCGTCGAGTCGGCGTAGTGGTGGCGGAAGTGACGGCGCTTGAGCGTCCGCAGGAGCGGCGACCGGCCGCTGGAGTGATGGTACGCGTAGTGAAGCGTATCGTAGACGAGGTAGCCCGAGATGAGTCCGGCGAAGGCGGCAGGCGTCGCCGCGGCGAAGAGCAGCCGGAAGACACCGTAGAAGAAGGCGGCCAGGGGAATGCTCACCGACGGCGCCAACACGAGGCGCGTCGAGTCGTTCGGGTAATCGTGATGCACCCCGTGCGCGAGGAAATAGAACTTGTGGCGCGCCGTCGGCAGGTTCGGCACGACCGGCTGGTCCCTGCGGAGAGAGCCGACGATCCGGCGGGTGTCCTTCTCGATGAAGCGAGTCGCATGGAAGGTGCCGCGGTGGACGGCATACTCGACGAATGTCCACAGAAATAGCCCGACGACGTAGAACGCCGCCACGCGCGAGGGAACGTCCGTTCGGACTGCCGCCGCGAGGCTCACAGCAAGGACCGGGACGAAGATCACGTGGGGCAACCAGGGCTTTATGTGGGAGAGTCGTTCCCTGAAGTCGCTGGCGAACATCCGGCAGGACTCGTCGGCGTTGCTGACGTACCGCACCTCTGGCCCCGTCGTAGCCGCGACTCCCGGGCGAGGGGCGGGCCCGGACATCGTTTCGAGCGGTGCATCGATCATTGCAGGCTCCGATTCTCTCCGATTCGGGGCGCGAACTATAGTCCGTCTTCGTCAGGGCCGACCGTCGGTCAGGCGCTCGTGAGCCTCGCGCTCGGAGCGAATCAGGGCGTCGAGCGGCAACACTTTGGTCGCCTCGCCCACTTCAACATCGAATCCCGCGGACGCGCATATCGGTGCACCACCGAAATCGCTCCACCTGAAAGGAAAACGGGCCACGCCTCGCGACGTAACCCCTTGATTTGATTGGTTGCGGGGGAAGGATTTGAACCTTCGACCTTTGGGTTATGAGCCCAACGAGCTACCAGGCTGCTCCACCCCGCGGCAGAGGGCGCACCTTATCGGAGACCCGTAGGCTCGTCAAGCTCAGTTCGGCCAGTACAGGCCGAGCGCCCGCGACAGCAGCGCGGCCGCCTGTGCCCGCGTCAGCGGGTGGTCCGGACAGAAGCTGCCTCCGCCGCAGCCCGAGGTGATGCCCGCCTTGTAGAGCGCCTCGATCTCGCGGAAGAAGGGGTGCGAGACCGGAACGTCGTTGAAGTCCGCGGTCGCCGGCGCCGGGCTGATCTGGAGCTGGTAATACACGCGAGCCGCGCCGTAATACGTCGACTGGTCGCCGGGCGAATTGCTCAGGCCGAAGAAGTAGAGGTTGTGCTGGTTGTCGACGGTGACCGGCGGCGAGAGGGCGACGGAAAAGACGCCGCAGCCCGGCGTGGCGGCCGTCCCCGTATCGAAATCGGCGAGGTCGACGACCGACCCCGCCGGCGACGGCGCCGCGAAGAACGACCCCGTCAGCGAGCCGCTCGAGGAGTTGTCGCATCCTTCGATCTCCACCGACTGAATCGAGGCTCCCTGCGGAAGATGGACGACCGCGACGAATTCCCCGAGCGGCGAGAGGAGGTAGCGCGCTCCGGTCCCGAGCACCGGGTTCCACGACTCGCCCTGGATGAACGTCGAGAATTCGAGCGCGCTGACCGTGTACGTCGTCAGGCCGGCCGTGCCGTACGCGGGCGCGGACGCCCCGGGTTCGCCGGCGGCGGCCGCCGCGGCGCAAAAGCCGATCGCCAGCACGCCCGAAAGGATTCCGCGTCCCCATGGACTCATGACTTCCTCCTTTGCGCCTCTCCTACTTCGCCGTCAGCGCGTTTTCCTTCGTGATCATGAGCGTTGGCAGCACGATCTTGTGGGGGACCTTCTCGCCCTTGAAGATGCGTTCCGCGACGTCCACGGCCTCGCGGCCGCCGGTCGGATAGACGAACGTCACGGACAGCTTTCCATCGGCGACGGCCTGCCGGCCGCCGTCCAGTCCGGGAAGCCCGTCGATCCCGACGAACTTCATCTCGCCGTCTCGCCCCTTGGCCTTCGCCGCGAGATAGGCGCCGATCGCCATCGGATCGTTGTGCGCGTACACGAGGTCGATGTGGTCGTGCGCCGCGAGCGCCGACTCCATCTGGGCCATCGCCTCCTCGCGCAGCCAGTTCGCGACCGGGTCGTGGACGATCTTCAGGTCGGGAAAGGCCGCGATCGCTTCGCGGAACCCCTCGCTGCGGTCGCGGGCCGGCGGCGAACCGGGCAGGCCCTTGATCTCGACGATGTGGCCCTTGCCGTTCAGGAGCTTCGCGACGTACTCGCCCGCCGCCTTTCCGATCTCGCGGTTGTCGGCGCCGATGAACGTCGTGTACGTGTCGCCCTCGATCGCGCGGTCGAGGATGACGACCGGGATTCCCGACTCGAACGCCCTCTTGACGATCGGCGTCAGCGGCTTCGCCTCGTTCGGCGAGATCATGAGCAGGTCGATCTTCTGGCGCAGGAAGTTCTCGACGTCGGCGACCTGCTTGGCGTTGTCCTGCTGCGCGTCGGCGTAGACGATCTCGATGTCCGGGTAGTCCTTCGCGCGGGCCGCGACTTCGGCGTTCATCGCGACGCGCCAGGGCTCTCCGAGGTTGCACTGGGAGAAGCCGATCAGGTGCTTTCCCGACTTCGCCTTGCCGCAGGCCGTGCAGCACAGAGCCGCGGCAATGAGGGCGGCCGCGAGGGCCGCCCCTACGGGCCGCGAGAATGAAGGCCAGCAGCCGCGTTCCCTTCCGTAGGGGCGGGGCTTGCCCCCGCCCGGGACCTCACCGGCGCCGCCGCTGGAGCCAGACCGCGCCGACGATGATGACGCCCTTGAGAATGAGCTGCAGGTTCGCATCGACATTGTTCAACCCCATGATGTTGTTGATGACGCCGATGATCAGCACGCCGACGAGCGTACCGCCGACCGTGCCCGTCCCGCCCATGAGACTCGTGCCGCCGATGACGACCGCGGCGATCGCGTCGAGCTCGTACGCGACGCCGTCGTTGGGATTGCCCTGCTCGAGCTGCGCGCAGTGGATGATCCCGGCGAGCGCCGCGAGCGCGGCGCCGAGGACGTACACCGACGCCTTGTGCCAGCCCACGCGGACGCCGGAGAGCCGCGCCGCCGTCTCGTTGTCGCCGATGGCGTAGAGATAACGTCCGGCGCGGGTGCGCGAGAGGTACACGTGCATCCCGGCGACGGTCGCGAGAAAGAGCACCGCCGGAACGGGGACGTACGGCACGAGCACGCCGGCGATCGCGCGCACCGACTCGGGCGCCCCGCCCGGCCCGAAGCCGAGCGGGATCGCGGTGCCGCCGCTCAGGTAGCGGGCGATGCCGCGGGCGGCGCTCATCGTGGCGAGGGTGGCGATGAAGGGCTGGAGCTTCCACCGGGCGACGACGAAGCCGTTCGCGGCTCCACAGAGCGCCCCGACCGCGAGAACGGAGACGACGGTCGCCGCGAGCGAGAAGCCGCTCCGCATCAGGAACGAGGCCGTCAGCGTCGCCGCCAGGGCGAGCACCGAGCCCACGGACAGGTCGATCCCGCCGGACACGATCACGGCCGTCATGCCGACCGCGAGAATCCCCTTCTCGGCAACCTGCCGGAGGATGTCGGTCAGGTTGCCGATGCCGAGAAAGACCGGCCGGCCGCCGCGGACGGGCGAGAACACGATCGAGAGGATGACGACGGCGGCCAGACCGAGGACGCTCGTCAGGCGCGCCAGCCGGCTGAGCTTCGGCGGCGGCGGAGCGGAAGGAGCGCCGGGCCTCGCCGGAGCCGGACCGTCCGGGCGCGACGCGTTTCCGGGCGAGCCTGTACCCGTGCCCGACGCCGCGGCCAGGATCTTCTCCTCCGTGGCCTCTTCCCGCGAGAACGCCGCCGCGACGCGGCCCTCGCGGAAGACCACGATGCGGTGGCACTGCGTCAGGACCTCCGACATCTCGGAGGAGCAGAGCAGGATGCCGAATCCCTCGGCCGCGAGACGCGCGCAGGAGCGCGTAGATCTCGGCGCGCGCGGCGAGGTCGACGCCTCGCGTCGGCTCGTCCAGAAGCAGGACTTTCGGCGCCGCGAAGAGGCACCGGGCGAGCAGCGCCTTCTGCTGGTTGCCCCCGGAGAGCGTCGCGATCGGAGCCGCGGGAGACGCCGCGCGCACGCCCGTGTCCTGCATCAGCCGGCGCGCCTCTTCTCGGGCCGCCCGCGCCCGCACGAGGCCGAGGCGGCCGCTGACTTTCTCGAGCGCGCCGAGAACGATGTTCTCGCCCACGCCGAGGTCGGGGAAGATCGCCTGCGCCTTGCGCTCCTCGGGCAGCAGCGTGAGGCCGGCTCGCCGCGCGAGGGCCGGATCGCCGAGCGGAGCCTCGCGCCCCTCGACGACGACGCGCCCGGTCACCGTTCCGGGGCTGGCGCCGGCGAGCGCGAGCAGAAAGTCCGTCCGTCCGGCGCCGATCAGCCCGGCGAGGCCCACGATCTCTCCGCGCCGCACCGAGAGCGAGACGTCGCGCACGCGGAAGCCGTCCGGACGGTTCGGATCGGCGACGGAGAGGCTCTCGACGCGCAGGACCTCCGCCGCGCCGGGAGAGACGGGCGCGAGGGTCGCCGGAGGGATCTCGCGGCCGACCATCAGCCGCACCATCTCCGCCTCGTCGAGACCCTCGGCGCTTCGCGTCGCGATCCGCCGGCCGTCGCGCAGAACCGTCACGCGCTGCGCCAGGCGGCGCACCTCGTCGAGCCGGTGCGAGATGTAGACGACGGCCACTCCCCTCCCGGTCAGGCGGCGCACGAGCCGCTCGAGCCGCGCCGCCTCCTCGTTGTCGAGGGCCGCCGTCGGCTCGTCCATGATGATCAGCCGCGCGTCGAGCGAGAGCGCCCGCGCGATGGCGACGAGCTGCCTCTGGCCGGGCTCCAGCCGTTCGACCGGCTCGGCCGGAGGCACGTGCGTCTCGCCGATCGCCGCGAGCTCGTCGGCCGAGCGGGAAAGCAGCGCGCGCCCGTCGAGCAGCCCGAAGCGGCTCTTCGGCTCGCGGCCGAGAAAGATGTTCTCGGCGGCCGAGAGCGGTGAGACGAGCTGGAGCTCCTGCGGAATCGCCGCGATCCCCCCCGCGATCGCCTCGCGCGGACCCGCGAAGCGGCGGACCGTCCCGTCCAGCCGCACTTCCCCTCCGTAGTCCGACAGCTCGCCCGTCAGGATCTTGACGAGCGTCGACTTTCCGGCGCCGTTCTCGCCGATGAGCGCGTGGACCTCGCCCGCGACGACGTCGAAGTCCACGCCGTCGAGCGCCCGCACGCCGGGAAACTCCATCGACACGCCGCGGGCCTCGAGGAGAGGGGTCACCCGAGCGCCCCTCACCCTGTCCCTCTCCCGCCGGTCGAGGGGACCCGGAAGGATCCCCTCGCTCCCCGGAGGGGGAGAGGGCTGGGGTGACGGGGGACCCGCGTTCACCCTCTCCCCCGCCGCAGTCGCGCCATGAGGGCCGCGCCCGGTCCCTTGCCGAAGTGGTCGTGCAGCGCGAGCCAGTCGCCGTAGAGCGCATCGTAGGCGGCGCGGGCGTTCGCGTCCGGCTCGATACGTCCCGGTCTCAGATGCGCCATCGCCCTCGCGGCATCGACGAAGGAGCCGTGGCCTCCGCGCTCGACGCCCGCGGCGACGGCTCCGAGCATCGCGGCGCCGAGAGCCGAGGCATTGCCGGAGGCCGCGAGCGAGATCGGCCGGCCCGTGACGTCGGCATAGATCTGGAGCAGAAGCGGGCTTCGGTCGGCGAGCCCTCCGACGGCCACGAGCTCGTGCACGGGAATCCGTTCGGCCTCGAACGCGTCGAGGATGCGGCGAGTCGAGAACGCCGTCGCCTCGATCAGGGCCCGATAGATCTCGGCCGAGGTCGTCGACGAGCGTCAGCCCGACCAGGAGGCCGGAAAGGTTAGCGTCGACGAGAACCGACCGATTGCCGTTCCACCAGTCGAGGGCGAGCAGTCCCCGCGCCCCGGGCGGGACCGCCGCGGCGTCGCGTTCGAGCGCGGCGAAGTCGCCGCCGGCCGCGAGGCCGGCGAACCAGCCGAAGAGATCGCCGACGGCCGGCTGACCCGCTTCGTAGCCGTAGAAGCCCTCGACGATTCCGTCCTTCACGACGCCGCCGATGCCTTCGACCGGCGCGTACCGGTCGGCGAGAAGCATGTGGCAGGTCGAGGTCCCGATGACGAGCACCATGCGCCCGGCCTCGACCACCGTGGCGGCGGGGACTGCGCTGTGCGCATCGATGATCGCGGCCGCCACGGCCGTCCCCGGTTCGAGGTCGAGCCGCGATGCCATCGCAGGAGTCAGGCCCCCGACCCTCCGCCCCGGCGGAACGATCTCGCCTCCGAGCTTCTCGCCCAGATTCCGGAAGCGCGGATCGAGGTCCGCGAAGAATTCCGGGGAGGGAAAGCCTCGCTCCCGGCTCCAGAAGCCCTTGTAGCCCGCGCCGCAGGCGTTGCGGACGCGCACGCCGGAGAGCTCGCCGACGATCCAGTCGCCGCCCTCGACGATCGAGGCCGCGGCGGCATAGGTCTCCGGATCCTCGTCGAGGATCTGCAGCGCCTTCGCGGCGAGCCACTCCGACGACGTCCGGCCGCCGTAGTCGGCGAGGAAGGCTTCCTGCCGCGAGGACGCGGCCGCATTGATGCGGTCCGCCTGCGGCTGCGCGGCGTGGTGCTTCCAGAGCTTGACCCACGCGTTCGGCCGCGCGGCGAATCGCGGGTCGAGGCAGAGCGGACGGCCCGCGGCGTCGACCGGCAGCACCGTGCACGAGGTGAAGTCCACGCCGATCCCGACGACCGCGCTCTTCGACACGCCGGCCGCCCTCCGCGCCTCGGGCACGGCCCTCTCGATCGCCTCGATCCAGTCCTGCGGGTGCTGGAGCGCCCAGTCGGCCGGCAGGCGCTCGCGCGATCCCGGCAGCGACGCGTCGATGACCCCGTGGCGATACTCGGCGACCGCCGAACCGCGCTCGCGCCCCGTGCGCGTTTCGACGATCAGCGCGCGGACCGACGCGGTCCCGAAGTCGAGACCGAGCGCGCAGGGCGCCTGCGAGTCCGTCACGCCCGGTACTTCGCCGCCTGGTGGCGATCGAGCGTCTGCTCGGGGTCGCCGCAGAGGTTGACCTCGATGCCGAGGGCGCGGGCCATCGCCGCCTTGCGCACGAGGGCGCGGTTGGCGGACGCGGCGTCCGGCGCGTAGGCCACCTGGATGTGATTGGCCTTGTGCTTGGCCATCATCTGGTCGCGCGTGATGCCGTAGAGCACGGCGTGCATGATCGGCCACTGCGGCGTGGTCGCCTGCCAGCGGCGCTCGGTCTCGGCGTCCGAGAGCTTGACGACGCCGCCGCGGCCGACGTCCATGTGCAGGCCGTGGTCCTTGACGTAGACGCGCGAGAACACGATCTCGCCCGGCTTCGAAACGCCCTTCAGCGTCGAGCCGCCCTTCGGGAAGTACATGGGCGGCTGCCGCTCGCCGCGGGCCCCGCCGTATCCGCCGATGAAGTGCGAGGCCGGAGCCGCGCCCGAGATCTCGAAGACCCAGACGAAACCGTCGACGCCGCTCTCCGCGACCGTGGCTCCCCAGCGCACGTCGTGAAGGGTCGTCGACGGATCGATGCCGAGATCGGTCCAGACGCGGTTCGTCAGGAGCGCGTCGACGCCGGCGCACTCGTCCACCTCGTTGAAGTGCGGCACGGCGAGCCCGTCGAAGAGCGGCTTCCCGTCCGGGCCGGCGACCGGCGGACGATCGGGATTGTTGAGCAGACCCTCGGCGAGGTCCGAGGCGACGCACGTGTCCTTCAGGCCCTGCTGGTACTGGATGCCGATCGCGGCGCAGCCGAAGTCGGAGGCCATCCTCACGGCGGCGTCGTACATCTTGAGGCCTTCGAGCACCTGCCACTCGGTCAGCTCGCTCGCCTCGTCGCGGCCGAGCGCGAACGTCATGCCGCGGCGCTTCAGCCACTCGTAGTGGCCGGCGCGCCGATTCGTCCGGCACCTCGCGCATCGCGGCGTAGAGCGCCGACTGCGACAGGCGCTCCTTGAAGAGACCCATCGCGTGCATGAGCTCGTCCGGGATGATCGCGTTGTACATCCCCATGCATCCTTCGTCGAAGACCCCGAGGATCGCCTGGTCGCGCCGGAGCGCCTCGGCGAGCGCGGTTCCGCGCGCCCGATCCTCCGCGAACGACGGCCCGAAGGTGCGGTCGTCCAGCGGCCTGCGCGTGGCTCGTGTCGTGGGCGATGCGGCCCTCGCCGAGCCACTGCCGCAGACCGGAGCGCGCGAAGCCGTCCTCGAAGTCCTCGCTCCAGATCGAGCTGTACGGGATCCCCGCCTTGGTGAGCGACGCGTTGACGTTCAGCATCCCGACGAGGCCCGGCCACTCGCCGCTCCAGTTGGCGAGCGTCAGAATCGGACCGCGGTGCTTCGTCAGTCCCGCGAGGACGTGGCTCGTGTACTCCCAGACCGCCTCGGCGACCACCAGCGGCGCCTCGGGGTCGATCTTCCGAAAGATCTGGATGCCGCGCGCCTGCCCGTCGATGAACCCGTGCTTCTTGACCGGGTCGTAGTCGTGGCCGCGCACGATCCGCGCCCCGAGCTCGCCGAACGCCTTCTCGACCGCCTTCTCGAGCGTCTGCTGCGCCGGCCAGCATCTCTGGTTGGCCGTGATGCGCGAGTCGCCGCTCGCGACGAGGATGACTTCCCGGGCTCCAGGTTTCTGAGTGCTCATGCCGTGCGCTCGTCTCCCCGACCTACGCGAGGTCGAAATACATGTCGTAGGGAACTCCGGCCCCGGCCTCGTAGAACGGCGCGAAGCCGCCGTGAGGCTGGCCTCCCACGGTGAAATCGAGTCCTCCGCCCGGGGACCGCGCGATCCAATCCGAGAGACTCGCTCCGGACGGCGCGAGCCTCGGCTTCTCGTTGCGGACGAGCACGACCGGACCGTACGTCACGGCGACACGCTTCGGGTGCGGCGGGTCCACCGGCGACAGCGCGAGCTTCATCGGGAGCCGCACGGTCACCCGGTCGCCCGCGCTCCAGGTCCGCCGCAGGAGGGCCCAGCCTCCGGAGCCCGCCGCGGCCGGAACCGCCTTGCCGTTGACGGCGACCTCGACGTTCCCGGCCCACGCCGGAACGCGGAACTTCACGTCGAAGGCTGCGCTCCGGCCCGGACGGATCGTGAGCGTCGTCGTGTCCGACTCGGGAAACGCCGTCTCCTGCTCGACGACCACTTCGGTGCCGCCCTGGTTCCATGCCGCTCGCGAGGGCACGAAAAGATTGACGGCCAGACCGCCGGCGTCGCGGAAGTAAATGACGTTGTGGTAATCGGCGACGACCTGCGGATAGGTTCCCGAGCAGCAGGGCCACGTGCCGTCGAGGTGATAGATCTTGCGGCCGCCGCCCATCCTGTAGTCGGAGTAGTAGAACGTGTCGCCTTTGGCGCCCATCGGCAGCGCGCCGAGAATGCCGTTGTAGAGGAGGCGCTCGATCCAGTCGCCGTAGCGCGCGTCGCCGGTGAACCGGAGCAGGTATCGCGACAGCTTGAAGCCGGCCCAGGATCCGCACGGCGTCTCGAAGGTGGCATAGGTCGTCTCGAGGCGCCGGCCGAGCTCGCCGTCCGGGGCGACGAGGTCCTCGTCCGGACCGAATCCGCCCGTCGCGTAGCACTGCGTCTGCTGGAGCCAGTCGTGCGCGTTGACGATCGCGTCGAGGTAGGGCTTCTCGCCCGTGACCGCATGAGCCATCGCGCAAGACGACATCGTGTTGACGTGGCTGTAGGCGTGGTGGCCGTGCCGGGAGACCGTCGTCGGCGCCGCGCCCGAAAACGCGTTCCAGTAATCGGTGAAGCGCCACACGTCCGCGAAGCGCCGGTACTTCTCCTCGCCCGTCAGGACGTAGGCGCGATACAGGTTCTCCGAGAGCGTGTACCACTCCGTGTCGGAATCGACCTTGCGGCTGCGGTCGAGGTTCTCGATCGCCCAGTCGGTGATCTTCGAGAGGTGCGCCAGCGAGTCCCTGCGGCCGGCATAGAGCGCCATGTCCACGAGTCCGCCGACCGTCTTGTCGTAGATGTAGTGCGGCTGCCAGGGCCGCCGGGAGTAGAAGAACCAGCCGTCCGGCTCGATGGTCGACGCCCACTCGGACATCAGGTGGACGGCCTTGCCCCGCAGGTCCGCGTCGCCCGTCGCCTTCGCCATGCGGGCCATCCCCGAAAGCCACTGGCCGAACGTGTTGAACGTATCGCCGTTCGACCACCAGGTGCGCCGCGACGGATCGCCGCCGTACCAGCCGCCGAGGTTCGTTCCGCGGGCGCGCTGGCCGGCGCGGATCCGGAATCCGAGCAGCGCGTCGTCGTCGGGAATCGCGAAGTAGTAGTCGCGAGCGGCCGAGAACTGGGAGCGGAGCGGCCCGTCGAGGAGAGTCACGCCCTCGTAGTCGAAGGCATCGAGGCGCGACGAAGCGCCCGAGGAGGGCGTACCCGCCGGGGACGCGAAGCCGAGCCGGCCCGCCAGCGGCGCGAGCACCGCCCCGGCGACCGCCTGCTTCACGAAGCTTCTCCGGCTCGTCGCTCCGCTCATCGGGAACTCCTCGGAAAAATCCGGGGAGATTCTATGCCGTCAGGGCAGGCGGAAGGCTCTCGCCAGCAGCGCGGCCGACTGGCCCCGCGAGGTGGGGCTCGACGGACAGAACGACGGAGGGTTCGAGGAACACCCCGATGTGATTCCTTCGGCCGCGGCCTCTTCGATCCAATCCGCGAAGAGGCTCGGGCACGCGACGTCCGCGAAAGCCCCGACGCAGGCCGGCGGCGAGAACGTCGGCCCGTGCGACGTCTTGAGGAGAAGGACCGTCGTCTGCGCGCGAGAGACGGCCTGCCCCGGACAGAAGTTACCGCCGCCGCAGCCGCCCGTGATTCCTTCGGCGGCCAGCGCCTCGATCCAGTCCGCGAACGGTCCCGGGCAGGGGACGTCGGCAAAGACACCGGTGCAGGACGGGGGTTGGAAGGACCGCCCGTGCTCGGCTTTCAGGAGAAGCACCGAAGCCTGCGCGCGCGTCACCGGTGCGCCGGGACAGTAGGAGCCGCCGCCACACCCGGCGCTGATTCCGTAGCGGACGAGGCTCTCGACGGCATCGTGAAACGGATTCGCCCCCGAAACGTCGGCGAAGTCGGCGAAGAAGCCGCCGGCGAGGGTCGCCGTCGACCCGCCATCCATGACGACGACGTCGTTGAGTGTTCCCGGCTGGAGCGCCGGCGCGACGCCGAACAGGAGCGACGAAGTCACATCGCTCGAAGCCGTCCCGCCGCCGCCGATCTGCGCCTGCGTGTTCACCGTGAAGCCGGCCCCGAAGATCTGCACCCGTGTTCCTCCGGACGCGTCTCCGGACGAGGGAGTCACTCTGGTCGCGGCAAAGTTCGCCAGGATGAGCCGGAAGACCACTCCGGCCGTCCCGTAGAGATTTCCGTCCACCCCCTGAAGCAGCGCCGCCTGCGGATAGGAGCCCTGGCTTCCTCCGGCGAACCCGCAGATCGTCGACAGGTTGCCGTTCAGATCGGTCTTGAAAATCGTGCCGAATTGTCCGGCGATGCCGCCGCCGAAGATCGTCGTGCCATACAGATACCCGTCCGACGCTTGCATCAGCCCTGCCTCGGGGTTGGCGCCGTCCTGCTGATCGAACGCATGGATCGTTGCGAAAGCGCCGGAAAGCCCGATCCGAAAGATCGTCCCGAAGCCGTTGCTTCCGCCGAGCGACGTCGTTCCGTAGAGGTTCCCGTCCGAGGCCTGCACCAGTGACCCGATCGGGTCGTATCCCTCGTCGAAACCCGAGAAGGTATGCAGGACCGTGACGTCGCCATTCCGGTTCGCCCGATAGATCGTCGAGGACGTCGTCCCGTAGAGGTTGCCGTCCGATGCCTGCAACAGCGCGCCCTGAGGCGTCGAGCCCTCGGCGCCGCTGAACGAATGGATCGTAACGACGCTCGAGTCCGCATTGACGCGAAAGATCGTCCCCTGGCCGCCTCCCCCGCCGGGCGTCGTTCCATAGAAGAGGCCGTTCGACGCCTCGACCAGCGTGGACGGCGGATTCCCCGGCCCGTAGAGATGAAGCGTCGTCAGGGCGCCGGTTCCGTCGAGCCGGAACAGCGTCCCTCGGGATCCGAATGCGCCCGTCGTGCCGTACGTCCGTCCGTCGGATGCCCTCAGGAGCGTTGCCTGCGGGTTCGAGCCGAGATCCGCAGGCGCGAACCCATGAAAGAGGGCCGCTTTTCCGACCGCCGACATCTTGAAAACGGTCCCCAACTGCGCCGTTCCGCCGGCGGCATTGGCTCCGTAGAAGAATCCGTCCGGCGCCTGGATCAAACCCGCGAGCGGCTGCTGTCCGATCTCCTCGGTGAACGGATGGAGGATCGTCACCGAGCCCTCGGTATCCGACGAGAAGAGAAAGCCGATGCCGTCCTTGCCGCCGGCGATGGAGACTCCATAAAGACGGCCGTCCGCACCCAGCGTCACGCCGCGCTGGGCCTGTGCGGACTCGGCGGGGTCGAAGGCGCAGACGATCGTGACCATTCCGGAGTGATCCATGCGAAACACGGTTTGCTGACCCGACCCGTAGAAGAACCCGTCGGGCGCCTCGACGAGCGGTCCTTCCGGCTGAGCCGCCTCGTAGCCGATCAATAGACTCAGGGTCGTGATGTTTCCGGCGAGATCCATGCGGAAGATCGCTCCGTGCCCGTGTCCTCCGCTCGCAGCCGTCGTGTAGAGGTAGCCGTCGGAGGCCTGGATGAACGGCGCCTGGGGCGCCGATCCTTCGTTGTCGCCGCTGAAACTGTGGAAGGTCGTCAGCGCGTCCGGAAGATCGAACCGAAAGGCCGTGCCGCCGCCGTAGGTGCCGCCGGACGCCGTCGTTCCATAAAAGCTCCCGTCCGCGACCTGAAGGAGGGCCGCTCTCGCGACGGCCCCGTCCGTTCCCTGAAAGGCATGCAGCGTTTCGAACGTTCCATCCGCGTCGAACCGAAAGATGGTGCCGCTATCGCCCGGTCCGCCTTCGATCGTCGTCCCGTAGAAGAGTCCGTCGGCCGCGCGAATGAGCGCAGCCGTGGGACTTCCTCCGTCGACGCCGAAGTCGAAGTCGTGCAGCGTCTGAAAATTGCCCAACGCGTCGATGCGGAATGCGGTACCGGAGAAGTGCAGTCCTCCGCCGGCCGTCGTCCCATACATGTAGCCGTCGCCCGCCTCGAGAAGCTCCGCCGATGGACCCGCTCCATCGAGACCCGTGAACCGGTGAAGCACGGAGACGTTGCCCGCCGCATCCATGCGGAAGATCGTCCCGTTGTCGGAGACGCCGCCCGCGGCCGTGGTCCCATAGAAGAAGCCGTCGGTCGCCTGGATCATGCGGGCCTGAGGGTGCCCTCCCTGTTCGAACGGGTGAACGACCTCGAACGTCTGCGCAGAGAGGGGTACGCCGAGGGCGGCTCCCAGCAGAAGGATCGCCGAGATCTTCGACTTCCGTCGACGCACTGAACAGAAGGGCATGTCCGCCCAGTCTACGTCCAGGACCGGCGGCCCGTCGCCGCCGCGAGCCTGGTTCAGGCGAATTTCAACGGGGCCGGGAAGGAAGGCCGGGAGGCAGGGCCGGCGCCGGGGCCGCGGCGACCCCCGGGATCGGGGTCGCGTTCGGCTTCGTGAGGCTGCCTTCCGGATAGAGCAGGACGATGTCGTCCGGCATGACGAGGTGCAGCTCCTCGCGCGCGACTCTCTCCGCCGGAAATTCGTGCTGGCTCGCCGCCTCGATCGCGGCCTTGAGCTCCGCGTTCTCCTGGCGGCGCTCCGCGATCTGGCGATCGAGCGTCACGACCTCGGCGCGCGCGCGCCGGAGCTCGAGCACGCGCCGGTCCGAAAGGAGCAGGATCCCCATCAGCACCGACGACACCGCCAGCGAGACGAAGAAGGCGGTCAGCGGCCGGGGTCCTCGGGGAGCCTCCGGGTCCTCCTTGGGCGGCTTCACGACGGGAACGCCCCGCGCCCCGCATAGGAGCCGGCGGATTCGAGCTCTTCCTCGATCGCGAGCAGCCGGTTGTACTTGGCCAGACGCTCGCCGCGGCAGGCCGAGCCCGTCTTGATCAGCCCGGCGTTGACCGCGACGGCGAGGTCCGCGATCGTGTCGTCGGACGTCTCGCCCGAGCGATGCGAAACGACCGTGCGGTAGCCCGCGTTCTGCGCCATGCGCACCGCGTCGAGCGTCTCGGTCAGCGTCCCGATCTGGTTGAGCTTGACCAGAAGCGCGTTGCCGATTCGATCCCGGATTCCCCGGGCGAGGATCGACGGGTTGGTGACGAAGACGTCGTCGCCGACGAGCAGCATCTTCGCGCCCAGCTCGCGGGTCAGCGCCTTCCAGCCGTCCCAGTCGCCTTCGGCGAGTCCGTCTTCGATCGAGACGATCGGATACGCCGCCGCCAGCTCCGCCCAGAAGCGGATCATCCCGTCCGTCGTCAGCGTCTTCTTCTCTCCCTCGAGCCGATACTTGCCGCCCTCGTAGAACTCCGAGGCGGCCGGATCGAGCGCGAGCGCGATGTCGCGCCCCGGCTCGTGGCCCGCCGCTTCGATGGCGGAGAGCAGCAGCTCGATCGCCTCCTTCGAGGACGCGATGTCGGGAGCGAAGCCCCCCTCGTCGCCGACGCCGGTCGAAAGTCCCTTCTTCTTGAGGATCGCCTTCAGCGCGTGGAACACCTCGGTCCCGGCCCGCAGGGCCTCGGCAAACGTCGGGAACCCGACCGGGCAGACCATGAATTCCTGGGGATCGAGCCGGTTGTCGGCGTGGGCGCCCCCGTTGATGACGTTCATCAGCGGAACGGGCAACGTCCCCGCTCCCGCTCCCCCGATGTAGCGGTAGAGCGGCAGTCCGGATGCCTCCGCCGCGGCGCGCGCCACCGCGAGCGAAACGCCGAGCATCGCGTTGGCGCCGAGGCGCCCCTTGTTCGGCGTGCCGTCGAGCTCGATCAGGACGCGGTCGATCAGCGCCTGATCGCGCGCATCGGCGCCGGAGAGCTCCTCGGCGATCTCGCCGTTGACGTGCGCCACCGCCTTCAGGACGCCCTTGCCGCCGTAGCGCTTCTTGTCGCCGTCGCGCAGCTCGAGCGCTTCGCGCGTCCCGGTCGAGGCGCCCGAGGGCACGCCGGCGCGGCCGGAGGCGCCTCCCGAGAGCAGGGCCTCGACCTCGAGCGTCGGGTTGCCCCGCGAATCGAGAATCTCGCGTCCGTGGATCGCCTCGATCGAAAAACTCATGCTGCTCGAATCCAGAATCCCCGAAGCGTCATCGAAAATCAACCGAAGAGTCGCCCTCGCCGGCCTGCCAGCAGGGTGCTGACGGACGGTGTGAGGGGGCGTTACGAGCGCCGCGGGGCCAGATGCGAGGAAGCGCGACGACGGCGATGTGAGGATATCGTCGCGCCAGGGCGCGCGAACAGTGTCGAGCGATGACGCTCGCGCAGATGGCCCTGCGCCGCCGTAACCCGAAGGGTGGCCGGCACTTTGCCCGCAACGTCACTGACGACCCTCGGATTGGGCCTCTGCAAAGTGCCGGACACGACGTCCGCATCCGTTCTTCAGCACCCTGCTAGCATCCCGGCGTGAAGTCGGCAGCTATCGCGGGCGGCCTCGTCCTGATCGCCGCCGCGCGCTGTACCGTCCTGGAGGCGCCCCCCGAGATCGTCCGGTTCCGGATCCGGGCTCCCGACCTGGCGCATCCGCTTACCGAGTCCTATCCGGCGCCCGGATCCCCCGAGGATCCCGTCAAGAAAGGAGTCTTCGAGCGCATCAACGAGGATCGGACGGCTCATGGGCTTCGTCGGGTGGCCTGGGACGAATCCGCTTCGAGAGTCGCCGACGCCTTCACGGCGGCCCAGGTCCGCGAGAGCACTCGCGGCCACTTCCTGCTCGACGGCCTGCCGCCCTACGCGCGGACCGGGCTCGCGGGGATCTTCGGAATGGGCGCCGAGAACTCGGTCTCGTGGAGGACGACGGGAACCCTCTTCCACGAGCCCGCGCTGGAGCTCGCCCTGGAAGGCGAGGCCGCCATGATGGCCGAGAAGCCCCCCGACGATGGACACCGCCGCACGATTCTCGATCCGGGCGTCACCCACGTCGGCGTCGGTTGGGCCCAGGGAGGCGGCGAGTTCCGCATGGCGGAGGAGTTCATGACGCGGCGCCTCGCGGAGCTGACGATCTCGAAGTCGGCCGTCGATCCGCTCACGGTGCTCTTCCGGGGAAAGACCGTCGCCGGTCAGCGTCTCGAATTCGTCACGCTCGCGGTCGAGACGACGCACTCCTTGACCCGGACGCAGGCCAATGCGCGCACGCGATACGGCTATCCCGAGCCTCGCCTCGCCTTCGTGCCGGAGGGATTCAAGTCCCTGCTGGTCGCGGGCGCGACCAGCCAGGACGTCGTCCGCTTCGGGCCGACCGGCGACTTCTCCTTCCGCTTCACGCCCTCCCAGGCCGGCCTGTGGACGATCCTCTTCCACACCACCGACGGGCGGAATGCCTCCAAGCCCGGAGGCCTCGCCGTTCTCTGGGTCGAGAAGGCGTCGTGATCACGATCCTCGTCGTGTCGGGTCCGGCGGAACGAATCGCGGGGGCGTTCGCGCGGCACGCATCGGTCGAGGTGCTCCACGCGCGCGACATAGAGGACGCCCTCGAAAAGCTCGCCCGGAACCGGCGCATCGATGCCGTGCTCCTTCTCGACGCGGACACGGCGGCGCCGGCCGCCTCGGCGATCTTCGAGGAGGATCCGGCGCCGCCCGCCGCTCTACGCTCCGGAATCCTCGGGGCCCATTCCGAACGTGCACGCGATCGGCGGTGCCGACCCGATCGTCCTGATCGAGGACCTCGCGGCGCGGCTCCAGCCGGGCGCCTGAGCGTCTCGCGTCGCCGGCACCCAAAAGAAAAGGGCGGCCAAGAGGCCGCCCGCATGGCACGCACGGGCCTTCCGGCCCGCGCCTCCTCCCTACGCCCCCAGCGAAGTCCTCTTCGCGAGAACGTATCCCACCACGGCACAGCAGAAGGACGATCAGCCGCGATGCCCGCGCGACAGCGCCGGCACCGCCGCCCCCACCGGAACCGCCTGACCCGTGAACGACACGCCGGTGCTGCGATCGGATCGGAGTGCGACCGCGAGAGCCTCGCCCACTGCGAGCGCCGCGCCGTTGTCGTGACAGATCGGACGCGATCGACGTTGTTCGGAAGGGTGCCGGACAAGATCTCGTCCCAGATCGTGCCGTAGCCGGTCGCGCCAGTTGGTCGGCGCGTCGTCGCCGCCGAACAGAATCGTGTACTGGAGCTGCGGCACAGCTCGTCGCGGCTGGCTCCCCGGCCGCCGATCGGTTGCCGAATCTGCACACCGATAGCCCGGGTCGTTGTCGGCCAGATAGAGGTCGCCGCCGATGAAGCGCGTCGAAGGCGAGGGCCGCCCGCCGGGGCGCCGGGCACCGGACGGCGGCGGAATGCTGCGAGTCGAAAGCGCGATGGCCGGCCCTGGGGCCGCCGTTGACGTAGGTCAGGGTCTCCGTCAGCGCGCAGCGCCGTGCGACCGCGTCGACCACGACGACGACCGTGAAGGGGTCGACCGAGGTTCCCGGTCCCGGTCACCGGGCTCGGAAAGGGCCCACGGCGTGTAGGTATTGCCGCGCTGCCGCACGGCTGGTTAGAAGTCCGGTCCGGACACTCCCGGAATCGAGCGAAGACGCCCGAGTCGGCCGTCTCGCCCGCGCCGGCAGTCGGGCGGATAGAACTGGCCCGATCCCGGGCACGTTCGAGTTGTAGACCTGCATGGACGTGTCGCTGCCGACCACGATCGTCAGCGGAGCTTCCGGTGATCGTGACGGTCGCCGTCGAGCGGCGGTTCGGGACGCTGCGGGACTACGACGCGCTTCACGGCCCAGGCCGGCGACGCGAGAGCAGCACGCGGAACCAGGAGGAATCGCTTCATGAATCGGCACCCCTTTCGAAAGATGAAATGGAAGCGGAGAGCGGTTTCCGGAAAGCTACCGGCGTCGACGGCACCTGTCAAGATGGACAGGTCGGGAAATCGCGAGTCTGGACGGACGAACAGGTCCCGTGGCCGGGAGCGCCGGAAGCCCGGCCCGGCGAAGCCTCCGAAAACCGTGCTACCGTGCGCTTTTTGGGGGGTTTGCACCATGGGAGGCTGCGGGAGCGGAGGCGGCTGCGGGATCGGGAACTCTTACAACCCCGGTCAGTACGTCGGCATCCGCATCAACGAGCACGAGGACGGCCGAAGCGTCCTCTGCGACACGATGGGAATCGAGGTCACCCGCAAGCAGCGGGTGATCGTCGAGGGCGATCAGGGGCTCGAGTATGCGGAGGTGACGAACCTCCGCCCGATGATCCTCAAGCAGTGCCAGTTGCGCGATTCGAAACGCCTGGTGCGGATTGCGGCGGCCGCCGATCTCGCCTCCTACAAGGCGAAAGTCGGCCGCGAGGAGAGGTTCATCGCCGACGCCCGGATGCTCGCCTCCGAAAAGCGCATGACGATGAAGCTCGTCCGGGCCGAGGAGACCTTCGACGGCCGAAAGGTCACGGTTTATTACACTTCCGAGGCCCGAATCGACTACCGCAAGCTCGTCTCGGACCTCGCCATGGCCCATCCCGTCCGCATCGAGATGCGCCAGGTCGGCCCCCGCGACGAGACGAAGATGCGGGGCGGAATCGGTCCGTGCGGACTGACGCTTTGCTGCTCGACCTTCCTGAAGTCGTTCCACCCCGTAACCATCAAAATGGCGAAAAATCAGAACCTCTCGCTCAACCCGTCGAAGATCTCCGGGATGTGCGGCCGGCTGATGTGCTGCCTCGCCTACGAGGACGATGGGGCCTCCTCCGGCCCCCGGAGGGCTCCGCAGAATAATCCGGTTCCGGCCCCTGTTTAGGCTGCCAAGACGTCCCAACCTTTACCGGGACAAAGAGAGACAGCCGTGGTCAATCGCAATTCGTCCGGCGGTGCCTTCCGAAACGACGACGAAGTTCCTGCCAACCGCAAGCTGATCCGCCCGAACCTGGCCGAGCTGGCCGACCGGTATCCGACCCGCTCCTTCGCCCAGCGCAAGCAGGTCCCTCCCGAGCAGACGAATGCCGAGAGCTACTACTACCTCAAGCAGATGGCGGCCAAGACTCCGATGGTCGTCGTGCTGAACGACGGGGAGAAGATCCAGGGCTGGATCGAGTGGTACGACAAAGCTTGCTTGAAAGTAAATCGCGAGGGCGGTCCGAACCTCCTCGTCCCCAAGGCCTCGATCAAGTACATGTACAAGGCCGCCGAGGGAACGACGGACGAGGCGAGCGGCAACCGATAGGCGCTCTCGCCTTCGCCCCGGGGCATCTCGCGCACGGTTTCCGCCCCCTCACACCACCAGAAGGCCCCTCTTGCCTTGCTTTCGTAGGGGCGGCCCTTGAGGCCGCCCGCGGGCGGGGACAAGCCTCGTCCTCCGTCCGTTGGACCGACCGTCGTAACGGAGACTAGCGGGCGCCTCGCCCCGACAGGACGGCCGGGACGGTCTTCAACAGGATCTTCAGGTCGAGCAGCGGCGACCAGGTATCGATGTACTTCAGGTCGAGGGCCATCCACCGGTCGAAGTCGAGCTCGCTGCGCCCCGAGACCTGCCAGAGACACGTCAGTCCCGGCTTCATGCTCAGGCGCCGCCTCTGCCACGGCTCGTAGCGGGACACCTCCTCCGGCAGCGGGGGGCGGGGCCCCACGAGGCTCATGTCGCCGACGATGACGTTCCAGAGCTGAGGCAGCTCGTCGATCGAGAGTCGCCGCAACAGGTGCCCCGGCATCGTCAGCCGCGGGTCCCGCTTCGCCTTGAACACGGGGCCGGTCATCTCGTTCAGGTGCGAGATTTCGGCGAGCCGCTCCTCGGCGCCCGTCTCCATCGTCCGGAACTTCAGGAGCGTGAACTGGCGGCCGTTCAACCCGCAGCGGACCTGTCGAAAGAGGATCGGCCCTCCGGAGGAGAGACGGATCGCGGCCGCCGTGAGGATCTGGATCGGGAGCGTGATCACGAAGAGCACCAGCGACAGGACGAGATCGATCCCGCGCTTGGCGGCGAGCTCGATCGGGTTCGAAGGCGTCGTCGTGAAGGAGAGCAGCGGAATCCCGTCGAGCTCCTCGAGCACGGGCCGGGCGAGGACGTGCGGGAAGATGTCGAGGGAGACGTGCGCCCGCACCCCGTGGCGCTCGGCGGCGAGCAGGGCCTGCTCGTATTCGCCGAGCTTGCCTTTCTCGATCACGAAGATGACCTCGTCGATCACCTCCGCGACCAGAACCGATTCGATGTCCGTGATGCGTCCGAGGCAGGGCCAGTTCCCCTTCCGGGCGATCTCGCTCCCGTTGTCGTCGTCCAGGTAGCCGACGACGCGAAAGCCCCAGTGCGGGTGCCCCTCCAGGAAGTCGCCGAACTGGGCGGCCCGCGGACCCGTTCCGACGATCAGAGCGGTGCGGAAGTTGAAGCCGCGCGCACGGACCCCTCGCGAGAGCAGGCGAAGCGCGACCTTCTCCATCGTGAGCAGGACGAAATTCAGGAAGCCGAAGAGCACCAGGAACCAGCGGCTCACGAAATCGAAGCGCAGGCCGAAGATGAGCAGGACGAGAAACGCCGTCCCGCCGAAGGCCACGCGCGCCGTGCCCCACATCTCTTCGCCGAGCGGGAGCGTCCGGTGACTTCGGTAAAAGCCCGCGATGGACAGGAGCAGGCCCCAGAGCGGCAGGATGAAGAGGAGAAGCAGCAGGTACCGCTCGAGGGGAACCAGGGGAAGGGGAAAGACTCCGGGAAGCGCTTTCCGCAGGATGCCCTGCCGCAGCCACCATGCGACGGGTAGCGACAACGCCGTCAACGCGAGGTCCGTCAGGAGCACCCCGAGTGCAATCGCGCGCGCTTTCTGTTTCAGCATGAGGCGTTTCCGGCGGCCAGGAACCCGCCGACTCCGGCGATGTTATGGGATCGCACCCGGCGCTTCAAGAACCGCCTCGTAACGGTCCACCACGTCGTCCCAACGATAGCGCTCCTGTACTCGCGTCCTGGCTCGCTCCTTCCATACGGAATGCGAGGCCGGATCATCCAGGATCCCTTGCAGAAGGCGGGCCAGCGAGGCCTCCTCGTGGGCGTCGAAGGGAAGCCCGGCGCCGCCGGCGACCTCCTCGTTCTCCGGAGTGGCGTTGTAGCAGACGACCCGTCCGTAGCCGAGGGCCTCGACGAGGGCCGGGTGGGTTCCCCCGACCTCGGTCGCCTGCACGTAGGCGGCGGCATGGGCGAGCAGCTCCCGGTAGCCATCGCCGTAGATCGCGCCCGGAAAGAGGACTCGAGGATCGGCGGCCGCTCGCACGCGTGCGATGTAGTCGGCCGCGTAAGGCGCATCGCCGACGACCACGAGCGGCGCGTCACCGCGGACGCCGCGATACGCCTGCACGACCTCGAGGGCGTTGTTCTCGGGCTCGAGCCGGGAGACGTAGAGGACGTAGCGCTCCGGAGCCAGGCCGAGCCGATCGAGCGCCGCCCGGCCCTCCGGCTGCGGCAGGTCGCCGCCATACGGGATGAAAGCCGAGTCGACCCCGTACCGGCTCCGGTAGTACTCCTGGATGACGAGCGCATCCGTGACGACGGCGTCGGGGATCATCGTCGAGAGCCGCTCCGAGACCCGGTAGGCGAGCTTGCCCGCCGCGCTCCACTTGCGGCGCTGCCGCTCGAGACCGTCGACGTTCAGCACGACCCGCGTGCGGCCGGTCAGCCGCGGCACGAAGGCGGAGGCGGCGTTGATCGCGTTGCAGACGAGGACGGCATCGAATCGCTCGAGCGCCGCGTCCACCGCGGAGAGGGCTCCATGGACGACGGTGTCGAAGTACTTTGTGGGAACGGTCGGAAGCACGCGGATCTTCGCGCCGCGGTGGCTCGAGAGACCGGGCTCGGCGTAGCGCGAGCGCGTGTAGACGGTGACGTCGTGGCCTCGCGAAGAAAGGCGCGCCGAGAGCTCCTCGGCCAGAGTCTCGAAGCCGCCGTACCGGGCGGGAATCCCGCGAGTGCCGAGGATGCCGATGCGCACGGACGGACGGTATCAGCAGCGCGAATCCGCACCGCGAAGCACCTCGCCCTGTCCCCTCCCGCCCGGAGAGAGGTCTCTCAATCCCCCTCTCCCCCCATCGGGGGGAGAGGGTTGGGGTGAGGGGGGCGTGATCCTCTCGCCGCGGCGACCTTCTCCCGGATCTCCCGGCGCTTCGCCCACAGCCGTTCTCGATTTCCCCAGAGCCACCCGAAGGCCGGCAGCGAGGAGCGCTCGACCGTCAGGCAGGCGCCGAGCACGACGAGATCGCGCGCGAGCGTCGGGATCGCGGTTCGGATGAGCTCGCCGCCCGTCTGGTTGTTGATTCGCAGAAGGAACCGGTTCTTGACCGAGTGCATGTTGGCGAGCGCGGTCATCCGGCGCCGCCGTTCCGGTACGTTGCGCCGCCGATGCGAGGCGACGGCCGAAGGCACGTAGAGGCAGCGCCAGCCCAGACTTCGCAGGCGCCACGCCAGATCGGCATCCTCGCGATAGAGAAAGAAATCCGCATCGAAGTACCCGGTGGCGATCCGCGCGTCCTCGAGCGCCGCCCGGCGGTAGAAGCCCGCCGCTCCCGAGGCGCCGGCGATCTCCTCCTCCCGGACGAAGCGGCCCGACGCGGTCTTCCCCGCGCCCCGGTCGAAATGACGGCCGGATGCGGTGAACCGGATTCCCGCCGAATCGAGCAGCGGGCTCCGCGAGAGATCCGGCCCCTCGGCACGGTACAGGCGTCCCGACGCCGATCCGACGTCCGCCGCATCCGGCGCGTCGAGACGGCGAGCGAGGATCGCGGCGAAGTCGGGCTCCAGGCGGCAGTCCGGATTGAGGGCGAGCACGTAGCGACCCGTCGTGGCTTCGATCCCGGCATTCATCGCGGCGGCGTAGCCGACGTTCTCCGGGAGGGCGAGGATCGCGACGGCCCCGCCGAACCGCGCCGCGACCTCGCGCGACCCGTCGGACGAGGCATTGTCCACGAGGAGCGTCTCGCCGGCGACGCCCCGCTGGCGCACCGCCGATTCGAGCGAGACCGGAAGGTCCGCGCCGCTGTCCTTCGAGACGACGACGATCGAGACGTCGGGGATCATGGTCGGGCGGCGGACGGAACGCCGGCGGCGGCCGTCACGAGACCCGCCGCCACGCCGAGCACGCGGACGTAGGCCCGCGCCGCCTCGCCTCGGGAGCGCGGCACCTCGCGCCGAAACGGCAGCATGGCGAGGCGCAGGAGCATGCCGGACGCGAGGAGAGCGCGATACGCCGCGCGGGCGAGGGGCCCGTACCGGGCGTCGCGGTAGCGCAGGGCGTTGCGATAGAAGACCGGCAGGAACCGGTCGTAGCCCAGCCGCGAAGCGGAGGCTCCGCCGCGATGGCGGAACGTGGCCCCGGGCAGATAGAGAATCGAACCCTCCGCCGCCAGGCGCGCGCAGAGGTCGACGTCCTCGTACCAGGCGGGAACGTAGCGCTCGTCGAATCCTCCGACGCGCACGAAGGCGCCGCGCCGCACGGCGAGCGCCGCGGCGGCCGCCTGCTCGACGCGAAAAGGGGCGTCGCGTCCCTCGTCGGCGTAGCGGCGCCGGCGGCGCCCCGGATGATTGGGGAAGAGGTGGTCGATCAGCAGGAGCTCGCTCGCGTCGGCGCCGAGGGACGGCAGCCGCCGCAGCTGGAACGTCGCCTGGTCCTCGCGGCCCGGCGGCGAGAGCCGAAGCGGCCCCGGCGGCGCGGCCTCGCCGTCCATCTCGACGAGTCTCGGCGCGACGGCGACGACGGCCGAATCGGCGTCGAGGGCGCGCGCGATCGCCGTGAAGGGCTCTCCTTCGGCGCGCGCGTCGGGGTTGAGGAAGAGCAGTGCGTCTCCCGCGGCGGCGGCGGCGGCCTGATTCGCCGCGGGCCCGAAGCCGCGGTTCTCACGATTCGCGAGGAGGACGGCATCCGGCCACGCGCGCCTGAGCCCGTCTGTGGCGAGGCCTCCTCCGTTGTCGACGACGATGAGCGAGGTCTTCACCCCGCCGCTCGGAATGCGCGCTCGCGCCGCGGCGAGGGACGTCACGGCCTCGGCCACGTCCGCGTCGTCCCTCCACGCCACGACGATCGCCGTCACTTCGCGGATCATCGGCCGGCGCCGGGACCGGGCCACTCGGAGAGCCGGCCCGTTTCCGCTCCCGACCGCCAGGCCATCCACGGCAGCCGCGGCCAGACGAGAAAGGGCAGCGCGATCCCCCCGAGACCGACCGCCCGGGCGTGGGCGATGTCCGCGCGCAGCAGCGACGGCAGGTCGCGCCGCAGGAGCGCGGGAGCGAAGTTGCGAAACAGAGTGCGCCAGCGGTTGCGGGCCGTCCAGAACGCGCGGCGCAGCGGCGTCCGGCGGCCCGTGCGGGAGCCCTCGTGGCGCGCCACCGCGCGCGGATCGCAGACGAAGCGCCAGCCCGAGCGGCGCAGGCGCAGAGAGAGGTCGACGTCCTCGTAGTACGCGAAGAACGCCCCGTCGAAGACCGCGCCGCCCCGCGCCACGGCTTCGAGCGCCTCGCGCCGGTAGAGCGTCGCCGTCGCCGACACCCCGGTCACCTCGAAGGGGTCGCGCGGGGCCTGCGACGCGTCCGCGCCCGAAAGCACCGGGACCGCTTCGCCGCGCGCGTTCCACGCGAGGCCGGCGGAGTCGATCTGCCGGCCGTCGTCCGAAAGGACGAGGCCCTGGGCCGCGGCGAGCCGGCCGTCGAGCTCGAGCCGCGCGGCCAGCCGGGCGACGTAGTCGGGCTCCAGGACCGCGTCGTTGTTGAGCAGCAGGACGAAAAGGGAGCGCGTCCGCGCGATTCCCTCGTTCGCGCCGTCGGCAAACCCGAGGTTCCGGCTGAATCCGATCACGCGCGCGGAAGGCGCTTCGCGCGCGATGCGGTCTCTCTCCTCGGGGCGCGAAGCGTTGTCCACGACGACGAGCGACAGGACCGCGCCCGTCTGCCGCTCGAGGGACGCCAGCGCCCGGAAGAGTGCGCCTCCGCCGTCGCGGTTGACCACGATGGCGTCCACGTCCGGAAGGTGCGGGGAACCGTTCAAACGGTTGACTCGATCGGCGCGCGCGATATGAAATCGCTGCCGGATGCTACCACGCGAGTTCCTGCGCGAGAACGCGGAGCGACTTCTCTCCGAGATGCCCGAACGCTACGCGGGCACCGGGCTCGAGGACTACGCGCGGCTCGATCGCGAGCGGCGCGAAGCCGTGACGAAGCTCGAGGAGAAGCGGCGGCGGCGCAACGAGCTCACGGCCGTCAAGGGCAAGCCGGCGCCCGAGGCGCTCGTGGAGATGAAGGCGCTCAAGGAGGAGATCCACGCGCTCGAGAAGCGCACCGAGGAGGCCGACGGTTTCCTCGCGGCAGTGGAGCGGAGCGTGCCGAACGCCCCGGACTCGTCGGTGCCGCGCGGCCGCGACGAGGCGGCGAATCGCGTCGAGCGCACCTGGGGAACGCCGCGGAAGTTCGACTTCGCGCCGCAGGCGCACTGGGACCTCGGGCCGGCCCTCGGAATCCTCGACTTCGAGCGCGGCGCGAAGGTCGCCGGCGCGCGGTTCACGGTGCTGCGCGGAGCCGCCGCGAGGCTGTCGCGCGCGCTCATCCAGCTCTTCCTCGACGTCCACGTCGAGGAGCAGGGCTACACCGAAGTCCTGCCGCCTTTCCTCGTCAACGCCGACTCGCTCTTCGGCACCGGCCAGCTGCCGAAGTTCGAGGCCGACCTCTTCAAGACGACCGCGGGCTACTACCTGATCCCGACCGCCGAGGTCCCGGTCACGAACCTGCACCGCGACGAGATGCTCGCCGCGGATGCGCTCCCGCTCCTCTACACCGCGTATACGCCCTGCTTCCGCTCCGAGGCCGGCGCGGCCGGACGCGACACGCGCGGCATGATCCGGCAGCACCAGTTCGACAAGGTCGAGGTCGTCATGCTCGTCGCGCCCCGAGCAGTCGGCGGCCGCGCTCGAGACGCTCACGGCCCACAACGAAGAGATCCTCCGGCGCCTCGAGCTGCCCTATCGGGTCGTCTCGCTCTGCACGGGCGATCTCGGGTTCTCTTCCGCGAAGACCTACGACCTCGAGGTCTGGCTTCCCGGGCCTGAACGCCTACAAGGAGATCTCGTCCTGCTCGAACTTCGACGCCTTCCAGGCGCGCCGCGCGTCGATCCGCTTCCGGCGCGCCGAGGGCGAGAAGCCCGAGTTCGTCCACACGCTGAACGGATCGGGGCTGCCGGTCGGACGGACCATCGTCGCGATCCTCGAAAACTACCAGCGAGCCGACGGCTCGGTCGCGATCCCGACGGCGCTGCAGCCCTACATGCGCGGCCTGACCGAGATCCGCCGGGCCGGTTGACGGCCGTTGCCCCAGCCTCACGTCTTCGACGCGGTCCTCGCGGCGGCACGCCGGCTGCCGGGATACCCGCGCCTCCGCGTGCTCGACCTCTCCGCCGGCCGCGGCGAGATCGCGGCGGCTCTCGCCCGCGACGGCTGCACGGTGCGCGGCACGCACTTCCGCGCGGATGACTACAAGCTCCAGGGCGCGACCTCGCCGCTGCCCGCCTCCGAGGTTCCGATCGATCCGGACGTCGACCTGATGCAGCCGCTGCCGTACCCGAGCGGCTCCTTCGACCTCGTCGTCCTCTGCGAGGTCGCGGAGCACCTGCCCACCGAGGTCCCCGTCGTCGCCGAGATCGGCCGTGTCCTCGCGCCCGGCGGATTCCTGATTCTGTCGACGCCGAACGTCGCTCGGCTGCATTCGCGATGGCACTTCTTCTTCTCGGGCACTCACAAGCTGATCCGCCGCCGCACGGGCTGGGACCTCGGCGCCGACAGCCTGTACGCGTACCACATCAACCCGATCGACTTCCCGCTCCTCCACACGCTGCTCTTCCAGGCGGGACTCTCGGTCGAGCGGCTTGACGTCACGCTCTTCAAGTGGAAACATGCCTGGCTCTTCCTCTTCTATCCGTTCGTCTGGCTCGCGGCGAGGATCGAGACCTCGCGCCACCGTTCGGGGGAGACGCACGCCCGCGGCGAGGACGACCTCTTCCGCTGGATGGTGCACCCGGCGATGCTCGGAAGCGAGCAGCTCCTGTTGACTGCAAGCAAGCGGTCTCCCGATCATCGAGGTTAGTGTTCGGAAGTAGAAGTCCTATGCGCGTAGGAGCGGCTCTCGCGGCCGCCCGCGGGCGGGGGCAAGCCCCGCCCCTACGGCAAATGTCACGAGCGCTAGGGCAAAGGCGGGGCCGGAGGGACGAGCGCTCCCGCCGAGACGATCATCTTCATCGCCTGCTCGGGAGTCATGTCGAGGTAGGTCACCTTTTCCTGCGGAACGACGAGCAGAAACCCCGTCGTCGGATTGACCGCGCTCGGAATGAAGAGGCTGCAGACCTTCCGGCCGGTCTTCGCCGAAGTCTCCCCGTCGTCGGTGGAGGTCACGAAGCCCAGGCCCCAGGTCCCGGGCGACGGGAATTCCACCATCGCCACGCGCCCGAACGAGCCGATCCGCGACGGGCCGAGCAGCAGCTCGGCAATCTGGCGCAGCGTCGCATAGATCTTGTTGATGAGAGGGACGCGGTGCATCAGACGGTCCCAGAGCGCGAAGAGCCGCTTTCCGGCGAAGTTCGCCGCGATGAAGCCGAGGACGAGCAGCAGGACGTTCAGAAGGACGAAGCCGAGGCCGACGACGGAGATCCCGCGCGCCCGCAGCTGCGCCCCGAGAATGTTGTCGAAGAAGTTGAAGAGGCTCCAGACCACCCAGAGCGTCAGCGCCGTCGGAGCGAGAACGACGATGCCGGCCACCCAGTAGCGGCGCAGGCGGACGCCGAGGCTCGCCGACATGACTCCATGGTAACTCGCTCGCGGGAAAACGCGTTCGTGCCCGTACAATGGGCTCGATGCGTTTGGCCGCGCGATGCGCTCTCGTCCTTCTGCTCGCCGCGGGCGCGTCTTCGCGGGTCCGGGCCCAGGCGGCCGGTTGGGAAACCTTCGGGCCCGCCCTCTTCCAGATAAACGCCCTGTCCACGCCGGCGACAAACCTGACCGTCTATGCCGCGAGCGCCGACCCGACGTCCGGGGCGAGCGGCATCTTCGGAAGCACCGACGGCGGCAACACGTGGAACGGACTCGTCAGCGCTCCGGCCAACGAGACCTATGCCGACGTCCTCGCCGACGGCGTCGCCGCCGGAACGCTCTACGCCGGCGCGCCCGACACGGGCGACGGGACGACGAAGATTTACCGTTCGATCAACTCCGGCGGCTCGTGGGTCCTCGGCCAGACGATCCCGGCGTACTGCATCCCGTCCTTCGTCCAGCTGACGACCGGGGAAGTGCTCGTCTCGTGCGGAACGCTCCTCTACCGCGAGGCCTCCGACGGCACCTGGGGACCATTGTCGAACCCGTTCACCGAGGCGACGCGCCTGACCGCCGGACCGAACGGAGTCGTCCTGGCCTTCGGACCGACCCACATCTTCAAGAGCACGAACCGCGGCGACACCTGGACCGCGGCGGGCAATGCCCCCGGAGCCTGCCCCGGCTTGAACGCGCTGCGAGTCAATCCGGGCAACGCGAGCGCGCTCGTCGCCGGAACGGGTGTGACCGGCGCTCACGGGTTCCAGTGCGGTGGCGTGTACGAGAGCGCCAACGGCGGAACGACCTGGAGCTCGACGGGCCTGTCCGGCGTCTACGTCACGGACGTCGCCATCAATCCCGACTCGCCGAGCCAGATGTTCGCCAGCGCCGGCTACGCCCCGGGGATCCTTCCGGTGGGCGGCGTCTTTCAGAGCCTCGACGGCGGCGCCACGTGGTCCGATCTCGCGCTTCCCCAGCCGGGCGCCGGGAGCATCGCCCTGTCCCACGACGCGAACCTGATCTATGCCGCGACGTCGCTCGGCGTCTATCAGCGCAACGTCGAGATCGCGATTCCGACCGCGCCGCGCAGCCGCCCCATACGGCCGCCCGGCAGCCCGCCTCCCCGAATCGTCGCCGAGCGGCCGTAGCGGAACGAGTGGCGGAGAGGACGGGATTTGAACCCGTGGTAGAGGTTTAAGCCCCTACGGCGGTTTAGCAAACCGCTGGTTTAAGCCACTCACCCACCTCTCCGGGGCGGCAGAAGGGGCTGAGTTTAAACAAGATCACGGGGAAAAGCACTAGACGGCTCCTGCGGGCTGAATCTGCCGTGTGCGACGTAGCTCGAGCCTAAAGTTGGTCCTTGGTCCCACAGACGAAGATCCGCCCCCTCGCGCTACAAGTGGAACGTCTTGACGAGAAACACCGCCATCTGGCCCCGGGTGTTCGGGTCGTTCGGGCAGTAGTTGCCGCCTCCGCATCCACCCGTGATGCCCTCGGCCGCGAGCTGCTCGATGAAGTTGCCGAAGAGGCTCGGGCATTCGACGTCGCCGAAAAGGCCGGTGCACGGCGGAGGCGCGTACCCCGGCCCATGCTCGACCTTCAGCAGGAAGACCGCCATCTGCGCGCGTGTGACCGCGTCATTCGGACAGTAGTTGCCTCCACCGCACCCGGCCGTGATGCCTTCCGCCGCGAGCAGCTCGATCCAGTTCGCGAATTGGCTCGGACAGGTCACGTCCGCAAAGTGACCGCTGCAGGGCGGCGGCGCGTAACCCGAGCCGTGTTCGGCCTTCAGGAGGAAGACGGCCATCTGCGCGCGCGTGACCGCGTCGTCCGGGCAGTAGCTGCCGCCGCTGCAGCCGGCCGTGATGCCGGCGCGGAAGATCTTCTCGACGTAGTCGTGAAAGAGATAGGTCTGCGGAACGTCGAGGAAGTCGGCGAAGAATGCCTTAGCCTTCGTGGCCGTCGCCGGGACCGAGCCCGGGTTGGTCACCGTGACGTCGTTCAGCGTCCCCGGCGTAAGCGCGGGCGTCGACAGATAGAGGAATGTCGGGTCAAGAACGGTCACACTCGTGCCCGGAACGCCTCCCACGAGCACGGCCGCGTTCTGGCTGAAGCCGCCGCCGAGAAGATCCAGGGTGGTGCCGCCCGACGCGGGTCCGGAGTTCGGCGTCACCTGGTTCAGAGCCACGGTGGCGTTGCTCAGGCGGAAGATCACACCCGCACGAAACGGACCGCCTCCTGCGGTGCCGTAAAGGTTTCCATCGGATGCCTGAATTACGCTGACAGTCGGACTGCCGCCATCCAGACAATCGAAGCTGTGAACCACGATGACGTCGCCCGAGGGTTCCATTCGAAAGACCGTGCCCGCCTGGGGGTATTGCCCGGTGGGCGTTCCCCCACGAAAGGTGGTCCCGTAGTAGTTGCCGTCGGACGCCTCGACGAGACCGTCGTAGGGAACATCTCCATCGTTTTCGTCGAACATTCTGAAGTAGTGGACGGTGGAGAACGAGCCGAGCAAATCGATCTTGAAGATGGTGCCGTCGACGTAGGAGGTCGTACCATACAGGTTTCCGTCGGAACCCTGGAGGAGGCCGGCCAGAGGGTTCGCCTCCTCGATGCTGTCGAAGCTGTGCCGGATCGCAAAGTCTCCGCTGGGAGACAGTGCAAACACGGTGCCTAGAAACCCCTCGCCCCCGTTGAAAGTGGTGCCGTAGAGGAGCCCGTCCGACGCCTGGATGAGAGGCGCCATCGGGTTCGACCCATTGACGTCGTCGAAGCTATGGAGCGTGGAGAAGTTACCGGAGGGGTCCATCGTGAAGACCGTGCCCGCGTTATGGTCGCCACCACCGAGGGTGGTGCCGTAGAGGTTGTCCGTCCGACGCCTGGAGGAGGGCAGCTTCGGGAGAGTAGCCATCAGCGCCGTTGACGTCAAAACTGTGGAGCGTAGTGACGGCTCCTGCCGGTTCCATCTTGAAAACGGTGCCAAATCCATGCGCGCCGCCGCTTGTGGCCGTGCCGTAGAACGCTCCGTCCGTTCCTTGGATCAGCGCGGAGTAGGGGCCACTGCCCTCCTCGGAAGCGAAGGTGTGGAGAAGCGTGAGGTTTCCGGAGAGGTCCATCCGGAAGATGCTTCCCCCGGAAGTCGCGTAGAGACTTCCGTCGCTGGCCTGAAGGAATCTGCTTCCGATCCCTAGGCCGGCCTCGATATTCTGAAAACTCACGAGCGTGGACACAGTCCCCGAGCTTTCCATTTCGAAGACGACACCGACGCCGCCGGAACCACCGAACTGTGTGATCCCATTAAACGTGCTATCAGAACCCGGAACGAGGGCAGACGTAGGGTAGGAGCCTTCGCTGCCCTGAAAACTGTGGAGCGACGTGACGGTCCCATCCAGGCTCATTCTGAAGGCTGCACCCAGGTTGCTCGAGCCGCCACGCGACGTCATTCCATAGAGATCCCCATCCGTGGCCTGCATGAGCGTAAGAGGGTAGGAACCTTCGGAAGTGCTGAAGTTGTGAATCGTCGAGAAGGATCCGGCAGAATCGATTTGGAAGGCAGTGCCAACATTGTTTGTTCCACCAGCACTCGTAGTGCCGAACAGCCTTCCGTCGGTCGCTTGAATTAGGGAAACCTGGTAGGGATTTGCGCCGTCCGCTCCGCTGAAGCTGTGCAACACAGTGAGATTTCCAGCCAAGTCCATCTTGAAGACGGTGCCGACATTGCTGGCGCCGCCCTGATAAGTCATCCCATAGAGGTTCCCGTCGGATGCCTGAAGAAGGCCGCCATAAAGCACGAACCCATCCTCGGGCGAGATGAAAGCGTGCAGGGTCGTGATGTTCCCCAGAAGGTCCATCCGAAAGACCGTACCAGTACTGTAGTTTGGCCCGCCCTGCACCGTGGTGCCGTATAGATTTCCGTCGGAGCCCTGAATGAGGCGACCGTACGGCCACACACCATCGGGCCCGCTGAAGCTGTGAAGGGTGACAAAGGTACCGGACGAGTCCATCTTGAAGACCGTCCCGACGTTGGTGTCGCCTCTACTGGTGGTGCCGTAAAGGTTTCCGTCGGCCGCCTGCATCAACGTGAGACGGTCGGGTTCCCCTCCACATGCCCGCGGCGCAAAGCTGTAAAGCGTCTCGAGCCTGTTCGAGGAGTCGATTCGAAAGATGCTTCCGGCACCGTGAGTCCCGCCCCAACCAGTCACTCCGTAGAGGCTACCGTCGGTTCCCCTTATCAGGTCGCTCGGCTGCCCCGAGTTCCGGAATGCGTGAACGATCTCGTACGTTTGCGCGGTCGCGATGACCGCCGACAAAAAACTCACCAGGACAGCGATTGGAAGTTCCCACCGAAACGCTCGGGCCCTCGGGAAACGAAGGCCGGTCGTGGAAGTTTTCATCGCCGCCTCCTTGCTGTCCGCGACAGGCGTTCCAGGCCTGAGGGGGCTCTGACAGCGTTTCGTATGAGTGGCTGTTTGTCCTGATTCGTTTTAATCAGTTGGCGGCAGGATCCCGGCAGGTGGGTGGCCACGAGGCTTCTGCTCGCGGTGCATCCCGCCGCCCTACTACCAGTACTAGCTCGTGCGGATCTAAATGCTCGTCGGGGAGCTGGAGAAGGCGCTCGACCAGCTCGAGCCGCTGCTGAAGATCCCGTACTACTACCTCTCGCCGGGCTGGCTCAAGATCGACCCCAACTTCGACCCGCTGCGCAAGAACCCGAGGTTCCAGAAACTCGTCGCCGGTGGGATCAACGGTAAGACGGCGTAGCCTGGAATCATCAAAGAGCCGAGGAGAAGCAGAGCAGCTTGACCCCGCCTTCGCCTCCGCCGATGCCGCCGGGGGTCAGACCCCATGGCCGACGTCGTGGCCGTGTGTCATCCGGTGTGTCACAACGGGGGTGGTTCGTGGTCGCGCACGCAATCGCCCGGTGGCGGAGCGAGTCGGGCAACTCCACTGTTCCCAACTACTTCTTCCGCCACCGAGCGTTATGAGCAGAGACCGAGAAACACGAGGATTGGGTTTAGCAAACCGCTGGTTTAAGCCACTCACCCACCTCTCCGGCGTGGCAGAAGGGGTTGAGTCTAAACAACGTCACGGGGAAAAGCACTAGACGGCTCCCGCAGGCTGAATCTGCCCCGTGCTACCCGATATGCCATCCGCGAATCTTTCCAAGGTGGCTCTAACGCAACGCCAATCGGAGGTCGGCTGGAAGCCTGAGAGGCCACGGTCGACCTCTTCTTGGCGGGTTGTACGGCCTGACGGAAGTTGGAGGATATAGTTTTTCGCTCGTCCCGTTGTGTCCGGGCCAGAAAATCGGAGGTGCCTGTATGCGCACGCATGCCAAAGGGGTCGTGACGGCGATCGTGGCAGCGTTGCGCCGTGCGACCCCGGTTCTCGCGGTTCTGGCGGCCGCGTCCTTCGCGGGGGCCGCGCTGGGCCAGACGATCAGCGAGTTCCCATTGCCGACGCCCGGGGCGCAGGCGAGCGGTCTGACGCTGGGCCCCGACGGGAATCTGTGGTTCACCGAGTACGGTCAGAACAAGATCGGCCGAGTGAACCCGGGCGGCTCGATGACGGAGTTCGAGGTGCCGACGTCGCCGGGTCTGCCGAGGGACATCGCGGTCGGCGTCGATGGAAATCTGTGGTTCACGGAGGTCGGCGGCAATCAGATCGGGCGCATCACTCCGTCGGGAGTGATCACCGAGTTTCCGGTGCCGACGGCCGACGCGACTCTAAACGGGATCGTGGCTGGTCCGGACGGCAACCTCTGGTTCACGGAGGGGCTCGGAAACAACATCGGACGCGTGACGACGGCAGGCGTGATCGCGGAGTTCGCGGTGCCGACGGCCAACGCGCATCCCGACGGAATTACGACCGGCCCGGATGGGAACATCTGGTTCACCGAGCTCAGCGGAAATCGGATCGGCCGGGTCTCGACGACGGGGAGCTCAATGACCGAGTTCATCGTGCCGACGGCGGCGTCCGGTCCCACGGCGATCGTGGCGGCTCTCGACGGCTCGTTGTGGTTCACTGAAACGGCCGCGAACAAGCTCGGGCAAGTGAATACGTCCGGTGCGTTTCTGGCCGAGGACCCCGTGCCGACGGCCAGCGCGGGACTCTCGACGATCGCGGTGGGTGGCGACGGGAATCTGTGGTTCACGGAATCCGGGCACGCCGGCAATGCGATCGGACGAGTCGTAGGCGACGTGATCACGGAGTTCGCGGTGCCGACGGTCAATGCCAAACCCGACCGGATCGTCAAGAGCGCCGACGGCAACCTCTGGTTTACCGAGGGGTCTGGAGCCGCGCTCGGACGACTGAGTCTCATTCGCGAAATCCCGGTTCCGACAGCGAATGCCGGCCTCGAGGGAATTACCACGGGCTCCGATGCCCGAATGTGGTTCACCGAGGCGGATGTCGACAAGATCGGCCGCGTGGCGACCGTCGGCCCGAGCCTTCCTCCGGACGAAATTCCCGTTTCAACGCCGGCCTCGGTACCCTGGGGTATCGCGCCCGGTCCGGGCGGCAACATGTGGTTCACGGAAGCAAGTGCCAACAAGGTTGCGCGCCTCACGATCGCGGGCGGCATCACGGAATTCGCTCTCCCGGCTAACACGGAACCTACGGGCATCACGGCTGGCAACGACGGGAACATGTGGTTCGCGGAGATCGGAGAGGTAGGGCGCATCAAGCCGTCCGGCGCCATCGACCAGTTCCCGATTCTCACAGCCGGAGCGCAGGTTTCAGGAATCACGGCCGGTTCCGACGGAAACCTCTGGTTCACGGAGCCCTTCGTCGGCAATATCGGACGAATCACGACCACCGGCGGCGTCACGGAGTTTCCCGTGCCGACCCTGGGCACCTTCCCGATGGACATCACCACCGGTCCTGATGGCAACCTGTGGTTTACGGATGTGGATATCAACGCGGTCGGGCGCATCACGCCCGCCGGTGTCGTCACCGAGTTTCCCATTCCGACGGACGGATCGCCCAGTGGCATCGTGTCCGGTCCCGACGGAAATCTCTGGGTCGGCGAAGTGTGGTCCGAGATCGGGATGCCGCCGATTCCGATGCACTCGCTCGCACGCATAACGACCGCGGGGGTTTCAACGGAGTTCGTGCTGCCGACGACGACTGCCGGTCCCCAACAGATCGCCCTCGGGCCGGACGGGAATCTGTGGTTCACGGAGTCCTCCGCCAACAACGTGGGACGCCTCACGCCGCCCGCGACGACACTGACGCCGTCGTCCGGGCCTGCTGCCGGCGGAATCGCGGTGACGATCGCGGGAACGGACTTTGTCGACGGCGTAACTCTCACGGTTGGCTCGGCCGTTGTCGCTGACGTCGCTTACGTCGGCCCGACACGCCTCAACGCAACGATCCCTTCGCTGGCCCCTGGAACCCTGAACGATCTCAAGATCGGGAGGCCCGACGGCTCGATCCGCATCGGTCCGGGGGCTTGGCTTTCGGACTTCGCGGACGTTTCGCAGGCGGATCCCTTCCACGCCTTCGTCGAAGCGGTTTTCCGGCACGGGATCACGGCGGGGTGCGGCGAGGGCAAGTACTGTCGCGACGGCGCCGTGACGCGCGCCCAGATGGCGGTTTTCCTCCTCAAGGCCGAGCACGGGTCGCACTATTCTCCTCCCGCGTGCGCGGGCCTTTTCGTGGACGTGGCGTGCCCGTCGACTTTCGCGAACTGGATCGAGACGCTGTCCTTGGAGGGGATTACGGCAGGCTGCGGCGGCGGCGACTACTGCCCGGACGAGCCCGTGACGCGGCAGCAGATGGCGGCGTTCCTCTTGAAAACGGAGTATGGCTCGAACTACACGCCGCCGGCCTGTACAGGGATTTTCGCGGATGTAACATGCCCGTCGACTTTCGCGAACTGGGTCGAAAACCTGTATGAGGACAACGTGACGGGCGGCTGCGCAACTGATCCGCTTCGCTACTGCCCGTTGGCCTCGATCACGCGCGGGCAGATGGCCGTCTTCCTGACGAAGGCGTTCCAACTCCACTGACGAGGAGAGACGTCGGCCCGGTGCGCAAGGTCCTCTTCGTTCTCGTCATCCTCCTCGCCGCGGGCGGCTGGTGGGCGCACGAGAACACTCTGGCCCGGCTGCGCGCCCGTTACACGCCGTGGATGGAGAGGCTCGGGCGATGGCGAGACGCCTGCGAGGCGGCGCGGCGCGCCCTGCGGAGCCGCGAAGCGACAGGCGCGGATCCCGAGGGAATCGCGGCGCTGCGGGATTGGGCCTGGAAGGACCTCGATCGGATCGCCTACGTGGAATACCGGGTCGAGAAGCCCCGCCACGACATCGGCAAGGGCATCGACGACACCATCGGTCTCGTGACGTTTACCGTCGGCGGTTTCCGCCCGGACGGCGCGCGCGTCGAACGGGCGGCGAGCGCCACGGTCGTTCGTTACGACGAGTCGTTTGCGGAAGTCGGCCGGCCGAGCCGTCACGGCGCCGCCGCCCGGCTCGAGCGCCCGCTCTGGAACCGCATCGAGACGTCTCCCCGCTTCCACGACGGCACCGCCGAAGCGGGCCTCGGGGCGCCGCGCCGCGATCCGCCGCTGAAGCTCGTCAACCACCTGATCGCGGACATCTGGCCCGGCTCCGGCGTCGCCGTTCTCGACTACGACCGGGACGGGTACGAAGACCTCTTCGTCGCCGACGGCGTGCGCTCGATCCTCTATCGCAACGACGGAACCGGCCGCTTCACCGACGTGACCGAGAAGGCGGGCCTCGCGAAGTCGGCCGATGAAGGCATCGCGGCGACCGGCGTGGCCGCGGGCGACGTGGACGGCGACGGCTTTCCCGACCTCTTCGTGACGAACGCGTTCGGACCGGCCCGCCTCTTCCACAACCGGGGAGACGGGACGTTCGAAGAGACGACCGCCTCGTCGGGAATCGTGGCCGGTCCCAACGCCCGCTCCGCGGCGTTTGCCGACGTGGACGGCGACGGCGACCTCGACCTCTTCGTCTGCGTCACCGGCGACTACTACAACCAGATGCCCGACCCGCCCTTCGACGCCAATGACGGGCGGGAGAACGTCCTCTACCTGAACGACGGCCACGGCCATTTCACCGACGCGACGAAGGCATGGGGCCTCTCGGGCACGACTCGCTGGACGCTCTCCTCTCTCTTCCAGGACTACGACCAGGACGGCCGCGTCGACCTGATGGCGACCAACGATTTCGGCCTGAAGAACCTCTACCGCAACGCGGACGGCCGCCGCTTCCAGGACGTCGCGAAGAAGGCCGGCACGGAGGCGCGCGCCTACGGCATGTCGGGCGCATGGGCGGACTTCGACGGCGACGGCCGCCCGGACCTCTACACGACCGGCACCGACACCCAGTGGTACTTCGTCCACGAGTACCCTTCGCTTCCGATCGGAATCGCCGGCCGAATCTTTCTGCCGTACGCCGTAAAGTGGTGCGAGCAGATGGCGAGCGGCAACACGCTCCTCCTCCAGCGGGCCGATCACACCTTCGAAGACGCGACCGCGCGCTCGGGCGCGGCACACGCGGGCTGGAACTGGAGCGCAATCGCGGCGGACCTCGACGACGACGGCTGGCCCGACCTCTACGCCACCAACGGCATGTGGGGCGACGGACGGGATCACGACGTCGAGCTCGAGTTCTGGTGGCAGACCCTCGCCTACTGGGACGATTACGTCGCGGGCACCAAGACGTTCGACCGCCGGGGCGCCGGCATGGCCGGCATCGAGCGCGATCGCTACTTCCACAACCGCGGCGGCGCGGCGGCCGGCGCGCCGCTCTTCGAGGACCGCGCGTTTCTCGACGGCCTCGACCTCGAGTCAAACGGCCGCGCGGCCGTCGCCTTCGACGCCAACGGCGACGGAGCCCTCGACGTGTATATCCGCTCGATCGGGGCGCCCGAAGCCATCTTCTTCGGCTCGCGCCGTCCGGACGAGCACTACCTGCGCGTCAAGCTTCAGGGCGCGCCGGGCCGCGACAACTCCGACGGCATCGGCGTCGAGGTCACGGCCGTCCTCCCGGGAGGGCGCGCGATCGCGACGCAAAACGCGAACTCGAGCGGCTACCTCTCGACGGGCAGCCCCATCGTGCACCTCGGGCTCGGCAAGGCGACCCGTCTCGAGCGCCTGACGCTGCTCTGGCCGTCGGGCCGCTCGCAGGACCTCGGCGCAATCGAACGCGTGGATCGCACGATCGTCGTCGACGAGGACCGGGGCGTGCGGGATTTCGAAACCGGGCGGCGTTAAACTCGCGGTTTCATGCCGGAAACGAGCACCGCCGGGAGCGTTTCCTACGACGTCGTCATCGTCGGCGGCGCGGTCTCGGGCGCCTCCACCGCGATCGTCCTGAAGCGCGGCAACCCGAAGCTGCGAATCCTCGTCGTGGAGAAGACGGAGGCATTCGACTGGAAGGTCGGAGAGTCCACCGTGGAGGTCTCGGCCTACTTCCTGACGCGCGTCCTCAAGCAGTGGACCTACCTGACCCGCGAGCAGCTCCCGAAGCAGGCCTTCCGCTACTGGTTCGTCAACGATGACGTGACCTGCCTGCGCGAGGCGTCCGAGACCGGCCCCACGCAGCTCGCCCGCACGCCGTCCTTCCAGCTCGATCGCGCGAAGCTCGACGAGCACCTCCTCTCGGTGGCGCGGGAGGAGGGCAGCGAGGTCTGGCGGCCGGCGAAGGTCACCGCCTGGACGCTCGGCGAAGGCTCGGGGCCGAACGCGCTGACGGTCGAGAAGGCCGACGGAACGACCGCCGCGGTCTCGTGCCGCTGGCTCGTGGACGCGACCGGGCGGCAGGCCATGCTCGCCCGAAAGCGGGGCGGCGTCACGCCCATCGAGTCGCATCCGATCTCCGCGATCTGGGTCCGCTACGACGGGGTCCGGGACCTGGACGGCGTGGATCTCGCCGGAACCGACCCCGCCGACCCGTGGCAGCGGTCGGTGCTCGCCCCGCGCCGTCTCGCGACGAATCACTTCACGGGCTGGGGATACTGGATCTGGTTCATCCCCCTGCACGACGGACAGGTCAGCGTCGGCCTCGTCTGGGACAGGCGCCTCGTCGATCCCGAGGGCCGCACTCCTCTCGAGAAGCTCACGAAGTTTCTCGACGGCAACCCGCTCTGCCGCGAGCTGCTCGAGTCGGCGACGCCGATCGAGGGCGACTGCCGCTATTACGCCCATCTCCCCTACTTCGTGGACCGATACGTCGGCCCGGGCTGGACCTGCGTCGGCGACGCCGGAGGCTTCCTCGATCCGTTCTACTCGCCGGGCCTCGACCAGATGGCGTTCTCGGTGTGGTCGCGGACCCGGCTGATCCTCGAGGATTTCGCCGGCGCGGCGCCCGAGGCGATGGCGCTGAAGTACGCCGACCACAACCGGCGCTACGACCGCTACTTCCGGTACTTCTACGACTCGATCTACAAGGACAAGTACTACGTCATGGGCGACTACGACACCATGACGACGGCATTTCTGCTCGACACCGCGCTCTACTACTTCGCGGCGATCATGCCCCTGTACCGCTGGTCGAACGAGCGCCTCGGGGTCCCGCCCTTCTTCCAGGACGGAGCCGAGGTCGGCTACTACCCGATCCGCTTCTACAACCGGCGCCTGGTTGCGATCGCCCGGCGCAAGATGGCGCTCGGCATCTACGGCAACCACAACGCCGGCCTCCGCCCGAAGTTCGTCGGCTTCTCGGTGCGGAGCGCGATGTGGGTGATGCTCTTCCACGGCCTCTTGCGGTGGGCGAAGGCCGAGCTCGCCCACGCGTGGACTTTCGTCGTGCGGCCCCGCCCGATCGCCCGCCGCGCCCCGTCCGCCTCCGAGCGCATGGCCGAGCCCCGCGGCGCCGCAGCGCGCTGAGCGGTTCCTCGAATCGGGTCTTTCCCCCCGCGCCGGCCTCGCGTATCGTCCGAGCGATGCCGACGGCGCTCGTCACCGGCGCGACCTCGGGGATCGGGCTCGAGCTCGCGACGCTCCTCGCCCGCGACCGCCACGACCTGGTGCTCGTCGCCCGCACCCGCGACCGTCTGGAATCCGTGGCCCGCGGCCTGGTCGAGGAGTTCGGCGTGCGCGCCCTGGTGTTTCCCTTCGATCTCGCCCGGCCGGACGCGCCCCGCGAGATCGTCCTCGAATTGTCGCGACAGGGCTTGAACGTCGACGTTCTCGTCAATAACGCCGGCTTCGGCGTCCATGGGCCATTCGCCTCGACGCCGATCGACGCAGACCGCGAGCAGTTGCAGGTCAACGTCGCGGCGTTGACCGAGCTGACGAAGCGGCTGCTGCCCGGCATGCTCGAGCGGCGGCGCGGGCGGATCCTCAACCTCGCCTCGACGGCGGCATTTCAGCCGGGTCCGCTCATGGCCGTGTACTACGCGAGCAAGGCATACGTCCTCTCCTTCTCCGAGGCGCTTGCGAACGAGCTCTCGGGAACCGGCGTGACGGTCACGGCCCTGTGCCCCGGCCCGACGATCACCGAGTTTCAGAAGCGGGCCGGGATCGAAGGGACGGCCCTCTTCACCGGACCGCTCGTGATGACGGCCTCGGACGTCGCGCTCGCCGGCTACCGCGGCATGCAGCGCGGACAGCGGCTCGTCATTCCCGGCTTCGGGAACAACGTCCTCGTCCAGGCGCTGCGCGTCACGCCCCGCCGCGTCGCGACGGCGGTCTCGCGGAGGATCCAGGAGAAGCGGACCTCGCGATGACTCCCGCCATGGATCCTCGATTCGGCCGCGAGCGGCGGCTGCGGCTGGTGACGCGGGCGATCCTCGCCGTGGGTTTCACCGCCGCGATCGCGATCTGGTTCGTGGCGAGCGCGCGGCCGGAGAACCCGCTCGGCTACGACCCGCTCGAGAACAAGCGGTACATCCACGATCTCGAGGTGTACGGCGGAACCGCCAACGTCCTTGCCACCGAGTTTCGCGAGTGGCTCGCGGGCCTCTGGTACGGAAAAAACCTCGCCTACACGATCGCCGCGCTGACGATGATCACGGTCGGCGTCGTGCGCTTTCTCGCGATCCCGCCCGTCCCGGAAGAGTCGGACGACGGCGAACCGCCGGCCGGTCCGCCGCCGACGCGCCCGGCAGCTTAGCCGAACGGCCGGCGGCGGGGGCGCTCCGGAGCGGCGATGCTCGCAAGCCCCGGTCCGAGGGTCAGGCGGTCTTCGGGCCCGACATCTTCCGAACGAGCCAGGTCAGTATGACGGCCCCGAGGATGGCAACCAGGATCGTGTAGATCATGCCGCCCTCGCCCGCAAAACCGAGCAACCGCATCAGGAAACCGCCGATGAGCGCGCCGATGAGCCCGATGATGATGTCCATGAGGGCGCCCTTGCCCCCGCTTCCCATGAGCTTCCCGGTCAGCCAACCCGCGATGAGACCCACGATGAGCCACCAGATGATCCCCATGCGTCACCTCCTCGCTGCAGACATCCTCGACATCAGGAGCGCGAGCGCTCCGGCCCCGATGGTCTTTACGAGAGTGGGGTGTTGAGCGTAGAAACTCGCCGCCTTGTCCATGATGGAGGGATCCTTCTGGGCGGCGTGCTCGGCGAGAACCTGGACCTGCTGTGGAGTCACCTGCTGTGCCTGCTGGGGAGTGACGTTGCCGCCGCCCAGCGTGCCGGTCAGCGCCCCGAGTCCGCCGGCCGCGCCGAGCGAAGCGAGCGCGCCTGGCCCGAGCGCCGCGACGAGCTGGTTGAGCATGCCCGCCTTCTGCTCCGGCGTCGAGTTCTGGAAGAGACCCGCGAGCATCTGCTGGAAGGGCGGAGTCTGATCCGACTGGAACGTGTGAGTCAGCGCGTTCGCGATCGACCCCTGCGGAAGGGCCTGGGCGGCGCGGTCGTACATGCCGTGCAGGTCTGCTTCGGAGACGTTGCCGCTCGACATCTGCCTGGCGAGATTTCCCAGTTCATCCATGAGTCCCATGGCCGTCCTCCTTGCCGGCAAAGGCTATCAGCGCCGCGACGGGAGCAGGACGTCTTTCTCGGCGCGGTCCAGGGTCTTAGACTGTGAGGGTCGGAGGGATGGCCGAGTGGTTTAAGGCGGCGGTCTTGAAAACCGCTGTGCCGGAAACGGTACCGAGAGTTCGAATCTCTCTCCCTCCGCCAGCTCGATCGACTGTCGTCTCGCGATAGAGTCCGTCTCGTTGCCCCCCTCTCGAGGCCTCCGGCTGTTGCAGGTATCGGCGCTCGCGCTCGCCGGCGTCGCCGTGAATGTCCGAGCGCGCCCGCAGGAGGGAGCCTCGGCCCCGCCGGCGCAGTCTGCCGTGTCGAAGGACATCGTCGCGAGCGGACGTCTCGCGGACCTGCGCTGGCCGGACTTCTCCGACTACAAGGTCCTCGTGGACGGCTTCTATGCGCCGGCCGGTTATGCGCCGGCCTGGACCCGGGGAGGCCAGCCGTCCGCGTCGGCGCTCGCGCTGATCCAGGCATTCCGGGACGCCGGCAAGAGGGGGCTCGAGCCCGAGGACTACGACGCGTCCCGATGGGACGCCCGCCTCCAGGCCCTGAAGGGCCCGAACGCCGATCTCGCGCGCTTCGACCTGGAGCTCACGATCTGCGCGATGCGTCTCGTGTCCGATCTGCACATCGGGCGGATCAACCCGCAGCACTTCAATTTCGGGCTGAGCGTCCAGGGCAAGAAGTACGACCTGCCGCGCTTCCTGCGCGAGCAGCTGATCGCGGCCGCGGACGTCTCCGCGGTGCTCGACGGCGTCGAGCCTCCGTTCGGCGGTTACAAGCGGACGCGGGCGGCGCTGGTGCGCTACACGGAGATGGCGAAGGCCGCCTCCGCGGAACCGCTACCCGTTCCGGCGAAGGCCGTCAAGCCCGGCGAGAAGTACGCCGGAGCGGCGGCGCTCGGCCGGCGCCTCGTCCTCCTCGGCGACCTTCCGCCCGACGCGGCGCCGCCCGCCCCCGACGTCTACGGCGGCGCGCTCGTCGAAGGGGTCAAGCGCTTTCAGCGCCGCCACGGCCTCGACGAGGACGGCCGGCTCGGACCGGGCACCGTCAACCAGCTCAACGTCCCGATCGCGGATCGCATCCGGCAGCTGCAGCTCGCGCTCGAACGCTGGCGCTGGCTGCCGGCGGAGTTCTCGGCTCCTCCGATCGTCGTGAACATCCCCGACTTTCAACTGCGCGCGGCCGATGCGAAGGGCGACGTGGCCATGACGATGCGCGTCATCGTCGGCAAGGCGGCGCCGACCCAGACCCCGGTCTTCTGGCGGGACATGACGTACGTCGTCTTCCGGCCGTACTGGAACGTGCCGCCGAGCATCCGCCGGGGAGAAATCGTGCCCGCCATCCAGCGCAACCGGAACTACATCGCCCAGAAGGGCTTCGAGGTCACCACCAACGACGGCAAGGTCGTCACCGACGGCCCGATCTCCGACGACGTCCTCGCGAAGCTGAAGGCCGGACAGCTCGCCGTCCGGCAGAAGCCCGGCCCGGCCAACGCCCTCGGGCTGGTCAAGCTGATCTTCCCGAACGAGTTCAACGTGTACCTGCACAGCACGCCGTCGGCCACGCTGTTTGCGAAGAGCCGGAGGGATTTCAGCCACGGCTGCATCCGCGTCGAGAAACCGGACGAGCTCGCCGCCTGGGCCCTTCGCAACAATCCCGACTGGAATGTCGAGCGCGTGCGGGCGGCGATGCAGACGGGACCGAACGACGTGACCGTGAAGCTCGACCGCCCGGTGCCGGTCTTCATCGTCTATGCGACGGCGCTCGCCTACGAGAACGGCGAGGTGCATTTCTACGACGACATCTACGGGCACGATGCCGAGCTCGTGCAGGCACTGGCGAAGGGCTACCCGTACCCGTAACGAGGCGGTCGCCTCCCGAGGGGGACTACCAGCGCCGGACGCGCCCGACGTCGACGTGCACGAAGTCGGAAGCGGCGTAGTACCCGACTCCGCCGCGGCCCAGGCGCAGCGCGGCATCGCGAAGCTCCGCGGTGGGCACGCCCGGCACGCGGATGTCGATCGCCATCGCCTCCATGTGCATGCTGTGCCGCGCGACGCCGTGACCGCTCAGCCGCAGGGACTCGTTCGTGGCCGGCGTGCGATAGCCGCAGATCACGTCGATCTCGGCGTCGGGCCGCCCGACGGAAGCCAACAGGTCGCGAAGCAGATCCAGAAGGCGCGGGTCGTACGCGTGAACGTCGTCCTTGCGCCAGTCGCGCAGGACTCGATTGACCCGGGTGAGCGCGGCGGGATCGTAGCCTTCCGCGTTCCGGTACACGACGTCGAGACGCTCCCCGGTGTGGAGATGGTGGAACCGCAGCCGGTAAGGATCTCCGGCCGCGGGCCCCAGGCCCGAGAAGGCGGGAGTCGGCGCGATGAGCATGCCGACGAGGCCAACGAGCGCCAGGTAACGCCGAGATGCGTTCGAATGCAGGAATCGCAAGGAATCACCCCTGACTGGAGAATCGACGCCCGAAGTTCCGAGCGCGCGCGAGTCGAGCCGGTGAGGATACCATGAGCCTCCGCTCCGGGCGAGTCGTCAGGTCGACCCGCGATACGCGAGGAGGCGGGGGAAATGGACCCGCCAAAAAGGACGGCTTGAAAACTCAACTCGCCGGCGGCGCGAATCCCTGGCGAGCGATAGCATCTCAAGGGGGGTGCCCGATGAAGCTCAACGTCAAAGCATTCGCGTTCACATGTGCGCTCGTCTGGGGGATCGGGGTGTTCGCTTTGGCCTGGTGGGTGATCGTGCTGGATGGCAGGGGGGGCAGCGTTCCGCTGCTCGGGCTCATGTATCGTGGATTCACGTTCACCCCGATGGGCAGCGTCGTCGGCCTGCTCTGGGCGCTTCCGGACGGGTTCGCCCTCGGCGCCCTGGTGGCGTGGATCTACAACCGGCTCTCCGGAGCCACCGCATAGCCCATCCTTCGCCCGCATCTTGATCGAGCTGCTGCCGCCCGTCTGGCTGATTCGAGTCGCCGTGGCGGCCGTGTGGCTGTACGAGGGGCTCTGGTGCAAGCTGCTCGGCGGGGAGCCGCATCAGCTTCGGGTCGTCGAGGCGGTGCCCCGATTCGATCCGCGAATCGGGGGGCATTTCCTCAGGCTTCTCGGGACGGTCGAGGTGGGACTGGCCCTCTGGGCTCTCAGCGGCGTCGCACCGATCCCGGCCGCGGCCGTTCAGACGCTCCTGCTCGTGGCGCTCAACGCCGGCGGCCTGCTCTGGGCGCGGAGAGTCATTCATGATCCGGGCGGCATGGTCGTGAAGAACGTCGCGTTCCTCGTCCTCGTCTGGGTCTCGGCGGGCCTCCCGCGATGGAACTGACGACGACGACGACGGAGACCGCGTGGGCGCGGGGCCGCCTCGACACGCGAGCCGGCCCGAGCCGGCTTTTGTTCGGCCGCATGCACGAGGACGCGGCGATCGAGCACGCCGCCTTTCGCCCCGGAGGGCGCATCTTCTGCATCGCGTCGGCGGGATGTACCGCAATGGAGCTTTCACGGCATCACGAGGTGATTGCCGCCGACATCAATCCCGTCCAGATCGACTACGCCCGGCAAAGGTTCCTGGGCGAGTCCGGCTCTCGCGGAGCTGCCGAGTGGATGATGGCCTTCGGGCGCGGCCTGGCCCCGCTGTTGGGCTGGCGGCCGTCACGAGTCCGTGAGTTTCTCGACCTCGCGGTTCCCGCGGAGCAGGTCGCCTACTGGCGCCGGCACCTCGAGACCCGCCGGTTCCGCGCGGCGACGGATGCGCTTCTCACGAACGCCGTCCTCGGCAGGCTCTACGCCAGGGCCTTTCTTCGCGCCCTTCCCCGAAAATTCGGAAGGGTGTTGCGCGCCCGCCTGGAGCGATGCTTCGCGCGGCACCCCAATCGCGACAACCCCTACGCGCGGTCGCTGCTCCTCGGCGAACTCTCGAACCGGCCGCCCCCCCGCGAGGCGAAGGGGATCCGGCTCTTCCACGCGGACGCCGCGACCTTCCTCGAGAGCGAGCCGCCGCAGAGCCTGGACGGGTTCACACTCTCGAACATTCTCGACGGGGCCACCGACGCCTACCGGCAGCGGCTGTCCGCCGCCGTCCGACGCGCCGCGGCGCCCGGCGCGGTCGTCGTCATCCGCAGCTTCGGCGAGCCGAGCGTCGCGTCGCCGACGAACCGTGCGGCCGAGGACCGGGCGATGCTCTGGGGAATCGTCGACGTGAAACCGTCGGCCGCGCTTTGAAGCCTCTTCCGACCGGATCGGGTGCTCGCGCGGGTGTCCCGACGTCGATCGTGACCGGGATGAGGTTTCGCGCTTCGCCGGAGGAGGTATGGGACGGACTGATGTTCTACGAGCAGATCTCGCTTCCTCCGCCGTTCCACCTGCGCATTCTCTTGCCGGCTCCGCTCCGCGCGGAGGGCCGCCGGTCGGCCGTCGGCGACGAGACCCGATGCGTCTACGACAAGGGGCACCTGCTCAAGCGCGTGACCCGGATCGACCCGCGGCGGCACTATGGATTCGACGTGATCGAGCAGACGCTCGCCGTCGGCAGAGGAATCCGGCTCACGGGCGGCAGCTACGCGCTGCTCGAGCTCCCGGACGGCTCGACCCGGATCGGGCTCGAAACCCAGTACGTCAGCTCCGTGCGTCCTCGCATGCTGTGGAAGAGAGTGGAAGCGGCCGTCTGCCACGCGTTTCATCGGCACATCCTCGGCGCGATGCGGCGAGAGCTCGAGGCGCAGGGATCCAGGGCTCGCTTCCGGCGTGAGCCCTCGACCGCCGACCGGCCCGGTGACGAGGAGAGGCCGCCGGCCTGAGCGCCCCGATGACCGCCATTTCGAAAAAGCGCAACCAATCTTCCGTTTTGCGGGTTCAAGGCACCATGAAGCCGGCCGCCTACGCCATCTTCGAGACCGCCATTGGATCCTGCGGGATCGCGTGGGGCGACCGAGGCATCCGGCGGGTGTGGCTGCCGGAATCCGACGCCGACGGCCTGCGCCGGGAGATTTCGAGGACCCTTCCCGGCGCGATCGAGTCCGAGCCGCCGCCGGAGGTCGCCCGAGCCGTCGCCGGGATCGTGCGCCTTCTTTCGGGGACTCCGGCCGATCTTTCCGACGTGGCGCTCGACCTGGCGGACGTTCCCGTCTTCCACCGGAGCGTTTATGCGATCGCCCGGGAGATCCCGCCCGGAGCGACGCTGTCCTACGGCGAGATCGCCAAACGGCTCGGCGACCCGACCCGGGCGAGGGCCGTCGGCCAGGCCCTCGGCGCGAACCCGTTTCCGCTGGTCGTGCCCTGCCACCGCGTCCTCGCGGCAAACGGAAAGGCCGGGGGCTTCTCGGCGCCCGGCGGCGTGCCGACGAAGCTGCGCCTTCTCGAGATCGAAGGCGCACGGGCTCCGGCGATTCCGACGCTTTTCGACTGAAGCGCCGTTCGGGGGTTCGGGGTCGCTCCGCGGCCGCTTACGACTTCAGCTTGTCCTTCAGGAACGAAATCGTCCGCGGCCAGGCCTGCTCGGTCGCCTTCATGTTCGCGCCGTCGCGGCCCGTCTGATCGCGGAGGAAGCCGTGCCCGGCGCCCGCGTAGGTGTGCGCCTCGAAGCTCTTTCCGAGCTTCTTCATCTGAGCCTCCGCCGGCGGGACGGTCGCATCCACGCGCTCGTCGTCGCCGCCGTAATGGCCGAGCACGGGCGCCTGGATCACGTCGATGACCGCGGGATCCGGCGAGACGCCGTAGAAGACGACGGCCGCGGCGAGCGTCGGCTGCACGCCGGCGTAGGCGAAGCTCTGGCCTCCGCCCCAGCAGAAGCCGACCGTGGCGATCCTTCCGTTTCCGGCCGGGATCTTGAGCGCGAAGTCGCGCACGGCGTTCAGCCGCCGGACGGCTTCGGCCGGCGTGATCTTGCGGACGAGCGCGACGACGTCGTCGCGGCTTCCGACGGAATCCGTGCCGCCGCCGTTCGGGCCGAAGCCCGAAACCATGTCCGGAGCGACGGCGATGAATCCTTCCTTCGCGAGCTGGTCGGCGACGCCGCGCAGCCAGTCGGTCAGACCGAAGACCTCCTGGATCACGATGACGACGCCGGCCTTGTCCTTGCGCTCGGGATACGAGATCCAGGTCTTCAGCGCCGGGCCGCCGGCCATCGGGACGTCGACGAACTCCCCGTGGCGCGGCGAGGCATTCAGGGCGTCCTTGGCCTGCTCGGCCGCGGGCGGCAGCGACGGATTGCGAGGGGCCACGGCCGGCGTGGCCGCCTGGGTCAGAAGGAGCGTCGACAACACGGCGGCATGGATCATGGAGCCCCCTGTCGAAGGCGCGATTCTATCCTCCGCGGAGCGCCGCCTCCTCGACGAAGAGTCGGCCCTTCTGCTCGGAGCCCGCGGCGAGGAGCGCGGCGAGGATCAGGATCGTCGCCGTCTCGAAGGACGCGAGGGCCCAGCCGTATCCGATCCGGTCTCGCAGCGCGTACTCGATCGAGTTGACGGGCGACGCGAAGAGAATCCCGAGCTGGTAGGCGAGTCCGGGCACGAGGCCGCGTGTCTGATCCGGCGCAAGCTCGTTCAGGTGCGCCGGAATGATCCCCCAGGCCCCCTGGACTCCGAGCTGCATGACGAACGCCGCCGCGGCGAGCACGAAGAGCGTCCGGCCGAAGGCCCAGAAGGGCATCACCGCGAGCGAAAGGGCCAGCGCCGCGAGCATCGCGTAGCGGCGGCCGATCCGCTCCGAGAAGTGGCCGAAGACGATCGCTCCGAGGACCGCGCCGACGTTGTACAGCATCGCCACCTCGGCAACCGTCTTGGGCGCGATCGCGTGCTCGAGCTTGAGGAAGTCGGGATAGAGGTCCTGCGTTCCGTGCGAAAGGAACATCATCATCGTCATCAGGGCGACGAGGTACACGAGACGCGGGGCGAAGCCGCGCACGCTGCGAAGAATCGCCGAAAACGTCGGCGCGCGGTGCTGCTTCCACGCCTCCGATTCGGGCACGTGCCAGCGGATGTAGAGCGCGAGCAGCGCCGGCAACCCGCCGATCCAGAACATCGCCCGCCATCCGAACGCCGGCAGCACGAACCGCGCGGCCACCGCCGCGAGCAGGTACCCGATCGAATAGCCGCTCTGCAGGATCCCGGACAGGATCCCGCGCCACTTCGGCGGCGCGCTCTCCATCGCGAGCGACGCGCCGACGCCCCACTCTCCCCCCATACCGATCCCGAAGAGCGCCCTCAGGACCAGAAAGGACGCGTAGCTCGGCGCGAACCCGCAGAGGATCTCGATGGTCGAGAAGAAGAGGACGTTCGCCATCAGCGGAATCCGGCGGCCATAGCGGTCGGCCAGGAGACCGAAGAGGATCGCTCCGACCGGCCGCATCGCAAGGGTGGCGGTCAGCGTCCAGACGATCTCCTTCTTCGAGACACCGAAGTGCTGGGCCAGCGTGTCGACGAGAAAGACGACGACGAAGAAGTCGAGGGCGTCCATCGTCCAGCCGAGAAAGCCCGCCGTCACCGCGTGGACGCGATGGCGCCTCGACGGCCCCGCCCGCAATTCGATTGTCATTCCGAGGAGCGTAGCGACGAGGGAGCCCTTTGAAGCGGGGGCGTCTCGAAGAAAGGGATCCCTCGCTTCGCTCGGGATGACATCGTCTTCGTTCGGTATGGGGTCGTATCGGCTCGGCGATCCCGCACTACGGGCTGGTCTCCCGGCGCCGGTATTCCTCGAGGCTCTTGCGGTCGCTCACGTCGCGACAGACCGCGAGGGCTGCGAGGATCCTGCCGAAGTCGTCGAACAGTGGCACGAGCACCGTGTCGCAGACGCCGGGACTTCCGTCCTTGCGCACGAAACGCGTCTCTCCCGCCCAGCGTCCGTCCCGGCGCATCGTGGCGAGCAGATCCATCGCCGTCGCGGTTTCGTCTTTCGGGCGCAGGGGGTCCGGCGTCCGGCCCTGCATCTCGGCCTTCGAGTATCCGAACATCCGCTCGGCGCCCGGATTCCAGTCCACGATGCGCGCCTCGAGGTCGAGAGTCAGGACGGCATCGCTGATGTGGTCGAACGCGCGGGCGTGGCGCCGGATCGTGTCTTCCATCAGGCGGATCCGGGTCACGTCGTGGAAGCTCCACACCCGGCCGACCGTCTTTCCCCCGACCTTCTGCGGCGCGGAGTAGCGCTCGAACATCCGGCCATCCTTGAAATCGAGCCAGTCGTAGCTGCGCGCGTCGGGCTCCGCGTACAGCTCCTGAACCTTGCGGACGAAGCGCTCGGGATCGCGAAGCTGATCGAGCACGAAGGCGAGCGCCTGCTTGTCGTCGCGCGACTCCATGATCTCCTTCGGGAGCCGCCACATCTCGGCGAACTTGCGGTTGTAGCTGACGATCGCCCCGTCGTTGTCCACGACGAGGACGCCGTCGGCGGTCGCCTCGAGCGTCGCCTTCAGCAGGGAGAGGGTCTGGTCGATGCCCTCCTCGGCCTGACGCCGCTCGGTGATGTCGCGGAAGCTCCAGACCCGGCCGACGGTCTCGCCGTCCACCACCTGCGGGAGCGAGTCCCTCTCGATGAGCCGGCCGTCCTTCAGCTGGATGACGTCGTGGCTGCCGGATGCCGGCTGTGCGTAGACCGACATGACCTTCTTGACGAAGGACGCGGGGTCGGCGAGGTTGTCGAGCACCGACGCGAGCGCCCGGCTCTCGTCGCGGCTCTGGGCGACCGGTTCCGGAATGCCCCACAGATCCACGAATCGCCGGTTGAAGTTGACCATCCGGCCCGAGGCGTCGACGACGAGGATCGCATCGGCGGTCGAATCGATCGTGGCGTTCAGGAGGGCGATCGAGCGGCGCAGGTCGGCCTCGGCCTTCTCGCGCTCCGTGACGTCGAAGGCGACGCCCACCACGCCCCGGATCGTCCCGTCCGCGTCACGGAGCGGCTCGACGTGCGACTGGAAGTGGCGCCCCTGCCAGGCCGTCTCGTAGGTCATGGACTCGCCTTCGAGCGCACGGCGGTGAGCCGCGATCGGGCCGAACTCGAGATCGGTCGTCTTGAAGTACTCGAAGAGGTCGACGCCGAGCAGGTGCCGGTCCTCCTCGGCCAGGAGCTTTCGCCCGGCTCCCGCGGCCTCGGTGAACCGCAGGTCCGTGTCCACCGTCCAGAAGATTGCGGGCATCTGCGACAGGACCATGCGCAGCGCGAGCTTCGTCTCGCGGAGCGCCTCTTCGGCCCCTTCGTCCGTGCACGGCGTCGCGTCTTCCGGGCTCAAGGGCGTACGAGCTTACCGCTTACGGCTTCTTCGCCGGCAAATTCGTCGGCTTGCCGATCGTGGAAACGAGGTCGGGCCGGGACGCGTCGCGCTGGAGATGCGGGAAGCGCTCCCCGCCGTGGTAGTCGACCTTGAAGGTCTGGAACGTGTCGACGTTCTCGACGAGGAGCTCGAGCGGCGCCGTTTCCCCCTTGCCCCCGCGGAGCGAATCCCGCAGCACTTTTTCCGAGTACCGCCTCCCGTTGACCGCGATCAGGCGCATCCCCGGCGCGATGCCCGCGTTGGCGGCCGGCAGGCCCGGGACGACGTCGCGGATCGTTCCCTCCTCGGCGCCGTCCTCGCCGTCCTCGCCCTGCACCATCATCCCGAGCGAAAACCAGAAGTCGTAGAGCTTGGACTCCTCTTCTCCCGCCCGCGTCAGCTCGGGCTCGACGTCCGTGTAGACCAGCCTCCAGCCCCCGTTCTCGATGCCTCCCAGGGGCGCCCTCGGCGCGACGTCCTCGATGCGCGTCCGGAAGAAGCCGGCCCAGTCGTAGGGCACGACGGAGTTCAGCGCGGCGACGACGTCCGAGAGCTCGTACGGCTTGACGGCGGGCGCTCCGCCGGGCGCTCCGTGGAAGGCCTTCGCGAAGTCGTCGAGCGACTTCCGGCCGCCCGACTTCTGCCGGATGATCGTGTCGGCCTCGAGCCAGATCAGCTCGCTCTCCGGGTAGTAGTCGACGCCGCGCCGCCAGTCGGCCCATTCGGGCCGGGCGAAGTAGAGCAGTTGCGCCGCCGTCGCGGTGTCCTCGAGCGGCCGCCACGCGCGGCCCGCCTGCGCGCCCATCTGGGCGGCCACGATCGCCAGGTTCTCGCGGTACAGCTCCGGCGTCCTCAGCCCGCTGCGCGCGGCGAGGACGTCGCCGTAGTACTCGGTCAGCCCCTCGTAGACCCAGAGCAGGCGGCTGTCCACCGGGGGCTGATAGTCCTGCGAGGCTCCGGAGACGAGGCCCGCGGGCCGGCGGTACTTGCCGTTCCACGAGTGGACGTATTCGTGAGAGAGCAGCGAGCCGAGGACCTCCCGGGCCGAGTCGTCGAGGAACGAGCGCTCGGCGGCCCGGTTGTCGCTCGACTCGTGGTGCTCGAGACCGTTCGACGGGATGTGGTCGGAGAGGGCGAGGAGGAAGTGGTAGTTGTCGTAGTGCCGCGCGCCGAAGAGCGCGCGGGCCTCCGCGACCAGGCGCTTGTAGTGCTCCACGTCGGCCGGAGAGATCACGACCGACGCCGCGCTCTCGCCGGCGAGGTGCAGCCAGTGGCCGGGCTTCTCACCCGGCGTCAAGTCGACCGTATTCATGTGGGCGCCCGCGAGCACCGGCGAATCGATGAGTTGAACGAGCGAGACGGTCGCGAACGCGATCGAGTCGCCGGACTCGTGCGTGACGGGAAGCGCGGTGCCGAACTTCCATCCGGCCGGCAGCCGCAGCGTCGGCGAGAAGGGGGTCCGGTTGTCGTCCGGTCCCTGCGGATAGAGGACGACCGACCACCAGTTCAGGATCATCAGCTGCGCCGAGGCCGTCGTCTGCGACGTCAGCGGCGCGACGTAGTCGAACGCGGCCTCGAGCGGCCCCTTCCCTTCGGGCACGTCGCAGGTGAACTCCCACATGTCCGTGGGAACGCGCTTCCAGGCGACCGGACGTCCGTCGCGGGAGAGCCGCAGACCCACGAGGTCCGTGATCGGACCCGCCGGACCGTGCTCTCCCGGGATCCACTTCGGGTAGGCGAGCGTCAGCGCCCCGGCCGCCGCCGGAATGGACTCCTTCACGTGAAAGATGCGCCGCGGCGCCTCGCTCGCATCCACGGCGATCTCGACCGGGGCCGGCTCCGCCGCGCGCGCCGCAGCGGCCGCCATCGTCCATACGGCCGCCGCCGCGGCGCACGAAACCCAAACGCGATTCCGCCTCACGATTCCTCCTGCCGCCGGCGCGACGCCGGCTATCGCTGCCGCGCCCTCGCCGGCCCGTTCGCCGCTTCGCCCCAGCCGCCGGCCGCCTCCGGGGAGGGATACAGGCGGACGAGGATCGGCGTCGTGATGACGGTCGTGAAGAGCGCCATGGTGACGAGCCAGAAAAAGGCCGCCGGACCGATGACCCCCATGTCGGCCCCGATGTTGATGACGACGAGGGCCATCAGCGCCCGGGTGTTCATGAGAAGCCCGATCGAAAACGACTCCTTGCCGGGAAGGCCGCTCGCGAGGGCCGCGAGAAACGTCGCTCCGAACTTCGAGACGCACGACACGACGACGACCAGGCCGAGCGCGGTCCAGAGTCTCGAGTCCGAGCCGAGCGAGCCCACGTCCGTCCGGAGCCCGGAGAAGACGAAGAAGATCGGGAGAAACAGAACCGAGACGAGATCCCCGATCGAGTGCCGGATCCCCTCCGCGAGCTCCCGGTTGAACGAGCCCGCGATGCCGCAAAGGAAGCCGCCGAAGATCGAGAAGACGCCGAGCGCGTTGGTGGCGGTCGCCGCGAGGAACACGAGGACGAGGACGGCGGCGAGGATCCCCGTGCTGAGGCCACCGTGGTCCTCCCGCGGCACGTGCAGTCGCGCGAGGCCGAAGCGGCCGATCGCCCAGAACGTCACGCCGAGCACCGCGACACCCGCGAGGGAGCGCGCCAGATCGGCGAGATCCGCTCTCCCGTGCATCGCCATCGCGACGACGGCTCCGAGGAGGAGCCATCCGAAGACGTCGTCGATCGCGGCGGCCGTGATCGACGTCAGACCCATTCGGGTGCGCGTCAGGCGGGTGTGGATGAGGATCCGGCCCATGATCGGGATCGCGGTGATCGAGACGGCCGTCGCGAAGAAGAGGCGAAAGGCGAGCTCGGAGGCCGGAACCGGCGAGATCGCGAAGAGGTAACCCGCGAGGGCGTAGCTCGCCGCGAAGGGAACCGCGATTCCCGCGACGGCGACGGCCGCCGAGGCGCGGGCCGCCTCGCGCAGCCGCTCGAACGGAAACTCGAGGCCGATCAGGAGCATCAGCAGGACGAGGCCGATCTGGGCGATCGCCGAGAGCACGGCGGTCGTCTGCGGCGTCAGCAGCGTCCGGATCGCGCCAGGATAGATCCGCCCGAGCAGCGACGGGCCCAGGATGACGCCCGCGAGGATCTCGCCGACGACCGGCGGCTGCCCGACCTTGCCGAAGAGCCATCCGAAGAAGCGCGCCGACGCGATGATGATGGCGAGGTCGACGCAGAGGAGCAGCAGCGTCTTCTCGAGAGCCAGGTACGAGGCCATGGGAGGTTCGGCCTCAGCTCTTCTTCGGCGCGGCGCCGCTGGCGAGTTGCTCGCGGATCGGCTTCGACAGCGGAATCAGGCCGCTCCCCTTCTGCTGAGAAGCCCTGTCATATGCCTCGAAGTAGGCGCGCGGGCCTCCGGCGAGCGCGGCGCGATAGGCATCGATTCCGAGAACCTGGACGATCCCGTCCCCCAGAAACGCGCCGGCGGGCCCGGCGACCGTCGAGGTGAACTCGGGCTTCTGGATGTCGGCCACGACGGCCATGCGCGCATCGAGATCGCCTCCGGCCGTGAGAAGGCGATCCGCGTAGCGGTTCAGCTCGTCGATGTTCTCGCGCATGGGTTGCCTGAGCCAGACGGAGAGCGGAAAAAAGTTCTCGTCGACGCTGTAGATCGCGACGGGCCCGGCCTCGGCGACCCGCCGCATCAGCGGCTCGAGAGCGCCGAGCGACGCGTCCCGGTGCTGCCAGGCTTCGCTCTCCGCCCGGTACTGCGCCCAGGCGCGCTGGTAGGCCTCTCCCGCCATGAGGCGCGAGAGGCGCTTGACCTGGTCCGCCGCGGACGAACCCTGGGTGTCCGAGAGCACGCGGGCGAGGTCGATGACGACGGTCCAATTCGCGCCATCGGGCGACGGAACGGCCAGGTGGTCCGCGCGGCTCGGCAGCCCGAACGTCAGGAGAATCGGCGTGCGGACCGCCACGACGGGTTGTCCGGGCAGCAGCGCCCGGGCGCGATCCGAGGCCTGGCGCGTGAGCTCGTCGGCGTGCCCGGCGATCATCGCCACCAGGTCCTTCCATTTCGCGCGATCCTCGCGGATCTGTCGGAAATCGAAGAGCGTAATCCGCGACGTCTCGTCGAACGCCGCGGCGAGATCGTGCTCGAAGACCTCAGCAGGATGCCGGGAGTCCCGGATCTCCGCCTGGATCGCGGGAAGGGCCTCCAGCGCCTTCGCCGCGTCGGCGTCGAACCGCGGAGCCGACAGAAGGTCGAGGATCCCCCGCGCGGCGGCCGCATCGAGGGTCACGGCGACGGTGTCTTTTCCGGCCGGCGGCGTGTCGTACGGCGCTCCGGCCGGGGCGCCCGGAGCCGCCGCCCCCGCCGTGGCGGCGCCCGCGGCGAGAAACGCGGCGGCGAGAACCGCGGTCCTCATTCCACGATCGCGGCGAACGCGCGGTCCGTGTCGGTGAAGGCGTCGAAGAGCGCGTCGGGCCGCTCGGCCGCGAGCCGCTCGGGGCTCGTGATCCCGGTCGCGACCGCGACCGATCGGACACCGAGGGCGCGGCCGCAGGCGACGTCGTGGATCGAGTCTCCGACGATGACGACCGACTTGCCCTCGAATCGGCGGCCCGTCTGCCCATGCGCCCTCTCGACCGCGATGGGAGGCAGCTGGTAGCGGTCGGCGGAGTCGCTCCCGAAGGCGCCGAAGGGAAAGTAGCGATTGAAGTCGGGCGGCGCGAGCTTCAGGCGGGCCCCCCGCTCGAGGTTGCCGGTGAGAAGCCCTAGCGTGACCCGCGAATCCGCCGCGAGCCGCTCGAGAAGAGGCACGATCCCGGGCTTCGGCACGACCGTGCCGGGAACGATCTGCCGCTCGAGCTCTTCGAGGTAGAGCTCGAGGGCGCGCGCGAGCCCCCTCTCGAACCGCTCCCGTCCGACGCTCTCGAGAACGAGCTCACGAACGATCTGCGGATCGGTCTTGCCCGAGAAATCGAACTTGCCCCGGTCCTCGTGATCCGGCGTGTAGGCCCAGTCGAAGGAGGTCTTCAGCGAGCGCAGGATCGCGTCGCGCGCGACGCGTCCGGCCGACAGCAGCGTGCCGTCGATGTCGAAGAGGACCAGCCGGTGCCCGTTGGACGTTCCCGCCATCAGCGAGGATCATAATTCCCTTCGGCTTCAAACCGGGCGCCGTGCCATGCCAGGATGTCCAGCATCCCGCGCTTCCAGTACGCCCAGTCGTGGCCGCCCGGCTCGAGGACGACCGTCGTCGGAATGCCGCGCTCGTTCAGGAGCATTCCGTATTGCGCGGCGACGTGGTCGAGCCCGTAGACGTCCTGAGTCCCCGCCCGCAGCTCGACGTCGAACGGCGGCGTGTCGAAGCAGAGTCCCCAGAGAAGAAGCCACGCGTCGTTGGCCTCGAGCGAGTTGTCGTCTCTCGATCGTCCGAAGACGCTCTTCAGCGTGTAGCGGGCGACGAAGCTATAGCGCGAAAGCTCGTCCCATCCGAACGGGATGATCGCTCCCGAAAGCGCCGAGACCGATCCGTAGAAACGAGGATGCTTCAGGGCGGTCTTGACGGCCCCGTATCCGCCCATCGAGATCCCCGTGATGCCCCGCGCGCGCGGGCCCGAAAGGACGCGGTAGCGCGCCTCGATCGTCCTCGGAAGGTCCCCGACGAGGTATTCCTCGAAGCGGCGGCGGCCGTCGTGCGAATCCGAGAACCACGTCCCCGGTCCGTCGGGAGCGACGATCAGAAACTCGGGCAGGCTCCCCTCCCGCATCCGGCGGACGGCCTCGGCGACGACGCCGTGGCGCTCGAGCGTCCGGCCGTCGCCGTACCCGTCGTGGAGGAAGTAGAGGACCGGGTAGCGGCGCTCCGGCGACGATTCGTATGAGGGCGGCGTGACGACCAGGACCTCGTTGTCCGAGGGCAGGCTCGGGGTCGAGACCCTTTCGATCCGCACGTTCTCGCCGGGCGCCGACGCGCAGCCTCCCGGCAACGCGGCGAGCAGACCAACGGCCAGCACCGGCGTCGCCGCACGCCTCATCGCCGCAATGATATCCGCCGTCTCCGCCGGACGAGCCCGGGGCGCCGGCCTTACACTGTCGGACGATGCCCGAGTTGCGCCGGATGCCCCGGGACCTCGAGGCGGCGCTGTCCGGTGAAGGATTCCGCCGGCGCCGGCGGCTCGTCGTGCCGCTTCTCACCGCCGACCCCGAGGGATTTCCGCGCGTCGCCCTCCTGACTCTCGGCGATCTGCGCGCCGCATCGGCCTCCCGGCTGGCGGTGGCCGTCATGGCGGACAGCCGGACGGCGTTCAACCTGGTCCGCCGGGAGACCGCCACGATCCTGTATCTCCAGCGGCAAATCACGGCGTCGATCCAGGCCCGCGCCGGGCGCGGCCGCGTCTCGAGCGCCGATCCCGCGCGGCGGATCTTTCCGCTGACCGTCGAGAGCGTCCGGATCGACCGGCCGGCCGAGGCCGAGGGCGACGTGTCGCTCCTGACCGGCCCCCGCTTCACCGGCCCGGACGCGGACCATCTCTTCTCCGATGAGCTCTTCGACGAGCTCGGAAAGGTGTCGCGAGCGTGAGATTCCAGAATCGGACGGTTCTCGTGACCGGAGCCGGGCGGGGCATCGGCCGCTCGATCGCGATTCGCTTCGCGGAGGAAGGCTCCCGGGTCGCCCTGGTCGCCCGGACGGAATCGCAGCTCGAGGAAACCGCCCGGCTCGTCGATGCGGCGGGAGGCCGGAGCCTCGTCCTCGCCGTGGACATCACGGAGCCCGGGGTTGCCGAGGGCTGCGTCGGCCGGACCGAGCGCGAGCTCGGGCCCGTCGACGTGCTCGTCAACAACGCGGGCATCTTCCTGTGGCGGGCCTTCCTCGAGCTGTCTCCCGAGGACTGGGACCGGGTCATCGCGACGAACCTGACCGCCGCCGCCGCGTTTTGCCGGGCCGTCCTGCCCGGAATGGTCGAGCGGCGCCGCGGCCGGATCGTCAACGTCGCCTCGATCCACGGAATGCGCGGAGACGCCAACGTCGCGGCCCAGAGCGCCGCCAAGTTCGGGCTGATCGGGCTGACGCAAAGTCTCGCTCGCGAGTTTCGCTCCCACAACGTCGCCGTCAATGCAGTCAGCCCCGGCACCGTCGAGAACAAGAAGGACGAGGGCGATGCCCTTCACGCCGAGCCGCTCGCCGAGAAGCTCTGGCCGAAGGACGTCGCCCGCGCCGTGCTCTTCCTCGCCTCCGACGACGCCGCCGGAATCACCGGCGCCGTCCTCGAGGTCCTCGGCGGAACGCACCTGGTCATCGCGCCGTAGGACCGGCGCCCACTCTTACGGCCGGGCGGGCGGCCGCAAGGGCCGCCCCTACGAGTCTCCTCCCCGCGTAGGGGCGGGGCTTGCCCCGCCCGATCCCGCATCGCGCGCGTCATCAACCGCACGGTTCCCGTTCAACGTCTTCGCGTAGGGGCGGGGCTTGCCCCGCCCGATCCCGCATCGCGCGCGTCATCGACCGTACGGTCCCCGTTCAACGTCTTCGCGTAGGGGCGGGGCTTGCCCCGCCCGATCCGGCATCGCGCGATCATCGACCGTACGGTCCCCGTTCAACGTCTTCGCGTAGGGGCGGGGCTTGCCCCGCCCGATCCCGCATCGCGCGCGTCATCGACGGCACGGTTCCCGTTCAACGTCTTCGCGTAGGGGCGGGGCTTGCCCCGCCCGCCGGGACCCGACGGCTCGTCGCGACAAATGGTTAAGCATGACTCGACACCGCAGGCGAATCCGGCTCGACGCCTCGGCTTATCGCGAGCGTTTGCGCCCCTTCTCCGTGACCATCGCCGTCGCCGGAAGGGTCCCCGTATTCGCAGATCACGACTTCGGTCGCGAATGCATCCAACTCCTGCGCACCTGCTGCCTCGCGATGAGGGTACGGTGCTTCGCCTATTGCCTGATGCCGGATCATGTCCATCTCCTGATCGCCGTCGACGGGACCGTCTCCCTCACCACGTTCGTCGGCGCGTGGAAGTCTCGATGCGCGGTCGCTCGGCGTCGAGCCGGACGGAGCGGGCGATTCTGGCAACGGAGCTTCTTCGATCATGCGCTGCGAAGCGACGAAGCAGTTCGTACCGTCGCCGAATACATCATCGCCAATCCCATTCGAGCCGGGCTGGCCGCTCGAAGTTCGGAGTACGAGCTTGCCGGATCGCTGGAATTCGACCTGAGATCCGAGGAGCCGCAATGAGGGGCCCTCTCCGCGTAGGGGCGGGGCTTGCCCCCGCCCGGCCGCCGCGCGCGTCATTGCGTCAATGAATACGTCGCGTCGCCGCGACGCGCAGGGGCGGGCGGCCGCAAGGGCCGCCCCTACGGGTCCCCTCCCCGCGTAGGGGCTGAGATCCGGGTAGGGGCGGGGCTTGCCCCCGCCCGGCCGCCGCGCGCGTCATTGCGTCAATGAATACGTCGCGTCGCCGCGACGCGCAGGGGCGGGCGGCCGCAAGGGCCGCCCCTACGGGTCCCCTCCCCGCGTCGGGGCGGGGCTTGCCCCGCCCGGGCCCCCCGCGTCATCACGCTGCAAATTTGTTCCTGCGACGTGCGGGCGCGGCGGCCGCAAGGGGCGTCGGTGACGGAACCAGGCGCCCCGTCGCTCGTAATACTCTTCCAGCGGGCTCCCGACCCGGGGCCCCGGTTCGTTTGCTCAACGGAGGAGGTTTCGGAATGCTCGCACGCAAGGCTTGCCTGGCCGTCCTGGCCGTCTGTTCCACGACCCTTCTCGCCCAGACGTCCGCCCCGCCGACGGCAGAACAGATCGTCGCGAATTACATCAAGACGATCGGCGGAATCGACAAGATCGAAGCGGTCACGACCCTCCGGCGAACCGGCAAGTTTCACGGCGGCGGCGGATTCGAGGCCACCGTCCTCGAGGAGAACAAGCGTCCCGACCTCGTGCGCCAGGAGTTCACTTTCGGCGGGATGACGGGCGTGACGGCCTGGGACGGAAAGACCGGGTGGAAGATCGAGCCCTGGCAGGGCAAGAAGGACCCCGAGCCGCTCGGCGAAGAGGAGATGAAGGGAATCGTCGAGGACTCGGTCTTCGACGGGCAGCTCGTTCACTACAAGGAAAAGGGCAGCACGATCGAGTATGCCGGCACCGAGCCGGTCGAGGGCACCGACACGTACAAGCTGAAAGTGACCCTCAAGAACGGCGACGTCCAGAACTACTACATGGACGAGGACTATTTCGTCCCGATCAAGATCGAGATCAAACGCATGATCCGAGGCGCCGAACAGGAGACCGAGATCTCCCTCGGCGACTACAAGGCGGTCAACGGCTGGTATCTGCCGCACGCGGTCGAGCAGGGACGCAAGGGAAGCCAGAACCGCGCGACGGTCGTGTACGACAGGATCGAGGCGAACACGCCGATGGACGACTCGATCTTCCAGATGCCGGCCGCTGCGCCGGCGGGCAAGTGAGGGCGGCCATGACGAGCCACGACGGCCGCCTGTTCCTCGCCGCCCCGGTCCTTCTCGGCATCGCGCTCTCGGTTTCCGCTCAGCCGGCCGCCCCGACCGGGCCCGTCAAGGTCGACTCCGAGACGATCTCCGGACTCGGCGCCCGCAACATCGGATCGGCCACGATGAGCGGCCGGGTGGCGGCCATCGACGCCGTCCACGAGGGATCGCGCCTGACCGTCTACATCGGCTCGGCTTCCGGCGGGGTCTGGAAGTCGGTCAACGGCGGCACGACGTACAAGCCCGTCTTCGACAAGCAGCCCGTCCAGTCGATCGGCGCCATAACGATCGACCCGAAGAACCCGAAGACCCTCTGGGTCGGAACCGGCGAGTCCTGGACGCGCAACAGCGTGTCGATCGGCGACGGCATCTACAAGTCCGTGGACGGCGGCGACAACTGGACGAACGTCGGCCTCGGCGCGACCGAGCGCATCGTCAAGATCCTCGTGGATCCGACGCAAACGGACACGGTCTACGCCTGCGCCCCCGGCAAGCTCTGGTCCGACAGCGACGACCGCGGCGTCTACAAGACGACCGACGGCGGCAGGACGTGGACGAAGATCCTGAAGGGCGGAAATCCCTCGACCGGCTGCTCCATGATCTCGATGGATCCCCAGAACCCCCGGACGATCTTCGCGGGGATGTGGGACTTCCGCCGCAAGGGCTGGACCTTTCGCTCGGGCGGCGAGAGCTCCGAGGCGGCGAGCGCGAGCGCGTTCCTCAAGTCGACCGACGGCGGCGCGACGTGGACCGATCTCGACGAGAAGAGCGCGAAGGGACTTCCCCCGAAGCCCTGGGGGCGCGTCGCCGTGACGGTGGCCCCGTCGAAGCCGAACGTCGTCTATGCCTTCATCGAAGCCGTCGTCCCGAAGAACGGCCTCTACCGATCCGAGGACGGCGGCGCGAGCTGGCAGGCCGTGGACCGCAGCCAGCTCATGGTGTGGCGCCCGTTCTACTTCGCCAACCTCATCGTGGACCCGAAGGACGAGAACAAGCTCTACAAGCCCGACCTGTCCCTCATCGCTTCGACCGACGGCGGCAAGAGCTTCTCGGACGTCGGCGGCGGCGCGCACGGCGACTTCCACGACGTCTGGATCGATCCCGCCGACACGGATCACCTGATCGCGGGCGACGACGGCGGCGTCTGGTACTCCTACGACGGCGCGAACACCTGGTGGAAGGCGGACAACCTGCCGATCTCCCAGTTCTACCACGTGAGCGTGGACATGGACCGGCCGTACCACGTGTACGGCGGCCTGCAGGACAACAGCTCCTGGGTCGGCGATTCCGCCTATCCCGGCGGCATCGCGAACGCGCAGTGGGAAAACATGTACGGAGGCGACGGCTTCTGGATGTTCGCCGACACGGCCGATCCGACGTACATCTACGCCGAGGCGCAGGGCGGCACGATCGGCCGCGTCAATCGCAAGACCCACGAGACGCGCGACATCCAGCCGCTTCCGGGCTACAAGGAAGGCAAGCTCCGCTTCAACTGGAACACGCCGATCCACATGAGCCCGACGCAGAAGGGCACCGTGTACATCGGCGCGCAATTCCTGTTCCGGTCGCGCGACCACGGCGAGACCTGGGACCGCATTTCACCGGACCTGACGACCAACGATCCCGAGAAGCAGAAGCAGGAGCAGTCGGGCGGAGTCACGATCGACAATTCCTCGGCCGAGATGCACGAGACCATCTACGCGATCTCCGAGTCGCCGAAGGATCCGAATGTCATCTGGGCGGGCACCGACGACGGCAACCTCCAGCTCACCCGCGACGGCGGCAAGACCTGGAAGAACGTCGCCGGCAACGTGACGGGCCTGCCGAAGTTCGCCTGGGTGTCGTCGGTCGAGGCGGGCCACTTCGATCCCGGCACGGCCTACGCCACCTTCGATCTCCACTCGTTCGGCGACATGAAGGCGTACGTGTACCGCACGGCCGACTTCGGCAGGACCTGGACCGCCCTGGCGCCGCCGGACGGTTCCATGAAGGGCTACGCGCACGTCGTCAAGGAAGACCTCGGTCAACAAGGACCTCCTCTTCGTGGGCACGGAGCTCGGCCTCTGGGTCAGCGCTCGACGGCGGCCGGCAATGGGCGCAATACAAGGGCGGCGAGATGCCGAACGTCGCCGTGCGCGACCTCGCGATCCACCCCCGCGACCACGCCCTGGTGATCGCCACGCACGGGCGCGGGATCTGGATCGTGGACGACATCACGCCGCTGCGGTCGCTGACTCCCGCGATGCTGTCGAAAGACGCCGGGTTCGTTCCCGAGAGCGACGTGGTCCAGCGGATCTTCGCCTTCGGAGGCTGGGGCAACGGCGACGCCTCGTTCGAGGGACCGAACCCTCCGAACGACGCCCAGATCGTCTACTACCAGAAGAAGCGCCACATCTTCGGCGACCTGACCATCGAGATCCTCGGGCCCGATGGAAAGAAGCTCGCCGACGTGCCCTCGAGCAAGCGCCGCGGCCTCTCCCGAGCCAAATGGTCGATGCGCCTGAAGCCCCCGCGCATTCCGGCCGCGGCCATCGCCTCCGGCGGCAACCTGGGACCGCGCGTCCTCCCGGGGACCTACACCGTCCGCATGACGAAGGACAAGAGCGTCTACGAGACGAAGCTCCACGTCGTGTCCGATCCTCGCTCGAAACACACGCCCGAGGACCGCAAGGCGCAGTTCGACCTCGCCATGAAGCTCCACGGAATGCTCGGCGACATGACGTTCGACGTCGACCGCATCAACGGCGTCCGCGGCGGATTGCTCGAGCGCGCGGGAAAGCTTCCCGAGGGCGACGCCCTCGCCGCGACGCTGCGCGCGGACGCGGACCAGGTGGATGCCCTGCGCAAGAAGATCGTCGCCACGACCGAGGGCGGAGCCATCACCGGCGAGGAGCGCCTGCGTGAATACCTCATCGGCCTCTACGACAGCGTCGTCGTCTACGAGGGCCGCCCCTCCCGGATCCAGTTCCAGCGGACGGAGTCGCTGAAGCGCGAGCTCTCCGACGTCGTCGCCGGGTTCGACGCCTGGACCGGCAAGAACCTCGGCGGCATCAACGAGTCGCTCAAGTCGAAGTCGCTGACGCCGATCGAGCTCCTCGACCGCGCGGACTGGGAGAAACAGGCAGCGGAGGGCGGCGGCGGTGGCGCAGCGACCGAGATGGAGCGGGACAAGTTAGGGAAGAGGGATTAGGACCCTCCCCGGCTGCCTCTTCCCCGCATCACTGAGCGACCACTCGAATCGGTGCGAGGAAGCTCGGCACTGGAACTGTGATCCAGGGGCCGTCAAAAGAGTCGAAGGGAGATGTCGGAGAACACGGACCGATTGACCCGTCCCTTCCGAGGTTCTCGTAGCTTTGAACCGTCACAGTCTGACCCGACCCCGGGGCCACGTAGTAAACCAGGCTTCCCGCGATGTTGGCGTCCACAATCGGAAGACCGCTGTCCCCGCCGAGGCTCGAACCCGAGCAATCAGTCGAGCTGAACTGAAGTTGACCACCTGCGGCAGCCGCCTTTCCTGGCACGAGGGGCTGTGTGAGCCCAGTAGTCGTCACGCCGAAAGCAACGGCGTCGGCGCCGTTCAAGAAGATGACCGTGTTATTCGACGAGACCACAGGACCAACGACCTGGTTGCTCGCGTCGACATACTTGAATCCGGGGCTGGCGGCGCCGGGTAGCCCAGGATTCCCTGGGTCGCCCTTGTCACCTTTGTCCCCTTTGTCTCCCTTCACCCCCTGAGGGCCCTGTGCACCCGTTGTGCCGGTGGCTCCTGCGGCTCCGGGGAAGCCCATGGGACCCTGTGGTCCAGTACCCCCGACCCCTCCCGCAGGACCCGCAGGACCGGCAGGTCCGGCCGGACCGGTCAACTCAACGTCGAGGCTGCTTTCATGTGCGGCGCCAGTGTTCTCCTTGGAGTTCAACGTCACGTTGATCGAGCTACCCGAGCTGGCAACGAGCGCAAGCCCGTGATTCGACGTCGGGCTGTCGATCCACGCTTTGACCGCTTGCGTGACGTCGACGAGCAGAAAGTTCATCTCGCTGGCGGAATTGATTGGGATACCCGACGCCTCGGTCACGCCCAAGGCTGGCATCGTGGCGAAAGTTACCGCGCCTTCGGTCCACGAGCCGTTCACACGCCGAACGTCGAAGGAGCCGTTGGCCGTGACAGAAGCGACGTACAGCTTCAGCGTGGCCCTCGCCACCGTGCTGCTCGTGATTGCGGCCGGCAGGCTGCTCAGATCCAACGCGATCAGTGTCGAGCGGACTTGGGAGCCACCCTTCACGAACAGGTTGGCTGCTCCCCCGTTGTTCTGGTTGATCGAGCCGGCGTTCACCCAAGCGTCCGCCGACAATCTCGTGTCAGATGCCCACAGCGGAATCGAGACCATCAACAAGGTTGTTACGGCAATCCAGCTTGGGGTGGGTTTCCAGGATTTACGGAACATGTCGCCTCCTAGCCTTGCTTCTCGAGCCCCCGTATCAACGCCGCAGCCCGGCCGTTGGAATGCACGTCGAGCTTTTTGTGGATTCCCTTGATGTGCGTGTGCACCGTGTGGACGGAGATCCGGAGCCGAGTCGCGATGTCCGCGTAGGACAGGCCGTCTGCGACGAGGATCGCCACGCGGGTCTCTCCCACGGTCAAGCCGAAGCGCGACCGGAGAAGGTTCGGGGCGCTCTGTCCGCTTTTCCTTGATGCGTCCATTCGGTCGGCGACAAGAAAGGGAGTCAATGCGTGAAGCGCGCGAAATCCTCTAACGCACACTACGGACAGGTTGCCAACGCCGATGTGTCCTGGATAGGCGCGAAGGGAGTGCCGACGGCGTTCGTGTAAGGCTTTGATGTCCCGGTCTGGGTATCCGTTACCGTTAGGTTCACGCCGACATTGGTCAGGCCAGCCGCGAATACCCAGTAGTGGCCGTTCAGACCGCAGCCGTTCAACACTTTGACGACGAGCTCGATGTTTGCCGGGTCGAAGAAGTAGAAATACCCCGAGTCCGACGTCAGACCGACGCCCATGCCGTCTCCGCTCGAGCCGTCGGATTTCTGCCAGGACGCCGTGACCTTGAAGCGGCTGGAGTTGAGGCAGAGTGTCGTCGGACTCACGGTGCAGCCGGCGGGCGCTCCTCCTGGAACGAGATGGCCGATCTTGTTGGTCGCGGACTCCGCGAACCAGATGGATCCATCCGACGCGACGGCAAGATACCGAGGCTGACTGCTCGGCGTCGGGATCGAGTACTCCGTGATCGCGCCGGACGTCGTGATCTGCGCGACCTTGTTGGCCATGAACTCGGTGAACCAGAGCGTGCCGTCAGGAGCGGTCACGATGTCGTAGGGGTTACTCGAGGCGGTCGGAATCGGATAGCTCGTCATCGTCCCGGACGTGGTGATGCTTTCGATCGCGTTCCCCTGCTGATTCACGAACCACAGATTGCCGTCCGAGCCACTGGCGATACCGCCGCCACCGCTTCCCGAAGGCATGGCGTAGCTGGTCAGGAGCGCGCCAGTGGGACTCACCTGACCGACGGCGTGCGCCATGTTCACCCAGAGATTGCCGTCCGGGCCGGTCACGACGCCGTACGCCTGGAGTAAGGACCCGAGCGGATATTCAGTCGCGGCGCCGGCCGTCGTCAGGCTCCCGACCTTGGGGGATCCGAAGGAGATCGTCGAGTACCAAAGCAGTCCGCCGGGGCCGGAGGTGATCCAGTTCGATGAACTAGGCGTCGCGAATGCAGTTACCGCGCCAGCCGTGGTGATCTGACCAACCTGAGAGTTATTCGTCGTAAACCAGAGGTTGCCGTTCGGCCCCAGCGTAACGCTTGCCGGGCTCGACATTGTGGAAGGAAGCGGAAACTCCGTGATCGACCCGCTCTGATCGATTCGCCCAATCTTGCCCGCTCCGGACTCGGCGAACCACATCGCGCCGTCAGGCCCGAGAGCTATCCCGTAGGGATTGCTGTCTGCCGTCGGAACCGTGAACTCGTTAACGGTCTGAGCGTTGGTCACTCGTGCGACCAAGAGGACGAGGCAGATAGACCGGAGAGAGAACGCACGACGGCACAGTCGCATTGACACTCCTCCTTGGGCATTTCGCATGTTGAGTAGTATCCAAAGGGAGCCCTCCGTTACTGCAGCTCGAACGTCTTCACGAGGAACACCGACATCTGGCAACGGGTCACCGCGTTGTCCGGGCAGTAGAGGAGCGGTGACACCGAGCAGCCGCCCGTGACACCCTCGACGTAGAGCTCTTCGATCCAATCCGTGAACAGACCAGGGCACGTCACGTCGCCGAAGAGGCCCGTGCACGCGGGCGGCGTATAGGCCGAGCCGTGCTTCGTCTTAAGCAGAAAGGCGGCCATCTGAGCTCGCGAGACCGACGCGCCGGGACAGTAGTTGCCACCGCCGCAGCCGCCCGTGATGCCCTCGGCGTAGAGCTGCTCGATCCAGTCCGCGAACTGGCTCGGGCATGGAACGTCGCCGAAGACGCCGTGACAAATGGGTGGCAGATACGAGGAGCCATGCTGGGCCTTGAGTAGGAATACGGCGATCTGCGCGCGCGTCACACCCGCGGTGCAGCAGTAGTCACCGCCGCCGCAGCCCGCCGTAATTCCGTTGCGGAACACGCTTTCGACCGAGGCGTGGAAGATGTTCACCTGGTCGACGTCCAGGAAGTCCGCGAGGTATCCGCGTACGAGCACGGCGCTGTCCTGCGGGCGTCTTACGAGCGAAGCCGGGTTCGTGACCGACACGTCGTTGAGCGTCCCGGCCGGCAGCGCCGGCGTGGAAGCATCGATTTTGATAGAGCCCTGGACCACAACACTCTCGGCCATCACACCGCCGATCGTCAAGGAGGCCCCGGGCAGGAACCCGAAACCCGACACGGTGACAGCGGTGCCGCCGGCTGACGGACCCGAGCTCGGGGCGATGGATCCGACGAACAGCGGCGGCGTCGGGGTTGGAGTCATCGACGGCGTCGGAGTGACCGTCGACGTCGCGGTCGGCGTTCGTGTGCTCGTCGGCGTTCGGGTATTCGTCGGTGTCGGCGTATTCGAAGGCGTCGGTGTACTTGACGGTGTGGGGGTGATCGTGGGGGTCGGAGTGATGGTCGGAGTAGGGGCGGGTGGAGGAGCCGTCATCACTCCGATCTTGTTTCCGGAGTGCTCGACAAACCATATCGATCCGTCTGCCGCCGACGCTATGCCCCACGGGCTGCCACCGGTGGTCGGAATTGGCCACTCGGTGAGAACACCCAGGGTCGTGATCCTCGCGATCTTGGAGGGACTCCCTTGAATCGAGTAGTACGAGGCGCCGTCAACGCCCGACGCGATGTTGTGACCGTTGTTCGGCACGGGAAACTCGGTGAGCTCTCCACTCGGAGTCATGCGGCCGATGGCGGGAGCCGGGCCCTGACCCTCGGTGAACCAGAGGTTCCCATCGGAACCGGAAACGATGGAATACGGGTCACGCGAGGGCGTCGGAAGCGGGAACTCCGTGATCGTCCCATCTGGCGTGACCCGGCCAATCTTGTTTCCCCCATTCCCCAGCTCCGTAAACCAGACGTTTCCGTCCGGACCGTTCGCGATTCCCCAAGTCTGTGACGAGGCTGGGAATCCCGTAAACGACCCGCTCGTCGTCAACCGATAGATTGAACTATTGGCTGTGAACCAGAGATTGCCGTCGGATCCTGCTGTTATCCAGTGCGGGGTCGGAGCGCCGGGAATGGGGTACCTCGTGATCACGCCTCCGGTGGTGATCTTTCCAACCCGGCCCGACTGGTCCGTGAACCAGATGTTGCCGTCCGACCCCAGGGAGACGCCCCAGGGCGATCCAGCCGGCGACGTCAGGGAATACTCGGTGATGGTTCCCGATGAATCGATCCGCCCGATTTTTCCCCCGTTGTGCTCGGAGAACCACATCGCTCCGTCGGACCCGAGAGCAATGTCGTCAGGCTGGCTGGAAGCGGTCGGTATCGCGTACTCCGTCATCGTCTGCGCAGCCAACCCGCCCACGAGCCCGCCGACGCCGGTCAATAACAGCGCGCCGAATCGGCGACGGCTCCGCGCAGTAGTTGACCGAACCGTGTTCACGTGCGGATAGAAGTCGGCCATTCGTCGCCCCCTCGGTCGCCTATCGTCAGTTGCTTCCTGGCGAGGCTATCCCGCCTGAGCCCGTCGTCTCCATCCCCGGAACTGGGTAGAACGTTCGCCTTCTGCATGAGTGTCGAGTCTGAATTGAAGTAGCCGCGGAGCTCGAAACGTTACACGGATGCTTACCGGTCCGGCTTCGCGGCGCCTTCGTCCCGGTCGACCGGTGGGACGAGTTAGCATTGGTACCCAATGGAGGGTAGTCGCAGCACCTCGAGCCTTCCGCCTCCGGGTGACGCCCCCGATGACGCGACAACAAGCTCTGCGTCAACGATCGAGCAGTTTCGAACCCGGTTGCTCTACTTCACGGCACGGCGGCTGCGGAACTGGTCCGAGGCCGAGGACGCAGCCCAGGAAACCATCCGTCGCGCGATCGAATCGATGCAGGCCGGCCGCATCCAAAAGCCGGAGTCCCTTGCGGCCTTTCTCTTTCAGACCGCTCTCCACGTTTGCCAGCATCGAAGCCGGACGGCGGGCCGGGAGGGTCGCGCGCTCAGACGCTTCGGAGCTTCCCCGGCTGACTCGCAATCCCCGGATCCGCTCGCCTCTCTCATCTCCGACGAGCGCCGGGCGTCCGTGCGAGCAGCACTCGGCCGGCTGGACGAGGACGACCGCGAGATCCTCGCGCTGACCTACGCCGAGGCGCTTCGAACCGCCGAGATCGCAAAGCGTCTGAGCCTTTCGGAGGGCAACGTCCGGGTGCGCCGGCACCGCGCCCTCAAGCGCCTGGCGGAGCTTCTCGGCGTAACGCCCGCGCATCCCCGGGAACCTTAAGGAGTGGAATTGCTGCAGTTAGACTGCGCCGAAGTCGAGAAGCGCGACCTGGTTGCGCTTTATCTCGCCGGAGGCCTTTCAGACACGGACGCTGATGCGTTTGAGGCTCATTTCATGGGCTGTGAGCGCTGCTCCGCCGAGCTTGACGACGCGGGCGCAATCAGGTCGGCATTCGGGAAGCCCGTCCTCGAACCGCCGGCTGAAGGCTCTCTAGGGAGAGCCAGCGGCCGCGACCTCTGGACCCTTCTCGCAGCCGCCGCCGCCGTGGCCATGATCGGCCTCGGCCTGCGCCAGATGGCGAGGATGCCTTCACCCGAGACCTCAGAAACACCGGTCCTTCGAGGCGAAACGGCCGACTCGCTCGATTTGAGCGTGACGCCCGGCTCCGACGGCGATGTCCTCCTGGAATGGCCGGCCCACCCGAAGGCCCAAACCTACCGAGTCGACGTCCTCCGGACCGACGGCATTCGGGTGCTCCGGAGCGAGACGCCGGACAATCGGATCGAGCTGAGCTCCGGCGCCTTGCCGCCTACCCCGCTGGGTGTATCGTTCTTGGTACGAATCGAGGCGTTCGGTCCCCTCGGAAATCTGGTAGCCAGGAGCGACGCAATCCCGCTGCCCTGAGCTTCGGCGAAAGTGCTGAAGCAGGGACGGAAGCGCGCCTTGGCGAGCGCAGATGGAGCGCTGGGCGATGATGAAATTTCTGCGGCCCCGTCCTCTTGGACTCGTTGCAGCATTCATCTCCGCCCATTTGGCCTCAGCTCTTCCGACGAATGCTGCCGGAGCGCCACAGGCGAGTCCGGCTCGTGCCGCTCTTTCCCAGATGGCTCAACCGGGCGCTCTGGTCGAGGATTTCGGCGTCAACTCGATCGTTACGGAACTTCACCGCGGCGACAAACTCGTAGGGTGGACTCGAGCAGCAAATCCCCGGGCAAGTCCTGAAGCGGCCCGCGGCGTAATCCGATCGCCCTTCGACGTCAGGGAGGTCGAAGTCGACCAGGCCCCCCGGGGAGCATTGACACTCAGGGTCATCCGCGGCGCACAGGACATCGTCGTGCGAATGCCCACTGGCCACTGGGATCTTTCTACTGGCCCGGTCCTCTCAGGCCGAGCTCTCGAGTCCTATGACGAGGCCCGCGCCGCTTTGAAGAAAGGTGACCTCGGCCGCGCCAGAGACTTGGCACTTGCACTGGCTCAGCAAGCAGCGACTGGGCACGATCAGGTCCTGGAGGCGTGGTTCCTTGCATTTGCGGCCGAAGCCACGATCAAGGGATCTGACCCGACCGAGGGACGGGCGCTGTACCACCGGGCAATCGATGCTTGCTCACCGCAGGGCGACACCTGGCCAGTCACGACCGAGCTGTGGACCAGGCTCGGCCTATCGCAGCTCGCGGCTCGCGCGTTTCCGGAGGCCCAAGCCGCCTTTGCGGCTGCGCTCAATGGTTGTAATGATCGCGAGCGCGAGCTGTTCGCGGCTTTCATCACCCTGCAGTTGGCGGCCGTCGAGATTCAGCTGGGGAACCCGGCCAAGGCTCACGAACTCGCATCCCAAGCGCTCTCCGTCCGTGAGCGCCTCGCTCACGACACGCTGCCGGTCGCCGTCGCGCTGAACACAGTCGCTCTGGCAGCTCTTTACGAATACAAATACGACGAGGCCCAATCGGCTTGGACGAGGGCAACCGCGATCGAGGATAGAGACGGCCGTGAGGGCACAGCCTACGTGACGCTGCTGAGCAATCAGTGTGCGGTCACGCGAGAGCGAGGAGACTTGCCTAAAGCGGAGGCGCTGTGCCGCAAAGCTCTCGACATCCAGTTGAGGAAGGACCCTAGAGGCCTGATGACGAGCGCCGTCGAAGGAAACCTGGCGGGGGTAAGGGCGCTTCGAGGCGACATCGCGGAAGCCGACTCGCTCAATTTCCACGCCCTGGAGATTCTCAAGGAAAAGGATCCAGGCAGTCCCGATCAGGGAATCTTCCTGATGAATCTCGGGATCGAGGCCCAGATGCGCGGCGACGGCGATTCCGCCGCATCCTATTACCGAGCCGCGGTCGAGATCTTTCGCAAAGTCGGCGACAAGGATTCTCTCGCGAGGTGCCTCATCAACATGTCCGGAGCGTCTCTCGACGCCAACCGACCGCTCGACGCCGAGCAGGAAGCGCGAGAGAGCATTCAAATCTGGGAGCAGATCGGGGGTTCGGGTACGCCGCATGGCGAGGCGATCGCCAGCCTGGCGCAGGCCTTGGCGAAGCAGAAGCGTTACGCCGAAGCTCGAGAACTCTACCGGCAGGCCAATGCCCTCTTCGAGAGTGCGATGCCGCATTCGCTCTACGTTGCAATCTCTGACCAACTGCTGGGCGATCTCGAGCTCGACGACGGCCATTACCGTGAAGCCGGGGACCTCTTCCGTTCCGCGCTGGCCATTCGACAGCGCCTGAGTCCGGATGCGGCTGAAACTGCGGAGGTTCTCTATGCACTTTCCAGAATCGAAAGAACCAACCATAGCGCGAAGGCGCTGAGCCTGAACCTGGAAGCGTTGAGTGTTCTCGACCGGCAAGGCGGCATGCAGGGAGGTAGCCAGGAAGCGGCATCGGCGACTTTGCAAAAACATCGACCAATCTACTCGCAAGCCGTCGAGCTGCTTGTCGAAGCAGGCCAACCGGCCGAGGCTTTCGCGGTGCTCGAGCGCTCCAGAGCCCGGACGCTGCTTCAGCTCATCGCCGAAAAGGATCTGCAGTTTCAAACAGAGGCGCCTCCTGACCTGGAACGAGAGCGCCGGCGCCTGAATGCGGCTTATGACCAGACGCAAAACGCAATTCAGGCCATCAGTGCGGCTGATGCCGCTCAACTCGACACCCTGCTCGCTAAGCTTGGAGACCTCCACCGTCAACGCCAGGAAATCGCCATCAAGATCAAGGAGAGCTCTCCCAGATATGCCGAGCTTCGTTATCCGCAGCCGCTCGGCCTTGCAGAAGCCAGAGCCAGCCTGGACAAAGACACGCTGCTTCTGTCCTTCTCCGTTGGCAAAGACAAGACGTTTCTGTTTGTCGTCGAGCCCTCTCAAGCCAAGGGCTCCGGACTCTCGATCTATGCAGTCACCTCGGAAGAAGAAGCCCTCCGAGAACAGATCGAGGCATATCGAAATGTGGTCGATTGGCAAAACTTACCAAGTGGCGGTAGCCGCCGCGAACCGACCCATTCACTCTATGACACCTTGCTCAAACCGGCGGAGCGTGCGATCGCCGGATATCAGCATCTGCTGATTCTTCCCGACGGCCCTCTACACACCCTGCCATGGTCAGCTCTCGTACGTGGAATCAAGGACGGCGTGCCCCAATATCTGGCCGAGTGGAAGCCCGTTCACATCGCCGTCTCGGCGACCGTGTACGCAGAGCTGAAAAAGGAGCGCAAGGAGGCTCGAGCCGCGCCGGGTATCGACGTCGCAGCGTTCGGGGACCCGACCTATCCCAAACTCCCCAAGAAGAAGATTGCCGCCGTAAAGCGCGGTGAGGCTGAATCCAAGGAGGCCGATCCGCTGACCGACGAGCTTGCCGAGGTTGAAGACCCGCAACTGCGCTCTGCTGCCCGCAGCGGATATCGCCTCGACCCTCTCCCTGCCTCACGGAAGGAAGTCGAACAGATCGCCGGCCTCTATGCCCCGAAGTCCGTCGCTTATCTCGGACCGGACGCCACCGAGGAGAAGGCCAAATCGATCGGCAAGAACATCCCGATCATCCACTTCGCCACTCACGCGATCATCAACGAGCGCTTCCCCCTCGACTCCGCTCTCGTGTTCACGATCCCCGAGCATCCGAAGGAGGGCCAGGACAACGGTCTTCTCCAGGCTTGGGAGATCTTCGAGAGCATGCGGATCGACGCCGACCTGGTCACCCTCTCGGCCTGCGACTCGGGGCTCGGCAAGGAAATGGGCGGCGAGGGCTTGATCGGCCTGACTCGCGCTTTCCAGTATGCGGGCGCCCGTTCGGTCCTCGCCTCGCTCTGGAAGGTCGAGGACAAGGCCACGGCCGAGCTGATGAAGCGCTTCTACACGTACCTGAAGGGCGGCATGACCAAGGACGAGGCGCTGCGCCACGCGCAGATCGACTTGATCCACTCGAAGGACTACTCGAATCCCAGGGACTGGGCCGCGTTTCAGCTCAACGGGGACTGGAAGTAGCTCTAAAGAGCACGGCCCACGCCGCGACAGCGACGTCGGACCGCGACACGTGGTGCCAAGGCAGCCTTAGAATCGGGGGCGGCGCGGGGTCGGCGTTCGGGTTGGCGTCCGAGTGTTGGTCGGGGTCCGCGTATTGCTGGGCGTCGGCGTTGGGCTTGGGCTGATGCCGAGATCCAGCTTGGCAATCTTGTTGGCGCTGTTGTCATCTTCCGTGAACCAGATCGACAGGTCGAGTGCGATGGCGATTCCGGATCCTCGGCTGGGCGCATCGTACTCGGTGACGTCTCCCGCAGTCGTGATTCGTCCGATCTTGTGAGTTCCCACCTTGCGCTCCGTAAACCAGAGAGAGCCGTCCGGAGAGGATGCAATCGTCCTCGTCTTGGGCGCCGTCGTCGGAAGGACGAACTCGGCCACTACTCCGTCTGGAGTGACGCGACCTATCGACGCACCGTTATATTCGGTGAACCATAGATTGCCGTCGGACCCAGTGACGATGGACATGGGACTGACGGCCCCCGAGGGAATCGCAAATTCGGTTACGAGCCCGTCGAGAGTCATCCGGCACACACGGCTGTAGACGCTCTGTGAGTATGTAAACCAGATGTTCCCATCCGGCCCCGTCGTGATTCCGTTCGGACCCCCCTCCGGATGAGGGACTGGAAACTTCGTAAAAGTCCCATCCGTCGTGACACGATAGACCGCCCCCATTGTGAACCAGAGGTTCCCGTCGGGACCCGTCGTGATCTGGCACGGAACTCCCGCCTCCGGCATCGGTATCTCAGTAATGCTCCCCGCCGGCGTGATCCTTCCGAGTTGAGGCAGCGAAGGCGGGGGGGTAAACACCACGAACCAGACGTTGCCGTCGGGCCCGCTCGTTATGCCACCAGGAGAATGACCCAGAGGCAGCCGATACTCCGTGATCATTCCGGCGCCGTTGATCCGTCCAATCTTCTGCTTCGACGCCTCCGAGAACCACATCGCTCCATCGGAACCCAGGGTGATATCTGCAGGCGCGCTCGCCGGCGTCGGAATCGGATACTCCGTGAACACCTGAGCCGACAGAGTCACGGCAGGGAGGATAGAAACTGCAAGAACCATTCTCCGAACCATTCGCGCACCGATCACCGACGATGCCCAATTAGAGATCATGGCGGTCAACCTCCTTCGAATCGATCTTGTGTAAGAGTCGCCGAAGGGGCCGAACCGTTACAGATCGCCTGACACTCGGTCCGTCGTGTCGGCCCGGCCGCGAAGTGCCTTCCAGTACGCCGGAGCCGCTCGGTGCTCGCCTGCACTCGGCGCAGATCGACCTGATCGATTCGAGGGACTGCTTCAACTCCAATACCGGGTTGCCTTCCAGCTTAACGCTGCCTGGAAGTAACCTTGACATCTGATGCTGTCATTCCTAGCATCATGACATCATGCCGCGAACGACGATCGACATCGACGGGCCGGTTCTCGACGATCTCAAGCGGATCCAGAAGCGAGACGCCAAGAGCCTCGGCAGGACCGTGTCGGACCTGCTCGCCGAGGCGATCTCGCGCTACGGCGGAAAGCGCTCGAAGCCGGCCAAGTTCGCCTGGATCTCGCGCCCGATGAGGGCACGCGTCGACCTGGCGGACAAGGAAGCCGTGCGGGCAGCGGCGGACGCCGGGCTTTTCGCGCCCGAGACGAGGCGGCGCAAGGGTTGAGCTACGCGATCGACGTCAACGTCCTGCTCTATGCCTCGGACGAGGCGAGCCCTCATTCGAAGCGAGCACGGCAGTTTCTCGAGACTTGCGCGGCGGGACCGGAGATCCTTTGTCTCGCCTGGCCGACGCTGGCGGCCTACCTTCGGCTCTCGACGCATCCGGCGATCTTCGCGAACCCGCTCAGTCCGGATGAGGCCGAATCCAACGTGGCCTCGCTCCTCGCTCTCCCCCACGTGCGCGCTCTCTCGGAGAAGGAGGGATTCTGGGACGTCTACCGAGAGGCGACTCGAGGCCTCGCGATCCGCGGGAACGACGTCCCGGACGCGCACCTGGCGGCGCTGCTGCGCCAGCATGACGTCCCGACGCTGCACACGAACGACCGCGACTTTCTCAAGTTCGAGTTCCTGAAGGTCAGAAATCCTTTCGAGGACATGGTCCGCTAGCGGCTGGTGTCCGCCCGAGGCGGCCGCAAGGGCCGCCCCTACGAAGACAAAGCAAGGCAAAGGTTCTGTGATGCAGGCTAGGGCCCGAACCGAAGCGCCGTTCCCTTCGGCCCGACGGCCCAGCCCGCGCCTGCCGATGCGAACCCGGCGGCGTTCATGGGGGTGTCGCCGGTTTTCGTCCAGGTGCGGCCGGCGTCGCGGCTGACGGCTTCGCCGGCGAGGCCGACGGCGACGAGCTCGTCCTTCGCTCCCGGTACGGGGACGACGGCCGAAAAGAAGCCGGTGGCGGACAGGGGCGCGGCGACCCAGGTGGCGCCGGCGTCCTCGGTGCGAATGCCGTTCAGCCCGGCGAAGGCAGGCACCTTGTAGTCGCCGCCCGCGGCGAAGCCGCGCTTCGCGTCGAGAAAGACGACCGAGAACAATCCGGACGAGGAGTTGCCGTTCGGCGCCGTCGTGCGGGCGACGGTCCAGGTCCGGCCGCGGTCGACGGTGTGGAAGACACGTGCGATCGAGGCTCCCCCGGTGACGAACCAGGCGTCGTTGCCGCCCTTCAGCGCGAAGAGGCACGTCCCGCTCGCGGCGAAGGCACCCTCGCCTTCGAGCGCCGGCGGCATGACGAGACCGGGCTCGTCGCCCCAGGTCGCGCCGCCATCGTGGGTCGCGCGAATGCGGAACTTTCCGTTGACGGGATCGCCCATCACGATACCGTCCCTCGCGTCCCAGAACGCGATGGCGTCGTAGAAGCCGTCCTTGTCGGGGTTGGTGTCGGCGAGCTTCCAGCTCGCGCCCGCGCCTGCATTCGCCGAGCGGTAGATGCGCGCCGCGTCTCCGGTGCCCGCGCTCATGAGGACGACGACGTCTCCGCCGAGCGCCTCGACGTCCCGGAAGTCGAGCGCCTCGCCCCCGGCGGGAGGCGGCAGCCTCTCCCAGCGCTGGCCGTCCTTCGTGCGCAGGATCGTGCCCCCGGAACCGCTCGCCCACGCGTGCGTCGCGTCGAGCACCGACAGACCGCGCAGCTCGGCCTGCGAGCCGGTCGTCTGCGGATGCCAGGAGGACGTCAGAGCCAGGATCAGCGCCAGGGTGAGGGACATCTCATTTCTCCCAGAAGAGCCGGATCGACACGACGACGAGAAACCCGGCGAAGAGGCGGCGCAGCGTCAGATCCGAGACGGGCTGCACGAGCTTCGCGCCGATGAATGCGCCGAAGAACAGGCCGACCGCGATCAGAACGGAGTAGCCGACGTTCAGCTGTCCGTTCTTCCAGTAGACCCAGGCGGAGAGCGCGCCGACGGGGAGGAGCAGCGCGCCGAGGGACGTTCCCACGGCCGTGTGTTGCGAGAGGCCGTAGATCAGCACGAGGGCGGGAACGATGATGAGACCGCCGCCGATGCCGAACATTCCCGCCGTGATGCCCGCGAGGCCGCCGATCAAGAGCAATCCTGCCGACTGCATTCGCCCCCCTCTCGACTCTCCCTTATCCCTGTCCCCCGGCCGGGATCGCGACGCCCGTCTCGTGCGTCTCCGTACCGGCTCGGATCTCTAGGGCCGCGTCCGGAGCGTTGGTGGTGATCGAGCCGACGCCCGAACCGAGCAGGCTTCGAATCTCGGCGGGCTCGTCCACGGTCCACGGATGGACCGAGAGGTTCGCGGCCGCCGCTTGAGAGAGAAGGGCCGGCGAGACGAGATCGTGCTTGGGGCCGATCGCGTCCACCGGCGGAAAGAGCGGCGCGGGCTGCGCGGGGCTCGGCAGCGCGACGGGGTGATCGAACAGGAAGCTCGTCGCGATCGCCGGAGACGCCTCGCGCATCCGCTTCAGAAATTCGGCGTCGAACGACGCGACGAGGCACCGGTCGCCGACGCCGAACGCCTCGGCGAGCTTCGCGACGCGGCGCGCCATGGTGCCGTGCTGCATGCCGTTTCCGGTCTTGACCTCGACGACGTAGCGCAGCACCCGTCCGTAGCGATGGAAGACCTGCTCGAGCCGGGGAATCCGATACTCGCCGAACTCGGACGGGATCGAGAGCTTCTCGAGCTCGCGCCAGGTGAAGCTGCGCACGGGAATGCGCTGCGTGCCGAGGACGACGTCTTCGTCGTGAAAGAGGACGGCCTCACCGTCGCGCGTCTGGCGCACGTCGAACTCGACGGCGTCGACGCCGAAGCTTTCGGCGAAATCGAGGCTCTCGATCGTGTTCTCCCGGGCGCGCCGCGGCGCTCCGCGGTGGCCGACGATCCAGGTGCCGTGGGGCTGGCGCCATTCGCTCATTCGGTGCGCATTATGCCGAATCCGGGGCGGCCGCGAGGGCCGCCCCTACGGGCGCTCGCCGCCGACCTCCTCGAGGATCCGCGCGAGCGCCGCTTCCGGATCCGGCGCGGACGTCACGGGACGCCCGATCACGAGCAGGTCGGCCCCCGCGGCGATCGCGGCCCCGGGAGTCGCGATGCGCTTCTGATCCTGCGCGTCGGCGCCCGCCGGGCGGATTCCCGGAACGACCGTGAAGAAGTCGGGCCCGCAGGCGCCGCGGATCGCCGTCAGGTCCGTCGCCGAGCAGACGACGCCGTCGAGGCCGCAGTTCTTCGCGAGCAGCGCGAGCCGGCGCGCGATCCCCTCGAGATGGCCCGCCATCGGCAGGTCCGCGAGCGCCTTCGCGTCGATGGAGGTCAGGAGCGTCACGGCGATCAGGCGTTCGAGACCGGCCCGATCCGCGGCCTCGCGCGCCGACTCGAGCATCGCCCGGCCGCCGGAGGCGTGCACGTTGACCATCGCGGCGCCGGAGCGCGCGGCCGAGGCGACGGCGCCGGCGACCGTCGCCGGGATGTCGTGAAACTTGAGGTCGAGGAAAACCTTCGCCTTCGAGGCCGACGCGACATCGCCGACGAGCGAGGGGCCCACCGCGACGAACGCCTCGAGCCCGACCTTCACCCAGCCGATGCGGCCCGCCAGGCGCCGGGCCATCTCGACGGCCGCCTCACGCGCCGGATAGTCGAGCGCGATGCAGACGCGATCCGATGCGCCCGGCCCGCTCACCCTTCCGCTCCCGCCTCGCCGCCGATCCGGCCGCCCCCGCGCTGCGCGCGGCCGACGAGGTCGCTCACCGAGCAGCGACGGGTCTCGCACCAGGCGCCAAGCTCGCCGACGAGCCGGCCCGAGACGCCCGGGTCCTTGAAGTTCGCCGTCCCGACCTGCACCGCCGACGCGCCGGCGGCGAGAAACTCCAGGACGTCGGTCAGCGAAGAGATGCCGCCGATACCCATGATCGGCACGTCGGGCAGCGCTTTCGCGACCTGATAGACCATCCTCACCGCGAGCGGGCGGATCGCCGGGCCGGAAAGACCGCCGGTCCCGAACGAGATGCGGGGCTTCGCTGTCTCCGGATCGATCGCCATGCCGACGAACGTGTTGACGAGCGAGAGAATGTCGGCGCCGGCCTCCCGCGCTGCGCGCGCCGACTCGACGAGGTCGGGCGCGTTCGGCGAGAGCTTGACGATCAGCGGCCGCTCGGTCGCCGCGCGCACCCTGGCCACGAGCGAGCGCGTCAGCGGCGGCGAGTTGCCGAAGAGCATTCCGCCCTGCCGCACGTTCGGACACGAGATGTTCAGCTCGACGGCCGCGATCCCCTTCGAGCCCTCGATCGCGCGGACGACGGTGACGTAGTCCTCCTCGAGATCGCCCCAGACGTTGGCGATGACCGTCGCGCCGAGCTCGCGCAGCCTCGGAAGCTTCTCGGAGAGGAACGCCTCGACGCCGACGTTCTGCAGCCCGATCGCGTTCAGCATCCCGGCCGGAGTTTCGCAGATGCGCGGCGGAGGATTGCCGGCGTGGGGCTTCAGGGACAGGCCCTTCGTGCAGAGGCCGCCGATCGCGGAGAGGTCCACGAAGTCGGTGAACTCGAGTCCGTACCCGAACGTGCCGGAGGCCGTCGTGATCGGATTGCGGAGCGCGAGGGGGCCGAGCGAGACAGCGAGCATGTCAGCAGCCATGGCCGCTCCGACAGTTCCCGGTGTCGTCGGGGCGGCTCCTGCGGCCGCCCGCATGGAAACGGGCGGGGACGAGCCCCGCCCCTACGCCCGAGGGCCTGCCGTCGGGGCGGCTCCTGCGGCCGCCCGCATGGAAACGGGCGGGGACGAGCCCCGCCCCTACGCCCGAGGGCCTGCCGTAGGGGCGGCCCTTGCGGCCGCCCTCTTCGATCCTCACCACCGTATCTTCTCCGGGCTCAGGATCGGCCCCTCGCTGCAGGAGACGATGAATGGCTTCTCGGTCCCCGGGATGACGCAGCCGAGGCACGCTCCGAAGCCGCAGCCCATCTCGGCCTCGGTCGAGAATTCGGAGGGCAGGCTGGCCGTTCCGACGACCTTCGCGAGCGCCGCGAACATCGGCATCGGACCGCAGGCATACAGCCGGGCGTAGCGCGCCCCGGCGTCGAGGCGCCGCGCGAGCGCCTGGGTGACGAAGCCCTTCTCGCCGAGGGAGCCGTCGTCGGTCGCGAGAATCGTCTCTCCGGGAACCTGCCCCTCGAAACGCTCCCGGAACGAGAGCTCCCTCGCGTTGCGGCCGCCGAGATAGAGGTCGCACGAGAGACCGGCCCGCCCGATCGCGCGGAGCAGCGCCGGGAACGGAGCCGCTCCGATGCCGCCCGCGACGATGGCGACGCTCTCTCCCGACGGCAGGTCCTCGACCCGGAAGCCGTTGCCGAGGGGGCCGAGGAGGCGGACGTCCGATTCCTCGGTCATCTGCTCGAGCGCCGCCGTCCCCGGCCCGATGGTCTTGACCAGGAACTCGACGCTGCCCTCGTTCGGATCGGCGTCCGCCACGGAGTAGGCGCGGCGCAGGTAAGGCCGCGTGCGGTCCGGCACATCGACCATGGCGAACTGTCCCGGCGCGACCGTTCGCGCCAGATCCGGGCAGAAGAACGTGACGGAAAAGAGGCCGGGGGAGAAGGTCAGACGTCGCGTGAGTGTCGCTCGGTGATCGGCTTTCACCGAGGGCGCATTCTATGCGAGACCGAGAAAGGCCTCAGGCTTCGGCGATCGCCAGTCCCTCGCGCGCGTCGTTCGCACGCCGCGCCTTCTCGAAACATTTCTCGCAGACCAGGCGCCCGTCGACCGGCTCCGCCGCCGGCCGCGCATAGGAGCCGCAGCCATGGCACCGGCGCAGCGCCCGATGCTGGGCGTTGACGCTCGGTTCCGGGGGAGCTTCCCGTTTGATCATCCCGATTCTCCTTTCGCGAGGCATAGCTCGATACAGCACGACCCGTACCCGTTTCGCAAACACTCATTCGACGCCACTTACGCGCACCCCGCGCGTGCCAAGTGTCGCCGAAACGGCCGAATCAGTCCTCGGACGAGGTCAGGAGCCTAAAACCGCACCAACCGGTCGAGCGCCTTCCGGACGTGCGACGCCTGCGGAAGGATGTAGTCCTCGACGCGCGGCTGGTACGCGACGAACGTGTCCGTCGCGGCCACGCGCTCGACCGGCGCGTCGAGATACGAAAATAGCTCGGAAGAGATCCGGGCGGCGATCTCGGCGCCGTACCCCCATGATACAGGATCCTCGTACACGACGATCGCGCGCGAGGTCTTTTTCACCGACTCCGCGATCGCTTCCCAGTCGTAGGGATTGAGCGAACGCAGGTCCAGGATCTCGACCGTCCTGCCGGTCTCCTCGGTGAACGCCTTCGCCGCCTGCCAGGAGCGATAAACCGTGGCTCCGTAGGTGACGATGGTCGCGTCGCTGCCTTCCTGCACCCTCGCGGCCTTGCCGAACGGCACCGTGTAGTCCGGCCCCGGGTACGCGCCCTTGTTGTGCGTCTGCCGGTAGAGATGCTTGTGCTCGAGAAAGAGCACCGGATCGTCGCAGCGGATCGCCGTCCTCAGAAGGCCGTTCGCGTCGAGCGCGTTCGACGGCATCACGACGCGCAGCCCGGGGATGTGCGTCATCAGCACCGCGCCGGACTGCGAGTGATACACCGCTCCCCCGCCGATGTAGCCGCCGATCGCCACGCGGATGACGAGCGGGCACGAGAACGCGTTGCCCGAGCGCCAGCGCAGGTTCGAGAGCTCGTTGTGAATCTGCATGTACGCCGGCCAGATGTAGTCGTAGAACTGGATCTCGATCACGGGCTTTAAGCCGCGCACCGCCATCCCGATCGCGCGCCCGACGATGTTCGCCTCGGCGAGCGGCGAGTTGAAGACGCGATCGGCGCCGATAGAGCCGCTGGAGTCCCGCCGTCACCTTGAACACGCCGCCCTTGCCCTTGCACTCGGCGAGCACGGCTTCGCGCGAGGCATCGGCGACGTCCTCGCCGAAGGCCACGATCCGCGGATCGCGCTTCATCTCGTCGCGCAGGCAGGCGTTCAGCAGATCGACCATCGTCGTCGGCGGCGCGCCCTCGGCCGGGGCGGCCGCGGTGGAGAAGGCCGCGCTCGTCGGATCCACGTCCGGCGAGTAGACGAAGTCGTAGGCGGATTCGGGCTCGGGCAGCGCGGCGGCGAGCGCGCGGTCGGCCGCCTCGTTGATCTCGGCGTCGACCTCGGCGTGGAGCTTGTCGAGATCCGGCTGCGTGAGAATCCCCTGCTCGAGCAGGAGCGTCGAGAGCCGCCGCAGCGGGTCCCTCTCCTGGTCCCGTTCGCGCTCGGCCTTCGGCCGGTACATCGCCTCGTCGTCGGAGAGCGAGTGGCTGTAGGGCCGGATCACGCGCGCGTGCACGAGCGCCGGACCCATCCGCGATCGGCAGTATTCGGCGGCATAACGCAGGGCGTCGTAGGACTCCAGGAAATCCGTTCCGTCGGCCTCGGCCACGAAGAGATTCGGGAAGGACCGGACGAGCTTCGAGATCGAGCCGCCCGGCGTATTGACCTCGACCGGGACCGAGATCGCGTAGCCGTTGTCTTCGATGAGGAAGAGGACCGGCAGCTTCAGGTTCGACGCCGAGGAGACGGCCTCCCAGAACTCGCCCTCGGACGTCTGCCCTTCGCCGCCCGAAACGTAGACGATCTCGTCGCGGTGGAAGTTGCCCTTTTCGGCGAGCTCCGCGACGCGGCTCATCCGCCAGCCCGCCTCGGCCGCGCCGACCGCGTGCAGGAACTGGGTGCCGGTACAGGACGACTTCGAGATGATGTTCAACCGCTTGTGACCCCAGTGGGCCGGCATCTGGCGGCCCGCCGAGGCCGGGTCGTCCTTCGCGCCGACCGACTGGAGAAACATCTCGTAGGGGGTTACGCCGAGCTGGAGGATCAGAGCACGATCCCGGTAGTAGCACTCGAACCAGTCGTAGCCGGGCCGGAGAACCATCCCCGCGGCCGTCGTCACGGCCTCGTGCCCTACGCTATTGATTTGAAAGTAGATCTTGTTCTGTCGCTTGAGCTGTATTTCCTTGTCGTCGAACTTGCGCGACAGATAGATGTTCCGGTAGGCCGAGACGAGGGCGCCGCGGTCGAGGCCGTGGTAGCTGTCCGCGCGGACTTCCGTCGCCATCGCGCCGCCGAATATACCAAAGGGGTGCCCGAACGCTCGGTGAGCGTCCCCGCCCGGGAAGAGGCCTAGAACAGGCGAATCAGACCCCAGACCTCCAGGGCGGCGAGGCCCAGGGTGACGAGCAGGAACAGGACCGCCTTGGCGTCAGGTCGTGAATTTGAATGCACCTCTTCCATGCTCACGGCTTCCCGGGTAGCAGAACCCATGCCACCCATATGAGTTACGAGTCGAGGGGGTGAAACGTTTTGATTCGGGCCTTGTTATGCTGCGTGGCCCATGTCGGCGACCGCGGGAACCCCCGCTTTTCCGGCACTTCGCGAGCGGCCGGCCCCGCCGGACCTCTCATCGATCGACCCGCGCCTCGATCTCGAGGCCGAGATCGTCCGGCTGAAGCGACAAAAAAATGCAGTCCTGCTGGCGCACTACTACCAAGAAGAGGCGATCCAGGACCTGGCCGACTTCGTCGGCGACTCCCTCGAGCTCTCGCGCCGCGCCCAGTCGAGCGCTGCCCGGATCATCGCCTTCGCCGGAGTCCGGTTCATGGCCGAGACGGCCAAGATCCTGAATCCGACCCGGAAGGTCGTGCTTCCGGACTACGAGGCCGGCTGCTCGCTGGAGGACTCGTGCCCCCCCGAGGCGTTCCGGGCATGGCGCGCCGAGCACCCCGGAGCCGTGTCCCTGACCTACATCAACTGCTCTGCCGCCGTGAAGGCGCTCTCGGACGTCATCGTCACGTCCTCGAACGCCGAGAAGATCGTCCGGTCGATCCCGCCCGGCCAGGAGATCCTCTTCGCTCCGGACCGGCACCTCGGCGCATTTCTGTCGAAGAAGCTCGGCCGCGCGATGACGCTCTGGCCCGGCACCTGCATCGTGCACGAGCAGTTCTCCGAGCGCGAGATCGTCCGGCTGAAGACGCAGCACCCGGGCGCGCTCGTGGCCGCGCACCCCGAGTGCCCCGAGGCGATCCTGCGCCATGCCGACCACGTCGGCTCGACGCGCTCGATCCTCAATTACGCCACGACCGCCCCGGGCAGGACGTTTCTCATCGCGACCGAGGAAGGGATCATCCACCAGATGAAGAAGCTCGCGCCCGACCGCGAGTACATCCCGGTACCGCCCGACAACGGGTGCCAGTGCAACGAGTGCCCGTTCATGAAGCTGAACACGCTCGAGAAGCTCTACCTCTGTCTTCGCGACGAGCGGCCGGAGATCCTGCTTCCCGAGGACCTCCGGCGCGCCGCCGAGGCGCCTCTGCTTCGGATGCTCGAGCTGTCGTAGTCGGTGATCGAGCCGAGCGGCGATGCCCTCGATGCGCTCCTGCGCGCGTTCCTCGCCGAGGACGTGGGCCGGCAGGACGTCACGACCGAATCCACCGTCCCGGCCGGCGCCCGGACGCGCGGGGAGCTCGTCGCGAAGTCGGCCTGCGTGGTCTCGGGCCTGCCCGTGGCGCACCGCGTGTTCGCGCTCCTGGATCCCGACCTCGGCTGGGAGGAGTCCCAAGCGGCGGGATCGCGCGTCGCCGCTCCGGCTCCCCTCGCATTTCTCTCGGGCCGCGCCCGCGCGATCCTGACGGCCGAGCGCGTCGCCCTCAATCTCCTCCAGCGGATGTGCGGAATCGCGACGGCGACCCGGGCCTTCGTGGACGCCGTGGCCGGAACGCCGTGCCGCATCCTCGACACGCGTAAGACCGTTCCCGGCCTGCGTCCCTTCGACCGCCAGGCCGTGCGTGACGGAGGCGGCGTCAATCACCGGTACGATCTGTCGGAGATGGTCCTCATCAAGGACAACCACCGGCGGCTCGCCGGGGGCGTCGCGCGGGCGATCGAGGCGGCACGGGCCGGAGCGCCCGGCGTCGAGGTGGAGGTCGAGGTCGAATCGGAAGCGGAGCTCCGGGAGGCCCTCGGCGCCGGAGCCGACCGGATCCTGATCGACAACCAGCCGCCCGAGACCGTCGCCCGCTGGTGCGCGATGGCCCGCGGCACGCCGCGGCCGCCCTTACTCGAAGCCTCCGGGAACATGCGCCTCGAGACGGTGCGCGCCTACGCGCTCGCGGGCGTCGACGCGGTGTCGGTCGGATCCCTCACGCACTCGGTCGCCGCGGCGGACGTCTCGCTCGAGCTCTTCACGGCATGAGCTCCGGCGCGACCGACGTCCTCGTCCTCGGCACGGGGGTGGCCGGCTGCGCGGCGGCGCTCTCCGCGGCGCGCGGGGGCGCCTCGGTCACGATCGTGACGCGCGCGGAACAGGCCCGGGAATCCAACACCTTCTACGCGCAGGGAGGCATCGTCGCGCGCCCCCCGGGCGACACGCCGGAGCGGCTGGCCGCCGACATCGAGCGGGCCGGGGACGGCCTCTGTTTTCCCGCTGCGGTCTCGCTCATCGCCCGGGAGGGCCCCGACCTCGTGCAGTCGCTGCTCGTGGACGAGCTCGGCGTTCCGTTCGATCGCGACGGGGCCGGTTTCCACTGGACGCTCGAGGGCGCGCACTCGATTCCGCGCGTCCTCCACGTCAAGGACGCCACCGGAGCGCCGATCGAGCGGGCGCTCATCGCGGCGTGCCGCAACGAGAAGAATATCCAGTGGCGGCTCGAGACGACCGCGGTGGACCTGCTGACCCTCTCCCACGACTCGACCGATCCCGCGGACCGGTACCGCCCGCCCGCCGTGATCGGGGCGTACCTCCTGTCGCGCAGCGGCGGAAACGGAGTGACGCCGCAGCTCGCCCGCGAGACGATCCTCGCGACCGGCGGCCTCGGCCAGGTCTATCTCCACACGACCAACCCTCCCGGAGCTCGCGGCGACGGATTCGCGATGGCCCGTCGCGCCGGGGCGCGACTGCTGAATCTCGAATACATTCAGTTCCACCCGACCGCGCTCGTCCATCCCAAGGGACGCCTGCTTCTGACCGAGGCCCTTCGCGGCGAGGGCGCCCGGATCACCGACATCTCGGGACGGCCGTTCCTGGAGGAGTTCCATCCGGACGCCGAGCTCGCGCCGCGCGACGTCGTGGCGCGCGCCATCCACCGGCGGCTCCTCGAGCGCGACGAGCCGCACGTCCTGCTCGACATCTCGCACAAGAATGCGGACTGGATTCGGAGCCGCTTCCCCGAGCTCGTCGAGCGCTGCCGCGAATACGGGTTCGACCTGACCGCGGGCCCCGTACCGGTCGTTCCCGCCGCGCACTACTCCTGCGGCGGCGTGGCCGTCGACGGCGACGGCCGCACCGGCCTCGGGCACCTGCGCGCGGTCGGCGAGGTTTCGTGCACCGGCGTCCACGGCGCCAACCGGCTGGCTTCGACGTCGCTGCTCGAGGGCCTGCTCTGGGGCTGGCGGGCGGGCCGCGCCGCGGCGCGCGAGGCCGAACGCCTCCGATCGCGTCCGCTGTCCCGGGTCCGGCCCTGGGAGCCCGAACACGAGCCCGTGGACCCCGCCCTGATCGCCCAGGACTGGATGGTCCTTCGCCACACGATGTGGAACTACGTCGGACTCGTCCGCTCCGAGCGGCGGCTCGACCGGGCCCGCCGGATCCTCGGAGAGCTTCGGGAAGAGATCGAGAACTTCTACCGCCGGGGCACCATGTCGGACGCCCTGGTCGGCCTGCGCAATGGAGTGCAGACCGCGCTCGCGATCCATCGGGCGGCCTCGGACAATCGCGTTTCGAAGGGGTGCCACTACCGCGTGGACGGATAAAAAAGGACGTCACCCCTCTCCCCGCGGGACCCCGTCCACCAGAGGCAGACCCTCAGCAGTAGGGTGCGCCGTGCGAAGCACGGCGTTTTCGGGGGTAGGGATGAGGGGGGGTCGGCGTGAGGAGGGGTCCCCACCGACGCTATATAGTCCCGCCTCTATGAGCGTTCTGTACCTGGCTTTCGAAACCGACGAGCGCGTCAACCGCCTGGCGAAACTGCAGAAGAGCGGCGCCCACATCGTCGTCTCCGAGCCGCGCTGGCCGGGGTTCTTCGAGCTCGCGAAGCGGGAAAAGCCCTACGCGATCGCGATCGACTTCTCGCAAGCCCCCTCGCACTCCCTGGAGACGGCCGACTACATGTCCAAGGCCCGGGAAACCAAGGACGCCGCGCTGTTCCTGCTGCGCGTTCCGCACGACCGTCTCGAGGCGGTCAAGAAGCGTCTGCCGCAGGCGACGACGGTCACGGAGAACGAGCTCTCCGCGCGTCTGGCGCAGATGGAGCAGGAGGCCGAAGCCCGGGCGCGGCAGAAGAAGGAAGCCGCGGCCGCGGCCAAGAAGGCGGCGCGCGCGGCGGCGCGGGCCAACGCGGGCGAGAAAGGCAAACCGGTCCCCGCCGGAAAGCCCAAGCCGGCGGCGGCCGTGAAGGCGAAACCGGCCCCCCCCGCCAGGGCGAAGGCGGCCGCGCCGCCGAAGAAGTCGGGCAAGCCACCCGCCGCCCCGGCTCACAAAGCGCGTCCGAAAAAGAAAAAGTAGGCAAGGAGAAGAGGATGGCCACCGGATTTTCGAGGGAAGAGCTGCACGCATACGCCCGCGGCCAGCGCTCCGAGTACGAGGGAGTGCTCCAGAAGATCGTCGAGATCCCGTCGGTTTCGGTCGAGCCCGAGCGCAAGCCCGACGTGCGCCGCGCCGCCGAATTCGCCGTCTCCCTCCTCCAGTCCTTCGGCGCGCAGGCGAAGCTCTACGAGACCGCCGGCCACCCGATCGTCCACGGCCGGTTCGACCGCGACCCGAAATACCCCACGGTCACCGTTTACAACCACCTCGACGTCCAGCCGGCCGAGGGCCCCGACTGGAAGACCGCGCCCTTCGCGTTCTCTCGCGCGGGCGATCGCTACTTCGGCCGCGGCACGACCGACGACAAGGGCCCCGCCATCACGGCGCTCTTCGGAGCGCGCTACGCGCACGAGCACGGAGCCAGGGTCAACATCCGCTTTCTCTGGGAGCTCGAGGAGGAAATCGGCAGCCCTCACTTCGAGACCGCGATCCGCGCCCACGCGAAGGACCTCACGACCGACACCGTCGTCGTTTCCGACACCGTCTGGGTCTCGCGGGCGCGCCCCGCCGCGCCGGCGGGCCTGCGCGGACTCCAGGGGTTCCGCTTCGAGCTTCAGACGGGCGAGACCGATCAGCACTCCGGGACCGCCGGCGGCGCCGCGCGCAACCCCGTGACCGAGCTCTGCACCCTCATCGCCGAATGCGTGGACGGCAGGACCGGCCGCGTCAGGATCCCTGGCTTCTACAAGGACGTCGTCGCGCCCACGAAGAAGGAGCTCGAGGACCTTCGGAAGTGCGGATTCACGGTCAAGGACTTCAAGAAAGACCATCTCTTCCGTTCGCTGCGGGTCAACGACGCGCTCGAGGTGATGAAGCGCATCTGGACGATGCCGACGTTCGAGGTCCACGGCATCGCCGGCGGTTACCAGGGTCCGGGCGTCAAGACGATCATCCCGCCGAAGGCAACCGCCATCGTGTCGTGCCGGCTCGTCCCCGACATGGACCCGAAGAAGATCGTCAAGCTCGTCAAGGACTTCGTGAAAAAGAAGAACCGCGACGTCGTCGTGTCGGCCGAGCACGAGCTGCCGGCCTACCAGGGCAAGACGACCGGGCCCTATGCGGACGCGATCCGCGGCGCGATGAAGTTCGCGTTCGGCAAGGAGCCGGTGTTCGTCCGCGAGGGCGGCTCGATCGGCGCCGTGCTCTCGATGGAGCGCGTCCTGAAGAGCCCGGTGTACTTCCTCGGCCTGTCGCTGCCCGAGCATGGGTATCACGCTCCGAACGAGAACTTCGACTGGCCGCAGGCCGAGGGCGGCATGGCGGCATTCGCCGACTACTTCCGCCGGCTCGGCGAGATGGGCAAGTAGGGCGCCGGACGATCCGGACGCGGAAGGCCGGTCACAGGGGGAACGAACGATGAAGACTCCGGCCCGAGCTCTGCGCTCGGCGAGCCTCGCCGCGGCGATCATCCTCCTCGCCGGAGCCGCGCCGGCGGCCGACCCGAAGCCCGCCGACTCCGTGAATGCGCAGCTCGAGCGCATCTTCGCCAGGAAAGAGTTCGAGGCGAAGAGGTTCGGCCCGTACGCCTGGACCGACGACGGCAAGGCTTACACGACGCTCGAGCCGTCGGCCGCGGGCGCGGACGCGAAGGACATCGTCCGCTACGACACGGCGACGGGAGCGCGGCGCGTGCTCGTGGCGTCCGCCGCCCTCACGCCCACCGGCGGAAAGGCTCCGGAGATCGAGGGCTACTCCTGGTCGAAGGACGGCAAGCGCCTTCTCGTCTTCGCCAACGCGAAGAAGGTCTGGCGGCGCAAGACGCGCGGCGACTACTGGGTTCTCGACCTCGCCACCTCGAAGCTGCAGAAGCTCGGGGGCAGCGGTCCCGAGGCCAGTCTCCTGTTCGCGAAATTCTCTCCCGACGGGACGCGCGTCGCCTACGTGCGCGCCAACGACCTCTGGGTCGAAGACCTCGCGTCCGGCGCGATCACCCGGCTGACGAGCGACGGCTCCGCCACGGTCATCAACGGGACCTCCGACTGGGTCTACGAAGAGGAGTTCGGCGTCCGCGACGGCTTTCGCTGGAGCCCCGACGGCAGGAGCATCGCGTACTGGCGCTTCGACACGAGCGGCGTCGGCGAATACTCGCTGATCGACGACACCGACACGACCTATCCGGTCGTGACGAAGTACGGCTATCCGACGGTCGGGACGACGAACTCGGCCGTGCGGATCGACGTCGTGCCGGCCGCGGGCGGGCCGGCGAAGGGTCTGGCGGTTCCGGGCCACCCGCGGGACCACTACATCCCCCGCATGGAGTGGGTTTCCGATACCGGCGAGATCGTGCTCCAGCAGATGAACCGGCTCCAGAACTCGAACGACGTCTACCTCGCCGACCCGAAGACGGGCCAGGTCCGGCGGATGCTGCACGACGAGGACAAGGCATGGGTCGACGTCGTGGACGCGTGGCAGTGGCTGCCCGGCAAGGAGCTGCTCTGGGTCAGCGAGCAGCATGGCTGGCGCCACGCCTATGCCGCGCCCCGCGACGCCACGCCGATGCGACTGCTGACTCCCGGCGACTACGACGTCGAATCCATCGTGGGCGTCGACGACAAGAACGGCCTTCTCTACTTCATCGCATCGCCGGAGGACGCGACGCGCCGCTATCTCTACCGGACGCGCCTCGACGGGAAGGGCACGCCCGTGCGGGTCACGCCGGCGAACGCACCCGGCGATCACGCATACGACCTCTCGCCCGACGGCCAGTACGCCATCCACACGTACTCGACAATCGACAAGCCTCCGGTCGTCGATCTCGTCCGCCTGCCCTCGCACCAGGTCGTGCGAGCGCTCGAGGACAATTCGACGCTCGCGGCCGCGGCGGCTCCGCTCATGAAGCCCGCGACGGAGTTCTTCCAGGTGGACATCGGCGACGGCGTCCGGCTCGACGGCTGGATGATCAAGCCGAAGAACTTCGATCCCTCGAAGAAGTACCCGTTGCTCATGTACGTCTACGGCGAGCCCGCGGGCGCCGAGGTCATCGACCGCTGGTGGGGCGACCGTGGGCTCTTCCATCGCGCGCTCGCGGACGCGGGCTACGTCGTCGCCTGCGTGGACAACCGCGGAACGCCGGCGCCGAAGGGCCGCGCGTGGCGCAAGATCGTCTACGGCTCGGTCGGCGTCCTCGCTTCGAAAGAGCAGGCGGCCGCGGTCAGGAAGCTCCTGTCGGAGCGCTCCTACCTCGACCCCGAGCGCGTGGCGTCCTGGGGCTGGAGCGGCGGCGGCTCCATGACGCTCAATCTCCTCTTCCGCTCGCCGGAGCTCTACAAGGTCGGAATGTCCGTGGCCCCCGTACCCGACCAGACGCTGTACGACACGATCTACCAGGAGCGGTACATGGGCCTGCCGCGCGACAACGCCGAGGGTTACCGCGACGGCTCGCCGATCACGTTTGCCGAGGGACTCGAGGGCAAGCTCCTCCTCGTCCACGGCTCGGGCGACGACAACGTCCACTTCCAGGGCTCGGAGCGGCTCGTCAACCGGCTCATCGCGCTCGGCAAGCCGTTCGAGTTCATGGACTATCCGAACCGCACCCACGCGATCCGGGAAGGCGACGGGACGTCCGTCCACCTGCACGAGCTGCTGGCGCGGTTCCTGATGCAGAACCTGCCGCCCGGACCGGCTACCGCGAGCCCAGCACGAAGGAGTTCCCCTCCGAGTCCTTGAACGTCGCGTAGGTGCCCCACGGCTCCTCCTTCGGCTCCCCGGTGAACTCGACGCCGCGGGCCTTCAGCTCGTCGCAGCTCTTTCGGACGTCGTCGCACTCGAAGGAGCCGTTGAAGAAGGTTCCGATCCGGTCCTCGTGCCCGTCCGGCGTGAAGAGCACGACGCCCGTCTCCGCGCCCGGGATGCGAAGCTCGATCCACCGCCTTCCGGGCCCCATCGGCTGGTCGGTGTGGACCTTGAATCCGAGCCGGTCCCGGTAAAACGCGAGCGCGCGGTCCTGATCCCTTACGGGAATGCCGACGAACTTGACGCGACGGATCATGATGTCCTCCTCGGCCGGAAAATCTAGAGACTCCGCCTCCACGTTGTCCAGAACAATCGACAGTCTCGACGGCAACTATAGTATCTGTTACTATAGTCCGGCATGAACACGATCCGCCTCGACCGTTACGTCGTCGAGACCCTGATGGCCGACCTCGTCGCCCACGACCGGTCTCCATCGTCGTTCCTCGTGTATCTCGCCCTCGCCGCGCGGACCACGGGCCGCCGGCCGAAGCCCATCCCAACGAGTCACCGGGAGCTCGCCGAGGAGACGGGCCTGTCGAAGAGCGCGGTCCAGGCGGCGATCCGCAACCTCGTCCGGCGGCGGCTCGTCGCGGCGTCGCACTCCTCGCCCACCGCCGTGCCCGAGTACACCGTCCAGCGCCCCTGGCGCCGCCGGTGATCGCGGCCGCGCTCGGCTAGCGCCCTCTCCTCGGCAGGAGGCGATACCCGGCGAGCGTCTTCTCGATCTTGCGGCGCGCGTCGTCGCGGACGGGAGCGAGCGGCAGCCGGAGCGTCTCGCCGCACTTCTTCATGAGCGACAGGGCGCACTTGACCGGTCCCGGGTTCGACTCGAGGGTGTTCATCTCCATCAGCGGCTGATACCGGCGCTGGAGCTCCAGCGCCTCTTCGCGCCGGTCTTCGAGTGCGGCGTGCACGAGGGTCGACATCTCGCTCGGGATCTCGTTCGAAACGACGGAGATCACGCCGCGTGCTCCGAGCGCGATCATCGCGAGCGCCGTCGCGTCCTGGCCGGCGTAGACCGCGAACTCCTCCGGGACCGATGCCATGAGGCGGGCGATCTTCGTGAAGTTCGTCGAGGCCTCCTTCAGGCCGGCGACGCGCGGGATTTCCGCCAGGGCGAGGATCGTTTCGACGTCGAGATCGAGCGACGTCCGGCCGGGCTCGTTGCCGACGAGGATCGGCAGGTCCGTCGCGTCGGCGATCGCCGAGAAGTGACGCACGAGGCCTTCGGGGCTCGGCCGGTTGTACATCGGCGTGATCGAGAGAATGCCGTCCGCCTTGGCCGCCGCCGCGTCGCGAGCCCAGAAGACCGCTCGCGCCGTGTGGTTCCCGCCGGCCCCGGCGATCACCGGAGCGCGGCCGTTCGCGGCGCGCACGACGGCGGCCGTGACCGCCTGCCGTTCTTCGCGCGAAAGCGTGGCCGACTCGCCGGTGGTGCCGCAGGGCAGAAGGAAGTCCACGCCTCCCGTGATCTGCCAGTCCACGAGCGCCTCGAGCGCTCCAAAATCGATGCGGCCCTTGTCGTCGAAGGGCGTCACCAGGGCCGTTCCGCAGCCCGCCCAGGGAACGCCTTTTCCGTTGCGTTTCACCCGTCCTCCTCGATGAAGGGCCGTTCGAGCAACCGTATAATCGAACGGCTTTCCGATCGAGCAGGAAAACGTCTTGAACGCACCGACGGCCGGTCCCCTCTGTCCACGCTGCCGCCGAAAGCTGGCGGCCTGGAAGCTCGACCATTGCGTCTATTGCGGAGAATCCTTTCCGGCCGACCTGAAGGATGGCCACGAGGCCCCCTCCGGGCTGCAGTGGGTCGAGAGGCCGGCCCTGCCGACCGATCTGTCCAAGAAGCTCGAGCTGATGAAGGTCGTCCCGCTGGAGCGCCGGGGCAAGTCCCGATCTCTCGTGGCCGTGATCGGAGTCCTGTCCGTCCCGATCTTCGCCGCCATCTTCTATCTGCTCTACACGGCCATTCGCCGTTTTTCCCCGGGAGCGGGCTGGCTCGTCCTCATCGGCGGTGCGGGCTTCCTCGGATATCTCGCCTGGGTCTTCACGCGCGCCGCGAAGAAGTGAGCCCCAAGGACGCCCCTCACCCCGGCCCTCTCCCGGAGGGAGAGGGGTAAGACTCGACCCGCGGCACTGTCGGTGACGTTCGCGGCGTGAGGACTCACCCGAGCGAAGCGAGGGTGGAGGCTCACGCCGCGGGAGCCGAAGCGCAGTGAGGGGCCAGGTGAGCGGTCGAGCCCGCACCCGGGCGAGCCGCTCACAGGTGCGCCCGGAGGGCGCAGGCCCCGAACGAAGCGGAGGCGACGGTTCAGTCGAACAGGCTCCTCCTCGGCTCCTCCGGAATCTCCATCCCGAGCTCCCGGGCGAGCGCGCGAATCGTCAGCGGCGCGCAGCCCTCCGCCCGGTTGTTGACGAGGACGAAGGCATCCGCGCCGGCTTCGGTCACGTGTCGGATCAGACGGACGAGATCCCGCCGCATGTCCTCGCGGGGAGCCAGGATCCGGTCGTACGGCCGAAAGCGGCGGACGGCCTCCTCGTAGGGAAGGCCCGGCGGGACCAGGATCCGCGTCACCGAGAACCCCGCCGGAATCGGCTGCGCCGCTTCCCACTGCTCGAGCAGCGCGGGCGTGCGCGTCCACCAGTTGAAGACATGAGCGGCGCCGCGCCGGCGGAGGACGTCGAAGTAGTCTCGGGTGAAGTAGGCCGGCGTGCGGATCTCCACGGCATAGGGATGGGTCGGCGGCAGCCGGCCGAGAAAGGCGTCGAGCCCCGCCAGGAACTCCGCCCGGCGCTCGGGCGTGGGCTGCCACTCCGTCGGAAACTCGAACACGAACGGCCCGGTGTGCCCGGCAAACGCCTTCTCGTAGGGCGGCAGCACCTCCTCGCAAAACGCCCGGGCGTCGAGATATCGGGGATTCGCCGCACCGGCTCGCCCGGAATGCCGGGGCAGCTCGGGAAAACGCGGCATCGTGATCTCCTCCCACACCTTCGACACGACGGGAAACCCCGGAGGGAGCCGGGCCGCGTACCGGGAGAGCTGCGCTTCGTCCGGCGGACGGTAGAACGGAAAGTCGAACTCGACGGTCCGGAACGGCGGATGCCGGACGTACTCGCGCAGACAGTCGACCCTGAACGTCGCCTCGCGGTACCGGTCGTGGTAGACGATGCCCTTCCAGCCCTCGTAGGCGAAGCTCGCCGTGCCGAAGTAGAGCTCGGCCACGCCGGAAGTCTCTCACGCATAGAATCGAGGCGATGATTCCCCTGCGCGGCGCGGCGGAGATCGCGAACCGCCTCGAGCTCGCGGGCGCCGGAAGCGTACTCCTCGTCGAGGTGCCGCCCGAGCTCGAGGCCTCGATCGCCTCGTGTGCCACGCCGCAGCAGGAGATCCGGACGCAGGAGGGGCGAAGCCTGCGCTCGGTCAAGGAGCGCTACGACCTCATCCTGATCTGGCAGGAGAGCCGCGTGGGCGCACGATCGGTGCTCGACACCGCCGTGAAGCGCGTCGCGCCGGGCGGGCGTCTCTGGATCGCGACGGCCCTACGAAAGGTCTCCGGCCCGAAGACTCCGGCGATCCATCGCCTCGAGCTCGCCGACCTCGAGAAGGCCTTCGCGAAGAGCGGCCTCGTGCGCGACCGCGAGACGCGCCTGTCGGCCTGGCACGTCGCGTACGGCTTCGCCGCGGCTCCCGATCACTCGACGTAGGGGAAGAAGCGCCCGCTGACCCGGAAGAAGCGGCCGCTCGGCGGCTCGACCGTGAGCTGGCAGCGCGAGACCTCCAGCGTCGTCGAGAAGGAAACTCCCGGCGCGGCCAGGCTGATGGGATAGCGGGTTCCGACCTTCAGGGGCGTGTCGAAGTCGAAGCGCACCCCGGTCGGCGAGACTTCCAGAACCTGGCGGGCCTTCTCCCACCGGATCTTCAGCTCGTATTGCTCCGGCTTGAGCTTCTTCGACACTCTGCCGGCGGGCGGATCCGTTTTCCTCTCTGCCATTGGACTCGGAGAGGACAGCCTACTCCCTTTCGCTTCGGGTTCCAAAGACCGGACCCGAGGGGTTACGAGCGGCCCAGGGAAAGGGCCAGCCGGATGGCCGCGGGAAGACCTTTCTTTTCGCGGACCGCGCGTACGCGCGCTTTCTCCGCCGCCTTGAGACGCCGAACGAGGCCCATGTACTGTCCCTGCTTCTGGCGGAGGGCGCGGATCTTCGGCGACATGCGGCGGCGAACGCGCCGCGCCGCACGCGCGGCCGTCGGGACCGCTTCGGCGGCCATCCGGCTGCCGATCCGCTCGAGCTCCCCGAGACGGCGCTTCAGGGCGGCGATCTCCCGCTCGCGATCCTTCAGGACCTCGCGAATGTGTTTCTCGGCGATCTTGCGGCGGGCGACGAGGGCTTCCAGAACGTAGTGCGCTTCTCTCGAGTCGAGCTTGATCACGGATTCACCTCCGGCGGCGGGCGAGTCTATCTCACCCCTCAGGCCAGAACGTCGCGACGGACGAAGACGGCGAACGCGGCGGCGAGCGCGGCCGCGGCCCAGACCGCCAGCACCGCGGCGCCGAAACTCACGGTCAGTCCGGTGATCGGAGGCGGCGACCCGGAGTAGTAGTCCGGCAGAGGCAGGTTCGTCACGAAGAGAAACTTCTGCGCCTCCCACGAGGGAGCCAGGCGCGGAAGGATCGTTCCGGCGATCAGCGCCGCGAGCATCGTGCCCATCGCGGCAGCCGTCGAGCGCAGCAGGACGCTCGTCAGGAGCGCGATCGCGCCGACGCAGAGCGCCGCGAACCAGGCGAGTCCATACGCGAGCAGCGTGTCCTGCCACAGGACGATCGAACGCACGGCCGCGGGATCCAGCCGCTCGCCCGCGACGCGGAATCCCGTCAGAGCGGGCGCGCCCCAGCCTCCGTATCCGTACGCGATGCCCCCGAAGAGGTACGCGACGATCCCCCCGAAGAGCACGGTCAGGGTGATCGCGAGACAGAGCGCCGCGAGCTTCGAGGCGAGCACGTTCGCGCGGCCCACGGGCCGCGTCAGCAGCAGCTTGATCGTGCCCTGCGCGAACTCGCCCGAGACGACGTCCGACGCGAACACGATCGCGAGCAGCGGCAGCAGCAGGTAGCTCGCCGCGTTGGCGAAGCCGCGCGCGAACAGCGGACCCGAGACGGCGTCCGGGTCGATGTCGCGGTCGAGGTGATAGCGCAACCGGTCGAGCTCGAAGCGCGCCCACCGACGCCACGTCGGCGGCGTCCGGTTGTCGCGGAGCATGTTCTGCATGCGCGCCATGCGCTCCTGCGTCTCGACGTGCCAGTCCTTGTTGTGAAAGCGCTCGCGCCCGCGGGCCTGGGCGAAGACGATCAGGCCGATCAGCGCGACGAGGATGAGCACGACGACCTGGAACCGCCGCTGCCGCGCGAACTTCAGGATTTCGTTCTCGACGAGCCCCGAAAACCTCATACGGTCTCCCCTCCCGTGACCTCGAGGAAGACCTCCTCGAGCGAGGCGAGCGAACGCTCGATGCCGAGAACGTCCACTCCCGCCGCCTCGAGCGCGCCCCGCGCGTCCGCCTCCCGCTCCCGCGAAATCACGAGCCGGAGGCGGTCCGAGGCGACGCGGTCCACGAGCTCGCGCACCGGACCGGCCGCGAGCGTGCGGCCGCGATGAATGATCGCGACGCGGTCGCACGTCTGCTCGACTTCGGAGAGCAGGTGGCTGGAGACGAAGACGGCGATGCCGCGCTCGGCGGCGAGCCGGCGCATGAGCTGCCGGATCTCGCGGATTCCCGCGGGGTCCAGGCCGTTGGCGGGCTCGTCAAGGATGAGGACGTCCGGGTTGCCCAGAAGCGCCTGGGCGATCCCGAGGCGCTGACGCATCCCGAGCGAATACGTCGAGACACGGTCGTCGAGCCGCTCCGTCAGGGAGACCAGGCCCGAGAGCTCCTCGATGCGTTCCGCCGCGCCTTCGGGAAGCATCCGCGAGAAGTGAACGAGGTTCTCCCGCCCGCTCAGGTAGCGGTAGAGGTCCGGCGCCTCGACGATGCAGCCGACGTGCTCCATCGCCCGCCGGAAATCGTGCGCCAGGTCGAGGCCTCGGATCCGTACGCGGCCGCGGTCCGGCCGCGCGAGACCGACCAGCATCCGGATCGTGGTCGTCTTTCCGGCGCCGTTCGGCCCCAGGAAGCCGAAGACTTCGCCGGCGCGGACGTCGAACGACACGTCCGAGACCGCTTCGCGGTCGCCGAACCGCTTGGTCAGGTGCTCGGCCGAAAGGACCACGTCCGCGCCCGGAGCCGCGGACGGAAGGGCGTCTGCGCTCACGGAATCAACGTATCATCCCCGATCGCATGGCCCGCGGACTGTCCCGCTTCGGACTCTGGACGGCGCCGCTCTTCGTCGGGATCGCGGCCGCCCTCGTGTTCGGCATGGGCTTCGTGCTCGCCCTCCGAGGCGGCGTGGGAAAGCCGCTCGGGCCTCCTCCGCCGCCCTCGCCGACGCCGTCGCGAGCCGCCGATCGGGACGGCGTCTTCCGCATTCTCGTCGTCGGCGATTCCCTGGCGAAGGGAACCGGCGACGAGACCGGGAAGGGATTTGCCGTCGACGTCCTCGACGCCTTCCGCCGGAAGGGCCGCGCCGAGATCACGAACCTCGCCGTCAACGGCGTGGAGTCGCCGGAGGTCCTCTCGCTCGTCGAAAGCGCCAACGTGCGCGCGATCGCCGCGCGGTCGGATCTGATCCTCGTTTCGGCCGGAGGCAACGATCTTTCCCATGGCGCCAGAGCGGGCGCGGCGCTGACCGACGTCGCCGATTCGGTCTCCGCCTCTCGGGAGCGCTACGCGAAGAGCCTGCGCGGGATCCTCGGCGCCTTGCGGGAATCCAATCGGTCCGCGCGCATCGCGGTGCTCGGCCTCTACGATCCCTTCAACGACGACAAGACGGCGGGGCGTCTGGGCTCGTCGGTCGTCCTTCAATGGAACGCGCTCATCCAGGAGACCGCCCTCGGTTTCCCGAACGTCGCGGTGATCCCGACCTTCGACCTCTTCGAAGGCCGGCCCGACCGGTTATCGGCCGACCACTATCATCCGAACGCCGCGGCCTACGAAGAGATCGCCCGGCGGATCCTGCAGATCGTCTAGCCGGGACCTACCAGGTTCGGCGGATCCGGTTGATTCCCCGCCCGAGGCCGAGCAGCAGCGAAGCGTAGGACGCGAGACGTCCGGTCCGCGCCGCGAGCGAATTGCGTCCGAAGAGCTTCCACCCCGCCGTCGCGGCCGCCGCGACACCCGAGGCCGCCCAGCCCGCGAACCGCCAGCGCTTTCGAAATGCCGCCGCATCGTCGCGGACGTCGGAGAGCGCCTCGGCGAGATCTTCGCGCTCGCGCGCGGCGCGCTGCCGCAGGGCCTCGAGCCGTTCGCCGTGTCCGTTCATTCCGTGCCTCGACGCAGCCGTTCCTCGAGGTCGGCGATCTCCTCCTCGCCGCCCGCCGGCCAGGAACCGTGCTCCTCGCCGTCCTCGCCGTCCGGCTCGGGAAGCGGCGCGAGCGCCGCATCGATCGCCTTCCAGTCCTGCTCGAGCTCGCCCGTCGAGGACGGAAACTCGAACGGGCGGACCTGCGACAGCGACTTGAATGCCATCCACCCGGCCGCGGCGGCGCCGGCTCCATACAGCACGACGGCGAGGAGGATGCCGAGAACCACGCTGTTCGTCAGCTTCGCCAGAACGGCCGCGAGGAGGGCGGCCGCGAGCAGGAGCGCGCCGACGATCAGCGCGAGGGCCACCGCGACCGCCACGAGGCCCCTGGCCGCGAGCACGATTTTGCCCGTCGCCTCCTCGCGGAAGATGGCGAGCCGGGTCGCGAGCAGGCCCCGCGCGATGGAGAGAATCTCTCCGAGGCGGTCCCGCCAGTCGCGTTCCGATTCCTCGCCCGGCAGCTCCGCCCTCTCGACGCTCATGAATGAAGAGAGTTTACAGGTTTCGTGCCAGGCCTACCCCGGCGGAATGACCACGCCGTCCCGGCGGGCGGTGCGGCCGGGCTCGAGGGGCGCGATCCGAATCCCCTCCGCGCGGAACCGCTCGTGGATGCGCCGGGCGATCGCCGCCGCTCCGGGCGTGTCTCCGTGCAGGCAGAGCGTTTCGGCGCGCAGGGGAAGCCGCGATCCGTCGGAGGCGACCACGGCGTGATCTCGCGCGAGCAGGACCGCCTGTTCCGCCGCCTCGTCGGGATCCGTGATCAGGGCCCGAGGCTCTCCGCGCGGGACGAGCGAGCCGTCCGGACGGTAACGGCGGTCCGCGACCGCCTCCTCGGCCACCGCGAGCCCGGCCTCGCGCGCCGCCTCGATCAGCATGGAGCCCGCCGCACCGATGAGCACGAGGCTCGTCCGGAATCGGCGCACGCCCTCGACGATCGCCTGCGCGACGTCCGGAAACTCGGCGCCTCCGTGGTAGAGCGCGCCGTGCGGCTTGACGTGCGTGAGCGTGCCGCCGCGAGATCGAACGAACCCGTCGAGCGCGGCGATCTGATAGAGGACGAGGTTCTCGACGGCATCCGCGGAGGCTTCGACCGACTTGCGGCCGAAATGCTCGCGGTCCGGGAAGCCCGGATGGGCACCCACGCGCACGCCGCGCGAGAGCGCGAGCGACACCGTCCCGTCCATGACCGACGGGTCGCCCGCGTGCATGCCGCAGGCGACGTTGGCCGACGTCACGAACGGCAACAGGGCCGCGTCGTCCATTCCCTCGCCGACGTCCGCGTTCAGGTCGATGCTCAAGGGACGCCTATGGTACTCCCGGAGGGTTAATGCCGGCGGCGCCGCGGACGGCGGGCCGGGCGGACGAGACGCCGCAGAAGGACGTACGTCGCGAGGCCGAGGAGGGCCCCGGCGGAGAGCACGACGGCGGGCGACGCATCCGCCGCGGCCGGCGGGGCCGGAATGCGGCTCTTCTCGGCGGGCGTCGCCGCTCGCCGCCGGGCGAGCTCCAGCACGAGGCTCTCCTCGCCCCGGCGCATCGCCCATCGGTGGTTCGCGGAAAGCAGCGGCCGGAAGAGCGGCGACAGCGCACGGAGCAGGGGCTTCTCGGCGCGCACGCGCCAGTCGTAGGTCACGAGCGTTTCGTCTCCGGCCTCCTCGAACGTCCACTCGCCGCGTCCCGCGAGGTCCCCGGTCGCGGCGACGGCGAAGCCGTGCGGATGCCGGGACGCCACGACCTCGAGCTCCCAGTCGAGCGTGTACGGCAGGAAGCCCTTCGTGTGAAGGCGCACCCTCCGGCCGACTCCGCTCTCGCCGCCGGGAGCGATTTCTTCGACGTCCAGGTAAACCGCCGGCCACCAGCGCGACAGCTCCCGCGGATCGGAAAGGACGTCGGCGACCTCCCGGACCGTGCCCGGCACCGTCCAGCGCGAAACGAACCGGTACTCGGGCGCGTCCAAGGCCATCAGGAGAGCTCGGTACGCAAGAGTCCCATGCGCAGGACGTCGAAGGCACGGCCGCGGCGATAGACCTCCTCGCGCAGGATGCCCTCGCGCTGGAAGCCGACGCGCTCGTAGGCCTTGATCGCGGCCGCATTGTCGGCGTGGACGTCGAGGCGGATCTTGCGGAGGTCCATCTCCTCGAAGGCGAAACGGCAGAGAGCCGAAACGGCCTCCGCACCGAGACCGCGCCCCCGGCAGTCCCTTTCGCCGATGAAGATCCCGAGCGTGGCCGTCCGGTTGTCGCGGTCGATCGCGAGGAGCCCGCAGTTGCCGATGTGGCGGTCCCCGTCGACGAGGCAGATGGCGAAGTTCAGCTCCGACGCGTCCTGGCCGCGGCTCGCGCGCTCGACCCAGTCGGCCTCGCGGGAAAGCGACAGCGGGTACCGATGGGCGAGGGTCGCCGTCAGCTCCTCGTCGTTGATCCACGCGTGGCACAGCGGGAGATCGTCCCGCTCGATCGACCGCAAGTAGATCCGCTCGGCTCGAATCACGTACAACCCCTTCCGCTGCAACGATATCCGAAGGCCCGCCGCTTTTCGAGAGACGCCGCGCGGAACGAGCCCGCCGCCGCGCGTCCTCCATAGAGGAACTTCGCCTCTCCACCTGCGTAACTCCACTCGAAGGAAGGCTGCAGGGGAAACCCATGAGCGGCGCGATCCGTCGGTTCTTCGCCCGGGAGGATGGCATGTCCAAGTTGTTCAAGACACTGCTGCTTCTACTCGTCCTCGTGGCGGCCGCGGCCGGCCTCTATGCCCTGACGCGCAGCGGCAAGGGCGACGGCGACCTGAAGCTCGTCACGGTCGAGAAGGGCTCGATCACCGAAAAGGCCCTCGCGGTCGGTCAGATCCAGCCCCGGCAGAAGTTCTCGATCAAGTCGAAGATCTCGGGAATCGTCAAGCGGTGCATGGTCAACGTCGGGGATCGCGTCAAGGCCGGCGATCCGCTGCTCGAGATCGCGCCGGACCCGACGCCGCAGGAGCTGACCGACGTGGATCGCCAGCTCGACTCGACGAAGGCGTCGCTCGACCGCGCCCGGGCCGACTACGACCGCGCCCAGCAGCTGGCGAAGGACGGCGTGCTTCCGACGTCCGATCTCGACGTCAAGCGCGAAGCCTACGAGCTCGCCAAGGTCGCGGTCGACCGGGCCGAGCAGAACCGCGATCTCACGCGCAACGGACGCATCACGACCGAGACGATCAACATGGAGTCGATCATCCGCGCACCCGCGGCCGGCACGGTCCTCTCTCGCGCCGTCAACCCCGGAGACCCGGTCGTTCCGCTGACCTCGTACCAGCCGGGCACCGAGCTCGCCGCGATCGCCGACATGACCGACCTGATCTTCAAGGGCACGGTGGACGAGATCGACGTCGGCAAGCTTCACTCGGGCATGACCGCCCGCATCAAGGTCGGCGCGCTGCCGACGGACATCGTGACGGGCAAGGTTTCGCGGATCGCCCCGCAGGCCCAGCAGAAAGAGGGCGCCACGCTCTTCGACGTGGAGATCGAGCTCGAGCCCACCTCGAACATCACGCTGCGCGCCGGATACTCGGCCAACGCCGACCTGATCATCCGCGAGGTCAAGGACGTTCCCACGATCCCGGAGCGCGTCGTCATCTTCGAGGACGGCGGGAAGAAGACCTTCGTCGAGCTGCCGGCCGCGACCGCGAAGGAGCCGCCGAAGAAGGTCGCCGTCAAGCTCGGCGTCTCCGACGGACTGACCACGCAGGTCACGGACGGTCTCGCCATCGGCGCGAAGGTCGTCGAGCGGCCGCCCAAGAAGCTCACCTCCGCGGTCGACTGACGCCGAGAGACGCTCCGTCCATGCTCTCGTTTCGCGACGCGATCCGCCAGATGTGGCGCGACGTGCGCAGCCAGAAGCTGCGCACGTTCCTGACCGTGTTCGGCATCATCTGGGGCACGGTCTCCGTGACCCTGCTGCTCGCCTTCGGCAAGGGCATGCAGCGTCAGATGGTCGTCAACGCCGCGGGCATCGGCGACGGCATCTGCATCGCCTGGCCGGGCCTGACCTCGATCCCGTTCGAGGGCCTCGGAAAGGGACGCAAGATCCGCGTCAACGAAGACGACGTGGAGGCCATCCGGCGGCAGGCCGCGGGACTGCGCGCCGTCTCGAGCGAGTACTCGGACACGATGAAGATGAACTACGGCACGAAGACCGTCGCCGTGGACATCTCCGGCGTCGCGCCCGAGTTCGGCGGCATGCGGAACATCAATCCGCGCGCCGGAAGCCGGTTCATCAACCCGACCGACATGGACGAGCAGCGGCGCGTCCTCTTCATCGGCTGGAAGCTCGCCGAACAGGTATTCGGAAAGACCGATCCCGTCGGGAAGACCGTGATGCTCAAGGGCTCGCCGTTTCTGATCATCGGAGTGCTCGAGGAGAAGATCCAGCAGTCGAGCTACAGCGGCCGCGACAACGGCAAGGGATTCATTCCGGGCACGACCTATCGCGCCCTGACCGGCGAGAAGTGGGTGAACAACCTGATCTATCAGCCGGTCGTGATGAAGGACAGCAAGAACGTCACCGACGGAGTGCGCCGCGTGCTGGCGGGCCGCCAGCGCTTCGATCCGGACGACAAGGAAGCGTTCTCGGTCTGGGACACGACCGAGGAGTTCGCGTTTCTCGGCACGTTCTTCCTGTCCTTCCGGTTGTTTCTCGGAATCATCGGTTCGTTCACGCTGATCGTCGGCGGCATCGGCGTCTCGAACATCATGAACGTCGTCGTCGAGGAGCGCACCAAGGAGATCGGCATCAAGATGGCCCTCGGCGCCAAGACGCCCTGGATCCTGCGGCAGTTCCTGATGGAGACGCTGCTCATCACGGCCATGGGAGGACTGATCGGCTTCGGCATCTCGATGACCGTCTGCGCCATCTTCCCGAAGTTCGGCGTCACGCAGTACGTGGGCGACCCGGACGTCTCGATCGGCGTCGCGCTTCTGACGGCGACGGTCCTGGGCCTGACCGGTCTCGTCGCCGGCTACTTCCCGGCGCGCGACGCGTCGCGGCTGGATCCCGTGGTGGCGATGAAACTGTAGCGATGAAACCGTGAGAAAGACCCTCTCGCTCGTCCTCCAGCTCTTCCTGCGGTCGGCGCGGCTTCAGAAGAAGCGCGCCACGCTGACGATCGCCGCCCTCGCCTGGGGGACGGTCACGATCCTGCTCCTGCTCGCCTTCGGAGAAGGGCTCAAGCGCCAGATGACCGCGAACGAGCAGGCGATGGGCAACAACCTCGCGATCCTGTGGCCGGGCGAGACGACCATGCCCTACAAGGGCCTGCCGCCCGGGCACGCCGTCCGCCCCCGGATCGAGGACGTGGATTTCGCCCGCGAGCGCATGCCCGAGCTCGACGCGATCTGGGCGGAGCTGACGTCGTGGCGGACCGCCATGGCCTACGGAAAGAAGACGGTCAACGGCCGCGTGATCGGGACGATCGCCGACTACGGCACCCCCCGCAAGCACTATCCGAGGCCGGGCGGGCGATTCCTGAACCCGGACGACGAGAACGAGAAGCGCCGCGTCGTCTTTCTCGGCAACGAGATGGCCAAGGACCTGTTCGGCGAAGAGGAGCCTCTCGGCAAGACGCTGCTCATCAACAACTCGCCGTTCACGGTCATCGGTGTGATGCAGCGCAAGCGCCAGTCGTCCACCTACGGCGGCCCGGACGCCCAGCACGCCGTCATCCCCCAGTCCACGTTCAAGGCCGTGCTCGGGGACGATAAGGTCAACGTCGTCGTCTTCCGCGTCCGGAAGTCCCACGACATGGACGCCGCGCTGAGGCACCTCTCCCAGATCCTCGGCCCGAGGCTCGGCTTCGACCCCGAGGACTCGCACGCCTTCGGCGTCTGGAACACGGTCGAGGGCCAGAAGATGAGCGAGAAGATCCTGATCGGCCTCGAGATGTTCTTCGGCATCATCGGCGCGCTCACGCTCATCATCGGCGGCGTCGGCGTGGCGAACATCATGTACGCCGTCGTCAAGGAACGGACCAAGGAGATCGGCGTCAAGATGGCTCTCGGCGCCCGCAGCGCGTGGATCACGGGACCGTTCATCCTCGAGGGCCTCGTCTATACGTTTCTCGGCGGACTCTTCGGCGCGCTCATCGCCATCGTCATCGTAACCGGGCTCGGATTCGTCAAGCTCGAGGGCAACGACGCGCTGGAGTTCATGGGTCACCCCACGCTGTCCTGGCCGATCGGCCTCGCGACGATCGGCATCCTCGGAATCTGCGGCCTCGCCGCGGGTTACTTCCCGGCGCGCCGCGCCGCGGCCATCGACCCCGCTTCCACGCTGAGGTATGAATGAGGCGCACACCGACCGGAGAGCCGATGACGACCGCCATCATCGAGATGCAGGGCATCAAGAAGATCTACGACACGGGCAAGGTCAAGGTCGAGGCGCTGAAAGGGATCGACCTGGCGGTCGAGCGCGGCGACTTCGTCGCGATCGTGGGGCCCTCGGGCTCGGGCAAATCCACGCTCATGAACCTGATCGGCTGCCTCGACACGCCTTCGGAGGGGCGTTACCGCCTCGGCGGGGAAGACGTCTCGAAGTTCACCCGCGACGAGCTCGCCGACGTGCGCAACCGGCGCGTCGGCTTCGTCTTCCAGGGATTCAACCTGCTGCCCCAGATCTCCGCCTTCGAAAACGTCGAGCTCCCGCTGCTCTTCGGCGGGGTGGCGCCGAAGAAGCGCAAGGAGCGCGTCGAGGAGCTGCTGACGCGCGTCGGCCTCGGCGACCGCATGGACCACAAGCCGACCGAGCTCTCCGGCGGACAGATGCAGCGCGTCGCCATCGCGCGCGCCCTCGCGATGCAGCCGGACGTCGTTCTCGCCGACGAGCCCACGGGAAACCTCGACACCTCCGCCGGCGGCGACATCATGGGCCTCTTCACCGACCTCTGGAAGCAGGGCTCGACGCTCGTCGTCATCACGCACGACATGTCGCTCGCCCGGCGAGCGGGGCGGGTCGTCGAGATCCGCGACGGGCGGATGGTGCGGGACGGCGAAGCGGTCGCGTAACCGTCGCCTCCGCTCGCTTGGGGCCCGCGGCCTTCGGTCGCACCGGTGAGCGGCTCGCCCGGATGCGGGCACCGTCGCCTCCGCTCGCTCGGGGACCTGCGCCCTTCGGGCGCAACGGTGAGCGGCTCGCCCGGATGCGGGCTCGACCGCTCACCTGGCCCCTCGCTCGCTCCGGCTCCCGCGGCGTGAGCCTCCACCCTCGCTTCGCTCGGGTGACTTCTCACGCCGCGAGCTATTCCGACAGTGCCGCGCATCGACTCTTACCCCCTCGCCCCCCGCACCCGACCGCCAAGGGCAGACCCGCGGCAGCGAGGCCTGCGCCCGTCGGGCGCGCCGCGAGGGAACGGTCACGCCATAAGAGGGGTAAGGAGACCGCGTCTACTTTTTCAAAAACCCTTCCGTCTCTTCCACGCCTTCTTTCGCGAAGTAGGCGATCGTGGGGTCGGGGTCGCCTTCGAGCTCCCTCAGAAGCGCGAGGTCCGCTTCGTGATGCATCGCGCCGAGGCGTTTGACGGCGTCTTCGCGAATCGAGCGATTCCGGTCCTTCGTGAAGGCCCGCAGCCGATCGGCGAGCTTCGGATCGTCGGGCGAGGCGGCCGACCAGCCATCCATCGCGGCCGCGCGGAGCTCCTGCACGTATCGGGGGTCGGTATAGCCGTCGAAGACCGGCGCGAGGGCCGGGTCGTCGAGCTTGCCCAGCCCCTGCACCGCCGCGACGCGGATCCCGTCCCACCAGCGGGACTCCCGGGTGAGCTGGCGCGTCAGATAGTCCTTCGTTCCCGCACCCCCGATCCGGCCGAGGGAGATCTCCGCGGCGCCGATGACGTCCTCCGCCCGGTCGGTTTCGATCGCCTTGCGCAGCGCGGCGGAGCTGCCCGGCAGTCCGCAGTCGCCGAGGCCCAGCGCGACGGCCCGCCGCACTCGCGGATTCGGCTCCACCGCGAGCGCCTTCTCGAGAGCGCGCGCCGCATCGGCGCCGCCCGCGCGGCCGAGATCGAGGGCGGCCTCCTGCTTCAGTCCCCAGTGCGAGGCCGGGTCGGCGAGCGTGCGCGCGAGCGCCGCGACGGCCCGCGGATCGCGCCCGAAGTCTTCGGAGAGCTGCCTCGCGGCCCGCAGACGGTTCGCGAGGCCGGCGTGATCGAGCTCGTCCAGCACCTCGGAGATCGGGCGGTCGTACTTGATCTCGCAGACGAGCCAGCCTCCCTGGTCGAAGGTGACGCGGCGCGGCCGGCTGGCCGCCGGCAACGACACCGTCGTGGACCAGCCGTTCAGCTCCACGCGATGCGTCGCCGCCGTTCCCGAGCCGTCCACCACCTCGACGTCCACGGGCAGCGTGAACTCGTTCTCGAACGGAAGGTCCGACTGGATCTGCTTGACCGTCAGATCGACCTGTTTCCGCTCGGGCGCCCAGCGGTAGGACACGTCGAAGCGCGGGTGGCCGCCGCCTCCGACCACCCAGTCCTTGAAGAACCAGGAGAAGTTCCGTCCGGCCGCGAGCTCGATCTCCTCGGAAAGGTCGGCGGACTCGACGCTCGAGAACTGGTGGCTCGCGAGGTATCCGGAGATCATCCGGTAGAAGTCGTCGTCTCCGAGAAAGTGGCGGATCATGTGCAGCACCAGCGAGCCCTTCACGTAGGTCGTCTCGGTCTGGTACATCGCGGTCGGCTCCGTGTAGCGCAGGTACTCCATCGGCCGCACGGTCCCCGACTCCCGCACGTAGCCCACGTACTTGTTGAGATACCACCAGCGCTGGTAGGTCAGGTCGTCCTCGCCGTGGGCGTGGCCGTTCCAGACCGTGTGCCAGAACGTCGCGAAGGACTCGTTCAGCCAGATCGAGCCGATCGAGCGGCAGGTGACGAGATCGCCGAACCAGTGATGGGCGAGCTCGTGCGAGATCGTGTCCTCGACGGTGAAGACCGGCCATGCCTCGTCGTAACCCGGCGCCGAGTCCGGCGGATCGTCCGGCAGGTGCAGGTGCGATTCACCGACGCCCGTCATCGTCGTCGTCTCCATCGCGCCGACGGCGAAGTCCCGGAGGGTGACCTGGTCGTACTTGACCCACGGATAGGGGTAGTTCATGCGCTCCGAGAAGAACTCGACCATCTTCGGCGTCTCGCCGAACGTGAACCGGGCCGCCTTCTCCGAGCCCGGCGCCGTCCACACCGAGAGCGGGACGGACCGGGCTCCGACCTTCGCATCGGACAGCGCGAGCCTCACGAAGCGCCCGACGTCCACCGTCATGAGGTAGTTCGGGATCGGCTTCTCCTGCACCCAGTGAAACGTCCGGGTCCCGTCGGCGTTCTCCTTCGGCGGATCGAGGACGCCGTTCGAGACCGCGGTGAAGCCCTTCGGAACCGTCACGACGAATTCCACCGCGAACCGGTCGTTCGTATCGTTGTAGATCGGCAGCCACCCGTTGTGCAGGCCGCCCTCCCCGTAGTTCCAGGCCTGCGCCTCGCGGCCGCCCGAGGCGGGGAAAAAATAGAGGCCGACGCGCGGGTGGCAGGCGTACGCCACCTTCACGGTCGCCGACTGGCCCGCGGGCAGCGCCTCGCCGAGAGCCACGTTCAGCTTCCACGCCTTCGGGTCCACCGTGAACGCGAGGCCGTGGCCGTCGCGCTCGACGCTCTTCACCTCGAGGAGCGCGGCGTCGAGCGAAAGCTCCGTCAGCGGCTCGCGCAACGACTGGAAGGTGATCGTGGCCGTCCCGGCGATCGTCTCGTGCGCCATGTCGAAGGAGAGCTCGGCGACGTACTTCTCGATGTGGAAGGCCCGGTCTCGCACCGGCCGGTCCGGCCCCTCGGGCAGACGGTGGCCGGGAAGGACCTGGGCCGGCGAGGGAAGCACGCAGAGAGAGAGCGCCAGAGCGCCGAGGACCCGTTTCATGTTGCCTCCGAAAAGTGGGAGCGATTCTATCGTCGGCCGGGGACGCCCACGGTCGGATAAGATTCCCGGCGACGCGCACCCGCAACATGCTCCTCGCGATTTCTCGCCGCCTGCTCGCCGCGGCTTGCCTGCTCGCCCCGGCGGCGCTCACGGCCGCCGACTACGCCATGGATGCGGCGCATTCGAACGTGCAGTTTTCCGTCCCGGTCATGGCCGTCTCGAAGGTGACCGGCAAGTTCATGCGCTACGACGTCCGGATCTCGGCGGGCAAGGCGCGCGATCTGTCGCAGGCGAAGGTGACGGCCGTGATCGAGATCGCGAGCGTGGCCACGGGAAGCGACACCTGGGACGGAAAGCTCCGCACTCCCGCCTTCTTCGACGCCGCGAAGTATCCCGAGATCCGCTTCGAGAGCAAACGCGTCCGCAAGGTGAAAGGGCGCTGGGAGGCTTCCGGGCCGCTCTCGATCCACGGCGTCACTCGCGAGGTCACGGTTCCCTTCGAGATCCGCGGGAAGTTCGAGGGCGCCCAGGCCGACGACCGCATCGGCATCGAGGCGACGTTTTCGTTCGACCGCCGCGAGTACGGCATGGCCTGGACCGACAATCCCGAGGCGAAGGTCGTCGGCAACAAGGTGACGGTCGACATCGTCCTGCTCGCCACGAAAGTCGCCGCGAAGAAGAAGTCGTAGTCAGCGGACCGACTGCGTCGCGCCCGACGTCGTCGGGAATGTCGCTCCCCTCACCCCAACCCTCTCCCGGAGGGAGAGGGGGTAAGAGTCTCTTCCGCCGCACTGTGGTGACAGCTCGCGGGAGCGTAGTGAGGGATCAGGCCGGCGGTCGAGCGCCGTTGTGGCCGCGAAGAAGAAGTCGTAGTCAGCGGACCGACTGCGTCGCGCCCGACGTCGTCGGGAATGTCGCTCCCCTCACCCCAACCCTCTCCCGGAGGGAGAGGGGGTAAGAGTCTCTTCCGCCGCACTGTGGTGACAGCTCGCCGGAGCGTAGTGAGGGATCAGGCCGGCGGTCGAGCGCCTTTGCGCGAGCCGCCGGCCGGTGCGCGCCCTCCAGGGCGCGCAGATCCCGAACGGAGCGAAGGCGACGTGAGCGGAGGCGACGTACCTAGTGCTGGAACGCGTACGAGACCTTGAGGAAGAACTGCCGCCCCGTCGGCAGGAGCGTGTAATTCACCTCGTCGAGCGCGCGGGCGTCGCCGTAGCCGACGAAGAGGACGCTCTGCCAGTTGAGCTTGTACGAGAAGAGGGCCGATCCGGCGAAGCTTCCCTCCTTCGCCACGACGGGCTCGATCCAGAGCGCGGGGTCGCGCCGGGTCTCCTGGTACTGGCCGATCAGCCGGATCAGCATCTTCGCGTTGAAGACATAGACCGCCTTGAGGCGCGCGACGTCGGCCGTGAAGAGGTTCCCGGACAGAATCGAGAGATGCTCGTCGATCCACTGCCGCTCGAGGCGCAGGTCGAGTCCGAGGTGCTCGGTCGGACGCACGAGCGCCGTCACGAGCACGTCGCCGCCGGTGCCGACGCGCACGTTGTCCACGTCCGGCTGGCGGCCGTAGTTGCCCGACACCCCGATGCTCGGAAGAAATCCCGAGGGCGAGGCCGTCACGGTCCAGACGAGGCGGTCGTAGTCGAGCTCCTGGCCGTTGATCCGGACGGCCTCGAAGTTGTAGTCGAACTCGGCGCGCGTTCCGCCGACCGCCTGGAACGAGATTCCCGGAAACGCCCGGCGGGAAACGAGATCGCCGTCGCGGCCGGTCGCGTAGTTGCCGCCCGTGAGAAACCGCACTCGCGAGAAGAATCCCGTCGGATAGATGCGATACCCGGCTCCCCAGGTTTCCTGGCTGTAGCCGACCTGCGGCACGAATCCGTCATCCGCGCGGAAGCCATCCGAGAAATCGTCGTATTGCGCGAGCCAGTCCCAGTGATACGTCGAATGCGCCCAGTTGGCCGTCAGGCCGAAGCCCGAGATCTTCTGCCCATTCCACGCCGGATACAGATCCGGCCGGTCCGGAAGGCGCGAGAAGCTGTAGAGGTACTGGCCCGTGACGAGATCGGCGTCGTTCGGCCGCCACTGGAAGTCCGGCCCGGCGACGTAGTTGTACGCCCCGCCGTCGATGACGCGCGCCGTCGCCGTCGCTCCGACGAACGAGTTGCCGAGATCGTGGCGCAGCCGCCCGATGCCGACCACCGAGGAGAAATCCTGCGGCGCCGTTCCCGAGAAGATCGGCCCGGGGATCACGACCGTGCCGCCGCCGCGGTCGTCGGTGACGAGCACCGTGTACGAGGTCGAGCCTTCGCGGGACGTCAGCCGTCCTCCCCAGAGCGGATCCGTGATCGTGCGCGTGTAGATGGCCTGGATGGGCGTCTGCAGCAGATCCACCTGCTCGAGGAAGAAGGGGCGCTTCTCCGGGTAGAAGAGCGCGAAGCGCTGGTTGACGCCGATCTGCACGACGTCCGACTCGACCTGGGAGAAGTCGGGGTTGATCGTCGCATCGACGACGGTGCCCGCGTCGGGCAGCCACTTCAGGTCGAGGCCGAGCTGACCCTTCGTCACGGTGTCGGGAGAGCCGAGGGGCGAGCCCGCAGGGACCGTCGGATAGACGGCCTCCGAGAAACCGGCGGCATACGGCGCGAGAACGTAATGCATGCCCTGAGGCAGCCCCTCGATTCCCTGGACCGTCGCGGACCAGCAGAGAAAGCAGCTCGAACCGCGAGGCATCTTGACGCTGTAGAACTGGTAGTTGAACTCGCGCGGCCAGACCCGGTAGACCATCAGCGCCCAGTCCTGCGGGTTCTTGTTCGGATAGCGCAGCGACGAGAGCGGAATGCGGACCTCGGCCGTCCACGACTTCGTTCCGATCCGGCCCGCCGATTCCCAGAACCAGTCGGGCGAGGTGTCTTCGCCGAAGGGCGACTCGTTCAACATCGAGTCGGTCTGGATGCCGTTGGGGCTGATCCAGAAGTCCACGGCCGAGCGCCGCGCGTTGTCCACGTCGAGCAGGATGCCGACGTAGTCCTGCTGGTCGGTGACACCGTCGCGGTCGACGTACGGGGCGCGGATCTTCGAGGTCTCGGGCTCTTCGCACCAGAAGGATGCGTAGAAGTACTTGTCGTCGATCCCCACGCGGGCGATCGTTTTGACCGGCGGCACCGTGTTGTCGCCGGGCTGAAACTCGTAGAACGTCTCGATCACGGTCGCGTCCTTCCAGCCCGGATCCGACAGGTCCCCGTCCACCGTGATCGGAGTGGTGATGCGGTTCAGGTGAAGGGTCGGCGGGACGGGAAGAGGGACGGGATCCTCCGCCAGGAGCCTCGGCGCGCACAGCACGGCCAGGACGGCAACTGTGCGGAAACGCATCGGTGGAAGTGTACGAACTCTTCGGGCGAATGTTGCTTCCCGTTGTCATCCCGAGCGCCTTCCCGTTGTCGTCCCGAGCGCCTTCCCGTTGTCATCCCGAGCGCAGCGAGGGATCCCTTTCAGAGCCGCGGCACGTGTCAAAAGGGATCCCTCGTCGCTTCGCTCCTCGGGATGACGGCCTTCGTCCGAGTCTCACCGGAAATCGTGGCTCGGCATCCGCTCGAACTCCGGGATCGTCCAGAAGCGCTCGGCACGGACGGACATCGAGCCGTCCTGACGCTGGAGGCGGCCCTCCACGACGAGCGCGCCCGACCCGACGACGACCGCGCGCTGCTGCCTGAAGAGGTCCGGCCTCACGATCGCCTGGAGCATGCCGGTCTCGTCCTCGAGGGTCAGGAAGACGAAGCCCTTCGCGGTGCCGGGACGCTGCCGCACGATGACGGCCCCGGCGGCCGTCACGCGATCGCCGTCGGCGCGGCGCGCGAGCTCCGCCGCGGACGCCACGCCCCGGCGCCTGAGCCCGTCGCGCAGGTGGGCGAGCATGTGGGGCCCCGCCGTCATCTCGGCCGTCTGGTAGTCGGCGCGCGTCTCCTCGATCGGCGACATCTCGGGCAGGGGCGACGGGTCGTCGGTCGCCTCCTTCTCGAAGAGCGGCCCGCTCCTGCGGGCGACCTTGGCCACCTGCCAGAGCGCTTCGCGCCGCGTCCTTCCGAAACACGACAGGGCGCCCGCATGAGCGAGCAGGTCGAGGTCTCCCGGACGCAGCGCCGCCCTCCGCGCGAGATCGTCGACCGAGACGAAGGGCCGCTGTGCCTGCGCGCGCTCGATCGATGCGCCGGCCTCCTCGCGCAGCCCCTTGACGAAGCGCAGCCCCAGGCGCACCGCTCTCTCCTCCCAGCGGCAGGTCCAGCCCGAGCGCGCCGCGTCGATCGCGAGCACGCGCGTGCCGTGGTGCTGGGCATCCTTCACGAGCGTCGCCGGGTGGTAGAAGCCCATGGGCCACGCGTTCAGCAGCGACGCGAGGAAGGCCGCGGGATGGTGGGCCTTCAGATACGCGCTCGCGTAGGCGATCAGCGCGAAGCTCGCGGCGTGGGACTCGGGAAAGCCGTAGAGCGCGAACGACGTGATGGACTTGACGATCTGATCGCGCGCCGCGGGACCGATGCCGCGCGCGGCCATGCCCGACGCGCAGCCGCTTCTCGATCGAGTCCATCCGCTCGACCGAGCGCTTGAATCCCATCGCCCGCCGCAGCTCCTCGGCTTCGCCGCCCGTGAACCCGGCCGCCACCATCGCCATCTTCAGGATCTGCTCCTGGAAGAGCGGCACGCCGAGCGTGCGCTTCAGGATCGGCTCGAGACAGGGATCGCGGATACTCGACCGGCGCTCTTCCCTGCCGCCGCTCGAAGAACGGCCGGACCATGCCGCCGACGATCGGCCCGGGGCGGATGATCGCGACCTGCACGACGATGTCGTAGAAACACCTCGGCGCGTTTCGCGGCAGCGAGGCCATCTGCGCGCGGCTCTCGACCTGAAAGAGGCCGACGGTGTCGGCGGCGTTCAGCATCCGGTAGACCGCCGGATCGTCCTGCGGCAGGTGTGCGAGATCCACCTCGACCCTCTCGTGCGTGCGGATCATCGGGATGCACTCTTCGATCGCCGCCAGCATGCCGAGGCCGAGCAGATCGACCTTCACGATGCCGAGGTCCGCGCAGTCGTCCTTGTCCCACTGCACGACGACGCGGCCCGGCATGGACGCCGGCTCGAGCGGCACGACCTCGTCGAGCCGTCCCGCCGCGACGACGATGCCGCCCGAGTGCTGGCCGAGATGGCGCGGCAGGTTCTGGATCTGGAGAAAGAGGCGCAGGAAGTGGCGGGCGCGCCGCTCCTCCGGGTCGAGGCCCGCCGCGGCGAGCTCGCCCTTCAGCTCCTCGGGCGGATCGCGGATCTCGCCGAAGTTCCAGCCTCCGAGCTGCTTCGAGAGCGCGTCCACCTGCTCGGGCGAGTAGCCGAGGGCCTTGGCGACCTCGCGCGCCGAGGAGCGATCTCGATAGGTGATGACGTTGGCGGTCATGCCGGCGCCGTGCGGGCCGTACTTCTCGTAGACGTGCTGGATGACGCGCTCGCGCTGATCGCCGGACGGAAGGTCGAGGTCGATGTCGGGCCACTCGCCGCGCTCCTCGGAGAGGAAACGCTCGAAGAGCAGCTCCATCTTCACCGGGTCGATCGCCGTGATCGAGAGCGCGTAGCAGACGGCGCTGTTGGCGGCCGAGCCGCGCCCCTGGACGAGGATGCGGTTCTCGAGGCAGAAGCGCACGACGTCGTAGACGATCAGGAAGTAGCCGGCGAGGTCGAGCTTCTCGATCATCGCGAGCTCCTTCTCGATCTGCGCCTGCGCCTTCGCCGTCAGCGGCCGGAAACGCGAGCGGCGCGCCGTTCCACGTCAGCCGGCGCAGGTACGAGGACGGCGTCTCGCCCGGCGGAAGCGGATATTCCGGGAAGCGGTAGCCGAGGTCCGCGAGCGTGAAGTCGAGGCGCTCGGACAGCTCCGCGGCGGCGTCGACGGCCCCGGGCAGGTCCGCGAAGAGCGCATGCATGGCGCCGGCGTCCCGGAAGTGACGCTCCCGCTGCGCCGCGAGCAGGCTTCCGGCGGCGTCGAGAGGAACGTGGTTGCGAATTGCGGTCAGGACGTCGTGGAGCTCCTTGTCCTTCGCCCGCGCGTATCGCACGCCGTTGGACGCGAGGAGCGGCAGGCGCAAGCGCCGTGCGAGGTCCGCGAGCGCCTGGTTGCGGCGCTCCTCCTCCCGCCGCCGGTGGCGCTGAAGCTCGACGTGGAGGCGGCCCGGAAAGATCGCCCCGAGTCTCTCGAGGAAGCTGTGCGCCGCATCGAGGCCGCCCTCCTCCAGCTCGCGCGCGACGAGCCCTTCCGCGCCGCCCGTCAGCGCGTGCAATCCCTCGGCATGCGCGGCGACCTGCTCGAGCGTCACCGACGTTTCCCCCTTGGGTTTTCCGAGCGCGCCCGCCGTGATGAGGCGACAGAGGTTCTTGTAGCCGGCGCGCGTCTCGACGAGGAGCGTGAGGCGCGGCGGACGGGCGGCCGCAAGGGTCGCCCCTACGGCACCGTGGGGGCGCGGCGGACGGGCTACGGCACCGTAGGGGCGGGGCTTGCCCCCGCCCTCCAAGGTCACCTCCGCCCCGACGATCGCCCGGATCCCTGCCGCTTTCGCCGCCTTGTAGAACCGCGGCGCGCCGTAGACGCCGTTGGTGTCGACGAGCGCCACGGCGGGGATCTCCCGCCGCGCCGCTTCCTCGACGAGGTCCTCGGGCAGCGAGGAGCCGTCGAGAAACGAGAACGCCGATGCCGCGTGGAGCTCGGCGTATGCCGGTTTTCGTGACGCGGCCGACCGCCGAAAATTATGAGTCTCGCGTTCCCGAAGCTTCTCCTTGCGCGCCCCGGCCGAAACGATCAGAGCGAGCGGATCGCCGCCGCCGTGGCGCCCGCCGCACGAGGCATTGCCGACGGCGCTTCCCACGCCGAGGTTGCGGGAGGGAGGCATCTCCGGCGCGCTGCCCGACGGGCGAGTGCGTTTCTCGGCCATGGGAAGCCGACTCTAGGCGGTAAAAGGGCGTAAGTCAAGGGCGGCTGGGCCTGCCTGTTGAAACGGGATCACTCGCGCGCTCCCACGCGACGGCCGCGGCGAGCGCGGCGTCGCGTCCGACGACTTCCCGATCGCCGAGCTCCCGACGGATCCGACCCGTGTCGGCGATCAGATCGTGCCGGAAGTCGTACGGCTCCGCGGCGCCGGCCGGCAGCTCTGCGCGGGAGACGAGGCGAATCCCGACCGACCGGCCGGCCGCCGCGAGGATGCTCTTCATCCATCCCTCTTCGCTCAGCGCCGTCTCCTCGCCCACGTTGTAGGTCCGGCCCGACGCCCAGCCGTCCAGGACGGCGAGGGCGATCGACTCTCCGACGTTTTCGACGGCTCCGCGCGTCCAGCGCCAGCCGGCCTTCGTCCGATCGATCGGCAGCGGCTCGCCTTGGCGAATCCGCGCGAGAACCTGTCCGATGCGGTGGTGCGGATCGCCCGTCCCGTACACGCACGGCAAACGCAGGATCGTCGCCGGCAGAGTCGGCTCCGAGGCCGCGGCCTGTTCGACGAGGATCTTTTCGTAGTCGTAGGCCATCTCGCCCGGCCTCGCCGCCGCCCGATACGGGAAGCGCGACGTTCGCAGGGGCGCGTCCTCGGCGGCGGGCGCCGGATCGGCCGAACCGGGCTCGAGGCCGAGAAGCCGGCCATAGGAGACGTACACGTCCTGGCTCGACAGCACGACGATGCGGCGCGCGAGGCCGCGCAGAGCGGACACGAGGGCCGCCGCCTCCTTCTCCGTGTAGGCGATCGTGTCGAGCGTCGCGTCCGGCCCGAATCTCGCGAATGCCTCCCGATGCGCCGTCAGGTCCGCGCGATCGCCCCGGATCGTCGCCGTTTCCGACCGATGGAAGGTCGCGACCTCCGCGCCCCGCCGGCGAAGGGCCCGGACCGCGGCGGCTCCGACGAATCCCGAGCCGCCGATGACGAGGACTCTCAGCGGACCGGTCCCTCGGCCTTCGGCATCCAGCGGCCGACGGCGCTGAACACGAGGGGATTGATGGTGATCGAGATCAGCGCCCCCGCCACGATCAGGCTCTGGGTCTCGGCGCCGAGGAGTCCCAGGGCGACGCCGAGGGTGGCCAGGATGAACGAGAACTCGCCGATCTGAGCGAGCGACGCCGAAACGGTCAGGGCGGTCTTCAGCGAACCGCGCAGCGCGAGAACGATCCCGAGCGCCGCGATCGACTTCCCGATCACGATGATGCCGATGACGGCGAGAACCCGGAGCGGCTCGCGGACCAGAACGGCGGGGTCGAAGAGCATTCCGACCGAGACGAAGAAGAGCGCGCCGAAGGCGTCCTGGAGCGGAAGCATCTCCGTGGCCGCGCGGTGGCTCAGGTCGGATTCGTGGATGACCATCCCGGCGAAAAACGCGCCGAGCGCCAGGGACACGCCGAAGAGCTCGGCCGATCCGAACGCCACCCCCAGAGACAGGGCGATGACCGCCAGCGTGAAGAGCTCGCGGGACCCGGTCGACTCGACGCGCTTGAGCAGCCACGGAAACACCCGACCTCCGATCACGAGGATCAGGCCGACGAACGCGATCACCTTTCCGAGGATCACGCCGACCGCCACCCAGAGGTTGGCGGGAAGCGCGCCGCCGGGATGCGCGCCGCCGGAACCGCCGAGCGCCGGCAGGAGAACGAGGCATAGCACCATGACGAGATCCTCGACGACGAGCCAGCCGATCGCGATCCGCCCGTCGTCCGTGTTCAGCAGGCCTCGATCCTCCAGCGCCCGCAGCAGGACGACCGTGCTCGCGACCGAGAGCGCCAGCCCGAACATCACGCCGGCCTCGAGCGGCCAGCCCCAGAAGTGAGAGACGCCGGCGCCCAGGCCGGTCGCCACGGCGATCTGTCCGATCGCGCCGGGAATCGCGATCCGGCGCACCGACCACAGGTCGCCGACCGAGAAGTGCATCCCGACGCCGAACATCAGCAGGACGACGCCGATTTCGGCCAGCTGCGGGGCCAGCTTCGCGTCGGCGACGAAGCCGGCCGTGAAGGGGCCCACGGCGATGCCGGCGAGCAGGTAGCCGACGAGCGGCGGCAGGCCGATCCGGACGGCGAGAAGCCCGGCGATGAAGGCGAGGGTCAGGCCGACGGCGACTGTCGCGATGAGCGAGACGTCGTGGGGCACGGTCTCAGAGCAGCCCGAAGGGCGGTCTCATTCCGTGCCGACGCGGCGGCTGCGGCGCTCGAGGAGCACCGTGTCGCGCCACGCGCCGCGGTGACGGCCGACTTTCTCGCGGCGGCCGACGACCCGAAAGCCGCACCGCTCGTGGACCGCGATCGAAGCCGCGTTTTCCGGAAAGATCCCCGCCTGGAGCGTCCAGATGCCCGCCTCCTCGGAGGCGCGGATCAGCTCTTCGAGCAGACGCCGGCCGAGACCGCGGCCGCGAGCGCCGGCGCCGACGTAGACGCTGACCTCCGCGACGCCCCCGTAGACGCACCGTTCCGACACGCGCGAGAGCGCCGCCCACCCGACGACGCGGCCGTCCTCGCGGACGACGAAGCGGCAGTCGGGCCGATGGTCCTGATCCCATCGCTCCCAGGAGGGAACCTCCGCCTCGAAGGTCGCGTTCCCCGTGGCGATGCCCTCGCCGTAGATCCGGCGGACGTCGTCCCAGTCGGCCGGCGTCATCGCGGCGATGGCGTCGAGGGCCGTGCTCAAGACGGTCAGACGTCCATGTATTCCGGTACGTATCCGGAAAGGAGACTTCCCTTCGGAAGAATGACCCGGCCCGTGCCGTCGGTCGGATCGCCCGTCTTGACCCAGTGCCAGGCGTGCAGAAGGTTTTCGAACGGGTAGTAGCGGGTCTCGGCCTGGATGAGGACCGTTCCCGCCAGGATCTCGGCCTTGACGTCCTCCCACTTCCCGGCGCCGACGACGGCGACGCGCGCGATGTGGTCCGCGTACTTCGAGAGGAACTTGATCTCGTCCCAGCGCGCCTTCCACTCGGCGCCCGTCATCGCCGACAGGTCCGCCAGGATCCCCAGCGTCCGCTTTCCGCGGTGGCGGATCGCGGCCTCGACCTGCGGCAGAAAGGCCTCGACCTCCTCCGCCGTGATGCGCCCCGTCACCTTCACCCCGAAAGCCTGGTCGCCGCTCTCTTTCAGACGCTCGATCATCGTTCGGATCGTCCTTTCTCGGGAAGTCCCGTCGCTCCGTCAGTATTTCACGGCGCCCCGAGCTCAGGACCCGGGCGCGAGCGGCGCCTCGCCCCCCTCCGGTCCGTAGAACACGACCCAGACGACGAGGTCGTCCGTGAAGTCCTCGAAGCGATGCTCCACGCGCGCGGGGACGAAGAGCACGTCGCCGGGACCGAACGGCTCGACGCGCGCGCCGTTGCGGAAGTTCCCGCTTCCCTGGGCGACGACGTAGACCTCGTCGCGCGTGTGGGGCTTCTGAGGGTCCTGGCCGCGCGGCGCGTAGATCTCGACGTCGAGCGTGCCGTGCTCGAGCACCGTCGCCCATCGCTCCCCCGCGGGCCCCGGCAGTCTCGAAAGCGCCTCCTCGACGCCGACCCGGTTCTTCATCTTCGCCTCCCCCTACATGTCCTCGAGCGCCCGGCCCTTCGTTTCCCTCACGTAGCGCGCGACGAGGACGAACGACAGCGCGGCGGCCGCGGTGTAGAGGCCGTACGCGAAGCCGAGGCCGACGCGGGAAAAGGCCGGAAACGTCAGCGTCACGAGCCAGTTCGCGACCCACTGCGCGGAGGCCGCCAGCGCCAGCGCCGCCCCGCGGATCCGGTTGTTGAACATCTCGCCGAGCAGGACCCACACGATCGGCCCCCACGAGAAGCCAAAGGCGAACACGTAGAGGTTCGCCGCGACGAGCGCCGCCGTCCCGCTCGCGCCCGTCAGCTCCGGCGATCCGGTCGCATCGAGCGGAGCATGGGCGAAGAGCCACGCCATCGTGCCGAGCGTGACTGCCATGCCGACGGAGCCCACGAGCAGGAGGGGCTTTCGGCCGAATCGGTCCACGAAGGCGATCGCGATCAGCGTCGTGACGATGTTGATCACCCCCGTGATCGTGCTGATCCGCATCGAGTCGGCCTCGGTGAAGCCGACCGAGTGCCAGAGCGCCGTGCTGTAGTAGAAGATGACGTTGATTCCCACGAACTGCTGGAAGACGGACAGCCCGATGCCCACCCAGACGATCGGCAGCAGGCCGCCCCCCGCGGTCCGCAGATCCCTCAGGCGCGGCCGGGCGCCGGCGGTGACGGTCTTCTCGATGTCCCGGATCCGCGTCGGCACGTCGGGCTCTCCGATCCGGGTCAGGATCGCCGCCGCATCCGCCGGCCGGCCGCTCGCGACGAGGTGCCTCGGCGATTCCGGGACGAGGAACGCGCCGATGCCGTAGACGAGCGACGGGAACGACCTCGACCCAGAACATCCAGCGCCACGCCGGCACGCCGAACCAGAACGGCGCGTCGGGAGAGCCGGCCGTGTGGGCGATGATGTCGTTGACGCCGAGCGCCAGGAAGATGCCGACGACGATCGCCAGCTGCTGGAGCGAACCGAGCCGTCCCCGCATCCGCGCGGGCGCCACCTCGGCGATGTAGGCCGGCGCGATCACGCTCGCGGCGCCGACGGCGATGCCGCCGAGGAACCGCCACGCCGAGAAGGCCCACAGGGTCTGCGCGATGCCCGAGCCGATCGAGCTCGCGGCGAAGAGCAGCGCCGTCAGCTTCATGGCCTGGACGCGCCCCGACCGGTCGGCGACCCGGCCGGCGATCAGCGCGCCGACGGCCGAGCCGAGCAGCGCCGCGGCGACGGCGAACCCGAGGCGCCCGGGATCGGCCCGGAAATGCCGCTCCAGGGCGCCCACCGTTCCGTTGATGACCGCGGTGTCGTAGCCGAAGAGAAACCCGCCGACGGCGGCCACGGCCGAGATGAAGAGCACGTACCCGGATCCGGATCGGGCCTCGGTCGCCATGCGGCTCACTCTCCTTCCAGAAACATCTCGGCGATGCGCCGGGTCTGTCCGGTGAAGGATTCGTCGCTGTTCACGATCATGGCGGCCACGAGCCGCTCATCCGGGTAGATCAGCAGGTACGCCGTTCCGCCCTGGGCGCCGCCCGAGTGCGCGATCCGGCGGCGCCCCTTCGCGTCGTGGCCGACGTCCCAGCCGATCCCGTACTCCGTCTCCTTGCCGTCGTTCGTCTTCTGCGAGGTCCACAGGAGCCGGAGCGTCTCCGGGCGCAGCAGGCGGCCCTCGAGCAGGACGTTCGCGAACGTCACCAGGTCTTCCGCCGTCGACAGGAAGCCGCCGCCCGCCCACTTGTAGCTGTTGTCCACGAAGCCGGCGTTGACGATCGCCCCGGCCGCGTCGCGCGTGTAGAAATGGGCACGGCCCGGCACGATCGCCGCGGCATCGTCGGGCGAGGTGTGAAGGAGGCCGGCGGGCTCGAACACGTTCTTCTGCATGAACTCGAGAAACGGCACGCCGCTCGCGGCTTCCATGACCGCCGAGATCAGGTTCCACCCGTACGACGAGTAGGAGAAACGCGTGCCGGGCTCGAAGAGCAGGGCGTCCTTCTCGAAGACGGCGAGCCCCGCGCGGACCGTCGGATAGTGATCGCGGATCTCGAACTCGCCTTTCTCGTAGTGCCGGATGCCGGCGAGATGCCCGGCGAGCTCGCGCGTCGTGACCGGCCACGCCTTCTTCGGAAAATCGGGGACGTAGCGCTGAACCGGAGCGTCGAGGTCGATCTTCCCCTGCTCGACGAGCAGCCCCAGGCCCGCCGACGTCAGCGGCTTCGACACGCTGCCGATCCGCAGGCGCGTCGTCGTCGTCATGGGCGCCTGCAGCTCGAGGTCGGCGCAGCCGATCGCCTCGCTCCACACGATCCGGCCGTCTCGCGACACCGCGACCGAAACGCCGGGCGCGAGCGTGCGGGCCATCTCGTGATCGATGAGGGCCCGGGCCTGCCCGATCGCGGACTCATCGGACGCGGCTCGCGCCGATGCCGCGAAGACGAGAACGGCCGCGGCGGCGGAGGCGGAGGCGAGGCGGCGAAGCGAAGGGCGGCTCATTGCGCTCGAATCATCGAGATCGCCTCGAAGAACTTCGAGACTTCGACCATGTCGCGGCCCGAAAACACGATCACGTTTCCGGCCGGCCGCTCGACGCCGGGCAGCATCGAGACGACCTCCGCGTTGACGATGTCGTTGAAGCGGATCCGGAGCTGGACGGGCCGGGCGACGCGATAAGGGGAGATCTCGTGGCGGCGCTCGACGCCGCGCCGGACTCCCTCGCGGATCATCTTCTGGGCGACCTCGGGGTGGACCATCGACGCCGAGTAGAAGCCGGTCGCCTCCTTGACGACGGCGGTCTCGATCGGCCCGAGCAGCTTCTTCGCATCCGCGCAGATCGTCTGGTCTCCCGAGAGGAACACCACCGGTACGCCGAAGTCGCCCGCGATCGCGGCGTTGAAGCCGGCCTCGGGAACCGTCACGCCGTCGAGCTCGACCTCGATCGTTCCGCTGAAGGAGTGCGAGAGGGTCGCGTTCGCGCGCCCCTCGGCGGCGTGGTAGCCGACGAAGACGACCGCGCCGAAGCTCGCGTCGATGCCCTGCATCATCCCGAGCGGCCGGGGCCACGCCCGAATCAGCCGGACGCGCCGGTCGAGGAGCTCGACGTCGATGTTCTGGGCATCCCCGTGCGAGTCGCCGACGACGACCTCCGTCGCGCCGGCCGCGAACGCCCCCTCGACCGCAGCGTTGACCTCCTTCGTCATGAGCTCGCGGAACTTCTCGTACTCGCGGCCCTTCGCACTGGCCTGCACCGACCACGTGCTCACGCCGCCGACGCCTTCCATGTCGGCGGAGATCAGGACCTTCAGCGGTCCGCCGGCGGGCTGCGCCGAAAGGAGGCCCGCCCAGAGCAGGGCGGCCCCCGACAGCGTCCATCTCGCGCGAGATCGAACGGCACTCATGACTTCCCCTTTCTCAGCTCCTCCAGGACACCGCGACCCACACGACGAGAAGCGCGACACAGATGGCGATCGTCAGGTGGACGCTCACGAACGCGCCCGCCGTCGCCGCGAGGTATCCCGGAACGCCCAGCCAGTATCTCCGGCTGATCTCCTGGACGCGGCGCTCCGAGTACCCGGGCTTCAGGAGCGTTCGTCCCGCGATCGCGGTCCGCCAGAGCAGCTGGAACGCCAGGCCGCACAGCACGAAGGTCCCGGCATAGGCAGCCGCCGCGATCCTCGCCCCAGGCTTCTCGAAGTACTCGGCGAGAACGGCGGTCGGAAACGGCACGACCGTGACGATGAGCAGCAGCAGGCCGTTGGCGTACAGAAACGGGGCGTTGATCACGGTGCACGAGCTCGAAGACCCGGTGGTGGTTGGCCCACATCACGAGGATCGTGAAGAAGCTCGTCACCAGCGCCACGTAGGACGGCCACTGAGCCAGGAGAGCCCGGCTGAGCGAGCCGTCCCGGCCGCCGTCCGTCAGGTGCGGGACCTTGAGCTCGAGCACGAGCAGCGTGATCGCGATGGCGAAGACGCCATCGGAGAACGCTTCGACCCGCCCCGTCTCCTTCTCCTCGGCGCGGGCGCTCACGAGGGCTCGTCAGGACGGGTGCGTGAAACGGCGGCCGGGTGCGGGCCACGCGCGCTCCGCCGAAGAGACCACCGGAGTCCGCCCGACGACACGACGATTCATGTTTCCCCTCGCCAACGTTTTGCCGATCATACGTTGGAAGCCCGTCACGTCCGCGACGACGGGTCGATCGCGACGTCCACCGGAACCGCCGCGAGCAGCCTCGTGAACGCCTCCGGCGCGATCTCGACGAGAAAGCCGCGGCGGCCGCCGTTGACGAGGACACGCGGGAGCTCGAGGATCGACCGCTCGACGTGGACCGGGAGCGCCCGGCGCGTCCCGAACGGGCTGACGCCTCCCGGCACGTAGCCCGTGTGCTTCTCGACGCCGGACGCGCTCGCCGGCGCCACCTCGCGGGCCCCGATCTGGCGGGCGAGCTGCCGCGTCGAGACCTCGCGGTCTCCGTGCATCAGGATGATCAGGGGCTCCGGCGAGCCGCTTCGCCGCGCCTCCATCACGAGCGTCTTCACGACCTCGTGCTCCGGCACGCTCAGAGCCTCGGCGGAATGCCGCGTGCCGCCTCGGTCGACGTAGGCGTAGAAGCGGGGCGTGAAGGCCACGCCCGCGGCCCGAAGGGCGCGGACCGCCGAAGTGGCCGGCACCGGCTCGGGCTTCACGGTCTTCACTATGGTAACGATTGATACAGTGCCAGGACGGCCCCCGCCGGGTCGCGGATGACGGCGAAGTGGGCCCCGTGGCCCAGGGTCTTCGGCCCGGCGACGACCGAACCGCCGCGCGCCAGGCACTCGCGCAGGCTCGCGTCGAAGGCTCTCGACCACGACGTAGACGAGCCACTGCGCCGGAAGGTCGGCGTTTTCGCCGCGAGCGTGACAGACGCCGGCCACCGACCTGCCCGAGACGGGCTCGTTCATGCTGTAGTCGCTGTACTCGCCCATTTCGACGGGCGCCGCCTTCCACCCGGTGACCGCGGCGTAGAAGTCGCGGACGTGGGAAGCGTCGGAGACGGTGAGATCGACCCACGAGATCGAGCCCACGGGGGGCCGGGTTTCGTCATTCATGATTCCTCCACGCTCTCTGCGAGAAGCTCCCAGATCCTGCCGAGCCAGTCCCGGTGCTCCGGTTTCATGAGCACCGACCGCAGGCAGGTCACGGTTTCGCGGTCGCCCGCGATGCCCGCGGCCTCGAGATCGAAGAACGCCGACGGCAGGTCGGCGACCGCCAGGTGCAGTCCGCGGCGAGCCGCACCGGCGAAGACGGCGCGGGCCCGGGCCGAGCACTCGCTCGCGCGCGGCGCGCGCACCAGCCAGACCACGATGTCGAGCTCCGGAGAAAACGCCGGGAGAAACCGCCAATCGGCGGCGAGCCGGCGATGCAGGTCACGCGCCGCCTCGAGCGACGCCTCGAGACGGCGGCCGAAGGCGCCGCCTCGCTCCAGGGGGAACACGCGCAGCGTCGCCCAGAGCGCCGCGGCGCTCGCGCCGGGACGCGAGCACTCGAGGCTGATCTCGCCCAGGTGAAGCTCGGTCGAGCTGAAATACGTGTACGGCGAATCGTGCTTGTAGAGCCGCCCGACGGCGGGATCTCGAAACAGCACGCAGCCGCAGCCGTAGGGCTGCAGGCCGTGCTTGTGGGGGTCGACGACGATCGAGTCCGCCTCGCCGATCCGTCGAAACGCGAGCCGCGCGTCGTCGTCGAGGTTTCCGGCAAGACCGAAATAGCCGCCGTAGGCCGCGTCCACGTGGAGGCGGAAGCCGTGCCTCGCCTTCAGCTCCAGAATCGCCGGCAGCGGATCGACCGACCCCGTCGCGGTCGTGCCGAGCGTGGCCACGACCGTTCCGACGCCGCCGCGCTCGACCCGGCGGGCCAGGCTCGCGGCGTCCATGCGGCCGAACCGGTCGGCGGGAACGTCCTCGAACGGAAGGCCCAGGACCGCGGAGATGCGCCGGTGCGTGTAGTGCGCCTGCGACGACGCGACGACGGTCCGGCCGGGGGCGAGCCGGCCCGCGACCCAGAGCGCCTCGAGATTCGCCATCGTGCCGCCGCCGCAGAGGTGCCCGAGGTGATCGCTCCACCCGTAGAGCTTCGCGAGGGCCGCCACGGCCTCCTTCTCCATCGCCGAGCTCGCGCGTCCGCCGTCGAGCGCGTGATTGTTCGGGTTGATCCACATCGCGAGCGCGTACGCGAGGCGGGCGACCGGATGCGGAGGCTTCAACATCTGTCCCGCGTAGAGGGGGTGGAAGTACGGGTAGTTGTCGGTCAGCCGCGAGGCCGTCTCCAGGAGCGCGGCGCGCACCGAGCCCTCGGGTGCTCCGAGCGGGCCGGCGGACGCCGGCAGTTCGGCGAAACCGCGCTCGAGCCGTTCGAGCGCCGCGGCGAGGTCGTCGAGGCTCCCGCGGTCGAACTCGAAGCCGCCCTCCCGCCTCATCGCGGACGGAAACGGCAGAAGAAGCAGAAGCCCTGCACGAGAAGGCCGAGAACGACGACGCCGAAGAGCACGGGCTTCGAGAAGACCGCATGACTCTTGACGAGCGGCGCGCCGCAGGCCGTGCAGGTCTGCGCCGTGTCGAGATCGTTCCGGGCGCCGCAGTTCCAGCAGGCGACAGGAGCGCGCACTCTAGAACTCCCGGCGGGCCGCGGCCTGGCCGGGCCCGACGCGGCCCGCGTCGATGTCGGCCTGGTGGTAGTTCTCTCCCTGGATCGGAGAGCCCGCGAGCCGCCGCAGCATCGCGATCTGGCCGACGTGGGCGAAGGCATCCGCGACGGGGCCCTGGAACAGCCTTTCGGCGGTGTCCGACAGCGGTGCGCTCGAGGCGAGATAGGCGTCGAACCGGCCGAGCGCCTCGAAGAACCGCGCCGCCCCCGCCTCCCCGTCGAGCGCCGGGGAGTCCTTCCATGCCTGCTCGCCCCGGGCGATCGAGAGCGCCCAGTCGAGCAGATCGCCGATGTGCGCGACGATCTCGCCCGGCGAGCGCGTTCCCTCGCCCGCCCGAAACGCCTCGAACCCCGCGGGAGCGCCCCGGAGGACCTTCGCGCCGCGATAGGCCAGGGTCGCGACCGTGTGGCGAAGAAACGGACGCCCCGGATCGGCCGTGCTCGTCATGGGACGAATACTACCCGCGAGCCTTCCGCATGACGAAGTTGTTGCAGTAGCCGCGAGCGCTCCAGAAACGGCCCTCCGAGCGCTTCTGATGGACGGCCGGATCGAAGGCGGCGACGGGCACGAGCCGTCCCCGTCTCACGAAGAAGCCCTCGTAGCCGCGATCGGAGAAAAAGGCGAGAACCGCCGCCAGGCCCGCCTCGCCCGCATGGCGCGCCTCGGCCTCGACGACGACGAGCGGACGGTCTCGCTCGATCGTTCCGGCGGCTCCGCGCAGAACCGAGAGCTCGTGGCCTTCCACGTCGATCTTGATCGCCGCGATGCGCCGCCGCTCCGCGCGAAAGAAGTCGTCGAGCGCGACGACCGGGATCGTGACGTCGCGGCCCGGTGAGCGCGCGGCCACGGACTCCTCGAGAGAGGCGCCCGGCGACGGGCCGGCGACGCCGGGGATTCGGAGCGGCCTCGAGCCGGCGCGGTCCGAGACTCCGGCCGCCTCGATCTCGACGTTCTCGAGCCCCGTGGCCCGGCATGCGCGCTTCAGGTAGTCCGCGAGATCCGGCTGCGGCTCGAACGCCACCACGCGGCCCTCCGGGCCAGCCGCGCGGGAAAGCGGCGGCAGGAAGCTTCCCTTGTTCGCTCCGACGTCCACGGCGCCGTCTCCCGGACGGATCGCTCCGACGAGCGCCGCGATCTCGGCTCGCTGGTCGCGCCAGCGCGCACGCAGAGACCGATAGGTGAAGCGCGGAAGGAGGGCGAGCCCCGCGCTCACGCCGCGAACGCGCCGCCGCGCCGCTCAGCCCGCATCGAGGTCCCGTTCCATGCGCACGATCGCAAGCCGCCGCCCGTCCGGCATCGCCACCTCCAGGCGCTCGCGCTCTCGGAACCCCCGCGCCGCGTACAGCGGGACGCCGGGGAGCGTCGCGGCGAGCTCCAGGCGCCGGAATCCGGCCGCGCGCGCCGCCTCGACGCAGGCCTCGAGGAGGCGCGATCCGATTCCGCGCCGCGCGAAGTCGGGATGAACGAAGAAGGCGCGGATCTTCGCGGCCTCGGTCGCGGGGTCGAGCAGCGGCTCCTCGCCCGACTTCATCTGATCGCCGCCGTAGAGCGTCCGCCGGCGGCTCCAGCCTCCGCAGCCCGCGATCCGTCCGTCCTCCTCCGCCACGAAGTACGTTCCGTCGGCGATCAGCCGGCTGTCGGGACCGAAGACGTGGAGGATCGCGCTCTCGGTCTCATCCTCGGCGTAGTAACCGCGAGAGAGCTCGCGCGCCGACAACGGGATCAGCTCCCGGAGCGCCGGGACGTCCTGCGGCGTCGCCCGCCGGATCACCGTCATCGCTCATCCGTCAGCGCACGTCCGCCGCGGAGAAGTGGGGGTTCTCGATGACGCCGATGGCGTTGCCGAACGGATCCTGAACCGCCGCCACGCGGATCCCTCCGCCGACGTCCTGAGGCGGAGAACCGGCCGAGGCGCCGAGCTCGAGCAGGCGCGCGTATGCCGCCGCGGCATCGGCCACTCCCCAGTACGGGACGACCCCGCCTCCGGGCCGCGTGCCCGCCATGTCCGGGTCGAGGCCGAGCTCGAAGCCACCGACCCGAAAGCCGACGTAGAAAGGCTCGGCGAAATAGGGCTCGATCTCGAGGACGCGCGCGTACCACTCCTTCGCCTTCGCGAGGTCCGGTACCTTGTAGACGACCGTGCGCAGTCCGAGGATCATCGCCGTCTCCTCACACGACCGGAATCCGCGCCTTGTTCCTCGAAAGCCACGCGTCGAGAGTCTCGAGCGAAGGGTCGACGGACCGCGAAAACTCGAGACTCCGCGCGCCGCAGTAGTGATCCTGGAAATCGCACTTGAACTGGAACATGTTGCCGAGGTCTTCGGCGCCGGGGAAGCCGAAGTGCCGGTAGGCCTCCGGCGTCACGGCGTCGTACACGACCTCCCGGCCGAGAGCCCTGCCGAAGGCGGCCGCGATCTGCGCGCCGGTCGGATGCTCGCCCGCGACGCCCACGGTCTTGCCGATGAGATCGCCGCCCTTCCGGAAGATCCCGTAGGCGCAGCGGCCGATGTCCTCGACGGCCATGGACGGCAGCTTCTTGTCCGCCATCGGCAGCGTGATCGCGAGACGTCCGTCGGGTCTCTTCTTCGGCCCCATGCCGAAGTGGATGAAGTTGTCCCAGTAGAACGAGGTCCGCATGCAGGTGGTCGGCGCTCCCGAGGCGCCGAAGATGCCGTCGGCCTCGCCCTTGCCGTCGAAGTGCGGCACCTTGTACTTGCCCATCAGCGTCGGCATGCGCCCGTCCGACAGGGGGACCCACTGCCGCGTGTCCTCGAGCGTGGACCAGATCGTGTGCGCGACACCCTGCCCCTTCGCCGCCTCCGCCATGTTCCGGGCCTGGGCGAGCTCGCGGTCCACCGAGAAGTGCTCCCAGTAGTTCGTCACGCAGAAGGCGCCGTGGACGCCGGCGAAGGCCTTCTGGATCGAGGCCGCGTCGTCCAGATCGCAGGCCACGACCTCGGCGCCGCGGCGGGCGAGCTCACGCGCCGCCTCGGAGTCGGGCTTGCGCGTCAAAGCCCGAGCCGCGAACCCTCCGTTCGGGTCGTCGAGAATCGCGCGCGCGAGACCTCCGCCCTGGGCTCCCGTCGCGCCGACGACCGCGATGATTTTCCCCTGCGCCATCGGTCCCTCCTGTTTCGAGGCCGCATCTTGTCATCGATCCGCGCTGCGGCGGCGCGCCAGCCGCCTCACGCCGTCCGGGCGCGGGCCTTCAGGTTGCGGACCGCATCCCGAACGATCTGCTCGAGCACCCTGCCGTTCACGTCGGAGAGACGTCGGATGTAGAGGCAGCCCTTTCCCGTGGAATGTCTTCCGAGACGCGTCGCGAGCTCACCGTCGATCGGCCCGCGTCCCAACAGGTAGAGGGTCAGATCCTTCTTCCGCGGCGAAAAGCCCGCCACGAACCAGTCGAGCTCGCGGCCGCTCTCGTATCGAAGGTGCTGGTCGCCGAAACCGACGATGCTCGAACCCCACATCTTCGGCTCGGCCTTCGTCACCCGCCGAAGCATCTTCACGAGCGCCTCGCAGTCGCTGCGCCGGTCGGCGTCGAGCGACCCGAGGAACTTCCCGACGCTTCCGTTCGTCGCCTTCGTCTTCAGCGCGGCTTTGGCCATGCTCGTTCCCTCGGCTACTTGCGCGCGTAGTCCTGGGCGCCGAGGAAATGCAGCGACACGTAGGGCTCGTCGCCGACGACCCAGCTGTCGTGGGGAACGGGCGGAACGTAGAACAGGTTTCCCGCCCTCAGCTCGATAATGCGCCCGTCCTCGAATTCGACGGTGGCGACGCCCGAAACGACCATCCCCGCGTGCTCGACCGTGCAGCGTTCGGCTCCGACGATCGGCCCCACGTGCTCGGACCATTTCCAGCCGGGCTCGTACGAGGCCCGGCCGATCGTTTGCGGGCCGAGGCGCACCAGATCGAGACGGCCGTGCTTGAACCGGCGCGTCTCGTCGGGCCGCTCGAAACGCTTGAAGATCACGTCATCCATGCGGGACTCCTCGGGTCATTTCGCCGGGGCCGGCTCGCGCCGGACCGAGACGTCGCGCACCTTGTGCCGCGACGGCAGGTCCACGAGTGTGCCCGTCAGCGCATCGCCGCTGACGGTAAAGGTCCAGAGACCGTGATACCGCGCCGTCTGGAATTCCGACGCCCAGGAGCCCGGCTTCTCGTCGTAGGTGAAGTCCATCTCGCCCATCGGGACCTTCTCTCCGTCGACAACCTTGTACGCGGCGAGATGAACCGCGCCGCCGGCCGCATCGGAGACGTCGTACTCCACGGACTCGTCGCGGCAGGCCGGGAACTCCGGACCCTTGACGCAGATCGACTCACCGCGCCAGACGCCGACGATCTCGGTCTTCGGGGCGCCCGCGAAGGCGAACGACGCCGTGGCGCTCAGAAGGCCGGCGGACGCCGCGAGCCGCCGCGTCGCCTCAGCGAACCTCAATGATCGCCTCCACCTCGACCGCCACGTCGTACGGCAGCGCCGCGACGCCGACGGCCATGCGAGTGTGCCTTCCGGCGTCGCCGAAAACCTGCACGAAGAGATCGGATGCGCCGTTGAGGACCTGGGAGTGAGCATGGAATTCGGGCATCGAGTTGACGTACCCCGCCACGCGCACGCAGCGGCGCACCCGGTCGAGATCCCCGTCCAGCGCGGACCGTACGTGCGCGATCAGATTCAACGCGCACAGACGGGCCGCCTGCTGCCCTTCTTCCACCTCGAATTCACGGCCGAGCTTGCCGATGAAGCGGCGCTCCCCGTTCCATTGCGAGAGCTGGCCCGTGAGGAACACCAGATCGCCGGTGCGCACGAAGGGAACGTAGTGCGCGCCCGGCATGCTCGGCGTCGGAAGCTCGATCGAAAGCTCCTTCAGCCGCGACTCGATCCGCCCGCTCACCGGCGCATCATACCGAGGCCGCGGAAGGCCTCGATCCCTCGCGTCGAGGGGAGTCTTCCGTTTGCGATCAGTCCTCCCCCTCACCCCAACCCTCTCCCCCGTTTCGGGGGCGAGGGGGTAGGACTCGACCCGCGGCACTGTCGGCAAATTTCGCGGCGTGAGAAGTCACCCGAGCGTAGCGAGGGTGGAGGCTCGCGGAGGCGACGAGGCGCCCCTCATCCCAACCCTCTGTCGCCGGCAGAGCGGGTAAGAGGGCTCGACAAGACGCGACCTTCAAAAAGCTCGCGGCGTGAGAAGTCACCCGAGCGAAGCGAGGGTGGAGGCTCACGCCGCGGGAGCCGCAGCGAGCGCGGGATCAGGCCGGCGGTCGAGCACCTTTGCGCGAGCCGCCGGCCGGTGCGCGCCGTAAGGCGCGCAGATCCCAAGCGAGCGAAGGCGACGGTCAAGTCCTCCCCCTTACCCCAACCCTCTCCCCCCTTTCGGGGGGCGAGGGGGTAGGACGTCGCTCCTCACGCCCAACTCCAAACAGCTCGCGGCGTGAGAAGTCACCCGAGCGAAGCGAGGGTGGAGGCTCACGCCGCGGGAGCCGCAGCGCAGTAAGGCGCCAGGTGAGCGGTCGAGCCCGCATCCGGGCGAGCCGCTCACCGGTGCGCCCGAAGGGCGCAGGCCCCGAACGAAGCGGAGGCGACGGTCAGGGTGGAGGCTCACGCCGCGGGAGCCCGAGCGAAGCGGAGGCGACGGTTACATGCACCGACTCCCCAACTCGGTCTTGCTCTCCTCGAGGGGCCGGGCGCCCCGCGACCGGAGCCGCTCGACGAGCTCGCCGAATCGGGAGAGCGGCTTCGGAGAATTCTTCGCCGTGCGCGAGATCTCCAGGCGCTTCGAGCCGTCCGGCAGGGTCCAGGACTCGACCTTGTAGGACCCGCCGTCGGGAGCCCGGGCGGGCCACCGGACCATCTGCGAGACGCAGGCCTTCGGCGACGCGCGGAGAAAGGCGGGCGGCGCCGCGGCGGAAACCACGCAGCTGTACGAGTAGACGCGGGAAGCTCCACCGGCGCCGAACCCGACGTCCACCTCCGGCTCGCCTTCGAATCCCCCGCCCGCCGGACACGTCCACTCCGTGACCGGATGATCGAGCCGGTACTTCAAACGAATCTCCGACTGCCCGTCGGCCTCCGACCTCCGCCGGAGAATGACCACGGAGTCCGGCGGCGCGCCCGAAGGAGGCGGCACGTCGTAGTACCGGACCTCGTATCGGGTGGACCCGGCCGCGGGCGCGCCGAGAAACGCGAGCGTCTCTTCCCCGGTGGCGGGGCCGCCCTCGGCCGGATTCCAGCGCACGGCATACTCCGCCTTCTCCGGTTCGGAGGCCGCCGGCTTCAAGGGAGCACCGGCGAGGACCGCCGAGACTGCCGCCGCGAAGAACACGCGCCCTCCGCTAGGAACGCCGGTAGACGTCTTCGGCGAAGAGGGAGCGCCGGCCGTTCGCGTCGGACCTCTCCATGCGCGACGTCCAGGTGGCGCTCTTCTCGTCCCGGGTGAACGTGTTGAAGAACGGCCCCTCGGGATACCGAAACTCGAACTCGATCGCATTCTCGCCGGTGCGGCGTCCGACGCCGCTGGTGGAAAACTTTCCGCCGTAGCTGTCGCACCAGTAGGCGACGTAGCTCCGATCGGCATGGCAGTACCCGATCAGGACGAGCGCCTCGTAGGAGGGCGGCGTCGCGGTGCCCGTCATGCGCAGCTCGAGAAACTGATGGTCCAGGATCCCGCGCGCCGAGGAGGAGTTGTGGACCTCCCTGCCGCGAATCCTGCGCGTGATCGTCCAGTTGCCGGTGAGCCGTTCGACCAGGGGGTCCCGAGAGGGACGCCCGACTCCGTCCTCCGGCTCCTGCGCCGGCGCGCGTGACGCCGCGAGCGCGACGAAGAGGAGCGGCGCGAGCCAGCGCCTCGGGATCATGCGCCGGCGCGCGGCGCCGGGACGCCGTCGAAGAAGTCCACGATGCCCGTCTCGAGCGAATACTCCGCCCCGACCACGAGCAGCGCTCCCGCGGCGACCCTTCGCTCCAGGATCGCCGATCCGGCGCGAAGGTGCTGGGCGGAAATGCGGACGTTGGCGCGGACCGCCTCGCCGACCAGACCCTCGGAGGGAGCGCCGTCCCGTTGCATCAGCGGAGCGACCGACGGCCGGATGCGCTCCACGATCGAGCGCAGGTTCGGACCGGTCGAGGACGCGGGACGGCCCATCTCTTCGACGGTCGCCAGCACCGCGCCGCACTGCGAGTGGCCGAGCACCACGACGAGCGGGGTTCCGAACCGCTCAGCGGCGAATTCAACGCTCCCGACCTGGGACGGCGCCACGATGTTTCCGGCGACCCGGATCACGAACAGGTCTCCGAAGCCCTGATCGAAGACGAACTCGACGGGCACGCGCGAGTCGGAACAGCCGAGAACGACGGCGAACGGCTCCTGCACGGCGCCGAGCCGCGGCAAGCGGTCGGTCTCGAGACTCGGGCGCATGCTCTCCAGACTCCCGACGAAGCGTGCGTTGCCGTTGCGCAGCCGTTCGAAGGCCTCCCCGGGGGACATCATCTCGAGCGAGAGACTATCGCCCCGGACTTCGCGGGCGCCACTGGAAGGCCGAGAGCGAGACGGCGCCGGCCCTTCCGAAGCGCACGCCCTCGCGTCTCAAAATCGCCCGCTGGAGCTCTTCGACTCCCGAGCCGTCGCCGCGCGGGCTGATCCCGCCCTGCGCGTTGACGACGCGCTGCCAGGCCACTCCGCTCTCGGCCGGGAGCGCCGCCAGGGCGTATCCGACGAACCGCGCGCGGCCCGGAAGGCCCGCCAGCATGGCCACCTGCCCGTACGTCGCGACGCGTCCCTTAGGAATCCGGCGCACGACGGCGTAGATCCTCTCGTATCGCGTGCGGCCGGCCTCGCTCTCGCGCGGCTTCAAGTCAGCGTGTATTCGAAGAGGTACGAGTGCGCGCCGCCCTCGATCCGGATGGAGAGCGAGCCGGAGAGGCCCGTGAGCTCCCCCGTTCCCGAGTCGGGCACGACGGTGATCGAGAGCTTCCCCTCGCCGCGGGTCATGGTCGCGCTGTGCTGCAGAACGAAGGTTCCGGAACGCCCGTCGAGCGTCCCGGTGAACTGCTCGAAGGCGACATAGCCCGCCGAGTTCCTGACGGCCGTCCCGACCGAGAGCATTTCGCCCCGGCTCTCTCCTTCGAGGCCGGCGTGGTAGCGCTTGTCGAGCGTGAAGCGGGCGACCGGCGAGCCCTCGTCGGAGTTCGACGGCGTCATTCGGACTTCGAATGGTCCCTTCGCGATGTTCGGCACCGAGGATCCTCCTTCGCCCGGGCGTCAGCTCGTCGGCCGGATCGAGGCCCGGACGGCCGACCCTTCGCGCAGGCGCGCGGACTTCTCCATCTCGGCGGTCACGAGCACGAAGTGCCGCCGCGCCCGGGAGACGATCGCGCTCTCGAAGCGCTTTCCATTCACGGTGCCGCAAACGCGGTAGCCGCGCCGTCCGGCCCGGAGTGACACCGGCGCGACGCTCCACCGCGATCCCGGATCGAACGGGACCTCGAACGCCAGGCCCTTGTGGCCCGAGAGAACGACCGCGGAGAACCGCTCATCGGACATCGACCACCCTCCGGCGCCACAGGATACCCGCGATGGCCGCGGCCGCCGCCGGCATCCAGATCCAGGTCAGCTCCGAGGCGAACACCTGCGCGCCCCTCCGCGAGAAGAACGGCCGGATGCCGATCGGCGAGACTTCGATCATGCGCCATGGCAGGAAGTAACGGCGATTGGAAAACGGAGAGAAGAAGGCGACCCCCAGGCCGCCCGTCGTCATCGCGTCCAGCACGCCATGGGACGCCGCCGCGACGAACACGACGGCGAAGGCCATTCTTCGAGAGACACGCAGGCTTCCGGCGAAGACCGCGGCGGCGAACCCGGCGAGCAGCGCGAAGGCGAGGGAGTGCGTGAAGCCGCGGTGCCCGAGCGGGGAATCGTACGGAACGCCCGCCCAGTAGCCGAACGAGTCCACGTCCGGCAGGACGCTCGCCGCGCACGCCACGGCCGCCAGCCTCGCCGGGACCCGCCTTGCCCCCGCCGCGGCGGCCAGGGCGAGCGGCACGGCCGGATGCGACAGGACGGATGGCATGCGGCGGCAGTCCGTCCGCGGATCTCAGCGCGCCTTGAAGTACTGGACCGCGCGCTCGTGCTTCTCGGCGGCCGCGCGAGTCCTGAACGTGCCGAGGTTCCTGCGTTTCCCGGTCTTCGAGTCCTTCTTGCGCGAATAGAGCCGATACCGTCCCGACGGGAGTTTCCGGATCATGGCTTCCCCTTCCTCGCTGGCGCGGGGATCATCCCCGAGGGACACCGTGCAACGGACATGCCGGCGGGGCCTCGCCATCGTCCTCGCCCACGTCGAGAACCTTGAATCCGACGGACCGATACCACGCGACGGCCGCGGCGACGTCGGGTACGTGGATCATCGGCGTCACGCGCCGGGGCGCACTCATTCGCCGGCCCTCAGTGCCAGAGGCCGAGGACCAGGCCGAACAGGACGAACTGTGCGGTGTGGTACCCGCCGTCGATCAGCCAGAGCACCGTGCTTCGTCCCGCGAACTGGTAGTTGATGCCGAAGCTCGCGGCGACGAAGCACGCCCCCACCACCAGGCCGCGCGTCACCGCCGCGCCGAGGGCGGGCGCCGGCCCCAGCCAGTACGCGAAGGCGAAGGCGGCGACGAGGGAGAAGAGAAAGCTCACGCCGAACACGCGCGCCGGATGACGCCCCTCTCCCGTCTTCGGCCCTCCTCCGTTGGCCCGATTCCACGCGCTGCCGAAGAGATGGCGGCCGTACCAGGGTCCACCGAGCAGAAAGCTGCACGCCGCGGCAACGATCACCGCGAAGACGTTGACCCTTTCCATCAGGAGTTCCTCCTTCCCTCGTTCGCTCTGGCCCGCGATGCGAGCCGGTACCTGGTCATCACGACGCCGGTCGTCGTCGTCCGGGTGTCCGCGAGCTCGAAGTCCGACGCCGGCCCCGCCTCCGGGAAGAGCCGCTGCCCCGATCCGAGAAGCAATGGATGGATCGACAGCGCAAGCTCGTCCACGAGGCCGGCCGCGAGGAGCGCCCGGACGAGCTGTCCGCTCCCGAGGATGACGAGATCTTCGGAGGATTCCCGCTTCAGGCGGCCGACGGAAACCGAAGCATCGCCCGGCAGCAGCGTCGAGTTCACCCACGGAAGCGGCGCTCGAAGCGTGGTCGAGGCGACGTACTTGTGGGACCGGTCGAGAACTTCGGTGAACGGGTTGTCCTTTCGAGTGGGCCAGACCGAATGGAAGTCTTCGTACGTGCGGCGCCCGAAGAGAAGAGCCGGCATCTTCGCCATGCCTTCCGCCGCGGCGGCCGCCATGACGGGATCGAAATAGCGCGTCGCCCAGCCGCCGTGCGCGAATCCGCCGCGGCGGTCCTCGTCGGGCCGGCCGGGAGCCTGCATGACACCGTCGAGCGAGAGGCTCAGTTTGACGACGATCTGTCCCACGCCTGTTTCTCCTCTTTATATCGCTCCGGCGCGTAGCGGGCCGCGAGCAGTCCGGTGGCGGCGTCCGGGTCGATGGCTTCGACCAGCACGCCCTCCTGCCCGTAGGGCAGATGCGCCTGGCAGGCTCCCGAAGGATCGATCAGGCTCGTCGCGGATTCCGGGGAGCGCAGCGCGTAGTTGACGCTCGCGAAGTAGATCGTGTTTTCGAGGGCGCGGCACACCATCGCCTTCTCGTAGTACGGCGAAGCCGGATCGCCCCAGCGGGTCGGGACGATGCCCTCCGAATCGCTGCCGGTCCGCTGCGGATGAAAGACGATTCGCGCGCCGCGCGCCGCCGCCCACCGGACCGTCTCGGGGTAGCGCCAGCCTTCGTGGCAGATCGCGACGCCGAAGCGGACGCCGCGAACCTCGAAGACCTGCCGCGAGTCGCCCGGCACGTAGCGCGGCTCCTCGGTCGGGTCGAGCTGGTTCTTCGTCTGGAGCCCCCGCACGCTTCCCGTGGAATCGATGACGCACGCGGCGATCTGCCTCCCTCGCTCCGCGATCCACTCCATTCCCAGGATCACCGAGATCGAGCCCTCGCGCGCCCAACCCCGAACGGCGCCGAGAACCCGCTCCTGGTCCGCCGCGTCATACGGGGGCACCGGGGAGTCCTGTCCTCGAAGGCCGGGAAGATAAGCCTCGGGGAAGCAGGCGATCTCCGCACCGCGCGACGCGGCCTCGAACAGGAGAGCGCGGACTCTCTCGAGGCCGTCGTCGAGCGACGAGGCCGGCCGCGGCGATGCGAGACCGACGACCAGGCGGCGCATCGAGGGCTCGCGGTCTCGCGTCAACCGCGGTCGAAGACCGGAAGGAATCGCCGCCAGGGGCCGACGGCGTGTGAATACTGCCGCGCCATGACGCGCGCGATCTGGCGCAGGTGGCTGAGGTCGTGCGCGACCCAGGTCGCGAGGTGCTGACGCAGCGTGACCGTGCCGAGCTCGGGGTGAAGGCCGCGCCGCGCGAGGTCCGCGTCGGTCAGGCCGAGCTCGGCGAGACGAAGCAGGCTCGACTCGCGAAGCCGGCCGAACGCCCCGAGCAGCTCGTCGAGACTGGATCCCTGCGAGGCGGAGAGCATCGCTTCCCGGTCGAACGTCGGGAACGCGACGTCCTCGCCGTGGCGAAGCACGTGCTCCACGCGAGGAATCCAGTCGGTGCGCTCGCCATGAATCAGATGCCCGACGACGTCGAACGGGCTCCAGGTGCCCGGGCCCTCGGTCGCCTGGATCCAGCCGTTCGGCAGGCCCTCGAGGAAGGCGCGAAGCACCGCGGGCGTGCGCCGAAGAATGGGAAGGCCTTCCTCGAATCGAAACTCCACGTCGGGATCCTCCGGCCGCGATGATTTCACAGGGCGGCGGTCGCGCCTCACGCGCCGGCGCTCTCGTGGACCTGCGGCACGAATCCGGCGCGCATCGCGCCGACGATTGAGCGTGGAGTCAGGACCCTGACCGTCTCGTTCGGCGCGACCCCCTCCGGCGGGCCATATCCCTCGAAGGTCCACCGGCGGAGCCGGCCGCGCCACAGGAGGCGGGCCCGACCCTCGCCCTCGACGAGGACGCCCTCGGGGAGGGCGGAGAGAACGGCGTCGTGGGTCCGCTTCGCTCCGACTCGAGCCCAGCGCTCCTCGTGGAGCACGCGATCGACGTCGTCCGCGCCCGGCGGTGGCCCCGGCGTCAGGCCTCGCCCCGCCGCCCACGCCGCGCGAAATTCGACGTAGCGATTCCGGCGGCACTCGGCGCACGGCCGGTGGCCCGCGGCCAGGGAGGTCGCCTCGTCGAGAAAAAAGAGCTCGCTGTATCGACCCGGAGCGAAGACCTCGCGATGGCGATCCTGGAAGCTCAGGACGCAGGCGATCCAGCGCTTCAGGCGCCACGCCGCGACGATCCGCTTCTCCGGATCGTGCAGGACGCCTCGGTTTCCCATCCACGCGCCGCGTGCCTCGACCGCGTGCAGGCGGCCCCAGGGATCGACGCGGTTCTGGAGCGGCATCAGCCGCCGGAGGAGCGCAGGAGCGCCCGGGCGATCGTGACGGGGTGCGTCACGACCGTGACGACGCGCCCGAGCGCCGTCGCGGGCTCGTGGAAGAGGCCGAGCTGGCGGAGCACTTCTCCCCGGTCGTAGTAGATGCGCTCGCCGGCGAGCCGGGTGCTCCCGTCGAATTCGAAGATGCCGCAGAGCGCAAACTCGATGCGGCGCCCCGTCGCCGGCAGACCCCGCCATGGGCCCTCGTGCGTGCCGCGGATCGTGACCTCGACGACGACGCTCTCGGCGCCCTCGTGCCAGCGGTTCACCTCGATCGAGAGATCGGGCAGCGCGCCGAGGAGCTCGGCGTAGTAAGCGCGTACCGCGTCGCGGCCTTCGCGCCGGTCCGCCCACGGCTCGTCGTCGTAGCGCGCTTCCGGGCCGAAGGTCGCCATCACCGCGTCGAGGTCGTGGCGGTTCTCGCCTCGGATGTGCTCCTCGACGGTCGCCCGGCGCGCGGCGGCGCGTCCGTCCGGGGCCTCCGACACCGTCACGGGCTCCCGCTCGACCTGGGGGCCGAGCCTTCGAGGTCCGCGGCCGGCCGGCCGAGCTTCTCGAGATCTTCCTTCGCGGCGTCCAGCGGCGCCGAACGGGAACAGGTCGTCGCCCACAGACCGCCGTCCTTCGATCCCCGGTACGCGAAGATCAGGTATGCGCCGCCGACGTCGAGCTTCATGCCACAGAGGCAGCAGTCGAAGGCGGTCCGGATCGTCCGCGTCCTCTCGTCGCCGCCCTTCCAGACCTTCGACACGGCGAAGGTCGCCTTGAGAATCCGGCTCGGAACCGGCGCGCCGGCATCGATGAGATCCGCGTCCGCCGGCTCACTCAATCGCCTCCACCAGGACGGCAGGACCTCGAGCTTCGTCACCTCTCCGGAAAAGACCGCGTCCGCGGCGGCTCGCTCGTCGGCGACGCTCCCGTTCGGCCCGCAGCTGCAGCCGAACACGGCCGCCGGCGCGAGGAACGCGACCGCCAGGGCGGCGGCGAGACGAATGGCGTCGCCCCGAGGCCGATGCCTCATCCCGGTCAGCAGGTTCCCCAGGATCAGCCGGCTCATGATGGGTCCTCCTGGTCGGCGGGAGCGCGCATCGGCTCGACCGGGCCGCGATTCGTCCCGAAGGAACGATCCTTCGTCCTCTCCCGGAAACCCGACGAGCGGCGCGCCGTAGCTTCTCTCCAGCGGGAGGATACCTCCGAAATGACGATGCGCCGTCGGCGAACCCTTCTCCGGGTGTGTGCCCTGGTGGGAGCCTGGTCCAGCCTCCCGGTGTTCGCGCTCGGGCGGCCCGACTCGGACGCCCCCGCCCCGCTCTCGGTTCCCGCCGACTCTCCGCTCTGGGAGCTGGAGGGAAAGGCGGCGGCCACCGATCACCTCGGCCGTCGATGCCTCGCTCTCGACGGCGGCGCGGCGATCCTGAAGGACTTCGAGATGCGCGACGGCGTCATCGACGTGGACGTCGCCACCCCGGGCCGTCGCGGATTCTTCGGGTTTCAGTTCCGGATCACCGACGACGGAGCGACCGCCGAGGAGGTCTATCTGCGTCCGCACAAGTCCGGCGCTCCGGACGCCCTGCAGTACACGCCGATCCTCAACACCGGACGCAACTGGCAGATCTACAACGGCCCGGGCTTCACGGGCGCCGTCGACATTCCGAAGGACACGTGGTTCCACCTCCGCCTCGAGGTGGCTGGCGCGCAGGCGAAGCTCTTCGTCGGCGACCTGGGGGCGCCCGCGCTGGTCATGGGCGACCTGAAGACCGCCGTCGAAAAGGGCCAGGTGGCTCTCTACACGCTCCTCGGCCCGGCCTATTACTCCAACTTCGAGATCCGGAAGACGCCCGACGCTCCCTGGGAAAGGCGCCTTCCCGCGATGCCTCCCCGAACGCTCACGAAGTGGAGTCTCTCGCCTTCCTACGACGCGCTCGAGCGCAACCTCGAGCGCCCGCTCTCCGCGTCCGAGATCGCCGCCATCCGCTGGCAGGACGTCGAGGCCGAGCCGCCCGGGTTCGTCGTCTTGTATCGGTATCGCGAGGCCCCGCACCCGCGAGTCACCTTCCAGGGCGACTTCTCGAAGCGCCTCGAGCCCCAGCCGGGGATGAAGGTTCTCTACGCGCGAACCGGGATCGAGTCCGCGCGCGACGAGGTCCGCAAGCTCGAGCTCGGCTACAGCGACGACGTCAGCGTGTTCCTGAACGGGCGCATCCTCTATCGCGGCCGCAGCGCCCAGGGGTTTCGCGACCCGGGGTTTCTCGGCATCGTCAATCCCGAGAACGATGCCGTCTATCTGCCGCTGAAGAAGGGCCCCAACGAGCTCGTCCTCGCCGTGAGCGAGCTCGGCGGAGGCTGGGGATTCATCTGCCGCCTCGCCGAGTCGCCGCCCTGAGCGCGAGACTCAAACGGTCCCCGGCCCTTCGAGGGGAAACACGAAGAGCATCGCGGAATCGTCCTCGACGACGCCGCCCGTACTCTCGTAGAGCCTCCGCGCGGCTCGGTTGCCGCGGCTCGTCAGCACGAACGCCTCGAACATTCCTTCGCGGCGCGCCAGCGCTTTGACCTCCCGGATCAGCGCGGCGGCGAGACCGCGGCCGCGCCAGGCCGGCGCCACGGCGACCTCGTAGACGAACATTTGTCTGGCGTCACGATCCGGGCGCTCGAGCGCATGCGCCACGAGGAATCCGGCCGCCTCGCCGCCGCATTCGGCCACGAGCAGGTAGTGCGAGGGATCGTCGAGAAAGCGCGCGAGGTCCTCCGCGGCTCGACGCTCCTTTGAAGGCGCGCACGAAGTCGACGGCGCGAGCCGCCTCGTCCGAACCGAGTCTCCGAATTCGCTTCTCCATGCGACCCGCTCCTTCGGGACGTCAGGGGCTCCCTGCCGGCGTCCGCGCCCGCCCCCGCACCGCCCAGTAGATCGCGCCGCCGACTCCGCCGAGCACGAATCCGAGAGGACCGGTGATGAAAATGCCGAGGAGCGGTCCCTGGTTCGCGTCGGGCGTGAAGACCATCGGGCCGCAGAAGCCGGCGAGGAACGCGATGCCGCCGGTCACGAACGCTCCGACGAGCATGGAGCGAACGAGACCGCCGCCGCCGCGCGACACGCTACTCGCCTCCGAATACGAGGAAGTACCCGTTCGGATCGCTCACCTCGAACTCCCAGTCGCCGTAGGGCTGGAGGCGCAGTGTCATCGCGACGATCGTCCGGTCGCGGAGACTCTCGTAGAGCTCCCGGACTCCCCGCATCCGGATGTAGGCGTCCCAGAGGCCCGCCGGCCGGCGCGAGCGCAGATCCGGCTTCTCGTAGCCCGGCATCGAGAGCAGCATGATCTCCGCGCCGCCCCGCTGCACGCTCGCGAACACGTGCGGCTCCTCTTTCGGAAAGGCTCCGGCGGTGACGAATCCGAGATGCTCCCCGTACCAGCGGGCGGTCGCCGCGACGTCCGGCGCCAGGAACGTCGGGACGGAAGACCGCATCTCCACGCCGGCGCGGTCCGGCGCGGTCACTTCTTCGGCTCCATCAGCTCCAATCGGTTCCCGAACGGATCCGAAACGTAGACGCGCTCGAATCCCGGCATCCGTCGATCCTCGACGACCTCGACGCCGGAGGCGCGGAGGCGATCCGCGAGCTCCGCGAGGCCTTCGACGAGAAGCGCCGGATGCGCCTTGCGCGCCGCGCGAAACTCCGTCTCGACGCCGAGGTGAACCTTGACGGCTTCACCCTCGAACCAGACCCCGCCGCGCCGCGCGAGCTCTTCGGGCTTGGGCGCCTCGGGAATTCCGAGAAGGCCGGCATAGAAGGCGCGCGCCTCGTCCTCCTTGCCGCGCGGCATGGCCAGCTGCACGTGCTCGACCCGGAGAATCCTCATCGCTCGCGCTTCGAGAGCCTCGTGAACTGCCAGATGCCGTCGATCGCCTCCGCCGGCAGCGGACGGCCGAGCTGCCGCGCGATCATCACGATCTGACCGCGGTGATGTCCTTCGTGGGCGACGAAGTACGCCAGCACGTGCCCGACGTCGAGCGGCAGGTTGCGCCAGACGTAGGCCTTCGTCGGAGGAATCGCGCCGCCGCGCTCGAGCGCCAGCTCGAGCAGCTCGGTCATCGCGCGTTCGCTTCGCCGCAGCGCCCGGACGAGCCCGGCCCGGCTGACCCGCCGCTGGTCCACCAGCGGCGGTCGCGCGATTCCGTGGGGCACGCCCAGCGTCTTGATCCACCGCGAGCGCGCGTTGTGGATGTGCGCCGCCAGGACCTGGACCGTCTTGCGGGGATAGGCCGGGATCGCGGCGCCCCAGAGCGATTCCGGGATCCGCTCGACCAGAAGCTCCGTGGCCCGGGCGTTCGTCCTCCATGCGCGGCGGATGCTGTCGTCGAGCCCCGAGGGCGCGGTCATGCGTGAGCGGCCTCCTCGCCGCTCCTATTCAACACCAGACCGCTCGTCCTTTCACGGACCGGCGCTTGCAGCGGCGGGCCTCGCGCACCGCATCAACAGCGCCGGCCCGTCCGGGGTCTGCACTTCCCCGACGGGCCGGAAGCCCGCGCGCGCGTAACAGCGAATCGCTCTCCGGTTTCGCGGGTCGGGATCCGCCTGGATCGTCGTGACCGCAGGATCCGAAAACAGCCGCTCGACGAATGCTCGAAGGACCGCGTTGCCGAGTCCCCGACCGAGCGCGGCCGGGTCGGCGAGAAACAGGTCCACCCCCCGCGCACCGGGGTCCGTCTCGCCCTCCCACCATCCGTCTCCGGCGCCCACGACGACGTAGCACTGGAGGAAACCGATCGGCCGGTCGCCCTGCCGCGCGATGAACGACCTCGCCGTGCCGGGGTCGCCGGCGCCAGGCACGGAGCCGGCTCGAAGCTCTTCCATGGACGGCGTCGCCCACCACTGCGCGACGTGAGGTCGACGCATCCACTCCCGGAGCATGGGGAGCTCGTCTTCGCGGACCGGATCGAAGCGGAGCTCGGAGACGGCCATGGCTCGCCGTCAGGGACGGCGGCTCGAGACCGGCCGCTCGCCCGAATCCACCTCCAGCACCTTTCGACGCGCGGATGCGCCGGTCTTGATGCGCACGGACGCTCTCGGGCAGCGGAACCGGGCCGCGACGAGGGAAATCAATTCTTCATTCGCCTTGCCGTCGACGGGAGGCGACTTCAACCGGGCCACCCAGGTGCCGTCCGGTCCCGGCTCGAGCGACGACGCCCTCGCACCCGTCTTCACCCTGACGTCCAGCCTCACGGGCGGCGGTCCGATCCGAGCCGCGGCTTCAATCGAGCAGCTCGATCGAATCGCCGCGGGCCAGCGTCCCCTCGACCAGAACGGCGCCGTACACGCCCGCGCACGCCCCGTGCTCCCGGGCGATCCGGCGCAGCAGTTCCGGATCGTGCTCGCCGGTTTCGGGGTCGAGCGACATGATCTTGCAGCGTGGATCGCGCTCCAGGACCATCAACACCGCCTTCGGACCGAGCCGCAGCCGCCGGCCAACCCAGGCGTCCTCGGCGAAGCCGCCCATCGACGTCAGGTCGAGATAGATGTTCGCCCGAAAACGGCGCTCGTCGAGAGGAGCGCCGAGCTCGCCCTCGAGATGCCGGATCGTCTGCCGGCTGATCAGCGAAACCGGCCGGCAGTCGGTCAACGCGCGGTCCGATCGCACGAGGGTCACGTGACGCTCACCGCGCAGACCGCGGCCGAGCATCTCGATCAACGCCGGGTCGTCCACCTCGAGGACCTCGCCGGATGGGGTCTCGACGTCGAGAACGAGGTCGCCCGGCTCGGGGTTCGCGGGCGTGACCCCGGGCGCGATGCTCGTTGCCTCCGCCAGGTTCGGCGGTTTCGCGGCCCGGTCGGCATGACGAAATCGCGGCCGATAGCGCAGCATCTGCGGCTGCGCCGTGGCATTGAGATACGGAAAGCCCCTGCGCGCCGACGAATCCCGGAAGGCGAAGCAGCGGTCGCCGAAGACGCCCGAGAACCCGAGGAACATCTCGGGCATCGTCTCGCCGCTCATGCTCTTGATGGGATAACGGCAGAGGCTCTCGATCGATCCGACGGCCGTCACCGCTTCGGCTCCTCGACGATCGTCGTGCGACGCGATGCGAAAGCGGTCATGCACCGAACCGGTACGCCACCCAGAAGCCGGCGGCGACGAGTCCGACGAGGCCCATGACGCCCGCCGCGAGATAGGGCGCGAGGCGGCGGTCGGAGTCCGGCACCCCGTCGCCGGACCACTTCCGGAGGAACACGAGATAGGCGACTCCTGCCAGGACGCCGCCGGCGACGACATCGAGGACGTAATGCTGCTTCGTGAACAGCGTGGAGATCCCGACGAGCGCGGCAAAGAGCGTTCCGGCGACCCCGAGACCCCGGTGCACGCGATAGCAGGTCAGCGACGATACGAAGGAATGCGCGACGTGCAGGGACGGAAAGCAGTTGTACGGCGGATCCGCCTCGTAGAGAAACCGCAGGCCCCAGGCGACGAATCCCGATCCGACCACGCGGGTGGGCCTCGGGGCCACCGTCGGGTAGAGAAGGAAACCGGCGAACGCGACCAGCCACACCAACAGGTACGCGAACAGGGTCCGGCGAATCTGCGCCGGCTGCCGCACGACGAACAGCGGCACCAGAATCAGGAACAGATAGAGGGGCCCATAGACGAAGGCCCACGCGGGGCGCAACGGCACGAGACGATCGAGCGCCAATTCCGGGGCGTGCAACGCTCGTCCGGGCATCAGCTCGGCGATGACGAGGTAAACCGGCACCAGCATGGCGAGAGCGAGCATGGGAACGGCGGTCGACGGTGCCAGAGGATACGGCCGGGTCAGCGAGCCCCTGACCATGCTCCACGTGACGCGGCTTCGGTCCGGGCTCGCCGGCGAATCGCGGACGACCGCTGGCGATTCGAAGGCGTCGCTCATGAAGCGAAGATCTTCCGCATGTGAAATTCCACGTGACCGGGAGGATAGTCCGGAAGGCTGGCGTAGACCTCGTAGCCGCGCCGCTCGTAGAACTCCGGCGCCTGGAAGTCGAACGTGCTCAGAAACGCCCCTCTCGCCTTCGCTCGCGACGCCTCCCGCTCCGCCGCGGCGAGAAGCCGGCTCCCCAGCCCTCGCTTGCGGAAGCCCTCGGCGACCCAGAGATGCGTGATGTGGAGCCAGTCGGCCCAGACGTATCCGAGAAGCCCGCCCCGGATCGCCGCGGCCGGATCGCGGGCGAACAGAACGATCGTTCGATGCGGGCTCTGGCCCGTGGCAACCGCGTTGAATCGATACAGGCTCTCTTCGACGAACGATGTCTCGCCGGCCGTCGCCGCCGGCTCGAACGAGATCGAGCAGTCATCGGAATTCATCGCCGCCCTTTCGCTGCCCGCCGCACCAGTGCGGACAGACGGAGCCTCGGCGGCACGCTCCCTTCGATCACCACCATCGAAGCCCTCGCCAGAAGCTGTCGCCCATGAAGGCCGCGGCAATGCCGAAGGCGATGGCGGCGACCCCGATGACGATTCCCGTCCCCGGCTTGCCGGCGCCGAGAATCGGGCCGAAATGGCAGCCGGCGAACGAACCGGCGATGGCGCCGCACACGAACCGGATTCGGCGCTCTCCCCGCATCACGGGAAAACCGTCGTCCCTATTCACGCGTCTTGACGAACCAACGCCGAACGGTGCCGAGCCATCCCCGGATCATCTCGACCAGCGCGACGGTCAGAGGAGTGCCGGCCATCAGCGCCGCGGCATCTCGCCCTCGACCGGTGTCCGACGCCCTCGCGACCGGGCAGCGCTACTCCAGCACATAGTTCAGCTCGAAGGGATACTCGGTGCCGTGCCCGAGAGCGGAGCGACCGTCGCCGCGCAGGCCGGTCAGCTCGCCGGTTCCGGAGCCGGGCAAGACCGAGTAGGACTCCTTCGCCAGGCCGCCCTCGAACAGTCCGCTGCGTTGCAGCACGAAGCTGCCGGTCTTTCCATGCATTCGTCCGACGACCCGCTCCAGACCCACGAAGGCGGCGGAGCCATCGCTGCGATACATCATCAGGTACTCGACCTGCCCCTCCCCCTCGATGTCGCCGGCGTAGGTCTTGGTGACCGCCGCCCGCGTGAGCCGCGGCAGATCCGGGCCTTCGCTATATGGCCTCTCGTCCCAGCTCTTGATGACGAACCGAGCGTCCGCGGTCTCGTTCATTCGTGCTTCTCGCGATCGGCCTCGCCGAGGCGCTGAGGGGTCGCGAAATCATAGCGCGAGCGCCACGCCGCGGCCGCCAGGCACGCGGTGATGAGCGTGGAGAAGACGATGGGAATGAGAAAGAAGTGCATCCATGACAGGACGGTAATGGCGGCGAAACAGAGGGCGAGCATCCACGCCGTGACGCGCACGAGCGGGAGGCTCTGTGCCGGCAGCCCGCCGAGCTCCCACGCCAGGACCGCCGCGAGGAGGAGGAACACGCTGACGAACAGGCCGAACCCGACGTAGAAGTCCCAATACGTCCTGCTGAATCCGAAGATCTCGAAGCGGCTCGACTGCATGGGGCCGAGATCCACTCGCCATCCGGGATCGGACCACGGATAGCCGGACGAATGCCCGATGTCGAACAACAGGATCAGGACGGCGGCGATTCGATAGAGCCGGCGCGTCATCACGACTCCTCGCGCTCTCACCCGCGCGACCGAGCGGCATCGATTCGCTCGATCAGATCGTCGACGATCGGGCTGCGGGCGAACGGGACCCATCGGACCGGCGGCGAGAACGTCACCTCCTTCCCGAAAGAACCGGGTCGACGCAGGGTCAGGGTCACGCGCGGCGGATTCGTCAGGATCTGGTAGCTCACGTTCATGATGTTCGAGAGCGGGATTCGATCGACCTGGCCCCTGTTCTTGACGACGAGCTCGTTGCCGTCGTCCCACACCTCATCCACCAGGTCGAACACCAGCTTCCTCATCAGGAAATAACCGAAGGCCCCCATGAACAAGGGGAAGATCAGGAAGACCGGGGAGACCGCGCGGCGACCGCTCGACGCCAGCACGGCAAACACGAAGAGTCCGAGGACGCCGAACCACACCACGGGGAAAAGCCGCTTCGAGACGAACGTCGCGCGCGACGAGATCCGCGTCACGCCAGGGACCGTCCCCGGTCATCGTGGACGCGCGATGGCCGGCGCGCCCGCGGTGCGCGAACGGGCGAATTCGTCGATCGAGTCCGCTCCACGCGCATGGTTCAGGCATCACCGTCTTCGGATTCGGGCGGAGCATGCGCGGCGAGCAGTTCCCTGGCCACCTCGGCATCCTGCGGGAGTACCTGGAGACGGATCGGCCCCATCGCCACGTTGTATCCCGTGCCGATCGTCCCCCAGCCGAACAGGTTCTGGAGACGCTCGTTTCGAGCGATGTACGAAATCCCGGCCCCGTCGAAGACGGACTTCGCTATCGCGATGAGGCTCTGATCGCCCGTCTCCAGGACCGTCACCAGGTCGGCCGGCGGCGGCTCCGCGGGATCCGGCAATTTCTCGACGAGATCCACGCCGCAGTCGTTGCAGCGCGTGTAGCCGGCTCGATATTCGTCCCGACACTCAGGGCAGAACATGAACTACCTCACGTCCTTCGGATCGAGCGGGCACGGGGACGTCCCCGGGCGCGCGAACTCGCGCAATCGAAGCCCTGGTCGCGCCTCGCGCATGCCGGCGTTCCGCGGCAAGAAGGGAGCGCCGCCGCTCCCGGCGATCTCCGATCCGATGGGCGAGGACGTGAAGGGCGACGAGCAGGGCGACGGTGAAGGCTCCGAAGATCCAGGACTCGAGTACAGCCATTCAGCGGCCTCCCGGGTGACGGTAGACGCCAGGAACCCGAGGAAGAATGACGCGAGAGGCACCTCCGGGGCAAGACCCGCGCGCCCGCTCCCCGCGCATGTCAGGCGCCCCCCGCGATGACCCTTCCCATGGTCTCTTCCGGTGTATCGAGGGAGGTATCCAGGAACGCCTCGGGCGGAAACGTCGCACCGGTGAATTTTGCGTGCAGCGACGCGACGCGCTCGGGCCCGGCGTTCCAGCCGCCTCGCGACGAATCGCGGGCCATCGACACCTCGACCCTCGGATGGAGCACGCACAGGCGCCATGCGATGTGGTTGCGCGCGAAGAACGCACGGTACTCGCGGAAGGATTCCGGCGGGCTCTCGTGAACGGTGGCATCGATGACGACCGGCCTTCCCCGCGCGAGAGCCCCGCGCACCGAGGCGAACACGTCACCGTGGACCAGTCGGCGTTTGCGGCGGTGTTCGGACGAGCCGAACGCGCCGCGATCCCTGCCGAATCGCCGATGCCAGATTTCATCCTCCGAGATTCGCTCCCAGCCCTCCCGCAAAGCCAGGAGCTCGGCCACCGTGCTCTTGCCGCTCCCGCACGTACCGGTGAGGATCAGGACGCGGCCGTCCAGGTCACCTTTCTCCCGGGCGCCGGCGAGTCCGCCGCACGCACGTGCCGGACGGCGGCGCGAGCTACCTTTCCCCAATCGCGACCGTCACCGGCGGGGATGCGATGGACGTCTCGTGGCAACCTCTGGACGGATCGCACGTCGCGGGATCGACCAGCTTCACCCATCCGGTGACCTTCGCAACCCCCGAGCGCAGGTCGGCGAGGGGAACCTTCTTCGACCACACGATCTTCTGGCCCGGCAAGACCGTGAACTTCTCGTCGCAGCTCGGATGGCTGACGCGGACGAAGTGCCCCGCGTCGTACGCACCTCCGACGATCACGCTCACGCCCCACGACGGAGAGAAGCACCCGTCGAACGCCGCCGGCCCGTTATTCGTGAGGGCGAACGCCGCCGTCACGGACGTGCTGCCCGCCGCCAGACCGTTTCCCAGGGACATGGCGAGGCTCAGGCTGTCGCCATAGCTCGATTTCGGCCGCGCCGCGGCCGGAGTCGCCTTCGCCGAGGTACATGCCACGGCCCCGATCGCGCCGAGTACGAGCCCGACGAGCCGCGCCCGCGCCTTTCCGCCGCCGCCCCGCGGCCGGCGCCTCGTCGGCGAATGAGGACGCGAAGGCGACGATCGGGTCGGCTGCACCGCCCCGATGATCTCACCACTCCGGAGCTCCGATGCGGACGGCCGCCGGGGGATCCCCGGGGCGGACCGCGAGGGCCGCGCTACCGCGTTCGCCGCGTTCCCACGGCGAACCAGGAAGTGCCGCGGTAGGAATCCGCCACGACCCAGCCGCCCGCCGTCAGCGCCCACGAAACGACGAACTCACCCCACTGGGAGGCGTTGGCGGCGCCGGATGCGACGATCGGGACCCACACCAGGAGCGTGAACAGACCGATCTGCAGCACCGAGAGCGTGGCCGCCAGCCTCGCATACACGTCGACGAGCACCGCGATGCCGGCCGCGACGAAAGTGCCGCCCGTGAAACAGGCCCAGGCGACGTGCGCGGGCAGCCAGTCCGGCACCAGGGGCGCCGTCGCCCGAAGATAGATGAAGTGAGCGAGGCCAAAGGGAATCAGGGCCATGCCGTAGAGAACTCTCGCGATGCGCAACCCGCGATCGCCGGTGGCGGAGCCGGGCCGCCGCCGGTCCGGCCCGGCGGCGAACCAGACGTGGAGCACCCAGGCGGCAGCCACGATCACCGCGGTCTGACAGCTCGAATACCAGAACTCCACGGTGGGCGAGCGGACCATGAGCGGAAGCCTCAACAGCAGCAACCACAGCACGAGAAAGGCGAGCAGCACGCGAGCGGAGGCCGCGGCGGCTCGCCGCCAGAGGAGGCCCAGACCGGTGGCCAGGGAAACGAGGGCGCAGAGATAGATGAGCAACGAGCGTCCGGGCACGCCCTCGGGCACCGGCTCCCAGAGGGGAGCGAACCGGCGTTCCACCAGGCCCTGGATCCCGAGACCGATCATGGTCGCGGCAAAGGCCGCGTGACCAATGCTGGCGATGCGTATCGCCGTTTCGCCGCTGCGGTTCTCGTTCATCGAGTCGTGGGCAGCATATCCATATCCATACGGCGCGCGGCGATGGCCGAGCGGCCGCGATCGCGACCGCATCCGCGGATGCGGCGTGAGAAGATCGAGCCATTCTCGGCGCGCGAAGCCGGCCACATGGAAAACGGAGGAACGCATGAAGACCAGTCTCAGGGTCGCCGCCTGGCCCCTCGCGCTGACGGCGCTGCTTCTCTTCTCGACGACGCGAGCCGTCGGATCGCCTCCGCCGAGCTCCGACGCGCCCAAGGCCGACTGCGCCTTCAGCAACCCCGGATACTCGGGGTGGTGCCGGCAGACGATCCCGATGCGGGCGGACACCACGCCGAAGCAGGCATGCACGGCCGTCCTGAGCTGCCTGAACGGCAACGCCTGCGAGTCCAACTATTGCAATGCCCCGAACGTCCGCAGCGGCTGGAGACTGGAAGAGGCCAAGCCCTCGACGTCTCCGCACTGACGCGTTTCCTGAAGCCCGCGCCGCAGGCGCCGTGACGCCTCGCGTCAGCGGCGAGCGAAGAGCCGGACGCGCGTGTCAGGCGGCGCCGACATTCGCCGCCGGCGTCCGCAGGTCCTGGAGCAGCTGGCCGAGGTTCCAGCTGTCCCATCCCTCGACGATCTGGCCGTTCGAGAACCGAAGCCAGGTCATGCCGCGAAACGACGCCTGGCGAGCGGTCGCCGGAAACCCGAGACCGTCGCCTCCGTGCATGCCTCGGGCCGACCATCTGACCACGACATCCGGACCCTCGGACACGGTCGCCTCGACCGTAACGCGCAGGTCCGGAAATGCGCCGAGAAGCGCGGCGCGCGCGGCCAGAAACTCCTCCGGCCCGCGAGCGTCCATGCCTTCGAGATGGCCCACGCCCTCACCGTGCAGCAGCTCGTGAACGGTCGCGTCGCGACGCAGATTCCAGACTTGCTCGAACCACCGTCTCGCTGTGTCCGCGTTCGATTCCGGCACGATTCACCTCCCGCGTCCGTCCGATGACAAGCCGCCGCGTTTTACCGGTCGACTATCTCACCCCCGAGAACGCCTTCCCGCAGGAACCACGCCGCTTCCATCGAGTCGATCCGCTTACCCATGCGTCCCGACTTCGGTGCCTGCCCGGCGCGCCCGCTTTGGAGTCGTGCTAGCTGCGCCGTCGCCGGGCGGCCTGCACCACGACGAAGACGGCGATTCCGACTGCGGACGCCACCATCCAGGTCGCGACCGCCGGCGCGTTGAAACCCCGCATGATGACGAACAGCACGAAGCCAAGCCCTACGGCGAGCGCCACGATCCCCCGGTCGGCAGCCGGTTTGCGAGCGCCACGTCCGTCCGGCGCCCGGTCGCTCATGCTCGCGGACGGCTGGACGCGCAGCGGCGCGGCGGCCGGCGAACCATCGAAGCCGATGAGCGAGCCCGCTGCATGCGCATTCCAGGCGCCGCCCTAATTGGGATTTGGCGCCGATGACCGAAAGGCCCAGATGCAGAGGCCGCCGGCGACGACGACCGCGATCCACGACACCCACACGGGAATCGACGTCGTGCCCACCTGAACCGGCAACTCACGCACGGCCCGAATTCCCTGCCCGAGCGTGATGAGCCCGAACGCCAGACCCGAGACCGTCTGATAGCCGCGACGCTTCATCTGTCGACCTCCTCGTGCCCGTTGCCGCCGGACGGGCGACGCGTCCGCGGCGAGCGGAGAGCCCCACGCGATCCGCACAACCGCCGCACACGCGTGTCAAACGTCCCGCACGTCCGCCCTGACGACGCCCAGCCGTAACACCGCAAGCCACAACACTACGCCCAGGACCAGGGCGGCGGCCACGACTTCCGCCCATATCGTCGCATTCATGGCCAGGGTGTGCGCCGACACCGGCGCCCTGGCGTAGTGAAGGAGCCCGTCCAGGCCGAGAACGGCGTAAATGGCCAGGACGAACAGGCCACGCAGCGGATGGTGGCGGCGAAAAAGGTAATAGCCGCAGAGGCCGATGGCTGCGATCGCGCACCAGGCGGAGTAAATCGAGGCGCGGGACATCCACCCGGGCAGGTTGGGATAGTCCTCCAGGGAGCGCGCCGGCGGCGCTCCGTGTCACGCCCGGCGCGTGACTCGTCAGCCGGTCGCGAAGAGCCGAAAGCGATGAGTAAGTCCGCAGCGCGCGCACGTCAGGCGCCCGGCCGATCGACTTCCGCGAGAGCGGAGAAGGATATGTCGAGAGAGAGACCCGCTTTTCCAGCGAGGCATACGAGCTCCGGCGACAGCCTCCCGAACGGCACGGGGATCTCGCGATTCTCTACTCCGAAGTCCAGGCAGCCACTGGCGCTCGGCAGGGCCATCAAAGCATCGACGTCGGCCTTGTAGCGCCGAAGAAACGCGACGGCATCCTCGATCTGCTGCGGCAGCCGATCGAACCCGGCAGCGCTCACGTCGAAGTAACCCGTGTCGCCGTCGAGCCGATGGGGCCGCATGCGGAGAGACGCTGCCGCAGCCGCGAGCGCCGGCGCCGTCACTCGAAGGACGCAGCTCACAGGCGGACTCGCGGCGCGCGGGCGGCGGGAGGCTCGATGCGGAACTGCGAGGCCGCGGCACCCGCATGCTAGGCCCCGGTCCGCGTGGCGAGATGCCGTTGTTCACCCACGCGATATGCCTCCGCAACCCAGGAAGCGAACGTCCTGTCGATGTCCTCCGGTCCCGCGATCCGAAAGTGATGCACGTGATTCCGCCGGGAGATGGTATCCACGCGAAGAAACCGGGAATGCCGGTGGATCGAGGCGAAGACGAAATGGCCGCGCAAACCCGACTTCTGCACGGAGATCGCCATGAAGGACATGCGCACCTGAAACGCTATGCGAGAACGCTCGGACAGGACCTCGACTGGCCCGCAAGCCTCCACGACCGCACGCACCGTCCTGAACAATGCCTTGACCTCGCGCGGCTTGCCGGTGAAGTGCTCGTCGATCGCCCGGCTCGAGCCGCAGAAATGAGACTGATTTCGGTTGGCGAAACGCCTGCGGCATTTCGGGCAGCGCCAGAGCGGACCGGACGCGCGGCGAGCCACGCTCATGGGATCGCCGCCGAAGGCGAAGAGCGTGTCCGCCGCGCACTCAGCTCAGGAGCGTGCCGCAAGCATTCTCCACGCGACCCACAGGCCGGCAACCTCGAGGAAGAGAAGAACCCACACGCTGATCCCGAACGGGACAGCCCAGCCGGCGTTTCCGACGTCGAAGACATTGTTCGGACCGGGGACGAAGAAATGCTCGGCGCTGCCGATGACGAGCCCCGTCAGGAACACGGCGATGAGGACGAGCGGTCCGATTTTTCCCCGCCGTACCCATACCAACGCCACGCCGATGAGCGTGAGCGCGCCGGCGATGGCCGCGATCCGTGCGGCCTCGGCGGCCGGCAAGGCGGGATTGACTCTCCTGGCCAGATCAGCGTGCCAGACGATGACGGCAAGATTCGTCAGAGCCGTGACCGACAGCCAGACTCTCATGCCACCCATCCTCACAGGCGGGTCAGCGCCGACCAGGAAATCCAACGGCTACGGGCGAGCCCGCTGCACGCGCGTGTCCGGCGACTTGGCGACTCATCGCTGGATGAGGCTCACGATGAAGTCGCCCAGATCGCGCCGCACCTGCGCCATCGAATCCGGTTCCAGGATCGGGTTCCCCTTCGGCGTCGTCAGGCGCGCCTTGTAGAACCTGTTCCGCCCGGCCGTCAGATACAGGATGGAGTAGTACGCCTTGTCGCCGACGGATGCATCGAAAAACGCCAGGTACGACTTGAGATTGGCCCTGGAACCGAGCAGCACCGTACCGTCGCTGACGAAATGCACCTCCGTCCACGCCTTGGAGGCCAGGACGTCACTCTTTGCCTGCTCGAACTGTTTCAGCGCAATCACCGTGTCGATCCCGTTCGGGATGTCGCCGACGCCGCCGTCATAGATGAAGATGTTCAGCGTCGAGTCGTTGCCCTGGTAGCTCAGCGATACACCGAGAACCGGGTCGTCGAACTTCTTTGCGGTCTTGTACTGCAGACCGCCGATCTGGATCGGGACCGCGGACTTCGAATCCGTGGCCGTCGCCAGGGACGCCGAGACCGCCAGAATCGCAAACGGCAGGATCCCCGGGAATCGAACGAACATCGTCCGACGGCCTGCTGGCCGCCTCATGGGGCCGCCGCCGTCGGCCAGAAGGAGCCCGGCGTCCTGGGTAGCCTCGGCCATGACGGGGTCAGCGCTCGTGATCGATCATCGTCAACCGCCCAGCCGTTTCCGCGTCGACGAAGGACGACCCTCGCCGTCAGTTCTCCCGTCGGCCGAACCGCCGCGGATGCGCCCGGGGCACCTGGCCAGTGATACGAGAACTCGGCGATGTACGAATCCCCCTCCTGGCGCTCCGGTGTCCAGCCCTCGCTGCCGGCCACCAGGCCGGACATCCCGTCAAAGACCGGATGGCTCTCCGGCGACCCGGACAAGAAGGCCCCCGAGTGGCGGATGATCGTCGCCGCCCGAGAGGGCGTCAAGCGCTCCGAACAAGCGAGCCCCGCAAGGCACACCGCCACCAATCCGTGTCTCCAGCTTCCCGCCGCGCGGCGCGGAGGCGGCGAGCGAGGAGGCGAAGCCGGAGAGCGAGTCCGCGGCGCGCGCGCCTCCGGCGGCGAGGGAGTCGGATCATCCGCGCCGGAAGGCCGCATTCGTGTCCATCTTCGCGTACTCACGGGACTCGAGTCGACCGGCGCAAGTTCGGGCCGCTCCCCCGCGCTCACGGGTGGGAGGACCCGAGACCCTTCGTCAGCCTTCGCGGCGCCCTCCGCAGCCACGCCTCTCGGAGCAACACGGTCAGCAGGTCGACGTCGACCGCCGCCAGGGTCACACGGACACCCGCCTGCTGCTTGCCCCACCACAACTCCTCGCACGCTTCCGGCGAGGCGCTCACCGCCATCGCCGTCTCGTCGGGCCCAACCATGACGTGAACGTGTTCGCCGTCCGGAACCGTGGCGAAGATCCTGTCGGCCACGCGAAACGACGGCATGCCGTGATGACCCTTCTCGCTGGCCTCGGGAAGCGCGAGTGCCAGGCGGCGGACGTCGCCCTTCTTCACCGACGAGCGAGTCCGCGGCGCGCGCGTGTCAGACCTCCGTCACGCAAAGACGGGACGAAAGAAGGCTCTGTCGGTCGAGAGAACACACCGCGTCTGCTCCGCGTATGCCAGCGCGGCCTGACAGCCAGGATGGTTGCGACTCGCCTCTCGATACGCCTCGTATCGCGCAAGGCTCGGGAAGGTGAACAGGCAAATTGCGACGTTGCTCGCGCCCTCCGCCGGAAGAAAGTAGCCATGATGCCGGCCGCCGAGCTCCTCGACGAGAGGGATCCAGAGTTTCGCGTAGTGCTCGAATTCCTCGAGCTTGTACGGGTCGAGAACGTAGCGAACGTGGCACGTGATCATGCGACCGGTCACCTGTCGGACTCAGGCCACGACTCTACTCGGCGCGATGAGCAGGTCTGCCGCACGCGCGTGTCAGGCGGCCCCGCCCGCCGGCAACCATCGTGCGGCCGCATCGGCGCTGTCGTCGGGTCGGGTGTTGAAGGCAATCGCAGCGCCCGGGGCTGCCTTGCGAATCGCGTTGATGACAATCTCGAAAATTGACAGCAGACGAGGCGGCAGACGGACGCCGGCGCCGATGACGACGCAGTCATAGCTTGCCGAGGCGAGCAGCCGCTCGACCGTCGGCCCGGCGGTTTCATCCGGCCTTATGAAGCCGACGTCCGCCTCCCATCCGCGCAGGAGAAACTGCTTCATCGCGACCTCGATACCCGCGTGGACCTTCTCGACGGTCATGCCTGGCGGCAGCGCGGGATCGGAAAAATCCACGGTGCCCGGGTCGTAGCCGAGCAGAAGAACCCTCATGACGACTCCTCCTTCGTCAGGCGTCTCCCGACAACTTCGCCAGGAACTCCACGCCGCCGATTCGGTTCCCCTCCAGGACGTCCAGAACCAGCTCGCCCTCGGTGGGATGCTTGAGAGTGAGGTCCGTCTGAACCTGCCACTCCGAGCCGGGCTCGTCCGGGTCGGTCCGATTGACGAAGTGAATGTACGCGGCGCTCTCCTGCCGCGCCATCGTGCACGCCGCAAGCGCCGCGGGCAGCCACGACTCCTCCGGGAGCTGCGCCTTCGCGAGCTCGACCAGCCACGCCGGATCGTAGGGCTTCCAGTCACTCATGGTCGATCTCCTGTGACTCCTGACGGGTGGCGGCGGCGATCGGAGAAGCGAGGGCAACGAGCGAGTCCGCTCCACGGCCGACGGGCCTGCTCATTGGCCGGCAGGAGGTTGCCACAATTCCACCTTGTTTCCTTCCGGATCGATGACCCAGGCAAACTTCCCGTACTCGGAATCGTCGATCCTGTCCAGAACGTCACAGCCCTCTTCGCGCAGGACCTTGACGAGAGCGTGGAGATCCTCCACCCGGTAGTTGACCATGAACGTCGCCGTGCTGGGCGCAAAGTGGTCACCTCGCGTCGATTCAATGGACCAGACGGTCGTTCCGGCGGCCGGCTGGCCTTCCCCATCGGTCCAGGTGAAGGCCGCGCCACCCCATGCCTGGACGTCGATTCCGAGGTGCCGCTTGTACCAGGCCTGCAGCGCCGGAGCGTCTTTGGCTTTGAAAAAGATGCCGCCGATGCCGGTGACTCGCTTCATGGAACCTCCAAGAACGGGTGGCGGTGAGGGGGTGCGTGTTTTCCGCGGCCCGACGAGCGACGCGCCGGCGAGCGATGCCTACCTTCTCGGCTCATACCGCATCGCCACCGCCCCCGAGCGGAACTCGAGCCGGCTCACGGGCTTCAGGTCGACGCGCTTCGACAGTCCCGCGAACAGCGTCGGCCCATGACCCACCAGCGTGGGGTGCACCACGAACTCGTACTCATCGATCAATCCCAGCTCCGCCAGCGCCAGCGGGAGCTTCACGCCCCCCGCGAACAGCCCCCTGCCCGACTCCCGCTTGAGCTGCTGAACGGCCTTCTCGAGATCCCCGCGCACGAGCTCCGCGTTCCAGTCGACGCGCTCCAGGGTGCTCGACACGACGTACTTCTTCGCCGCGTCGATCGCCCGGGCGAAGGGCTCCATCCAATCGGGCCTCGCTCCCGTCCGCGCCGGCGGCCGCCACGCGGCCTCCATCATTTCGTAGGTCACCCGGCCAAGGAGGAGCGCATCGGCCTGCTCGATGCTCTCGGCCGCGTGGCGATGCAGGTCTTCGTCCGCGGTCGCGGCACGGTGATCGCAGCACCCGTCCAACGTGACGTTGATGGAGTACCGAAGGGGCCGCATCGCGTGAGGATATCGCCGATGGTGTCCGCGCGAAGAGCCGATGAGCGGGTACGCTGCACGCGCATGTCAGGCGGCTTCCTCCCCGATGAGCCCGAAGAAGCCCCTGACCTGCCGTGACGAGACATACCAGAGAATCAGGCCAACGACTGGAACGCCGATCAGGGCACGCGGCTCGATTCCGAGGGCCGCGTTGACGATGTCGCCCGCGAGGTTGGCGAGCAGGCCCCCCACGCCCAGCCGATATCCCCAGCGCCGGCCGGTGAAGAAACCGTACGCACACAGGGCGCATGCGAGACACACCACGCCGAGGAGCACCAGCGACCAGGCGCCCATGCGCGAGAACGACTCGCGAGCGCGCATGTTCAGCTCCCACATCGGCTCGAGAGCTCCACCTGGCGTGAGCAGCGATACCGCGGAGAGCCCGCTGGCCAGCGTGCCGAGCATGAAAAGGCAGGCGAGCGCCGTGACTCCCGCCGGTCGATCAGCGACGCGCGCCATCACGGGCCGACGGCGACGAGCGAGTCCGTCGCACCGCGGGTGTGCGGTAGGCCCGCGGGGTCGATCACGTCTCGCGCTCGACCCACTGAGCGCGCCAGGCGGGAGCGTCGAAGGAGTCGCCGAAGTATTGAGTCTCGTGCGCCACTTTTCCGTCCCGGAACTCCATGATGCTCACGGTGAAGGCGCGCTTGCCCTCGTAGCTGATCGGATACTCGGTGACCCGGACACTGCCCTCTCCGACGATCCGGCGTACCGCAAAGCCCGACGGTCTGCCAGGGTGGTGGCTGCGAAGGGCTTGCAGGTTGCGCCGGCCGTGGATGACCTCCCCGGACTGTGGGTACTCACACACCGCATCATCGTGGTAGATCTGATGCTCCGCCACAAGATCGCCCGCTGCGGATGCCGCCCAGTGCCGATCGAGGGCCGTCCGAATGTTCCGCTCTTCCATCATCGTCATCCATGGAGTCCACAGCAGGCGCGCGCGAGGCCGGAGCGACCCGGCGACGCCGGCAGTCGACCATCTCTTCTCTCACCTTCGCCGGCCTCATCCATGGGCGCCGCCGGCCGTGGCCTTCGTTCAGTCGTCATTCGGCTCGATACCAGGTCCCTCGAGTCGCTCGAGGCCGCGCCTCATGGCTCGGAGCGCTTCCGGGGAGTGCCCCCGCCAATCCGTGATTTCGCCCGTGACCCGTAGCGGCTCGCGAGATCGGTATGACTTCGTCGGATTGCCCCGAAACTTCCTGTTCGTCAGATCGGGATCATCCTCGATCGGTCCGGTCGGTTGGACGACGTAGATTCTGCCGGGACCGGCGCCGGCGGCCAGCTCCGCTCCCCACTTGGCGGCATCCAGAGTGCGGGTCAGATGGACGTAAGGTGACCTGGTCCTCTTGCCGTAGTTGGAGTCATGGCCCGGCTCAATCAAGGCGCCCGGCTCGAGGTCGGCCCGGGTGCCATGGTAAAGAGACCACTCCGTGACCTCGCCCACGACTCGCAACGGTTCGCGGGAACAGCATGACATCGACGGGTGACCCGGAGGCTTCCGGCCGGTCAGGTCCGAGGCATCTCCAATCGGGCCGATGGGCTCCACGATGTAGATTCTGCCAGGGCCTTCTCCGACGGCGAGCTCCGCCTCCCAAATGGCTTCATCCAGATCGGGCGTCAGGTAGACATGGTTCGCCTTCCGTTCGCCGACGTCCGGCGAATCGCCGGGTCCGATCAGGTCTCCGGGCCTCAGCTCCGCCCGTGTGCCATGGTAGAAGCGCCTGGTCTCACTACCCGCGGCGGCGCCAGGAATGCCGTTGCTCATGCATGTATTCCCCTGATCTGAGACGGGCGCCACACCGGGGGCGCGTCAGCGCCGAGCGAAGAGCCGAAGGCGCATGTCGAGCGGCGAACGATGTCTGCTCACCCCGAGAGCGGAAACAGCAGCTCATTGCCGTCGGGATCCTCTATCTGGATCGCGTCGTTCCCCCACCAGGTCTCCCGGGCAGGAAGGGCGCGCTCGGCGAGCTCCCGCCTGAGCTCCGCGAGCGCGCCTGCAGTCAGCTCGACGTACAGCCGTCCCCGGCCCCGGCGCGTCGCATCCTCGCAAAGGATGACCTCGCATCCACCGCGGTCGACCTGGCAGACCCCTCCCGCACCGTTGCCCTCGTGCCAGCGCTTCTCGAACCCGAGCGTGTCGACGTAGAAACCCAGCGCGCGGTTCACGTCAGCCACGAACAGGACCGGCCGCGTGTACCAGCGATGGACCGTGTGACTCCCCGGGGCTCCGTCTGTCACTGCAATCCTCCGCCGCCTGACGGGTATCGCGTCAGCGGCGAGCGAAGAGCCGAAGCCGACGAGCGGGTCCGTCGCAGGCGCATGCCGGGCCCCCTGGCCATCGTCGGGCATTCTATGACCGCCCCGAGATTCCCGGCTCGCGTTTCGAGCGCCAGAGCCCCCGCGAGAATCGGGCCCAGGCGACTTCCCGGAATCTTCATGACTTCAGGTGCCGAGCGGGTGGCGCGTCAACGGCGAGCGAAGGGCCGAACGGGACGCGAGGGTCGTGTGCACGCGCGTGACGGCCCCGGATTCGCGTTGCCAATGCCGGAACAACGTCCATCGGTGCAAAGCTCATCGCCGATCATTTCACTTTTTCCAGGCCTCTGATCGCCGAACGCGATGAGCGAGTCCGCCGCACGCGGATGTCAGTCCGCCTCGACCTGCTCCGCGAACTGGCCGTCTCGCTGTGCCCGAAAGAGGCTGTACAGCTCGATCAGCCCGAATATGGTGCCGATGCCCACGTTGAGCATGGTCAGGACGGCGAAGACGATGCCGGCGTTGCGCGCCCATCGCCTGCGGTCGTCGAGGCCGTTCGCCGTTATCCATGCGCCGGCTCCGCAAAACAGCGAGAACGAGAACACAAAGCCGGCAACCAACGGATCCGCGCGAGCTTTGACGACGAAAAGAATACCGTTCAAAACGGTGCCGACGGCTCCCAGCTTGAGCAGCCCCACGAGACGCCGGATGGCGTCTCGCCCGCGGTCTTCGATGACCTCGTCGAACATCGCTCAGCTCACGCCGCGCAACGGTTGGCGCGTCAGCGAGCGAGCCCGCCGAGCGCGCATCAGGCCTCCGCGCCATCGTGCCCGCTCCAGAACCGGCGCTCGCCAAGCCAAAAGCCGGCCACCGCGCAGCTCACGGTCGCCATGGCGACGATGAGAGCAGCACCCCGATGCGCCGGCTCATGCCAGGTCCGCAGATCCTGCGACACCAGTGACGACAGGATGCACGCCATCGACAAGGCAAACCAAGCCCAGCGGTGCCGGGACTCGAAGACCAGGGAGGACACGGCTCCCGCCACGAAGGCCGCGGGGAAATAGCCCAGGCTCCAGACGAAATGGACGAACACCGTGCGGCCAAACGATTCCGTGCTCGAGCTGGTCATGTGCGGCTGCCAGAGAATCGTCTTCAGGATGAGCACGATCGTGAAGACGTACGTCAAGCCAAGGGCTACGACGATGTTCCTGGCAACCCGCCTCAGGCCGCTGCGGATCACGTCACCTCCGATCGCGACGGCGGCCTGACGGTCGGCGCGTCAGCGCTGGCTACCATGGCGCGGGATAAATGAACGTGGCCGAAGGCTGGCCAACCCACTGCACGACCCGCATCATGAGCTTCATTCCAATGGCGAATCGCGCCGTTCGAATCCTCGTGAGTTGATGCTCCGTGCAGCGAAGCTCCTGTGCGACCTCGCTCCAGGCGAGGCCACTCTTGCGCCGGTGCTCATTGAGGGATTCGAAAACCGCCCCGAGATTCCATCGCAACCGTTGATCCTCGCCGGCCGGTGGGAGCGGCACACCTCGTCGGTCCGCGAAGGGAACCAGGAATTCCTCGGGCGAACGTCGGAGCCACCGCAAGACGAATAGGGCATGCTGGCAGGTGCAATCACCGCGTTTGGCGATGCCGGCGAGCGTCGCCGGGCTGATGGGGTGGTCCCGGCGGGCACTGTTGAGCACGGCCGACTGGTCCCACACGGCTCGCGCAAGTGCGGCCCAGCTGAGCCCGAACGCCTCGCGCCGGGCGTCCATCGCAGCGCACATTGCGTGGACGTCGAATTCACCGACGTGCCTGACGGCCACGCTCGCGGTTTCCGGCTCGCGGTTTCGAGTCACCGCACCGTCCCCGGCGATGCGCTCGAGAGCGGCCCAAAAGGTCCTTCCCATCGATTTCTTCATAGGCCCGCGGAGATGCCGCCTGACGGATGGCGAGCCTGCTGCACGCGCCCGCGGTCGGTTGAGCGTTCCGATTTGGTGATTGCATTCCTGGGCCATTGTCTCCCTTGCGCGCGTCAGACCCGACCACTGTGTGCCGGGCGCCTGCGCTACGTCACCACGCTGTACTCGAGAGGGATGCCCGCGCGTAGAGTCTGACTGACCACACAGCACTGCTGCGCCGTGCGAAGAAGCCGATCGATCTCTGTGGGAGCACCCCCGCGCACTCCGACCCGCGTCCGGACTCGCATCTTGAGAAAGCCGACAGACACAGCGGGCACGCCAAGCGAGCCGCGGAGGTCGACGTCCCCCTCGACCTCCACCGCAAGCGCCGTGAGCTCCAGCCCCATCAAGTTCGCGACCATGCGGATGGTTAGTTCGTAGCAACAGGCGAGGGCGGCGCAGAGGACGTCTCCGGGAGTCGGCCCATCGTGAGGGCCGCCATGTCCCGCGTGCGTCGCGACGATCAGACCATCCGAAGCTCCCTGGGGAATGACCACGGCGTGGAAAGGATCGGCAAGGTCGTGTGGAGCAGATCGCGCACGATCGACCACGACCGCCGTGGACGGCTCGGCCTTATATCGCGCCCGCAAGGGCGCCTGGGCTTCCCTGACGCTGGTCACACGGACCTCCCTCCTGGATCACCACATCTCCTTCGCCCAAAGCCGCGACCGCATCCCGCGGCCCTTCCCGGCATCGGCTTCATCGCAGCGCAACGCCGCATCTCGGGCAGACCGACCTGACATATTTACCGAGGTACCGGTCGCACGCAGGGCACCGCCAGTTGCGCCACGAGAGAAAGAAAATGCCGACGACGCCGAGGACCCACATGACGCCCAGTGGAGTCGTCGGCACGATACCGTTACGTCGGAGCAGGACGAGCCCAAGCAGCGCGACGACGGCTACGCCACCTATCACGGCCTGCCGCAGTCGCTTCTCAGCAAAGCTCCGCTTGAAGGCGGCGAGCTGCTCCTGCGTGTACTCCACCTACGCTCCTTGCGCCGAAGCGCCGCCGAACGGGTAGCGAGTCAGGGGCGAGCCAGGAGGCGAGGGCGATGTGCGTGTGCGCTGCACCCGCATGTCAGGCGGCGCCCGATGCGACCGATTCGAGCGCGACCGCAGGAAAGCCCGCGGCTCGCGCGAGGCGCGTTCCCGCCCACTGCACGTAGGCCGCTTCATCGATGACAAGCCTACCCTCCTCGACTCGCCATGAGCGAGGCTGCGCAACCTTGAGCAGGGTGCGCGGAGCCGCCGAACCCACCAGGTAGATCGACAGGCCAGCGCCAGCGGCCCCAACCGATTCCACGCGAAGATCACCGGCGGCCGACCTGCGAATCGGGGCACCCCAGACCAGAACGCTGACGGTTCGCCCCTCGAACGTCTCGAGCGAAGCTGCCACCCGACCCGCCTGGCTAGGGGAAGTCGCCAATGGCAGGAGACAGAGAAAGGCCACGACGAGAAGGCTGATCCTGTACGTGAACGCGGCCGCAGCGATTGCCGCCACGCCAGACGCGGCGAGGACTGCGCGCAACAGCTTCGACCGCGGAAATGGAGACATGACCGGTCACGCATCGCCTGGCGGGCGGCGCGCCAGTGGCGAGCGATGAGCCGACGGCGATGTGCGAGCCCGCTGCACTCGCATGTCAGGCGTGCCCGGTTCTCCGGGGTCTCCGCTTCTTCTTCTTCGCCTTCGACTTGATGACCGTGCGGGTCGAGCCGGTGCGCGGAAAGGTGACTCCGGAGCGCTTGATCGCGGCCTTGATCAGTGCCTGGATATCCCCGTGATCGAGGTCGGATGCGGCCTTGAGAGCCACGCTGCGCACTTTGCCGCCGGAGCCCTCGAGAAGACCCTTTGGGTCGGGCAGGGACTTGTCGAAGTAAAGCCGGACCCGGCGCGGAAAGATAGCCATGGCGACGATGGCCTCGTATCCGCGATCTGACATACCGAACGCCACGACGAGAGACCCGGAGTAGTCGTAAACGAGCTGATAGGAGCCGGGGAAGGCGCGGCGGAGTTTGGGCAGGCATCGCTTCACCAGCGCGACGATCTCGGGGGGAAACCGCGACAGGAGCGCGGACAACTGTGCGTTGGGGCTGGGCTGGCGAGCGTTCACGAGCTGGCGCCACCTCGAGAGACAGCGGGCGTCATCGTGCCGTTGGGCGCCGGAGCACGACATGGGCGGCCTTCCCGGACGCAACGAACTGAACGCATTCGTATCCCAGAGCGCGCGCGTCACTCCCCTCGAACAGTCGCTCTCCCCCGCCAAGCAGGACCGGCGAGATGGCGACGTGCATCTCATCGATGAGGCCCGCACGAAGATATTGCCGGATCGTGGCAGGTCCGCCGCCAATGCGGACATCCATTCCGTTGGCGGCGTCGCGCGCCCGGTCAAGCGCCTCGTCAATGCCGCCCGTGACGAAGTAGAAGGTCGTTCCGCCTTCCATCGGGATGGGCGGGCGCGCGTGATGAGTCAAGATGAAAGTTGGAACGTGATAGGGCGGGTCGTCTCCCCACCAGCCCTTCCAGCTCATGTCGGGCCAGGAACCGCGAATCGGCCCGAACATGTTTCTGCCGAGAATCCAGGCGCCCACATCCTTGAAGCCCCGCGCAGCGAAGTCGTCATCGATCCCCGTTGTGCCACCGTCGGCGCCAAACAGGGTCCGTTGGAACGTCCGTGTCGGGACTAACCACCGGTGCAAATCTGTCCCGCCCACGCCGAGCGGATTCCCGATGTCCTGATTCGGACCGGCTCCGTAACCGTCAAGCGAGATGGTAAAGCCCTCGACTCGAACGCGCGGCATTTTCACGCCTTCCCTTCGATGGACGTCTGACGGCAGCGCGTCACCGCCGGGCGAAGAGCCGAACGCGATGAGCGACTCCGCTGCACGCGCACGTCAGGCGGCTCCGCCGGCAACAAGCCCGTAAAGCAGCAGCGCGCCGAATGCGAATGACCCGACGGCGTACAACCTGAGGTGTCGAACGACCAGCGGTAGCACCCGCTCTCCCAACCGATGGTGCCACTGCCACGGCACGCACAGCAATACCGCGGAGCTAACCACGATGGCCCACCCGACGAGCCAGAACATTTTGGGTTGCCACATCATCGGAGAGCGTACGACAAGTGCCGCTCCGACCAGCAAGCGAACGACCTGCTCTACGTAGTGCGTTCGCGCTGAGCTCGCAAACCCAGCCAGGAATGTCTCGGCAATCGCCGGTTTCGCAAAGGCCACGCCGGGGAATGCGATGAGGGAGAGGCCAAACGCGACGATCACGACCTCCGCCGCGGCGCTCATGCGCTCACAGGACTGCCACGGAGCCGCCCACCGGGGAGCCGGTCGGCGGCGAGCGAAGGGGCCGAAGGCGACGAGCGAGTCCGCGGCACGCGCGTGTCAGGCAGCGACGACGAATCCACCATCAGCCCTCCCCCTGAAGCCGCCTGACGAGTTTCCAAAAGCACGGCGCCCACCGCTGGCCTCATCCATCATCGCCGTCGACCTGGTCCCGACATTCCCGTCCTTCGAGAACGATGAAAGCCGGGCTCCGGGCGTCCCTCCTCCGACGACAACTCCCACAGGTGATTTACGGCGCAATGCGATCGCGAGCAAGGCAGCCGGGATGGTGTGATCATTGGGACGACGAAGACGGTCGGGCGGCAAGGCGTCGTCGGGTTCTGTCGACCGTTCCATCTCGGTACCGGCGCTCTAGTGGTGGTGGATGCCGTGCTCCGCGAGTGTTCCGTCCGACCAGTTACTCACCGGCACGAAGAAAATGGTGAAGGGCATCAGGTCACTGGGAGCTGACAATACGGGCGAGCCGGGAAGGTCTGCCCCCCATTCCGAGCCCGGGCCCGGGGGGGCCCAGAACATCACATGGGGACGCCAGGGGCCCCCGGCGCGGTCACCCAGATATCCCTGCTTCGACAGCATGAAGCACATGGCACCGGCTTCCGGTGCCGTGATCTGTTTCGCGGCGATCGCGGCCCTGGTCCGATCGACCATCTCGGCCCTTGAGACGCCGGACAGCACCCAATGCGTGCGCTGGAGATAGTAAGGAAGATACCAACGCGCCGCCACCGCGTTGACACACTCGGGAGCACGGTTCTTCGGGTTCCAGAATTCGGCGTTGGAAATATCGTTCTCCCAGGACCTGCCCACGTAGCAGACGAATCCGTTCGTGCCCTTCACCGCGGTCTCATAGCCATCAGCACCGAGTACCAGGATCTCGGCCTTGTCCGCCACCGAGGCAGGGGCTGCGCTACGCGCCAGGGCGATCTCGGCCGCCGAATCCACCATTCGATATTGTCCGACCGGCGCCATGGCCGGATAGGACGGTGCTGCGGGTGCCGGCTCGGCATAGGACGGGCCGGCCCAAAGGGTCAGCACCGCCAGAGGCCAGAGCCTCCTGGCAAGACTTGCTGCGCTCCCTGCGCGCGGGCCGCGAGTTGTCCGCATTACGACGTCCACCTTCGGCCTACCCGGCTCGTTGTTGATCCGCATCGTCTTACACATGGCTCACTGGATGCATCGCTTGCACGAGCCGCATGAGGGCGAACAGTGTTGCACACCAACCTCCGAGCAAGAGCCCGAGACGTATGTAATTCGCCGCGGTCCACTGCTTCGCCGCGAGCGTCACGCGCTCTGCCGCTACTCTGAGCGGCGCGTCGAACATTATGCGGAGTCGGGGATAGTGGTACGTAAAAGTGATTACGTCACAGAGCACGAGGGCGACGAGTGCGCCGATCAGAGGCCATCTGCGCTCAGGGCCAGACCAGTTGGCCACCACGGCCACGAGCAAGAGAACCTGTGTTGTGGGGGACAGGACGCGGAAGAGATTCGCCGGCGTTGCATTTGCCATGAACAATCGCCCGTGCTCGAGAGCCGCCGGCCCGCCTTTGAGGTTAGGCGCGAGCACGACGGTGTCATAGAGCGACGCGCCAAACAAACCGCTAAAGCCGAGACACGCGAGACTGGTGGCAACCAACTGTAGCGTGACCATTCCCTCACCCCTCAGACGGTTTCGTGCGAGCGCCCATCGGCTGGCGCGTCAGCGGCGAGCGAAAGAGCCGAAAGCGATGAGCAGTCACATCGCCAGGCCAACGTCGCCTTCGAGCACCGATGTCTTCAGCTGCGGGCGCTCTCCGCTCTTCCACAGTGCAGCCGTGTGTAAGACCCGATACCTGATGGGCCCGCCGTCCGGTCTTTCGCTGCGCGCAATGGGACGCGGGATGCAGACAAACTCGGTGCGCATCTCATCGGCCGACAATCGGACCTTCGCATAACCGTGTCCTCCAAGATCGACGAACTCGAGGTGCGGAGCGAGATCCGGGTTGGACAGCGACCGTGCGCGCTCGAGGTCGAAGCTCTTGGCATATTCGAGGCAGGAACGGACGCCGTGCTTCAGCAGCATGTTGAAGGTCCAGTCCGGCTTCGCCCCCGCACCTCTGTCGGCGAGAAACAGCGGTCGCAGCGGAGCGTCCTTCGGAAGTGTGTGCTCAGTAGGCCTCCATGGTGCCGGGACTGACGAGCGACGCGCCGACGAAGCTCAAGCCGACCGGCTCGAACTTGCCGGGCGGAAGTTCCGCAGTCGCGTAGCCGGCCCAGAAGCTGTGGCGGTCGCCCGAGACGATGGCGAAGCCGGTGATCTTCGCGTCGCGCACGAGATTGTAGATTTCGGCACGCTCCGCGTACGCCGTGCCGTAGTCGGCCCCGCCCAGGGACTGCGAACGTGTTCGCGGGCCAGGACTCCTTGGTGAGACCCGCCGGCAGGTTCTGCGGGTCGGCGCGCACATCCGAGCGCGCCCAGCGAGTTGCCCCAGATTTTCCACGTCGCCGTGGAGCTCTTGAGCTTGTCCTTGAACCATGCCTTCTGCTCCGCTCCGAGAATCGTTTGCGGCGGCGCGCTCCGTTGCGGGTTGGGGACATGCGCATCGTTGAACCGGATTTCCGGAGGAGGATTGCCGCCGTTGAAGCCGCGCCCGCCGTCGAGAACCTGCATCGCAGACTCGGGAAACATTCCGATGAACTCGTCGCCGCCGAGCTTCTCGAGAGACGGATCGCTGAAGGGGTCCGCGCTCCGATAGCTGTGCTGGTCGGTGATGATCAGGTCCAGGTGCCGGCCGTACCGCAGCGCCCGGTAGCCCTTGAGGCTGTTGATCGCCGTCAGGTTGTTCGGTTCCATCCCCAGCCCATCGCTGTCCGAACTCCTTGATCGGAACGTCCTTGACAGCGGGTGGATCGAAGCGCTCGAGCAACCCGCTCGGCGGAGCGACACGCGCGGGGAGGTATTCGAACCAGGCCTGATTCGCCGCGACCTTGACGCTCTGGCCGGGCTGCTCGAACGACCCCGCCTTGACGATGCTCTGCCAGCCCTGCCACGAGAATTCGTGGTTGTCCCACATGGCGACGAACGGCCAGCGCGCGCGCGCGTCCTGGAGGTCGGGATCGGCGAGATAGCCCTTGTAGATGGCGCGGTAGCCGTCGACGGTCAGCGGTATGTGGAAGTTGCCGACCTTGTGGCCGTCCGGGATGCGCGCCACCTCGTAGATCGTGCGGTCGTAGCGTGCTCTTCACCTCGTCGGGATACTCGACCACCTCGTAGATGAAGTCGCCCAGGTGCAGAACGAAGCCGAGCTGCTCGGCGGCGGGAGCGCGTTCATCTTCGTAAATCATCCGGCGATAGGCGTTGAGCTTGCCCTCGTTGACATCCTGACAGCTCACGAACGCGAAGTTCACCGTGCGCGGATCGTTTGGCAACGGCGCTGTGATCGTGCGGCCGACCCGGCTGCCGTTTCCGTCGGTGTCGGTGAACCGATACCAGTAGGTGCGCGCCGGCTCGAGTCCGCCGATCAGAACGCGCGCGGTCCAGTCCGCGGCGCTCGAGACCGGTGCCTGCGCGTGCGCAATGACTCGGCGGAATGCCTCGTCCTCGGCGACCTCGACGGTCAGGAGCTGGCGTGTGCCCTCGGCGAACGGACGCCTCGTCCACAGGATGACGCTGTGCGGATCGGGATCGCCCGAGGCGACCCCCTGGGGATAGAGATCACGCCGCTCATGCCAGCGGACACGCGAACCTCGAGCCGGTCCGACCCATGCGAGCGAAGCACCGATTGCTGCTGCAGCTTTGAGAAAGGATCGGCGGCTAATCTTCATCGTCTCACTCCGTCCGGGCTGCAGTTGGCGTCACCTCAGGGTTCGGACGCGAACGCCCGCTGAGACAAGTACGTACTCCCTGCCCGTAAGTTGCTGTGGCGTGTGACGCATTCGATCGAATGCGACGATCCGGTAATCTGAACGCCGGACGTCGCCGCCGGCCTTCCACTTCGTTCGGCCCATGGCCGGACGGGGCTTGCTGAGCCGGTTGATTCTTCCAGGGCCGCTTGACACACGTGACCATGCCGGCCAGCCACTCGAGGCGGCCCAACGGGTGGCGCGTCAGCGGCGAGCGAGGAGGCGAAGCCGACGAGCGAGTCCGCTGCACGCGCGTGTCAGGCAACGCCGCCATCCTGCCCAAGGTCGCCACCGACCAACTTGCCAAGCTGTCGACTGAACACGAATATGAGTACACCTACGGCGAGTTTGATGAGACCAGCTATCGCCCAGCTCACCGAGTAACCCTGTGTGGGAGTCCAGATCCGGAAGTGATAGAGCTCGTACCACACGATGCCGTCGAGGCCTTGATAGATCGCCCAGGCCCCGAGGAGTCTGAGGAGGAAAGTCGCAACCTTCTCGAAGATGTTCATGGATGTCGACCTCTCTTTGCGTTGTCTAACGGGTGGCGCGCCAGCGGCAAGCGAAGAGCCGAAGGTGATGAGCGAGTCCGCTGCACGCGCATGTTAGGCGGCGCCCCTTCTTCTCACGCGCAAGCGCCAGGCCACAAGCTCCGCGATCGCTCCACCGATCACGCCCCAAGCCAGGCACGCTCCTACCAAGAAGAGGAGAACCGCGGCTCCCGGACCACCCTCAGGAACGAGCCGGTCGATGACGCCGCCCGGCATGATCGGCCCGAGCACCGGGGCGAGCGCAAGGCCGGGAGCCAGCGCGAAGGCCGTTACGGCGGAACGCGGAAATATCAGGAACGCAAGCAACATGACGACAACGACGGTGCCGAGATAGAAGGCGGTAACTCTCGTGACTCGCTTCATGAGCCTACAGCCACGGCGTCCGCCTAGGATACCGCACAAGCGAGGAGCCGAAGCCGACGAGCGAGTCCGCTGCACGCGCATGTTCGGAGGCCGCACATTCTCGGACTCTGGACCGCCCTGAACTCTCCGGCGCGAGGCCCGCAGCTTCCGCCACGATGCGACGTTTAGCATCCTGACTGGGTCGAGGCTCTCGCCACGCTCGCTCATCCGCGTGCTCAGTTTGGGACACCCCGATCATCTCACCGCTTCCCATCCTGAGATGGGATCTTCGATTTCGGGCGCCGAGCCGCCGCCCGCAGGTCGGTTGTCTCCGAGAAGAGAAGCGCGCCCTCGGGGGCGGCCGCCGTCGAAAAGGCAGCCCGCGGTCCCCTTGCATGCCACCTCCGTGCGTACTATACTGAACCTGATGGTTCAGTATATGCGAGCCCGCCTCGATGCCTCGTTCGCCGCGCTCTCGGATGCCACCCGACGCGGCGTTCTGGAGCAGCTGGGACGTTCCGACGCTTCGATCACGGCCCTCGCCGAGAAGTTCCACATGACCCTCACGGGCATGAAGAAGCACGTCGGCGTCCTGGAGCAGTCCGGGCTCGTCACCACGGAGAAGCTCGGGCGTGTGCGGACGTGCAAGCTCGGCCCGCGCCGATTGGAGGAAGAGACGGCATGGCTCGAGAGGTACCGCCAGCTCTGGGACGCACGCTTCGACGAGTTGGACAAGGTTGTCGAGGAATTGAAACGGAAGGAGATGACCGATGGACGCAAGAAGAGAGAGTGAGGCCACACCGATGAAGAACCGCACGACCGTGGAGCGGAAGTCCGAGCGTGAGCTCGTCGTCACGCGCACCTTCAACGGCCCGGCGCGCCTCGTGTTCGAGGCGTGGACCAAGCCCGAGCTGTTCAGGCAGTGGTGGGTGCCCAAGTCGATGGGAATGTCCCTGCTTTCCTGCGAAATGGATGTTCGTGTCGGGGGGAGGTACCGTTTGGAGTTCGCACACGGGGACTCAAAGGCGGCGTTCTTCGGCACGTACAAGGAAGTAACACCGCACTCGCGCCTCGTCTGGACCAATGAGGAAAGTGACGAGGGTTCCGTCACGACGGTGACCTTCGCGGAAAAAGGCGGCAAGACGTTGCTGGCCATGCACGAGCTTTATCCCTCGAAGGAAGCTCTCGACGCCGCCGGCACCGGGGCGGCGGATGCGATGGGAGAGACGTTCGAGCAACTGGACGAGCTTCTCGTCACCCTGGGCGCGGTCGTGGGACGGTCATGAACTCGTCGATCTCGCGGTCGGCCGCCGGGCTCATTGGTCTCGACCTCGATCCCTCGTGGCACGGCATCAGCGAGTGGGCAATCGGTCCTCATGGCTGACCTCGGCGCGCTGCTCGCCCCGGCCGGCCTGGCTCACAGGCTGGCCGGGGCTACGTGGTGGCGCGCCAGCGGCGAGCGAAGAGACGAAGGCGATGAGCGAGTCCGCTGCACGCGCGTGTTAGGCCGCCTGATGCCAGTCTCTGTCCCCGCCTAGTTGGCAACTGGCCTTGGGCGAAGCGCATAGACAACCGAAACAGCCCCGGCGAGAATCGCGACAGTGAGCGACACCTGGAGCACCTGCAACACCGACTCCTTCCACGGTGCGGCGCCATACCCCGCTCCTGACAGAGGTGTTAGCCGATTGGTTCCCCAGGCGGCCGCGAGACATGAGGCACCCCAGCTGCCGTACGTGGCGTAAAGAAAAGTGCCCCGCGTGAGTCTGGCCTGAAGCGTTCCGACCGCGAGGAGGCCCCAGGAAAGACCGAGAGCTATCAAGACCAGCGCGTTCAGGATGCCCGTGACGTGGGCTGCCAGGGCCATCTTCTGGTTGAGAAACGCAGGTATCGCAAAGCCTGTGAGGAGTGCGAGCGTCAAGAGAAGGAACCCCGCGCGAATTAGCGAGGCTTCGGGCTTCCGGATCTCCATATGTACCCTCCAGAGTTTCATAATGCGCGCCGCGGCCTAACGGGCGGCGCGTCAGCGGCGAGCGAAGAGCCGACGGCGAGGAGCGAGTCCCCTGCACGCGCGTGTTGGGCCGCACCGCTATTTCTGCTTCGTGAGGTCATAACTCGAGTCGAAGACGCATCCAAGATCCGGGCAGGTGATCTGCTGACCCGAGAGGCGAAGGACAGGTTCGTTCGCCCCACGGACGACTCGGCCGCTCAGATTTGTGTGGCTTTCATGGTCCGCTCCCTTGCAAGCCGCTTGCGTCACCAGGACACCTGTCACCCGAAGCGTAGAGTCGACCACCCCCGACCACTCCGTGGGCTCCGTGTCGTCATCCATGAATTGGCGCAACGTGAACGCACCATCCGGCTCCACGAGCCTCTCCGCTCTAATCGTGTGAGTTAACTCCGTCGTCCTGAACCGCCAGTCGTTTCGCAATGCGAGATCGCAACTGCCGGCTTTCTTCTCGCCGAGCCCACCTTTCCACGTCCCAGAAAAAGACGGTAACCCCCCGGCCCCAACGTCGAAGGGCTGCTCGGGCGATACAGAGCGGCACAATGCTGTCGTTGCGCCGATCACAAATGGAGCGATAACCCGGAACGCCGAAGCGAGATTGGAGCGGCCTAACGGGTGGCGGGTCAGCGGCGAGCGAGGAGGCGAGGCCGACGAGCGAGTCCGCCGCACGCGCGTGTTAGGCCGCAAGTTCTTCATAGCGGTGCCACCCTACCGGGGCTGGCCCCGTCGCAGGCCCCACAGTCCGAGCGCCGAAAGGATGAGAGAGAAAACCGCGGTCACGCCGAGCGCGAGAAGAGTAAACACAAAGAAGAATCCTCCGTTGGTCTTGGCGATCTCGCCGACTCCCTCGCCCTTCATGTGGATGACGGGGACGATCGCCCCAACGAGAGACCCGAGGAAGATGATGACGTAACCCGATCGCCGTTGAGCGAGGACCAGCGTTCCGTACAGCCACGCGACCAGGACTGGCACTCCTACAACGAGGTTCGAAAGACCTCCGGGCTCCATCCCATGGACGATGTCGTCCGTCAGGTGAAACGTCATGAGGAGAATCGACAGCAAAGAGGTGATCGTCAGGATAACGTTGAGTTTCACTTGCACTTCTCCTCGCCTCGTCTGGTTGTGCCTTTCAGCGATCGGCCTACCGGGTGCCGCGTCAGTGGCGAGCGATGAGCCGAAGGCGATGAGCGAGCCCGCTGCACGCGCAGATTAGTTAGGCGGCTCGTCGATCAACACGATCCGTCCTCAAACCACGTCAGGAACCACGCTCCCTTTCTAAGCTCGAACCGGTACGTGACGAGATAGCTATCCGCCTCATCTCTGAATTGGAATACCTCGATCCTGGTAGCGGCGAGCTTCTTAACCTCCTCGGACAGGCCATCTACCGCTAATTGCGCGGCTGGCAAAAGGGTGAACGTCCGCCTTCATGACCCGGGACCGAGGCCACCTCTCGGTCTTCCAGTCTTCCTCGCACGTGTTTCCGAGGTGAGCCGTTAGAGGATTCGTGGTCCTCTGCTGTCGAAAGTGCTTGTCGGCCACGAACCGTGGCAAGGACGTCTCGAACGGCTCCGGCGGTTCGACGGGAGTGGCGAGCGCGGCACGGACTGCACAAGCCACGATGATCGCAACGGCAAGTCCGACAATGCGAAAAGCCGCTTAACGGGTGGCGTGTCAGCGGCGAGCGAAGAGGCGGCCGCTGCACGCGCGTGTTGGGCCGCGTCACACCCATCGCCCTGTGGCCGCTCTAGAGCCACTGCCTCCAAAGGCACACGAGGCTCCGAGTATGAAACCAAAGTCGTACCACCGGCCTCGATTATGGATCTCATAAATCCGAACGTTTACGGTGAAGAGACTCACGATAAACGTGATCGGACAGATCAACCCATGCCAGAGGCCCGCCCAGAATCCGGCGGCATTAGCGCCCGGGAGGCTGTACTTCGAGCCCGGACCGGCCACCGCTAGAACATTGGCCATGGTCTTCCCTCCTTCTCCGCACGGAACTGCTCCGAAAGCGGCCTAACGAGTGGCGCGTCAGCGGCGAGCGAAGAGCCGAGGGCGAAGAGCGAGTCC